>CAXXNX010000068.1:0-140119 GCA_963664285.2 Cyclobacteriaceae bacterium
TTTCCTAAGAAAGGCCCCCAACCTCTTACTAAACAAGACAGTCGGCTCAGTGGACTCATCGCCAATCAAAGGGCTACAGTGATGGAAGGCAGCTTCGGTGACCACAAAACTCATTACGGGACCAACAGGATTAAAGTTAAAGGAGAGAAAAATGAAAGACTGTTTGTCTTTTTTGCTGTGATGACCGCTAACGCAGTAAAAATTAGTAAAAGAAAACTATTGCTAAATACAGTTGATCCACCATTCCAACAGGCCGCATAACTAAAAAACAAAAGTTCGTTTTCTACTTCAAAGGAAGCACTATGTCTATACACCAAAAACGCACTTTCAAACTCTATTTTGTAACAAAAATTGTACTCTTTCAAGAGCAGGTAATCAGTATGATGATCAATCTCTCCTCTATTGAAAATCCTGATCCCATTTTTAACCCCTCTTTCTTCTCGCTGAACTAATTTTCAAGGACGCCCTCTTTTATTCAGTCCTGGTGTTTAATATACCTGATGCAATAGAATGCAGTTTTTCGAAAGCCTGTTCACTGAATGCACCGGCAATAATGGCGAGCAGAGATAAAGTATATACATTGATTTGCCCTTCACCTGGTACTCCTTCCCCGCTGAAAAATACCAGTTGCCCTGCTCTAAAAGCATAATATATGAATATTGCCATCAGGGCGCTCTGGAAGGGGCGTGAAAAGTACCACACAATAGGAACATCCTGCCTCTGTTTTGTACCATTGACAACCTTTTGAGTCGTACGCACATACGTTCGAGTAATAAGAAATACGCCACCAATAAATCCGAACGTAACCATTATCAGAAGGGGAGGTATCTTTTCTGTGCTCGAAAGAAAGGTAAAAAGTTTACTTTCCGGAATAGCTACTCCAACAAAAAACGTGAATGCATAGATATAGTAGATAAACAACCAAAATCCAATAAAGATCCGTCTGATGATCCACTTTGTAGACGATTGCTCAGAAAAATCTAGTAGCTCTAGTTTAAGATTAGAAATATCCATTCTTTTTCTTTTTAAAGTTACGTTATCAGTGGGCCATATTATACTGTTGGCAATAGAGGTATTTTGTCAACTAAATTAAAGTAGTCAAATTGACATACAATCCCATAATTGTTCCGGATAGAATATTCAGGAACAATTGAGTATAAGTATTTGAAATCCGCCTCTCTGCTTTCGGATTACAAATCCGAAAGAGCTATTGAAGTATTGAATAAGATGGGGGTATCTAAGTGCATTATCGATCCCGATTGCTAACTGTTGGTGAAGAACACCAACAGTGGCGCTGGAATATTCTGTATTGATGAAACTTAGTTTTTTGCTCCCTCCCAATAATCATCATACCCATTCACTCTGATCACAATTTTTCGTATCTTTCTTCTATAACCCCAAAGACCCCTTGCCTGACTTTTCTCATCTCAACTTCTCCTATATCTTCCTGGTCCGCCATGGCAAAGGGAAAGAAGCTGGCAACTGGATGAAGCCAATCATCCTTTGGAGGGATTTGAAAAGAAAAAAGAAATCATTTACCCCTTTATCAAAAATTTAAATACAAATAAGAATGTCCGGTAACCATGCAGACCAAATTGTCAGAAATCAACTCATCTCTTTTCTAAAAGAACGCAATGCTCATGTCAATTTAGAAGATGTATTACTAGATTTTCCTGAGGAACATATTAACTCAATAATTGAAGGTATAGAATATACCCCCTGGCAGTTACAAGAACATCTGCGCCTGACACAGCGAGATATAATTAATTTTATTGAAGATGATAATTATCAAGCGCCTGACTGGCCTGCCGGATACTGGCCAGAGAAGCAACAATCAGATTCAGATTTATGGAAAACGAGCGTTCAACAGTTTTTTGACGACCTTGCCCATCTGGAAAAAATAGTAAAGGACCCGAATATTGATCTCTACCAGCCCATGCCCGCCGGAGACAAATATTCAGTTTTAAGAGAGATTCTGATAGTAATTGATCATAATGCCCATCACCTGGGCCAATTAATCCTATTTAGAAAACATTTCAACGCCTGGAAAAAATAGAAATGATTCGCAGTTACCCACTGTTCCTGATATGGGGACCGGAACTTATAAGTATATGGCATTGAGGTTCCCCAACGCTGATCTTAGCGTCCTACCAAGACCAGGTATTCAACATAATATGCCTATATTGAGGTTAAAGCCGCTTTTAGAGTAGAATATCTGTTAGACGGTAGATGTCTTGACCCGGAATATGAAGCCCATGGCCAACACCGTTCTTTATTATGCGAGTGTACTCGCCGCTTCGGTTGCCCTTTACTGGGCCATCCTCTTCCTGATGCAGCGCCGGGTCATGTTCCCTGCACCCGTTACTTTCAGCACCAGCGCTGACTTACCAAAGGATGTACAGCAAGTCTGGTTGGAAAGTACTGCAGGAAGAACCGAAGCATGGCTGCTCCCACCTCTTACAGTAGCAGAGTCGCCGCCGGCAATGCTGATGTTCGCTCATGGGAATGGGGAGCTGATCGACTATTGGGCGGACGTGTTCGACGAACCGAGGCGGTGGGGTTTGGCAGTGTTACTGATAGAATACCCGGGATATGGCCGATCAGCGGGCTCTCCCTCAGAAGCCACCATTGGCGCTGCATTCCGTGCAGCATATGACTGGGCAATCGGGCATGGCGGCATGGACCCTGACCGGATTGTCGGTTATGGTCGTTCGCTTGGCGGCGGTGCTGTGGCGGGCCTGTCTCGTGAACGTAGTCTCGCAGCAATGATCCTCGAATCCAGCTTCACCAGTACAAGGCCGTTTGCCAATCGTTTTGGGGCGCCGGGGTTTCTGGTTCGAGACCCGTTTGATAACGTCACAAGTGTAAAGGCATTTAAGGGTCCACTCCTGGTTATACATGGCGCTTACGATGAGATCATCCCGGTCGACCACGGCCGGACGTTGGCCGGCGCCGGTGGTGTGGAGCTTCATGAGCTTGCTTGCGGGCATAATGACTGTCCACAGTCGTGGCCGCTAATCAGAGAGTTCCTGGTTAAAGCGCAAATCGTGTCGCCAGGGTAGGGAAGTAATTTAATGTCAGACTTCCGAAGTTTTTCATCATTCTGACCAGGACAAAGTAGAATGAGGAGCCCTATCGGGGGACTTTTTTATGGAATTCTTCGCTAGCGCCCAGATGATGGTAAAGTTTTTAATTCTTGCTTCGCTTTTGTGTGCACTCATTCATTGGTTTCTGCCTGGAGATACTTAATCATTAATTTACGCCATGGTTTGTCGCACAAACCAACAAGTTCGACTGTGAAGACACTGCCGAAGGCGAGAATAATTTTTCAGAGGATGATCAACTAGCGTCACAATTTGTGTGTTTTACAAAATGTTACTTCTCGGAATGATGGTCATTTTTTTAATTCTTGCCGCTTATCTAATTAATCAATCACCTCTTTATAGAGCCTGTAAACATTTAATCCCATCACCTTTTCTACTTCATCATCGGATAACATTCGTTTTTTCAGTGCATCCCAGATTACTTCATTGCGCCTGGGACCATTCAATTCATCCATGTACAATGGCCAATCCCCGGGATGAAAATTAGGACCTTCTTCTGCTTTCAGTTCAGCTATAAGCTATATACTCATCTGACATTTCAATCACCCTGTGGTCACGGTCACTACCTATACCAACATGGTTAATTCCGGCTACTTTTATGGCATGTTGAATATGGTCCAGGTAGTGCTCGAATGAGCCTTTTCTGAGGCTGCTGACGAATGGCCGGATCTGGCAAATACCTACTACTCCTCCTTTGTCAGCCAACAGTTTCATGTTTACATCGGTGGTATTTCGAGTGTTTTCATACACTGACATACAGGCTGTATGGGAGATAATTACCGGTACTCTTGAAGCCTTAATGGTGTCTACCATGGTGGTCATGTTTGCATGGGAGAGATCTATCAACATCCCTGCTTCGTTCATTTTTTCAACCAACTCCAGACCGAAATTGGTAAGCCCGGCGCCGGTTCTTTCCTTGCATCCCGCTCCGGCCCAATTCTGATGGTTGTAAGTGATTTGGCTGGATCGAACTCCCAGGCTGCAATAGAAGTCGACCATATCAAGGTTACGCCCGAACTGGCTTGAATTTTGGAAGAGGTAGAAAATAGCCAGTTTGCCCGCTTTTATAGCACGGTCTAGGTCTGAGATGGAAGTGGCCTTGATAAATAGATCGGGATTGTTCCTGATATAGCGATCGTATGACAAGATTCCTTCCCTGGCGGCCTCTTTAGCATCCTGCT
Source organism: Cyclobacteriaceae bacterium (assembly GCA_963664285.2). GTDB lineage: Bacteria > Bacteroidota > Bacteroidia > Cytophagales > Cyclobacteriaceae > JAJCYL01. Next base: position 4,286 of record CAXXNX010000068.1, read on the forward strand.
CGAAAGTCTTAGGATCACAAAGGGTAATTGTGATGGCATTTAATCCACTGGAAAGGATTTGTTTGATCAGGTCCGGTGTATATACTCCCTGATCTCACCCATGGCGTCAAAGAGGAGGGCGCTTTGGGGCGTTGATTTTTTTCTTTCAGCCTTAGTAAATAGTGGTGTTAAAAGCACACTTGAGGCAGTGGCACCAAACAATTTAACCCGAAAAATTCATAGTAGACAATAAAAAACAGGCATAAATTGCTTATATTGAGATAGTTAGACAACAAAATAAGCAATTAATTTATGCCTGAATATAAGGAAAAAGATACCGTATTTTATCGAGGAAAACAAGCTTTTAAATTTGATTTTTCAGCATCAGCGATTAGCTCAGACGGAGCGATATTGTTAAGTGAAAAAGTAGAGAGAAAGACTGGTCTATTAAAAAGCTTCGCCGCACTGATTCCTGACTATCGAAACCCCTTTTTTATCGAATACACTTATGAAGAAATGCTTCGCCAACGGGTGTTTTTAATGATGCAGGGCTATCAGGATTGCAATGACGAACAAAAACTCCGAGAGAATCCGGTGATCCGTAAAGTACTAGATAGCGGATTATGTTCCCAGCCTACTTTAAGTCGATTTGAAAACAAGGCCGATCGGAGTCTGATCTACCAGATGAGTCAATGGTTTGTAGACCGTTATGTAGAGGAGTTGAAAGAGAAGACTGGTCAAATCATCATTGATGTAGATGGTACCGATGACCCTACTCATGGATCCCAACAACTCAGTTTGTATAATGGCTATTATGGACAGACTATGTACCATGAGTTGTTCTTTAAGGACGGGAACACCGGTCAGGTCATTTTACCAGTACTACGTCCGGGCAATTGTCACTCCAACAAATGGTTTGTGGCCTTATTGAAAAGGATTGTCATTAAAATCAGAAAAAAACTGCCCTCAGTAAAGATCCTTATTCGAGCGGATAGTGGCTTTTCAGGAGCATCTTTTTATCGGATAGCTAAGCAGTTTGACCTTCAATTTTGTTTAGGTATTAGTAGTAATGAAGTTTTAAAGACTTTTACCAAACAGACTATCATTGAAGTAAAAAAGGAATATGCTTCAAAAATCATCAAACATCAAGAGTTTGTTGGCCCGTTTACTTACCAGGCCAAAAGCTGGGATCGTTCTGAAAAGCTGTACGCCAAAGTGGAGTCTACCGGAAAAGGAATAAATGTCCGTTACTTTGTGAGCAACTTTGAAGCGATGACCGCTCAACAGATTTACTTTGATTTTTATGTCAAGCGAGGTGATGCCAGTGAAAATCGAATAAAGGAACTCAAAAACATGACTTATTCCGACCGGCTTTCCTGTCATCGCTACTGGGCCAATTTCATGCGTTTAATCATCGCTACCCTCTGTTATGAAATGTTCCGGCAGATTAAATTATTAATTGCCAAAACAAAACACCACTTTGCTAAACGATGGCAAGTGGACAATATCCGGCTTTACCTGATGAAGGTTGGGGCGTGCCTGAAAGAAAGGAAAAGATCATTGACAATACAATTCTCAAGAGCCTTTAGATATCAATACCTGCTGGGCGATTTGCTTACGGTGAACTGACCGATCAGTTAAACGGTTTGGTTTAATCAAAAAAATGTTCTTCCATAAGAACACAATAGAGCTTTGACTGAAAATTGAAAAATTCTAACAAAAAAACGCTCTAATGTCCTTTGAAATCCAGAAACCTGGTTGATCTTCAAATTAATACATACACTCCAATCAAAAATAGTTAGCAACCCATTATTAATCCCAAAATTGGTGGCCTATGAATAATGCGGGTTAAGGTAGTTTCTTCTATTCATCGGGCTGTTGGATATAAAAACGAATTTATGAATTTTAACTGTATTGGGCAGATCGTATGCTTCTTGGTTGTAGTGGATAAACACTCCTCTGAATCTCCCCTTAAAGGGAGTTGATTACATCCCATTTGACGATTTTCCAGCCATATCGTAATCGACTCCCCCTTTGAAGGGGATAAGGGAGATGTGTTCACCAAGGATTGAAAAAAAATACTGCCCCTGTAAATTGGATGTGAAAACAAACTGAAGGAAGCGGGTTTGGATTATTTGATGGTGTCAATCTGAGTCTTAATTCTCACGCTCAAACAAAACCGCTGGTATGAATCTTTAATTACTTTGAATCCATCTTAATAAGGTAGAGCGAGGCACTGAGCTCATAACCGGTCTTGTAACTTCAGTAATTTCCTGGATATCCTCCTCAGCAATTACCCCCTTTATTTATCCCGGAATTGTCATTAGAAATTTACTGCGCAGCCTAATTTACTGCAATTTCAGGCATTTACTCGAATTTCGATGCTCACCATAATGATACTATACCTCCACGTCGAATTCCTGCTGTGCCTTCGCGTAACCGCTACGGCGAATCACGGTGCGCGCACCTGTCTCACAGCAACTTAGACTGCTCGCTACAAAGTCCAATGACAAATCCGGGTTTATTTCATAATTGGTTTCAATTATATCGGAATCCCTGTTACCCCTGAATTGTAAAAAGTCAATTTATAGAGTTTTGTAAGTTCAAGTAATAAGTGCAATTTTCCTTTGTAGCACTTGCTTTGCGTTTAGGTAATTAAATTTTCTAACAGGGCGTTCATTGATTTTGTTTTCAACAACTTTGATTTGCTCCTCTGTAACAAATCTAATATCTGTTTTCTTAGGATAAAACCTTCTGATTACCCCAATCCTATTTTCAACTGTCCCTTTATCCTGACTAGTATAGGGACGAGTGAAATAGGCATCCACATCAAGGGATTGAGCAATCAACTCATGTTTAGAAAATGCCATATCATTATCAAAAGTGAGTGTTTCCAGTTTGTGTTTATCCTGAGAGAGTTCCTCCACAATAGCTTCGGCCATTTGATCGGCATTTTTACTGTGCATCTTTCTGATTCTGGTAAAAAGACTTGCTCGGTCTGTCATCACCAACAAAGAGCCTTTGTGGTTTTTACCCATCATTAAATCGACTTCTATATCTCCCAATCGTTCCCTTTTGTTAATGATCTGGGGTCGCTGTTCAATTGATACCCTATTCGGGATAATACCTCTACGATCTTTTCTGTTTCCTCGTTTGCGCCTTCGTTTGCCATGTTTTAGATATGTGTATAGTTGTTTGTATTCTTGGTTCTCCTGGCGGTTGGTGTGCTTACATTCCCATATCCATTGGTAAATCCATTCATGGCTAAGTGGACATTCTCTCGTTTTCTTTCCCTGATGGCTGATCAATTCAGGACTCCATCTATCTTCTTGGAGCCGGTTAACTATCCAGTCTTTCATGGGTTTGGTGAAAATCACTCTTTTTGGCTTTTCTTGATGACGAAGATTGGTCCTCCTTTGTGCATTTGCTGTTCGATAGACACCAGCTCCCCTACCTCTTGAACCCACATTTCGCTTAAGCTCACGTGAGATCGTAGACGGGTGAAAATGAACGATACAGGCAATCTCCTTTTGAGTAGCTCCTGTTTTCAATAATGCTTCAATTTGATACCTTTGATCAATACTGAGATGTGTGTAGTTTTTTGACATTTTGCAATCCAAAGATTGCACTGTTCAGGCAATTGAAGGATGAAAAAGCCCTTAAAAGCTTTTTCATCCTTCAATTGCACTTATTAGTTGATCTCAGCTTTCAAAAGTCCTCTTATCAAAAATTTAATTGTGAATTGAAGTCAAAATAATCTGTCAGAGTATAAAAAAACGGCTAAGTTCTAAATAACACAGCAATTATTATTATCTTCGCTATATGATATCAAGTCAAGAGATCAAAAATTTATTTGCACAATTGCCGATAAGTTCCCAAACCGAATTGTTGGATGAGTTGCTCCAGGAGCAGGAATTACAAGGCAAAGTATTGATTGCCGCTCAACAACAAATAGCAGAGAAAAGAAAGAAGAAACCCTGTCCAAATTGCACAAGCGAGAAGGTATATAAGAGGGGCAGACAAAAAGGTGTGCAGATGTATCAGTGCAATGAATGTAAAAGATGGTACAGTGAAACAACAGGGACACCTTTGTATGACATCAAGCTTAAATCAAAATGGCAATCTTATCTGCGCTGCATGGAGCAGGGCATGCCGATAAAAAAGATAGCAAAACAAATCGGAATAAGCATCCAGACAAGCTTCGACTGGCGGCATAAGATATTGAGTTCACTAAATGAGTTTGTTCCCGAACAGTTATCCTCGGAAGTAGAATGTGATGAATTGGAACTGGCACTTAACAACAAGGGCAGTCGAAATTTAGATAGGGCAGCAAGAAAGAGGGGAAACGATTTCATACGGAATATGGGAAAGGAAGAGGTCACAGTTGTCCAGGTAGTAACAGCGGTTGAACGCAAGGGGGAGAAGTACCTTAAAGCTGTTGCATCAAAACGGCTGAGCAAAGAAGAAATTTCAAAGGCATTGGATGGGAAGTTGGCCTACGGTGCAACCTTGATTACAGATAAGCACCCTTCTTATAAGGCTTTTGCCAAAGACAACCCCTCCATAAAGCACAAAGCGCTATTGGCCAAAGATCATGTGGATAGAGATGATAAAACAATCCATCTGCAAAAAGTAAACAATGTTCACACTCAACTTAGGACATTCTTACGCCCATTCAATGGTGTCAGTTCCAAATATTTGCAAAACTACCTGAATTGGTATGCTTATGCTGACCGAATAAGAGAGAGTAAAACAACTTTGAAACAATGGTTTCTGACTATGCTATTAACGGATCAAGCCTATCATCTGTATGAGCTATTTAAACAAAATGCTGTTATAATTAGAACTTAGCTAAAAAAACTAATCAGCAAGCATCCTTTTAGCTTCTTTAAGAAACTCATTCGCCTTATCCAAATTCCTCCGCTGCTCAGCGGCCTCCGCCTGGTCAATCAACCCGTGAATTTTTTCATACTTTTCGAAGATCATCTTTCCAGCCAAACCACTGCCGTCTGCAATGGCGTCGGTCTCATAACCAATGCGATCTATTCGACGTTCTGTTTCCAGGGTTAGCTCCTGGCTTTCCATAATCTCATAGTAATTCGCCACTTTTCTCAGTTTATTATACCGAGTAGATTGATCATCAAAGGCCTTTAATTCCGCTTCAATTCGAGAAAGCGGGTTCACCGGGGCTTGGAGCTTAGCAATTAGCCCAACGATATACTTCAATACCTTATCAAAAAATTCAATAATCTCCTCAAAAGGGCCGGGTCCAGTTGGTGCATGGTGAATTGCAGTATCCCAGGTGGGACCCATTATACTTAACCCGCTGATTTTACTATGGGCCTTCTCCACTAAATGATCGGCCCTCTGGAGATTCCCTGTGGTTTCAGCACCTTTGGCTTTGCTAATCATCGTAATAATGAATTCCAATTCTTCATCAACTTCTTGGTGATGACGATAAAAACTATACTCCGTGGCATCAGTATAAGCCGCCTTTTGTTCCTGGGCATCTAAATCGTCATGGGCGTTTTGAGCGGCTTGTTTGGCCGCGGCTTTTAAAACTTCAAAATTTGGTAGGTTTCGATTCATCCCATGACCCCCATCGGTTAGAAATTCACTAGTTCCGGCAAATACATATATCCTAGTACGACTCTCTCAAAGAGTAAGTAAATTTAAATTTATTATAGATATCAAACTGATAGAATATAGATATCAAACTGATAGAATATGAGAACAGTAATGATGCTCATATTGGCGGCAACCAATCTTAATTTCTCCCATTATTGTTATGCCCAACCTTTAAATCTTTCCCTGGATAGTGCGGAGGCTTATTTCAATAAGTTGTATTATCGAAAAGCCCAGCTATTTGCAGAAAAAGCTCTCAAGGAACTTGGTGATCCTCTAGTGGCAGATTATGAAGAAGCCAGTCGCACTCTTACCGTTCTACTGGATGTTCATGTGTGGCTGGAAAATTGGAAAACCAGCGAACAATATGGACGCTTACTAGTGGAAGTGACAAAGAAAAAATATGGGAAACAAAGCAATACCTACAATGACCTGTTATTAGAACTGAGTAGTATTTACGCGTTTGATGAAAATGTACTTAAACTCGATAGCATTTACGATTTAGCGTTTCGAACTGCTAAGAATAAGCGGACTAGGAATGGGGTTAGAGTACATCAAATCACCACCTACCTGGAAGCTGGTAACGAGGAGAAAGCATTCCAACTGGATGACCAATGGGATAATAAATTTGAATACTGGATATTCGAATATGAAGAATCGGATTCTTTTTGGCCTGACGATAGCCTCACACCAAAAGAGTGGGTGGACGAATTGGCATTAAAACGGACTGATAAGGTTCGCAATCAGTCGGGATACTACAGCGAAGATTATGCATACATACTTTATGAACTGGCTTCCAAATACGACTCGATAGGCTCATTTAATGATGCAGATTCATTATATAAAGCGTCTTACTCGGTATCCAACCAGGTATTTGGAAAATACAACCAGTATTCGATAGAAGCTCTCAAGGCAATCTCTCTTATGCACTACAGTCGGGGAGAGCATTTTCTGACCCAAAAGTTATTCAACGAAATTGAGAAATTGGCCGAGGAAACTTATGGAGAAAACAGTGTATTATATGCCCAGGTCCTGACCAATTATTTATCTCCATTAGGCGCTTTGGGTCAGTACGAAAAAGCCTCTGAATTAGCCAATACAGCCATGAAGATCTATGAAAGAGAGGTGAGTAAAGTCAATATCTGGTATGCTTCTTTTTTGTTATCCATAGATGATTATAGCATTAGTGAAGAAGACTACAATAAAACCATTCCCCTGGTGGAAGAAGTAATTGATGAAACCAGGAGAATTGGCATCTATTGCAATTCATGTTACACCAGGTTACTGCTGATGCAAGCTGATTTTTATGAACAAGCGGAAGAGTACAGGAAATCCGAAGAAATGTATTTTATGGTGATGGAGCTTGAAGGCAGTGGAGATATGTATGATGACACTGAAGTGTCATTAGCTCAATTCTACATAAGGTGTAAAGCTTTGGGAGTAACAGACCAATTAGATCATTATGGGGAGCTTGAAAGAGTAGAGAAGGATGGGATTGTTGTCTGGCAAGTTAAGGATAAGGGCGATGATGCTTACTATGACGGCAAACTAGAACGCATATTTGATGAAGACATAGAGAGGATCCGATCGAAATACGGCAATAACCACCCATATATCGCTGATCTTCAATTTTCGAAGGGCATGCTTTACTGGGACTATAGAGCTCATTTTGAAACTATAGCTCAAATGAACAAGGCTCTTAACGGGTACCTTTTCCAAATTAATAACCTGTTCCCACACATGACAGAAGATGAGAAGACCTCATTTTATAGTACGAGTAAAGATGCTTTTGAAACTCTATTGTCATTTATAGTAAAGCTATCAGGGAAACACGAACTACTTACCTCAGGCTTTATGAAGATATAAATGAGTTGAAAGCGCTTATTGACAATGACTCCATAAATTTTACTATTAGAGAGCAAACCATTGATAGCACAATTTATTATGGTCCCAAATACTCACGAACTGGATTATTAATGAATTATCGACTCGCCAATAAGGGATTATTTACGAATCTGTCACCCGGATGAGAAACCGAATATTGCAAAGCAATGATAGCCTGCTTATTGAACAATATGAGAAGTGGAAGTCCATGAAAGAACTGATCTCCAAGATGTATTCCGAAAAGAATTTGTCAGAAAATGAGTTGATAGTTGATTCACTACTACAGATTGCTGATTCACTTGAAAGGGATCTGTCATTTAGGTCCGAGAGTTTTAAAGCAGGTAGCTCAAAGCAGCAGGTGACCTGGGAAAAAATCCGTGATAAGCTCAAATGGGATGAGGTTGCCGTTGAGATAATAAGGTTTCAACATCCTCTATACTACAGGACTAATCACCCTGCTTATTATGACTCCATCCGGTACGCAGCAGTTATCATCGATAACTTTTCTCGATGGGGCCCTGAGTTAGTATTGTTTTCCGATGGATACGAACTTGAAAATAAGTTCTTTCCTTACTATCAAAATTTATTCAATTCAAAACTAAGGACATTCATTCCTATGACGCCTTTTGGAAACCTATTGAAGAAGTCTTGAAAGGAAGAAATACAATCTATATTTCTCTTGATGGCATTTACAATAAACTCAACCTTAACACACTTCAAAATCCATCTGGAGATTACCTAATCGATAAATACAATATCATTTTACTTAGTAATTTGAGCGAGATCGTTAGTGCTCGTGATTCAAGTCAGTATGATACTAGCAATGCAGCCATTTTAGGAAATCCGGATTTTGAAGGGCTGAAAAGAGAAACCAGAGTTGATAGTTTACAAGAAAGGGCAAGCGATATTACTTCTATGATGAGATATGGAGTTTCCAATCTACCCGGAACAAAAACGGAGATAGAACTCGCCAATAAGTCTCTAAAAAAAGCAGACTGGAATATAGTGTTATGGCAAGGAAAAGAAGCTTCCGAAAAAAACCTTAAAGAGATTGATACTCCGAGGTTATTACACATTGCCACACATGGTTTTTTTAGTAATGGTGCGACAAGTTCTAACCCACTATTTAACAGTGGATTGCTCTTCTCGGAAGTTTCTAAAAGCTTCGACTTTTCTGGTGAGGATGGCATATTAACCGCCTATGAAGTAGTTAATCTAGATTTAACCGATTGTGATTTGGTAGTTTTATCGGCCTGTGAAACTGGCTTAGGTGAGCTGGAAAACGGTGAAGGAGTGTATAGTTTGCAAAGAGCGTTCCAGGTAGCTGGAGTCCAAAATCTAATAATGTCTTTATGGAAAGTGAGTGATACTGCTACCCAAGAGCTAATGACCAACTTTTACAATAACTGGATTGCGACGTCAGATAAACAATCAGCGTTCAAAAAAGCGCAACTAGAATTTAAAGAAAAGTATAAAGATCCTTACTTCTGGGGTGCATTTGTGATGGTAGGAGCGCAATAAATTGGATGAATCTATCATTGAATGAAGGACAAAATTAAGCTTACCGGGAGATGTTACGATTCGGGTACCTTTAGTTTGTTTCGGGACAAGCCTCCCTGGCCGCATTATCTCTTCTGTTTGCCGAATGGATTGCGAATGTTGCTGAAGTATGCGCAAATGATCAACCTGCTATTTACCTTGAAAATAGCCCAATTCTGGCTAATAGGTGTAACGTAAGAATTGACTTGCCAATCGAACTTGGAAGCAGTGATCCACTGTGGTTATTTTATCAGCCGGCAATGTCAGGGTATAATGGTTTTGGTGAGGTGCCTCATGAAATAGTTCAAATAAAAATGGTCAAATGCGCAATAAATAAATTGATTCATCAGACTGATACCCATGCAATATTGGCTGTCACACCTGACGAAATCATCAATATTAATGAGCTGGAAGAAAGACTTCCTTCTACCAGAGAATCACTTAATGAAACTATTTCAATTGAATTTTTTAAAAGCTCGGCTTTTGTTGAAAGAGTCACTTACCGGGAATACAACCACATAAGTGCAGATCTTGAAGGAGATGTTGGTTTTTGGATGATTTATAAGAAAACGAAGAATCAATTAACCCTATTGCTACTGGGAGAATGGGATTTTCATAGAAATTATGTTTATGCAGGTCGAAATTTAATCGATAGTGAGGTAGATTGTTTAAACTAAAGATTTACCGTATTCAGCTGCAATTTAATGAATGATGCATGTGTCGCAATATCTAAGATTCAAGCGCCTCGACCATCAACTCATTAGCTTTTTTAGGATCCACCTTCCCTTTCGTCTCTTTCATTAATTCTCCCATAAAAAGCCCAAGCAATCCTTTTTTACCATTTTGATATGCCCGCACTTTATCGGGATATTTTCCAAGAATGTCTTTAATTACTGGCATGATATCATTTTCATTAGAAGTTATTATCAAATTGATTTTAGTAGCAATTTGCTCTGCTTGAGCTTTAGGATCATTAAACAAATGAGAGAGCACCTCACTACTAGCCATGGAAAAACTGATCTTATTGTCAGCTACTAAATTGATTAGACCTGCTAACTGTCGAACAGATAGGCTTGTCTCTTTGATTTCCTTGCCCTGTTCATTCAGGTATGATTTTACTGGTCCAATGAGCCAGTTGGCTGCAGCTTTATAATCGTCAATCAATTCACAAAGATCATGGTAAAACATGGCAAGCTCTTTGGTATCGGTGAGGATTGCGGCATCATTACGAGCAATAGCGTATTCATTTACAAACTTTTCCAGTAGTTGTCCCGGCAACATAGGCATGCTTGCTTTAATCTCATTCAACCAATCATCGGAAATCTCAAAAGGGCAAAGGTCTGGCTCAAGGAAGTAGCGGTAATCATTCAGTTCTTCCTTGGTGCGCATATCATAGGTCTTCCCCGAATCCACGTCATAGAGGCGGGTTTCTGAGATCACTTCCTCTCCCCTTTCAAGTAGAGCTGTCTGACGTTCAATTTCGAAATTGATAGCATTTTTTACATGTTTGAAAGAGTTCATGTTCTTCACCTCCACCTTTTTGCCCAATTCAGCTGCGCCCTCCAGAGTAACGGAGACATTGGCATCACAGCGCAAGGAACCTTTCTCCATATCGCCGGAACTAATCTCCAGGTAGCGTACCATCTTGCGTATCTCGGTCATTAGCCTCGCCGCATCATCCGGTTCCGTAATCACAGGGTCAGTGACCAATTCAATCAGGGGCACCCCAGACCGGTTAAAGTCCACATTGGAACTCCCCGTGTTGTGGTCATGGATCAGCCTTCCGGCATCTTCCTCTAGGTGTATTTTAGTTAGAGAAATGGATTTGCGGTTGCCCTCCTTATCAATAATCGTAATTTGCCCTCCTTTGCAAATTGGAGTTTTGTCCTGGGTCAATTGGTAGCCCTTAGGCAAGTCAGGATAGAAATAATTCTTCCTGTCAAAGTACATCTGTTGACTGATTTCAGAATTACAGGCTAGTCCCATTCGGATAGCATATCCTACGACCATTTTGTTTAGTACGGGTAGTGTGCCTGGGTGGGCTAGACTAATCACACTAATGTTAGTGTTAGGCTCAGAACCGTATTCGTTTTTATCCGCACAAAAGATCTTACTCTCAGTGGCTAACTGGATGTGTACTTCAAGACCGATAGTAGGTTTGTACTTGCTTTCTACGCCCATGAATTAGTTCACAATAAACTTCTAGCTAATCTTAAATCGTTGGGTTACCGATGCACTTCTGGGCTAATGTTGGTGCAAAATTCGCAATTCTATTATTAATACCCCGATTAACCGGGAAATGACAGTGATTATTATTTATCAAAAAGGTCTTGAGCCATCTGCATTCCTCTGCTCAACACTTGATCAAGTCCTTTTGTATCACTTCCACCCGCCGTCGCAAAAAACGGCTGTCCACCGCCTCCACCTTTGATCTCCTTAGCCAATTCCTTCACCAAATTACCGGCATGGATATTCCTCTCTGAAACAATATCGTCAGAGGCCATAACCGCAATCTGGGGTCGACCATCTATGTCCGCAGCCAAAATGAGGAAGAGGTTGTCCATATCGTCACGTAAATCGTAAGCCAGCTTCTTCAATGAATCAACACTGGGAAGTTCCACTTTCTGCACAATCACTTGTACCCCATTCACTGCAGAAGCAGAAGCAATGATACTCGACTTCAAACTGGCTACTTGTTGATGTTGGAGCTTTTCCATCTGCTTACTCAAATGATCCCGCTCTTTGGCCAATGACTCCACCGCTTTCAAAACATCAGGTGGATTCTTGAGCATTACCCTGATGTTGTTTAAAAGTTCCTCTTCATCGTTTATATAAGCTTCAGCTCTTTCTGAGGTAATTGCTTCGATCCGGCGCACTCCGGCAGCAACAGAACCTTCAGAAACAATCTTGAACAAACCGATATTGCCAGTGGCCTTAACGTGGGTGCCACCACATAATTCCACGGAGAAGTCTTTATCAAAAGTGATCACTCGAACAAAGTCTCCGTATTTTTCTCCAAATAGGGCCATGGCGCCACGTTTCTTTGCTTCCTCAATCGGCACATTGCGGTCTTCTCCCCTGGCGATGTTATCCCTGATCTTTTGATTAACAATCGTTTCAACTTTTTTTAACTCTTCTTTGGTCATTTTGGCAAAATGCGAAAAGTCAAAACGTAAGAGTTTCTCATTGACCAATGAACCCCTTTGTTGAACATGATCGCCCAATACCTCCCGCAATGCAGCATGCATCAAATGCGTGGCAGAGTGATTGTTCATGGTGTGGATGCGTTTTTCTCTGTCTACGACACATTTGAAAGTTGTGTCCAAATCCTCGGGTAATTCTTCAGTAACATGAACAATCATATCATTTTCTTTCCTGGTATCTATGATCCTTGTCTTTTTACCAAAAGCCTCCAAATAACCTGTATCCCCAACCTGTCCGCCACTTTCTGCATAGAATGGAGTTTGCCCCAAAACAATTTGGAAATAAGACTTATATATTTCCGAAACCTTTCTATGCTTTACTATGGACGTTTCTATAGGATCGTACCAATTTTCGTCCCAACCCTTGAAAACACTATCCTCCACAGATAGCCGATTATCCCAATCACCGGTAGAAACCTTGGCAGCGCTCTTGGAACGTTCTTTTTGAACTTTCATAGCCTTGTCAAACTCGTCCTCCCAATTAGTAGTCAAGGTATGCTCCAAGTCTTTTTGCTTTAAAATGAGTTGAGTTAAGTCAACTGGGAAACCGTAGGTATCGTATAGCTGAAAACCCATTTCGCCATTAATTATACCTTTCCCTTTCTGTTTGTCAAAAACGTCGGGCAATGCGCTACCATCAGATGTTTTTGAATAATCCATCCAATAGTCTATTCTATTAATACCTGATTCCAGGGTCTTCAAGAATGATCTCTCTTCTTCATGGATGATTTTAGAGATAAAATCTTTCTGGCTCTCTAATTCTGGAAAAACATCGTCAAATTGTTTTGCCAAGACGGGCACTAATTCAAAGAGGAAAGGCTCTTCAAAGAATAAAAATTGATAACCATATCGTACAGCTCTTCTTAATATTCTCCTAATCACGTAACCGGCCTTGTTGTTTGATGGTAACTGACCGTCTGCGATTGCAAAAGATATTGCTCTGATATGGTCGACAATAACCCTGACAGCAATTTCAGCCAAATCGGTCCAAGTATGGCGATCATTATATTTTCGTTTAACATGGGCAATAAGCGCGGTAAAAACATCAGAATCATAGCTTGATTTCTTTCCCTGAATTACCATACAGAGGCGCTCAAAGCCCATTCCCGTATCTATATGTTTTTCAGGTAGGGGTTTCAATGATTTGTTCGACAAGCGCTCAAACTGGATGAATACCAGATTCCAGATCTCAATCAACTCGGGATGGTCGACATTAACCAGCTCTTTACCTGGTTTTTGGGCGATTTCCTCGTCAGAGCGCAGGTCGATATGGATCTCCGAACAGGGTCCGCAGGGCCCAACATCACCCATTTCCCAAAAATTGTCTTTTTTGCCACAGTAGATGATGCGATCCTCATCAATGACGGCTTTCCAGTAATCACAGGCTTCCTGATCGGGCTCCAGTCCATCATGCTCATCACCGCCGAATACAGTGACATACAGGCGTTCTTTGGGCAATTTATACACCTCTGTAAGTATCTCCCAGGCCCAGCTGATCGCTTCTTTCTTGAAGTAATCACCAAATGACCAATTGCCCAACATTTCAAACATAGTATGGTGATAAGTGTCGATCCCCACCTCTTCCAAGTCATTATGCTTCCCGCTAACCCGAAGGCATTTTTGGGTATCTGCTATCCTTGTTGACTTAGGATCGGCATTTCCCAGGAAAAAGTCCTTGAATTGGTTCATCCCTGCATTAGTAAACATCAAAGTGGGGTCGCTGTGAAGTACCATAGGGGCCGATGGCACGATCAAATGCTCTTTTCTCTTAAAAAAGTCAATAAACTGCTGTCTTATCTCTTTAGAGGTCATTTGAGAAGGCTGCTCTAATCCGTTGAATCTTTTTTTTTTAGATTTTGCGTATATTGCGCTGAATTCTTTAAGGGGTAGCACCCCAACTAAAGAGGGTCAAAATTAAGAGATTATCTATTCATGGCTAGAATAAAGTATTATTACGATACTGAGACCTATAAGTATGAACGGGTTAAAGTCAGTACTTGGGATGTAACACTTAACTTTCTGGGGTTTTTATCGGTAGCCTTAATCCTGGCAATTGGTATACTATTTGCCTATTCTACATATTTCGATTCTCCAAAAGAAGCGCTTCTGAAGAAGCAAAATGACGAATTGAAGTTCCATTATGAGCTATTGCAGAAAGAAATGGACAATACCAACCAAATGTTAACCTCACTTCAGGGCAGAGATGACAATATTTACCGGGTAATCTTTGAAGCCGACCCTATTCCTCAATCAATCAGGAATGCCGGCATTGGAGGTTCTGATCGTTATCGTCACCTGACAGAAGCTAATCTGGAGAACGAAGATATGGTGGTCAACACGTACCGGAAAGTGGATCAACTGAAGAAAAAGATGTATATCCAGACCATGTCTTACGACGAAATCGTGAACATGGCCACTAATAAAGCAGAGCTACTGGCATCGATCCCCGCAATCCAGCCGGTTTCTAATAAGGAATTGAAGCGGCTATCTTCGGGATTCGGCATCCGTATGGACCCAATTTATAAAGTGCGCAAAATGCACCCAGGTTGTGACTTCTCGACTCCAACGGGCACTCCCATTTATGCTACTGGTGACGGAGTAGTCACTGTAGTGAAGACAAGTTACGGGGGTTACGGTAAGCAAGTGAAGATTGATCATGGCTTTGGTTATGTCTCGCGATACGGTCACATGTCAGCATTCACTGTCAAGCGAGGACAGAAGGTGAAGCGAGGTGAGATCATTGGTTTTGTGGGCAATACGGGTAAATCAACCGCTCCGCACCTGCATTATGAGGTGCATAAAGATGGTAAGAAAGTGAACCCGGTGCATTACTTCTTCCAGGACTTGACTGCCGAAGAGTATGAGAAGATCCTGATCCTGGCTTCTATTGAGAACCAGTCTTTAGGTTAAGGGCACTTTAAGATAAAGAGATACATGATATTGAGGCTGACTGAAAGGTTGGCCTTTTTTATTTTTAGGAATTTGTCATTTCGAGCGAAGTAAACATCACGGCCTTCATTTGCTTCGTTTAGTTTGGATCAAGACAAAGAAATGAAGTTTATTTTTACACCCAATGCCAAATAAAAACCATAAAGCTTCATTTATCTTTGCCATCGCAATCCTCGCAATCTCCAGTTGTAAAACCTCCAGGACCCTCACATCTACCAGAACAACGCCGACAGATACGTCAACCTTATCAATTGATTCAGCGGCCCTGATCGCAGACATCCCACTTGAAATCGATTCGGCGCTGATCCCTCCTATTATCACTTACAAAGACACCATCACCGTCATTGGTGTGGGTGATATCATGATGGCTACCAACTTCCCGTCAGATGATTACCTCTCCCCCAACAATGGCAGTGATCTCTGGGCAGAAGTAAATGACACCCTAAACCAGGCTGATATCACTTTCGGTAACCTGGAAGGTGTAATTCTCAATGACGGGGGTTGAAGAGAAGGAATGCCGCAATCCGAAAGTATGTTACCTATTTAGAACACCGGTGAGCTATGCTCAAAATCTGGTCGATGCCGGCTTCGACGTGATGAGTCTCGCCAACAACCATGCCGGCGACTTCGGTGATACCGGTAGAAAAAGCACAATGTCAGTCCTCGATTCACTGGGGATAAACTATGCTGGATTGCTGGCCGTTCCCTACACTACTTTTAAGGTTGAGGGCCTTACAATCGGTTTTGCAGCCTTTGCCCCCAATAAGGGAACGGTCAGTATCCATCAACCGAATCGAATTAAAGAGATCTTCGCTCATCTTGATAGTGTTTCTGATATTGTAATTGCTTCTTTTCATGCCGGGGCTGAAGGGCAAGATCACCTCCATGTACCGCGAACTACAGAAACCTACTATGGTGAAAACCGCGGCAATGTTTATGAACTTGCACACCTGATGATCGACGCCGGAGCAGATATCATTTTTGGCCATGGTCCTCATGTTCCGCGGGCTATTGACCTATATAATAACCGCGTCATTGCTTATAGCCTTGGTAATTTTTGTACCTACGGACGATTCTCGCTTCGTGAGGAAAAGGGCATTGCACCAATTCTAAGAGTGCAAACAGACAGGCAGGGGAAATTTTTATCAGGAAGAATCCTTCCGGTAAAGCTTATTGATCGCGGGCATCCTATATTTGACGATAATGCGGCAGCAACTAAGCTCATACAGACCCTGACGCAAGAAGATTTTCCTGAAATTCCACTAATGATTGACGAATCTGGTCGAATTACTTATATTGAAAATTGATTTTTAAAAGTACCTGTGCCTTACAAGGAAAAAGAGATTGAAAAACGATACTATTCAATCGGCGAAGTAGCCGAGGATTTGGGTGTCGCTACCTCTCTTATTCGCTTTTGGGAGGGTGAGTTTGATATAATCAAGCCTAAAAAAAACCGCAAGGGTAACAGGCAATTCACCAAAATAGATATTGATCATGTAAAGCTGATCTATCACCTGGTCAAGGAACGTGGATACACGCTTCAGGGTGCCAGAGATCTGATCAAGAACGACGGCAGCGTTGCCAAGGACAAACTTGATATCATTAATTCTCTAAGAAAAGTACGTTCCTTCCTGACAGAACTGAAAGAACAACTTCACTGATAGTCACATTGCTTAAATGAAAGACGACTTACGCTATCAGGTTGCATTAAACATGTTGCCTGGTATTGGTTCAGTTATAGCCAAGCAACTGGTTAGTTACTGTGGGTCAGTCCGGGACATCTTCAAGACAACCAAGTCTAAGTTGAGTAGGATTCCAGGTATCGGGCCAAAAATTATATCATTGATCAGGAATAGTGATCTGCTGGAAGCTGCGGAGAAGGAAATTGAGAAATGCATCAAAAATAATGTCCGGATCCTCTTCTACACTCACAAAGATTATCCTTATAAATTGAAGCAAACTATTGATGGCCCACTAGTGATCTACACTACAGGGGAGGGAGAAATCAACCCTAGCCGGGCAATTGCCATCGTTGGTACCAGGCCAAGCCACTGAGTATGGTAAGTCAGTCACTGAGCAGTTAGTAAATGACCTGGGCCATACGGTGTCGCCATCATTAGCGGACTAGCCTATGGTATTGACATAACAGCTCATAAAGCTGCTATCGAAGCCGGCATTCCAACGCATGCAGTATTGGGCAGTGGTGTAGATGTGATTTATCCCGCCTTGCACCGTGAGATCGCACTGAAATTACAGGCCAATGGCACATTGATCAGTGAGTATCCTTTAGGCACCCAACCTGAAGCTTATCATTTCTCGGCACGCAATCGCATCATTGCCGGCATGTCTGATGCTGTAGTGGTAATCGAAGCAGCCGAAAGAGGTGGCGCACTGATCACTGCTGACATTGCCAATTCATACGACCGCGAAGTATTTGCCCTGCCCGGGAATCTAGATCACCGTTTTTCTGTAGGCTGCAACAAACTCATCCAGCAACAGAAAGCCATCATATTCACCAATGTTGAAGACCTGATAAAAGAACTGAATTGGGATATAAAAGAAGATGGTCTGGTTAAAAATCGCGATCAGTCATTAGCGTCTTTTTCAGAGGAAGAAAAACTGGTGATCAATCTGCTCACTGCAGAAAAGAAAGGCCTTGAAATAGACAAACTAGCCTGGAAATCACAATTGAGAGTCAATCAACTGGCCAGTGTGTTACTCTCGTTGGAATTTAGTGGAGTTGTGAAGTCTTTGCCGGGTAAGAAATATCAACTACGAAGTAGGTTTTAAAAGAACCAAGAATATAAAGCCAAAATTTTTAGACTAAATCCCACAAATCAACTAGACCGGAAATTGATTGACAATCAGTCCTGTCTCTACTATCTTGGTTCTAAGAATCCTTTTAAAGTTTGAATAAAAAGAAATCCTCCATTCCCCTGCAAGCGCCGGAATACCGCGGTGGTAAAAAGTCAATGTTAAAATTCATTGATGAAAACCTGAAATATCCTGAGGAAGCTCTTCATCAAAGAATAGAGGGTACAGTTCATTTAGAGTACGTTGTGAACGGGCTGGGTAAAATCGTAAACGTGAAATTATTGGAGGGAATTGGCTATGGTTGTGATGAGGAAGCGATCCGTTTGATCAAATCATTGGTTTTTGAAAAAGTTTACAATAAAGGCCTTAACCCGCATTATTCATAGGCCACCAATTTTGGGATTAATAATGGGTTGCTAACTATTTTTGATTGGAGTGTATGTATTAATTTGAAGATCAACCAGGTTTCTGGATTTCAAAGGACATTAGAGCGTTTTTTTGTTAGAATTTTTCAATTTTCAGTCAAAGCTCTATTGTGTTCTTATGGAAGAACATTTTTTTGATTAAACCAAACCGTTTAACTGATCGGTCAGTTCACCGTAAGCAAATCGCCCAGCAGGTATTGATATCTAAAGGCTCTTGAGAATTGTATTGTCAATGATCTTTTCCTTTCTTTCAGGCACGCCCCAACCTTCATCAGGTAAAGCCGGATATTGTCCACTTGCCATCGTTTAGCAAAGTGGTGTTTTGTTTTGGCAATTAATAATTTAATCTGCCGGAACATTTCATAACAGAGGGTAGCGATGATTAAACGCATGAAATTGGCCCAGTAGCGATGACAGGAAAGCCGGTCGGAATAAGTCATGTTTTTGAGTTCCTTTATTCGATTTTCACTGGCATCACCTCGCTTGACATAAAAATCAAAGTAAATCTGTTGAGCGGTCATCGCTTCAAAGTTGCTCACAAAGTAACGGACATTCATTCCTTTTCCGGTAGACTCCACTTTGGCGTACAGCTTTTCAGAACGATCCCAGCTTTTGGCCTGGTAAGTAAACGGGCCAACAAACTCTTGATGTTTGATGATTTTTGAAGCATATTCCTTTTTTACTTCAATGATAGTCTGTTTGGTAAAAGTCTTTAAAACTTCATTACTACTAATACCTAAACAAAATTGAAGGTCAAACTGCTTAGCTATCCGATAAAAAGATGCTCCTGAAAAGCCACTATCCGCTCGAATAAGGATCTTTACTGAGGGCAGTTTTTTTCTGATTTTAATGACAATCCTTTTCAATAAGGCCACAAACCATTTGTTGGAGTGACAATTGCCCGGACGTAGTACTGGTAAAATGACCTGACCGGTGTTCCCGTCCTTAAAGAACAACTCATGGTACATAGTCTGTCCATAATAGCCATTATACAAACTGAGTTGTTGGGATCCATGAGTAGGGTCATCGGTACCATCTACATCAATGATGATTTGACCAGTCTTCTCTTTCAACTCCTCTACATAACGGTCTACAAACCATTGACTCATCTGGTAGATCAGACTCCGATCGGCCTTGTTTTCAAATCGACTTAAAGTAGGCTGGGAACATAATCCGCTATCTAGTACTTTACGGATCACCGGATCCTCTCGGAGTTTTTGTTCGTCATTGCAATCCTGATAGCCCTGCATCATTAAAAACACCCGTTGGCGAAGCATTTCTTCATAAGTGTATTCGATAAAAAAGGGGTTTCGATAGTCAGGAATCAGTGCGGCGAAGCTTTTTAATAGACCAGTCTTTCTCTCTACTTTTTCACTTAACAATATCGCTCCGTCTGAGCTAATCACTGATGCTGAAAAATCAAATTTAAAAGCTTGTTTTCCTCGATAAAATACGGTATCTTTTTCCTTATATTCAGGCATAAATTAATTGCTTATTTTGTTGTCTAACTATCTCAATATAAGCAATTTATGCCTGTTTTTTATTGTCTACTATGAATTTTTCGGGTTAACACTCGAACCAAGAGATCGTTGATAATCCATTTCAGACTGCCTAAAAAGAAAAGTGTGCAATTGAATTATCAGTTGGTCAGTAGCAAGCCCAAGGTTACAGCTCCTCGAAACAAGCCAACCGCTACCTATCAGATCAATATCACCATTCCAAACAAAAACCGCGGTTAGGATATATGAAATACACGTTTTACTCGATTGCCAACGTTAGTCAGTATCTCGTATGGTATGGTACCAATCGAATCTGCCAGTGATTTGACTGACAGTTCAGTTCCAAAAACAATAACCTCATCCCCTTCCCGGGCATCAATGCCGGTAACATCAACCATTGTCATGTCCATACAAATATTCCCTACCACTTTTGCCATTTTGCCGTCAACAATCACTTTACCCACTCCATTTCCAAATCTCCGATCATAGCCGTCGGCATAGCCAATGGCCAGGGTTGCTATAGTAGTAGGTTTTTGTGCAACAAAAGCTCTTCCATACCCCACTGATTCACCTCTTTCAATCTCTTTTATTTGTGAAATGGAAGTCTTGAGGGTGCTTACCTCTTGTAAATGCTCCTGCATTTCCGGATCCGGATCAATACCATAAAGTCCGATACCCAAACGCACCATGTCCAAATGATATTTCGGAAATCGTGAGATTCCCGAGGAATTCAATACATGCTTTAGTGGTTGTCTATTTATGGCTGAACCAATTTTATCATAAACAGCCTGGTATGACTCAACCTGTAGAATGGTAAAATTATCCTTACCCTCATCTTCAGATGCCGACAAATGTGTGAAAATGCTGGCAACATCTATCCCCGGATGTCCTTTTAAAATAGCGATCAGATCATCAATATCATTATTTGAGAACCCCAGTCTGTGCATGCCAGAGTCTATTTTCAAATGGATCATAGGCATTTTAAGACCCTCAAAGGCGCCAATAAACCGGTTCAACTGACTAACAGAATATATCTCTGGTTCCAGGTTATAAGAATTCAGATGAATAAATGATTCGTGAGAAACGTTCATCACCATGATTGGTAGTGTAATCCCTTTCTTGCGAAGCTCAATACCTTCATCAACGTAGGCTACGGCCAGGTAATCTACCCGGTGATATTGCAATACATTTGCAATCTCATAACTACCACCGCCATACGCCAGCGCTTTGACCATCACCATCAAACAACACCCAGGAATTATAAGACTTCGATAATAATTGAGATTTTCAGTCAAAGCATTGATATCAACCTCAAGACGTGTGCCGTGGATCTTCTCCTGGAGCTGATTAACGATTTGCTCAAAAGCGAATGGCCTCGCTCCTTTAATAAGCAATGACTTGTTGTCAAATTGATGTGCACTGAGCGCATTAATGAAGGCTCTAGTTTCCGGATAAAAAGTGCTCTTTATCTGAAAAGTCTCTTTTTGAGAACTGATCTCCGCTCCGATCCCAATAAGTTCATCAACCCCTCGTTCTCCAAGGAGGTCGCTAACTGCGCCATACAATTCTTCTTTGTTCCTATTGGCCTGAAGAATATCTGAGAGTATGAGGGTCTTTTTACGCTGACCTCCCTGCTGAGCCATAAAGTCAAGGGCTATTTCCAGGCTGGCCAGATCGTTATTGTATGAATCATCTATAAGATAACATCCATTTATCCCTCTTTTCAGTTCGAGACGCATATTCACGGGCTCAAGTAAGCTGACTGCTTGCTGAAGTGAATTCAGATTCATGCCTAGTTCGAGGTATGTCACGATGCAGTGGATCAGATTTTCCTGCGAAGTATAGTCTGGGAATTTGAATGCAAGCTCAATCCCATTCCAGGCTATGTAATTAGTATCAACTGAAAAGTTGTAGTTACTGTCTCTTCCAGATAACGACCAGGAGATACATTCCACCCCCGGGTTTGTCTTTTTGAATTTTTCTATAGCGACCACCACTCTTTCGTGATCACAGCAGTAAATCACTTTATTACAATGCCGGAATAACTTCAATTTTTCCTCTGCCTTGTCTTCCATTGATTTGAAACCCTGATCGTGCGCTGGTCCAAGGTTTGTCAAAATTCCGATTGTCGGCTGAATAACCTTTTCCAAATTGTCCATCTCCCCAGACTGGGATATTCCTGCCTCAAAAATCCCAAATTCGTCACTATCAGTGATTTGCCAAACCGATAAAGGCACACCCACCTGGGAGTTATAGCTCTTGGGGCTCTTGACTACCTTGTGGGTCATTCCCAATAACTGGCTTAACCATTCTTTGACAATTGTCTTACCATTACTACCAGTTATAGCAATAACAGGGATTTGATATTGTCGGCGGTGGTCACCGGTAATTGCTTGAATTGCATCAATTACGTTTGTGACTTCAAGAACATTGCTTTCTTGCATTACATCTTTATAAACTGCGTCTTGTTTTGCAACAATAAATTGCCTGATACCTTTTCTAAAAACCTCAGCAATAAAGTCGTGACCATCGTGTTGGGTTCCTTCAATTGCAAAAAATATAGCACCCCGGTAATTCACCAATTTCCGAGAATCGATCAGTAAATGAGTAATCAGACGCTCATCCTGAAAGTGTCGTATCCTACCTGTACATATTTTTTTAAGATCATTAAAAAAGACACCCATACTCAACCTACTGCTAATTGCATTTCAAACTGATCCAAGGTGTTGACAAATCCGACAGACTTAAGAAATGCTATTACTTCCATGTATTCCCGATTGATATTAATGACGGTTAAGGTCCTTTTAGATAGTGATTTGGCCTTGGTAAAAAGGGTTCGACCAATTCCCGAACGTCTAAAATTTTCCGAAACACAAAATTGTGTAATTCTCCCCAATGAAGGTTGAAATATGAGGTATCCAGCTAATTCTTCATTAATCCTCACTTCAAGGGTGGTTTCAAATTGAATATTGTGCCGCAATTGGTCATTAGTATCACCGAAAGAAGTACCACATTTACCGAGATCACAATATCTGTCAAGATTGGCATCAGGCACTGAAACAACTTTGTACGAGGCTGATCTCAGCTTTTCCGGATCTTTTAATTGGAAGCAAGTGAATCGTTTGGTTCTCCTAAATCCAATGTGCTCATAGACATGAATCGCCCGTTCGTTGGTTTCCAGCACTTCCAAAACACAGCGCTCAATGCCATCGCTTGATAACTCGGGTAAAATCTCTGCATATAATGAAGCCGTCAAGTGATTCCCCTGGTGACCAGGCAGCACGCCAGTTCCTCCATTGTAGGCCATTAATAAATTTTCATAGCGGTTTACTGCATGAAAAACAAATGCTATTAATTTTTGATTGGAAAATGCCCCGTAAGAATGCCTAAAACTAATGTGCACTTTATGCTTCATTTTCATTGTAAATTCGTCCAGGGTCAGGTTGTATGGAATGGCATAATCCGAAAATGACTCACCAAAGGTTCTGTGCATTTGGGTCATGTCTTCCTCTACCAAGGGTCGGATGGTATAGGAGTCCCTAACTTTCAAACCGAAAATTGATTCGATGGCTTTCATTTAAAACGTTTGCAACAAATAATTTGCAAAAAAGTGACTTTCTTAAACAAAGTAGCTACAAACTCAGTAATAACAAGAAGGCATTTGGTCAATTATGACAAATTTTAGTTATTTTCGTATCCGCCATCTTGTAAGCTATCATGAAGGTGTCTTATCTTAAGAAAGCAATTTCATTATCACTTAGTGTAATCATGTTGATGGTCAGCCTTGGACTCGGGTTCAACACCTATGCGCAGGATGGCTCTCCAGACCTTTATATACCTTTGCGAATCGACGCTGAAGATGAAGAACCGGCTTTGGAAGAAGAATCATACATCTATGAAGAACAGTACTATGATGACGAGGAACAATACTACGAAGACAGAATAGAAGAAGATACCTCCTCGGTGTCAATGCTCACATTCAATTTCCTGTTCTACATTGTATACAAGCTGAAATTCTCTGACAACGATAGTAAAGAAGAGAATGCTAAAACAGCAGACGACTAAGCGGTAACTAAAAATTTCTCGAGATCTTTAAGAGTAATTTTACCTTCGTAAAAAGCTTTACCGAAAATAACACCCTGTACACCCATTTCGTCCAATTTTTCGATGTCCTTAGGGCGTCCTTGAAAATTAGTTCAGCGAGAAGAAAGAGGGGTTAAAAATGGGATCAGGATTTTCAATAGAGGAGAGATTGATCATCATACTGATTACCTGCTCTTGAAAGAGTACAATTTTTGTTACAAAATAGAGTTTGAAAGTGCGTTTTTGGTGTATAGACATAGTGCTTCCTTTGAAGTAGAAAACGAACTTTTGTTTTTTAGTTATGCGGCCTGTTGGAATGGTGGATCAACTGTATTTAGCAATAGTTTTCTTTTACTAATTTTTACTGCGTTAGCGGTCATCACAGCAAAAAAGACAAACAGTCTTTCATTTTTCTCTCCTTTAACTTTAATCCTGTTGGTCCCGTAATGAGTTTTGTGGTCACCGAAGCTGCCTTCCATCACTGTAGCCCTTTGATTGGCGATGAGTCCACTGAGCCGACTGTCTTGTTTAGTAAGAGGTTGGGGGCCTTTCTTAGGAAAGCAAGTGAAGATTTTCTTTTTGGTGCAAAATCTTCGATTGGCATTTGTGGCATAGATCAGGTCAGCTCCCAATTGATTAAGTGCTCCAAAGTGTCGTTTGTGCTTTACAGTACTAATCTTGAGCCGGGTGGATTCATTGAAAGCGTTGAAATTCATACACTCAATCATGCAGATCCCATCCACTTGCAGCATATGTACCTTCATGCCAAACTCAACTCTTTTGTTCTCTTTTCCCCTGACTATCGGCCTGACATAGGGTTTTGCCAATGATACGATGCGGTTTTTTAACTCTTTGGCCGGGTGGGTTTGTAGGAACTGCTGTTGTTCAAGTACTTTTTTGATGGTTCTCAGGTAATCTCTTTCCTGCTCATTAAGCAGTGGCAGTTTAGCATCGTTGAGAACTTGTTGAAGTTGGATCAACCCCTTGTGTAGCAGATACAACAGGGCTTTTTTACGCTTACGTCCTTCTTTATAGGTCTTCCTGCGTCTTTTCTCATAATCGCGTTGTCTGCGCTTTTGTTCAACATATTTGGAGCGAGGCCTTTTCTTTCTCACTACTTTACACCATCGGAACAATTGCTTTTCAAACACCCAATGGCAGCATTCCCATAACAGCTTTACATCAGTAGGAAAACGGATATAACTCTCATAACAGGTAGCGTCCATTAAAAGCACATGGGTATTATTCATGTCTCTTTTCCAATGTTCGATCAATATTTGTTGGAGCTGTTGCCAGTCTGTATACTCAGCCAGATAACTGCGGATGCGGCTTACGATAGCATTGTCTCGAATCTTCTCTGTGTCTGATAACATTTTGCCACAGAACAACTGTAGGCTCCAATCGGAGTTAAAGCGTTCTATTAGTTTCTCATCACTGATACTCAGGTAGGACTTAAGAAACATCAGCGCAAACATCCCTTTTGAGGAAAACCACCGGGGAGCACCAGGTCCGTTATTTTCTTCAGGCAGGCAGTCCGCTAACTGATTCCACGGTAGACTATCATAAACTGCACCCAATTTACTGCTCTTAAACAAATACCATTTTGGAGTTAAACCATATTCGGGTTGGAAAAGCCTTTTTTGCATTCTAATTTGTGGTGTTAGATGTGTTCTACACCACAATCTAGCAAAACAAAAACCCCGAAAAAAGCCCTATTCGGCCGATTTCGGGGTTCTTTATCCTTTCAAACCTCTTTTAACTCTTTGATTATCAGAATCTTAATTTATTCAAAGACGCCCTCCTTAACATTACGCACGCCACCACTGGCAAATAGATATATGCCGGGGTACCTTTTTAATATTTCTTGTAAAGATCAAAGGCAGGTCCGACTAGGGTACCGTCTCTTGTAATTTCTGTTGTCTTGAGATACTTCAGCCCCCTGTCATAGAAATATTGTATGTGTTCATTGAGATCCTTTTGAGTCTTGCGTTGCCAGCTACCCACTCTCACCTTCATGGCTGAATGGTCCGCAGCTAAAGCCACTTTTTCTCTTCCATAGGACTGAATCCAGGAAACGAATAAATCCGGGTCGTAGGCGGCCATAGTTGCTGCAGTTATACTCTCCGCCCCGTACTCGTAAGCCTTAGAAATATCCCCATCGGTATGCACTCCACCACTAAAATTTACTTTCAGATCGGTATAGCCGGCTATGGTCTCCAAAACATGATAGTTTACTATTTTACCTTTTTTAGCGCCCTCCAGATCAACTAAATGTATGCGACAAGCTTAAATCCCCGCCCGTGTATGGTCAGTATTTGGACATTTTGGTCTTCTTTCAGGTGCTTTCTAAGCTTGGTTATATAAACATCCATACTCCGGGCATTGAAATAGGTATCATCATGCCAAATCTTTTTCAAAGCGGTTGTTCTTTCCATTACCTCATCCTTGTTAACACATAATAGCCGAAGCAATTCATTCTCCTTGGTAGTAAGCTTAATCTCCGAATTATTAATCTTAAGGAGTTGTTTATCACTCAAGAATTTGAACTGACCAAACTCAAATTCCTTCTGATCATTTTTTGCAAGGTCTTTTACCGAAGTCCTCCGAATGATGGCTTTTAACCTCATTAGCAACTCTTCCATGCTGAAAGGTTTGGTGAGGTAGTCATCGCCGCCAATTCTAAAGCCTTCAATAGTATCTTCCTTCATTGACTTGGCCGTGAGAAAGATAATGGGAGTCTTTTTGTCAGATAGCCGTATTTCTTTAGCCAAGGTAAAGCCATCCTTTTTTGGCATCATTATGTCTAGAATACAAAGATCAAATACTTCCTTATTATAACTTTTCGATCCCACCTCTCCATCAGGACATAGTAATGTTTCATATCCCTTTAACTCCAGGTACTCCTTCAGTATCTGTCCCAAATTTGGATCATCTTCTACTATCAAAAGTTTATACTTTTCCATATTCGAATGGTAAATAGACCTCAAAATCACTTCCCCCCTTCAGTTCACTCTTGACCGTAATGGATCCCCCATGTGCTTCAATCATGCTTTTTACGTATGCCAAACCTAGGCCAAATCCTTTCACATCATGCAAATTACCAGTGGGAACCCGGTAAAATTTATCGAATATCTTATGAACTGCATCCCTTGACATCCCAATCCCATGATCGATGATATTAATAAAGATACCCTTGGCACTACTTTTTGTTTTAATGGTAATTTCCGGACTTTCGGAAGAATACTTGTTGGCATTGTCCAGGAGGTTGTAAATGATATTGGTTAAATGCATCTCATCAGCCTCAACCACACGGTATTCGGCATTCAATTGTTTATACACACAACCACCCCTTTTTTGCACCTGCAGGTTAATATTTTCAAATACCTTCTCGATAATATCATGAACGTTGACTTTATCAACCTTCAACTTGAAATCTTGCTTATCGAGCGTGGCCATTTGTAATACTTTCTCAACCTGAAGGCCCAATCTTTTATTTTCATCGGTAATGATCTTTAGATAACGCACCTTCATACCCTGGCTGGTGGTGATCTGTTCGTCCTGTAGTGCTTCACAGGCCAAAGAGACCGTGGCTATTGGCGTTTTAAACTCGTGCGTCATATTATTAATGAATTCATTTTTGATCTGTGAGATCTTCTTTTGCTTGATGATAGTCAGAATAGCGTATGTAAAACAGAAAACAATGACCAACATAAATACAAACGATGATGCCAATGACAGCCACACTTTACTAACCAAAAAGCTGTCTTCTTCGGGAAAATAAACATGTAAATAGTTATTCTCGTGAAGAATGTCATTAGGGAACAAGCTGGTTTTCAAACCGGATCTTTTAAGATAATTAATATCATTACCGGTGAATGCAAAAATGATACTGTCTTTGTCCTCATTTATAACCCCGTAATCGTAAGCAATGTCTATTCCCTTGTTTTGAAATTCAATATGCAATAATGAATCAAGTTGTTGTGGGTCAATGCGATTCTCAATATTCTTTTTGCCAACCAGAAGTTCGTGTATCACTACATTCACCATCTCGGATTTCTTGATCACTTTAAGTAATGTCCCTTCAAATTGTTTCAATTCTACCTTTGTGGAATCTAACCGTCTGCCTAATTCCTTGATTTCTTTTCCAATCTTACGAGCTATTTTTCGGGTATCTTGCCTGATATGGTTGTCGTGGAGATTATAGGTCTCAACTAGATCATTTGTTTCAAAATCATAGGCAAAATCAAGCAGAATCACGTCTTTAAGTGAGTCCTCACCAATGCTTTCAATACTGATCAATCTTTTTTTGAAGGTACTCTCTAAAAACTCAATGGTATCTTCTCTCACTGACGAAGTACTCCTCAATTTAAATCGGATATCCAGGTTATCATAAGCAACGTGAAGCGCTTCCTGTTTTTCGATCTTGGCTGCAACGTTGTTGAGCACATCATGAACATCACTTTGGAAACTCTCCTTGTTCGCGCTCAATACGTTATCAATCCAATAAACCTGGAAAATAACCAGTCCGGTGAGTGCAAGGCTCATCAATATAACAATCCAACGAAGTGCACGTGAAGTCACATCGCAAATTTACGCCTGTGTTGGGTATAAAGTTGGCTTTTAACGCTTTTTAACGTCCCTCAGAGTCCTCAAAATTACTTTTTGAAACCAATGGTTTTACCTTTCCAACCTTGAGTTTCTACATTTTGTGCGGATTCCTCCACTTTGGTTTTGATAGACTTTTTGTACTTATCAAGGTTTTTGGCAATGCCAGCATCAAATGAACCCATAATTTGTGCGGCTAGGATCCCCGCATTTTTCGCACCATTCAGTGCCACAGTTGCAACCGGCACCCCACCCGGCATCTGGAGAATGGACAATATGGAGTCCCAGCCATCAATGGAGTTACTTGACTTAATAGGCACACCAATTACTGGCAGGGAAGTCATTGAAGCCACCATACCGGGAAGATGAGCTGCTCCACCAGCTCCTGCAATTATTGCTTTGAAACCTTTCCTGCGTGCTGATTCGGCATATTTGGCCATCCGTTCAGGGGTCCGATGTGCGGAAACGATCGTAAGTTCAAATGCAACCTGCAACTCCTCGAGAATCTCAGCAGCCTCTGACATGACGCTCAGATCAGACTGACTACCCATAATAATACCCACTAGTGGTTGACTCATGTAATCACTTTAATGGTATGCTTCACTAAATTAACCTTGTTTCGCAGACTTTCAATGTCGCTATCTGTGATGGTGATATGTCCCATCTTACGGAAGGGTTTAGTAAAATTTTTACCATAGAGATGGACGTGTGTACCATCCATGCCTAAAACTTCATCCATTCCCTGGTAGAGCGCTGGTCCGGTATATCCATCTTCACCCAATAAGTTAACCATAGCAGCAGGAACCACTGTATCCGTGTTTCCCAGTGGCATATTCAGTATTGCCCTCAGATGTTGTTCAAACTGGGATGTAACATTGGCTTCAATGGTATGATGACCACTATTATGGGTACGAGGCGCTACTTCATTTACCAGTATTTTATTGTCCAGTGTGATGAACATCTCTACAGCCAATAACCCCGTCATCCCCAATTTCTTAATAACATCCTTGGCCATTTCCTGGGCTTTCATTTCCAGTTCTCCGGTAATCTGTGCTGGTGAAAAAAGGTATTCGACAAGATTGGCTGTCGGATGAAACACTAACTCCACGACGGGGAAAGTGGCCATCTCACCTGATTCATTACTAGCTACAATAACTGAGATCTCTTTTTTAAAATCAATGAGGTCTTCTATCAAACCGGGCGCATCAAAAGCTTTTTCGAGATCAGTTTCGGATTGGATTACCTGAACTCCTCTTCCGTCATAGCCCTCTCTCCCCAACTTGTTTACAAACGGCAATCTGTCCATGTGACCAAAAGTCTGCTCCTTATTGTCAACAAGTACAAAATCGGCAGTTGAGATCCCCTGATCCCTGTAAAACTGTTTCTGAACTCTTTTATCCTGAATCAGTTCAATAATTTCCGGCTGGGGAAATACTTTCTTTCCCTGTTTTTGCAGCTCCTTTAAGGCCGGTATGCTGACATTCTCGATTTCAATGGTTACCACATTGCAGTCCCCGGCAAACTCCAGAACAGTTTCATAATCCGTAAGTTTTCCATGCACAAATTCCGTAGCAATATCCTTACAAGGAGCATTAGCATCCGGGTCCAGTATCTTGACATCCAGGTTGAAATCAATGGCGGACTGTATAAGCATACGTCCAAGCTGCCCACCCCCTAGCACTCCAAGTTTAAATTCAGGGTGATGTATATTTTGCATTAATGTAAGTCTAATTAATGTTGATCGCACCCTCCTTCACGTCACTCCTCGCATCTCCGAAGCTACGCGAAGGCACAGCAAGGGAGAAGTTAATCATTGGTTAATTAATAGGTATTAATAATTAACCAATCTAACTCCCCATTTGAAGGGATTAAGGTGACGTTCATAATCACTTAAGACTGCTCAGCAACTTCCAGCACCTTATTCCACACCCTCCAAACATTCTTGTAACAGATCTTCTCGATGTCTTCCTCACTGTACCCTCGCTTGAGCAACTCATAAATCAAATTGGGATATTGCGAAACATCCTTCAATCCTACGGGTAATGAATCCCCAACACCATCAAAGTCTGACCCAATACCGACGTAGTTGACACCAGCAATTTCAACCACATGATCGATGTGGTCTGCTGCCTTTTCAACCGTGGAATAGGGGTTAAGTTCTGCTTTAAGCTGCTTTTCATATGCTTCAATTGCCGGATCTTCATCAGCTAACCCGTTCTCTTCTTTGTAATTCTTTACTTTTTCCCGTATTTCACCAAATAGGTCTTTCTTTTCTCCGTCAAGGAAGGATGAGCCAAAATTTATCTGGATCACTCCCTCATTTTCAGCCAAAAGTTTGATCATGTTGTCGCTCATATTACGTTCCCATCCAGGGGTAAAATACCGACAAGATGAGTGAGATGCAATAGCCGGCGCATTGGTAATGGCCATCACATCATAGAATGCACTATCAGAAACGTGGGAGATATCAATCATGATACCTACCCGGTTCATTTCCTTCACAACCTGCTCTCCAAACTCACTTAAACCACTCCATGTATCATCTGTAGTGTCATACGAGGAATCACAAATTTGATTGTCCTTACTATGTGTAAGCGTGACATAACTAATACCACGTTCTTTAAAGTACGCCACGTTGGCAATATCATCTTCAATTGGTGCACCGTTTTCCATTCCCATTGGAAGGGCAATCTTACCCTCGCCAACAATTTTTTCCACTTTTGAAGGGTCTTTAGCAATTTCAAAGTGATCAGGGTAGGTGCTTTCCAATCGCTCCACCATGCTTATGAGTGAGTCAGCAAATTCTTTAGCTCCACCGGTTTCCTGGTAACCCGCAGGGATGTAAATTGACATAAAAGGGGCATTCAATCCACCCTCTTTTGCACGAGGAAAATCGAAATCACCCGTTTCCGTGCTGACAGAAACATCTTCTACAGTTCCATTTTTCAGATGGTCTCCATCTACCATTCGGTACGGAAGATCCACATGTCCATCTGTTATTATGTATTTCTTGGCTAATTCAATGGCTTTTACCCGCAAATCGCCCTCTGGCATTTCCTGTTTTTCTTGCTGCTGAGGGCCACATGCTACCGTTAGTATAGCAATTAAAACCCATATTAAGTTGGAATTAATCTTCATTTGGTTGAAGGTTTAACCCGAAAAATTCATAGTAGACAATAAAAAACAGGCATAAATTGCTTATATTGAGATAGTTAGACAACAAAATAAGCAATTAATTTATGCCTGAATATAAGGAAAAAGATACCGTATTTTATCGAGGAAAACAAGCTTTTAAATTTGATTTTTCAGCATCAGCGATTAGCTCAGACGGAGCGATATTGTTAAGTGAAAAAGTAGAGAGAAAGACTGGTCTATTAAAAAGCTTCGCCGCACTGATTCCTGACTATCGAAACCCCTTTTTTATCGAATACACTTATGAAGAAATGCTTCGCCAACGGGTGTTTTTAATGATGCAGGGCTATCAGGATTGCAATGACGAACAAAAACTCCGAGAGGATCCGGTGATCCGTAAAGTACTAGATAGCGGATTATGTTCCCAGCCTACTTTAAGTCGATTTGAAAACAAGGCCGATCGGAGTCTGATCTACCAGATGAGTCAATGGTTTGTAGACCGTTATGTAGAGGAGTTGAAAGAGAAGGCTGGTCAAATCATCATTGATGTAGATGGTACCGATGACCCTACTCATGGATCCCAACAACTCAGTTTGTATAATGGCTATTATGGACAGACTATGTACCATGAGTTGTTCTTTAAGGACGGGAACACCGGTCAGGTCATTTTACCAGTACTACGTCCGGGCAATTGTCACTCCAACAAATGGTTTGTGGCCTTATTGAAAAGGATTGTCATTAAAATCAGAAAAAAACTGCCCTCAGTAAAGATCCTTATTCGAGCGGATAGTGGCTTTTCAGGAGCATCTTTTTATCAAAAAACTACACACATCTCAGGAGGTATCAAATTGAAGCAGTATTGCTACCTGCCTGTATCGTTCATTTTCAATCTACGATCTCACGTGAGCTTAAGCGAAATGTGGGTTCAAGAGGTAGGGGAGCTGGTATCTATAGCAAATGGCTTTTCAAGAAAAGCCAAAAAGAGACTTTTCACCAAACCCATGACTGGATAGTTAATCAAGAAGATAGATGGAGTCCTGAATTTCAGCCATCAGGGAAAGAAAACGAGAGAATGTCCACTTAATGAATGGATTTACCAATGGATATTTGAATACAAACAACTTCAATCTAAAACATGGCAAACGAAGGCGCAAACGAGGAAACAGAAAAGATCGTAGAGGTATTATCCCGAATAGGTATTAGTAGTAATGAAGTCTTTAAAGACTTGGTTGACAGCCCAAACAGACTATCATTGAAGTAAAAAAGCATTTTCTAAACATGAGTTGATTGAATATGCTTCAAAAATCATCAAACATCAAGAGTTTGTTGGCCCGTTTACTTACCAGGCCAAAAGCTGGGATCGTTCTGAAAAGCTGTACGCCAAAGTGGAGTCTACCGGAAAAGGAATGAATGTCCGTTACTTTGTGAGCAACTTTGAAGCGATGACCGCTCAACAGATTTACTTTGATTTTTATGTCAAGCGAGGTGATGCCAGTGAAAATCGAATAAAGGAACTCAAAAACATGACTTATTCCGACCGGCTTTCCTGTCATCACTACTGGGCCAATTTCATGCGTTTAATCATCGCTACCCTCTGTTATGAAATGTTCCGGCAGATTAAATTATTAATTGCCAAAACAAAACACCACTTTGCTAAACGATGGCAAGTGGACAATATCCGGCTTTACCTGATGAAGGTTGGGGCGTGCCTGAAAGAAAGGAAAAGATCATTGACAATACAATTCTCAAGAGCCTTTAGATATCAATACCTGCTGGGCGATTTGCTTACGGTGAACTGACCGATCAGTTAAACAGTTTAGTTTAATCAAAAAAATGTTCTTCCATAAGAACACAATAGAGCTTTGACTGAAAATTGAAAAATTCTAACAAAAAAACGCTCTAATGTCCTTTGAAATCCAGAAACCTGGTTGATCTTCAAATTAATACATACACTCCAATCAAAAATAGTTAGCAACCCATTATTAATCCCAAAATTGGTGGCCTATGAATAATGCGGGTTAAGGTAGTTGTAAATGAGGCGTGAAGTTATGAAAACCGATAAGGGCGACAAAACCGGATAAGTAATTACCTAATCATTTAGCGCTTCAAATAATATTTCAACTGGATGAAGTGCCTTCCGCCCTGTACCATCCATTATCTGTTGGCGGCAACTTGTGCCTGTGGCAGCAATTACGGTGTCAGCATCTGCTTCCCGAACTGCTGGAAATAGCACTAATTCACCAATCTTCATTGAAACGTTGTAGTGTTCTTTCTCATAACCAAAAGACCCAGCCATACCGCAGCATCCGGAGGAGATGACTTCTACGGAATAGTTTGCCAGTGAACTTAGCAGCAACTCACTGAAATTGGTGCTGGACAATGCTTTTTGGTGGCAATGCCCATGCAATTTTAACTTAGTAGACATAACCTTAAAGAGGTCCGATCCAATATTCCCTTTGTCCATTTCATTGACTAAGAACTCATCAATTAAAAACGTCTGTTTGGCGATATTACGTGCGGACGCCTTTAAATCTTCAGGAACGATGTCGGGATATTCATCCCTGAAAGTCAAAATAGCTGAGGGTTCAATACCAATGAGAGGGGATTCGGTAGTAATAATGTCTTTGAAAATCTCAATATTTCTGATGGCAATCTTCCTGGCCGGTTCAAGTAAGCCTTTGGAAAACATGGTCCGTCCACTTTCCGGATGCTCAACAAATCGGACTTCATAACCGAGTCGGTCAAGCAAATGAATTGCAGTAATACCAATGTTGGTGTCGTTGTAGTTAGTGAATTCGTCACAGAAAAAGTAAAGACTTCCTTTTGCCTCAGTCGGATCGGTTTGGGGTTCAAAACTCTGTATCCAACTCCTTAACGTCTCTTTGTGCATTTTAGGAAATGATCGCTTCGCTGCTATGCCCATTATTCCCTTGGCAATTGCAGCAGTCGGCCCAAATCCCGTCAGGAAGTTGTATAGTCCGGGTATTTTAGCCGCCATAGCGCTGGACTTGTCGAAACCAGCAATCATTTTAGTTCTGAAAGGAACACCATTTGACTTATAATATTGATGCTGAAACTCCGCCTTGTATCGAGCCATATCAATGTTGGATGGGCACTCGGACTTACATCCTTTGCAACTGAGGCACAGGTCCATGACTTCCTTGATTTCCTCATGATCAAAACGATTCGATTTTTTGGAATGGGTCAACATTTCCCTTAGGACATTGGCTCTGGCTCTAGTAGTGTCTTTCTCGTCCTTTGTAGCCATGTAACTTGGACACATAGTTCCGCCTGTCAAAATTGACTTTCTACAAGTACCGACTCCATTACATTTTTCAACTTCCCTAATAAATCCACCATTCTTACTGAAATCAAAAATCGTGTCCAGTTCAGGTGTGTCCTGACCAGGTTCGTAGCGCAGGAATAAATTCATGGGAGGTGTATCAACAATTTTTCCAGGATTGAAAATATTGGTAGGGTCCCATGACTTTTTAATCCGTTTGAGCAACTCATAATTTTCCTCACCAATCATTTTGGGAATAAATTCTCCCCGCAGCCTACCATCACCATGCTCACCACTTAACGATCCGTTATACTTCTTGACCAGATCAGCTGACTTCTCAGCGATAGTCCTGAACATCTCATTACCTTCCTTTATTTTAAGGTTGATCATTGGCCTCATGTGTAGTTCCCCGGTTCCTGCATGGGCGTAATACATGCAGGTCAGCTTATATTCCTTGAGAATGGCTTCAAATTCTTCTATATACTGGGGCAAATCGTCTGTGTCTACTGCTGTATCTTCAACAACTGGCACTGCTTTAGCATCACCAGGAATATTCCCCAGTAATCCCAACCCTGCCTTACGAAGAGACCATATCTTAGGCATGTCTTCGCCACGAAGTACTGGATAATGGTAGGCAAGTTCGGCTTCCTTCATTTCTGAGATCATTGCATCTATTGCCTCATTCAATTCCTCTTCCGTATCTCGTAATAGTTCGACAATCAGGATAACTTTGGGATCACCATCAACGAAGAACCTGTTTTGTCGTTGTTCAATATTTTCCTTTGTACACTCCAGAATATAGTGATCAATTAACTCACTCGCCGTTGGTTTGTACTTGAGAGCAATTACATTGGCTTTTAGCGAATCAATGATATCGCCAAAATGTAAGCAAGCCAATGCTCTTACGCCTTTTGGGATGGGCACAAGACTCAGTTTCGCTTCCACCAGGAAACCAAGCGTACCTTCAGAGCCCGCAAACAACCGACAAAGATTGAAATCATCACCTCCATTGTTGAATGGCTTGTGGTTAGCCAAAATATCAAGTGCATACCCTGTATTCCTTCTTGGGATGGTACTTTTAGGGTATTCTTTTGCTATTCGCTGCCTATTAGTCTCATCCGATAAAATGGCCTTAACCTCCCTGTATATATCCCGTTCTCTATCAGTGTCAGCCTGGCCATTGCACTTTCCTTCAAACTGATCGTCACTCAAGCGTTTCAATGTCACTTGATACCCATCACTAAGCACAATTTCTGCTTCCAACAGGTGCTCGCGTGTACTCCCATATATAATTGAATTCGAACCACAAGAGTTATTTCCTATCATACCTCCTATCATTGCTCGGCTAGCAGTAGATGTTTCAGGTCCAAATAGCATCCCATGCGGCATCAGATGCTTATTGAGATCATCCCGAATCACACCTGGTTGTACCCTTACCCATCTTTCATCAGCATTTATTTCTATAATCTGGTTGAAGTATTTAGATACATCAACCACAATGCCATTTCCTACAACCTGACCCGCCAAAGAAGTACCAGCGGTTCGTGGAATCAATCCAATCGAGTGTGTATTGGCAAAGTCGATCAAGACTTTGATATCATCAGTGTCTTTAGGAATAGCTACGGCCTCAGGTAATTCGCGATAGGCTGATGCGTCTGTTGCATAAAAACGACGTGTCCCTTCATCGAAGTGTAGTTCTCCCTTCAACGAATTCCTTAATTCCTCAAAGTACCTCTGCTCCATGTATCAAATTTAATCCAAGATTGATCTTTTACCTCAAACCAAAATTTTATTAAAAAAAAGCGATGAATTTCTCCATCGCTAATATTCTTAGGGAATTTTAATAACTACCCATTCATAGATACCAGGAATTCTTCGTTGTTTCGTGTTCCTTTCATTTTTGAAAGCAAGAATTCCATGGCCTCTACGGGGTTCATGTCGGCCATGAATTTTCGTAGGATCCAAATCCTTGAAAGTGTCTCTTGATCCATTAGCAGCTCTTCCCTTCTTGTACCACTCCCCGGTACATCGATTGAAGGATAAACTCTTCTGTTCGACAGCTTACGATCCAGTAGTAATTCC
Source organism: Cyclobacteriaceae bacterium (assembly GCA_963664285.2). Lineage (GTDB taxonomy): Bacteria > Bacteroidota > Bacteroidia > Cytophagales > Cyclobacteriaceae > JAJCYL01. The sequence goes on from CAXXNX010000068.1 coordinate 41,388, forward strand.
ATATTACCGGTACCCTTGAATTCTTCAAAGATTACTTCATCCATCTTCGAACCGGTTTCGATCAGGGCTGTAGCTATAATAGTTAAAGAGCCACCGTTCTCAACATTCCTGGCAGCACCAAAAAATCGTTTGGGTTTATAGAGCGCATTAGCGTCCACACCACCAGAAAGGATTTTACCAGATGAAGGAATCACAGTGTTATGTGCCCTGGCTAACCTGGTAATGGAATCTAGGAGTATTACCACGTCATGACCACACTCAACCATTCTCTTGGCCTTCTCCAACGCAATGCCGGCAACTTTAACATGTCTTTCAGCCTGCTCATCGAAGGTGGACGATACTACCTCGGCATTCACGCTTCTGGCCATGTCCGTTACTTCTTCCGGTCTTTCATCAATTAGTAGTATGATAAGATAAACTTCAGGATGATTGGCCGTAATTGCATTTGCGATTTCTTTTAGCAAAACCGTCTTACCAGTCTTAGGTTGGGCCACAATCATACCCCTTTGCCCTTTACCGATAGGTGAAAACAGATCAAGTATCCTGGTTGAATACTCATCCGGCTTGGTACTTAGATTTAATTTCTCTTCAGGAAAAAGTGGTGTCAGGAATTCAAATGCTACCCTGTCCCTGATTTCTTCAGTGGTCTTGCCATTCACTGAGCCTACTCTCAAAAGAGCAAAATACTTTTCACCTTCTTTTGGCGGACGTATTTGACCCAATATGGTATCACCTGTTTTAAGTCCAAATAACTTAATCTGGGATGGCGACACATAAATATCATCCGGGCTAGCCAGGTAGTTATAATCAGATGATCTAAGAAATCCATAACCATCCTGCATGATCTCGAGGACACCTTCGTTCTCAATTACACCATCAAAATCCTTGATGTCCTGGTTATAGTTTGATCTTTTATTTCTATATCCATTTTCCTGGTTTTCATTTCTGTCACCCCGGTCACGGCTCCTTCTATCAGGCCTTTCCCGACCTTCAATCTTAGGCGTCTCCCGTCCTTCATTATCGGAATCAATTGACCGTTCTTTTCCCTTAGAATCTCTTTTCCGAGAATCTTCTTTTTTATTGTCTTCTTTTTTGGGAGTTTCAACAGCTCCCCCTATACTGTCTAATTCGAGATTAAATGATTCCAGTAGTTCATCCGCAGATTTTTCAGTATCATCTGCATCTTTTTTTTCCTTAACTTTTGGTCTACTTCTTTTGGGTTTTTCAACCACTTCTTTTGCAACATTAGAATGACTCAGTTCATCCCTATGTTTTTCAATTTCTTCATCAGACATAGTGGCTTGTTGATCTAATATTTTGTAAACTAAGTCACTCTTTGGGATTTTTTTTGGGTTCTTAATCCCGATCTTATCGGCAATCTCTCTAAGTTCTGAAAGCAGCCTTAAATTGAGGTCATCAATACTATACATAAAAATTTATTCGAAAATTCTGTTTTTAAAAACACTTAATGGGAAACTAAACGATAGGTTTTCTCTAAAAAGTAATATTAAGATTGAAATAAGTGGATTGAGAGTTCGAGGTATAGCAACCCCAAGTGTCATAAAGAATGCACAATAATAGGCACTAGAAATCGTAAATCAAATTATTTTCAATTCACAAACAATAATTTTTTAGGATTAGGTCGGGCTTGGCGCAGGTCATTAGCTATCAATCTTTACTTTTGCAAGCTTAAAATTAACTTCATGTTACAAGTACAGTTGATTGCGGATAATAGAGACCATTTCATTGAAGGTTTAACAAAGAGAGGAATTCCCAACCCTGGTGATTTACTGGACGAAGTAATAGTTATTGATGAAAATAGAAGAAAAACACAAGGTGAGTTAGACAATGTCCTAAACGAGTCTAATAACCTTTCCAAACAAATTGGGATCTTAATGAAGGAGGGCAAGCGTCAAGAAGCAGAGAATGCTAAGCAAAACACCGCCCAACTCAAAGAAAGTAGCAAAAAACTAAATGATGCGTTAATCAACTTCAGTTCCCAATTAAAGGACAAATTATACCAAATACCAAACGTTCCTCATGCTTCCGTTCCGACTGGAAAATCCAGTGAGGACAACGAGATTCTCTATGAGACCAGTGATCTGCCACAACTTAGCCATGATACCTTGCCTCACTGGGAGTTAATAACAAAATATGACATCATTGATTTTGACTTGGGAAATAAAATTACCGGAGCCGGTTTTCCAGTTTATAAAGCAAAAGGTGCTCGTCTTCAGCGAGCAATGGTAAATTATTTTCTGGACAAAGCATTTGAAAGTGGTTATACTGAAATACAGCCACCGATAGTAATAAACGAGGATTCCGGATATAGCACCGGGCAATTACCCGACAAGGAAGGTCAAATGTATCAGTTAGTGGATACAAATCTTTTTTTAATACCTACTGCAGAAGTTCCAATTACCAACATTTATCGTGATACCATATTAAAGCCTGATGACTTGCCAATTAAAAATGTGGGTTTCACTCCATGCTTTCGCAGAGAGGCTGGTTCCTGGGGATCACACGTTAGAGGTCTCAACAGATTACATCAATTTGATAAAGTAGAAGTTGTCCAAATAACTGAACCACAAAAATCTTATGATACCTTGGACGAGATGGCTGATTACATCGAGTCACTAATTAAAAGCCTGGAATTGCCCTATCGAAAGCTTAGACTATGCGGAGGCGACCTTGGGTTTACTTCGGCGCTTACTTATGACTTTGAGGTATACTCGGCAGCTCAAAAAAAATGGCTTGAAGTGAGTTCAGTAAGCAATTTCGAAACCTACCAGGCTAATCGTTTAAAATTGAGGTACAAGGATGAAAATAAAAAAACACATCTTCTCCATACATTGAATGGTAGCGCTTTGGCTTTGCCAAGAATTATTGCAGCAATTTTAGAGAATAATCAACGAAATGATGGGATAAGAATACCTGAAGTATTAAGGAATTACACCGGGTTTAATTTGATATAACCTAACTATATGGCTACAATTAGACCAGGAGAGAAAAAGGATCTCCCACAGGTGCTTAACCTGATTAAAGAACTTGCCGATTATGAGCATTGCCCAATCCAGGTCTCTAACACTGTAGAATCCATGGAAAAAGATGGTTTCGGCCCTGATCACATTTACGGCTTACTCGTGGCAGAAAAAGGGAATAAAATAGTTGGCTACTCCATCTATTATTATCGCTACTCAACCTGGAAAGGAAAGAGACTTTTCCTCGAAGACATATTGGTTACTAAAAAAGAGCGTGGCACCGGTGCTGGCAAGGAATTATTCGAACGAACCATTGACATTGCAAAGCAAGAAAATTGCACGGGAATGATGTGGCAAGTACTTGATTGGAATGAACCTGCGATCAACTTTTACAAAAAGTACAGTACAAAATTTGACGATAAATGGGTGAATTGTCATATTGATTTTTGATCAAAAAATGCTGTTAATTCACTAATTCTTTAGACATTCTTTGTTCAAAGAGTTAATGAAAACTGTGAGAGGGAAAAGAGTCATTACTCCGAAACGGCCTTGCTTTGATCTGTATTCCCATTCAATGTTCCTGAATATTTCAAACATTAATTTTATTTTCCTGTAACCCTTATCTTGTAGCTCAGTTTCCCTTTTGATTTTGAAATTAGCTTGTAGAAAACCACCTATTGGATTCATTAAGTGATAATGCCTTAATGCTCAAAGTCAAAGCCGGTGATACCGGTAAACTGAGCCTGCTCTACGAAAGACATAAAGGAAAGCTATTTGGCTTCTTTTATCGGCTGACATCTGATGGCCCATTGAGTGAAGATTTAGTCCAAAATGTTTTCTACAGGTTGTTGAAATATCGTCATACCTATGCTGGCAAAGGTCAGTTTATGACTTGGCTTTACCATATGGTGAGAAAATGTCAACATTGATCATTACAGAAAAAACAAAAGGATGAATTACCAGGAAGATATGCAGGAATGGGAAGGGAAATTCAAAGACGAGAAAGGTCCTGATCATGAGATGAATAGAAACCAAGAGATCGATCTCCTGAATCTTGCCCTCAAGAAGCTGAACGACGACAAACGCGAAATCCTGGTATTGTCAAAATTTCAGGAATTGAAATATGAGGAAATCGGTAGCATCCTTGATCTATCTGTAGCTGCCGTGAAAGTACGGGTACACCGCGCTATGAATAAATTGAAAACAGTTTATCAGTCACTTGAAACAATATAGTCATGAATAGAGAAGAGGCATCCGCATTATGGGTTGATTATATTCATAATGAATTGGGCGAAGAGAAAGCAAAAGAAATAACAGCTTTCCTTGAAGCCAATCCTGAAGCCAGAGAGGAGTTTGCAGTCCTGGGATCTCTTTGGACCAAGATGGAAGACTTACCCGTCCCGGAACCATCCAGTCAGATGGACTTGAAATTCCAGGCAATGTTGAGTAGCTATGAAATGGCCCAATCAAAAAGATTTGATCTCGTAGCGTCGGTAAAAAGCCTTCTTCAACCAATGTTCGAATCAAAAATGGCATTGGCGTCAATAATGCTCTTGATTGGACTAGGAGTAGGTTACATCATCAATAGCGAAAATGCGACTAATAAGCAATTGACTAATCTGAATGCTGAGGTTTATGAAATGAAAAAGATGATGATGCTCACCTTACTGGAGCAACCCAGAGCCATGGACAGAATGAAAGCAGTTCAGATATCCAATGAAATCAAGGAACCGGATGAAAAAATCGTAGATGCTTTACTAAAGACTTTAAATAATGACCCAAATGTGAATGTAAGACTGGTCGCAGCTCAATCATTGGCTGGACTGGCGGATAATCCAATAGTTAGGAGTGGTTTAATAAAATCAATTTCAAATCAAACCTCACCCGTGATCCAGAATACACTGGCTGACATTATGATAAGTTTAATGGAAAAGAATGCAGTGGGCGAATTCGAAAAACTGTTACAGCAACAAAACCTGGATACGCTGGTGAAGGAGAAAATCAAAACCACACTTGAAACTTTAATTTAAACTCAAAATGAAAAAACTAATCACATTATTAACTATAGCAATAATTGCATCGTCAGCGATGGGGCAAGGCTATCAAACAATTGAACAGAATGAAGTAACTATTGGTGTACCTCATAACGATGGAATACTGGCAGTACTTAACATTAATGGACAGGTTAGTGTAAAAGGCACTAATCGTAGCGACATTTTGATTAAGTACAAACTTAAAGCCAAACCAAAATCCGTGAGAGGCATAGATCGAGCTAAAGAGGATCTGAGTTTTGATATCAGCAAACTTGGGGATTCGGTAGCTGTAGCTCTGAATGGACCATTTGTTAATTACTACCGCGGAAGACAACATGTCAACATTAATAGCAATGATTTAGATTATTGGTTCATCTGCAACATTGACTTGGAAGTTCCTACCAATATCAATTTGGAAGTCGCCACCATCAATGATGGCAATGTGGAAATTAAAAATATCACCGGTTCGGTAATTGCAGATAATGTTAATGGTGATGTATCCATCAATAAGATGAATGGACAAGTGATTACAGAAACTGTCAATGGAGACATTCGTATCGATTTCCAGAGCAATCCAGGCGATGGATCTAATTTCCGAACGATCAATGGAAATATTAGAACTAATGTCCCTAAGGATTTATCTGCGAATATTTCATTTAAAAGTATGAACGGTGAGTTCTACACAGATTTTGATTATCTGACTGGAGAAACGGGCCGCGTAGTCAAGGACGCCAGCAATAAACGTGGTATCCAATATAAGATTGAGCAAATAACCAAAGTTAAAATCGGCTCGGGCAAGTCATCGCTTTTTTATGAGACTCTAAACGGTGATATGTTTTTAAGAAAACTCAACTAATTACGCCTCAAATAAATTAAATAACATGAAAAAGATATCAACAATAATAGCTATAACACAGTTGGCACTTTGCCCTGTTTTAAGCGCACAATCAACATTGGATGAATTGATAGCAGTACCATTATCTAACCCAGGAGAACGAGGAACTTTGGAAATAAACTTAGTAAATGGTTCTATCGAGGTAATAGGTTATGATGGCAAGGAAGTGATAGTGAAAGCTATCGCCAAAAAAGATAACTCTGAAAATGACGAGGAGCATGGTCATCGGGATCGTGATCATGATAGAGACAACGACAGGGAAAAAGAGGGATTGAGGCGCATACCGTCTAATGCGATGGAGGTTGAAGTGACGGAACGTAAAAATAAAGTCTCAGTCGAAAGTAATTCTTGGAATCAGGGAATTGACTTTTATGTAAAAGTTCCTAAGAATTTCGATCTCCAATTAAGTACTGTGAACAGTGGGGATATAGTTGTGGAGAATGTAAATGGGGTCTTGGAATTGAATAATGTTAATGGCGAGGTGACAGCCATTAACATTTCCGGTTCAGCCATTATTGATACAGTTAATGGAAAAATTGAGGTTTCATTTCTGTCTGTAAATAGCGACACCCCCATGGCATTTACTACGCTTAATGGCAATGTTGACGTCTCATTACCAGCGTCAGTTAAAGCCACATTTAAGATGAAGTCAGATCGTGGAGAAATCTATAGTGATTTTGACATGAAGGTTGATCAGTCGGGACCGCAGATTGACCGTTCCAATAAAGGAGGTTTTAAGGTCACTATAGAGAATTGGGTTTACGGAAAAGTTAATGGTGGTGGGCCAGAATTCATGTTCAATAACATGAATGGTAATATTTATCTGAGGAAGAATAAGTAAGGATAAATGGGTCCAAACAAGAGAGCCAGACTTAAAGCCGCCTCTCTTGTTTCTTGATACTCTTTAAATCAGCCACAATCCAGCTCATCCAGAACCTTCTGAGCAGTTTCTGTTGCAAGTTTGGCTTCAACCCCCAAACCACTATCTCCCGTTATTTCACACCCACCATCAATGTAATTTTGTAGAGCCTTCGCGTATTCGTCACATTTATCTATATCTAAAACGTATTCGACAAATGTTGAAAATACTTCATACCTCGCAGGTAACAGTGGAGTTATCATCAACGTCATCATCCCCGCAGGAGATTAATATGATGGATGTTGCCATCATTGCGAATAAGTGTTACTACTTTCATCATAGGACATTATTTAATGATGTTATTCAAAAAGTTCAATTCCACAAACTTAAAATCTCAGTCTTAATCCCAACAGTACATTTCTGCCTGCCTGGGGATAGTAATAATTCTCTCTTACTGCCAGGCTGCCTCCAAAATAGCCAAACGTATATCCATTGGATTCATATTCATGGTTAAGTATATTGTTAACCAACAGGTTAACTTCAATCTCCTTAATGAAGTCCGTAGAAAGGTTAAATCCTACCTGGACGTCGTTCACAAAATAAGCATCTATCCTTCGATCTTCATTTGATGTATTATCTAAGTATTGTTTTCCAACATATTTTGAAATGACTGAGAGACTCAAAAATTTGCTTGGAGAAAAAGTCCAATTGGAGGTTGCAACTATACTGGGAGAAAATGAAATATCCGTTTCGCTAAAATCATTTTCTAAAATATTGAACTCATCAAAGGCTGTTCCATAGTTGTATAAAATCTCAGTAAAGTTTTCGATTTTGTTTTCGCTGAAGGTGGCATTACCACTCCAATCAATCAATTCGGTTAATTGTACCCCACCGGTAAGTTCGATCCCGGTTCTATGGCTTTTTGGGACATTGATTCTAATGTTTGATCCAACATCATTCAGTTCACCGGTTAATACCAATTGATCTTTATAACTCATGTGGTAGAAATTGGCATTAAACACTATTCTCCTGGAGGCTATTTTATAGCCTACCTCAAGGTCTCGTAACGTCTCTTCTTTAGGTAATAGTGGAGAATCGATGAAATCATTACGATCTGGTTCACGATTACCAATGGCATAAGAGGCATAAAAATTACTGCTACTATTTAGAGAATAGAATACCCCCACTTTGGGATTGAAAAACACAAAGTCATCGCCTACATCAATATTTTGCAGATCACTATCAACACCTATGGTTTGATAATTCACCGTTCTAAGTTGCAAATCACCGAAAAGGTTGATTTTGTCATTAACACCGTAATTGAATTTTAAAAAACTATTAAAATCCTTCTTTTCCCCGACGTTGTCATAGTAGCGCTCGCGAATATTACTGGTAGCAGCATACTCTGCCCATATTATCTCTCCAAAATGGTCACCGTCATAGTATTGGTAACCCCCGCCAAATGTGGCTTCAACTTTTTTCTCATTAAAGTTTAATCCGTAGGTAAAACCATAAAAATCGTTGTCCAGCCATCTTCTTCTGATCACGTCAGATTCCATTACTGTCTCGGAACCAATGGTGACATAAGGCAGTCCATAGTCTTCCAAAAGATCATCTCCTTCTCTAAATTGCTCAAAATAACCTCTACCATAAGTATAATGACCTGATAAATTAAAGGACCAGCTTCCCCCGAGGCCTTGACTTAAATGTAATTGATAATGGTCCTGAGTATAGTTATCAACCTGGTTATCATAAAAATACCAGTTAAAAGTGCGACCGTCATTCCTAATGTTGTCCGCTCGCTGGCCACTAAGACCATTATTAGTAATGACCTCTTCAATGCCTTGCGAATCATTATTAAGAACCGCCTCAGGTGTACCATACCACGATTGATAGGTGACTTCTTTGCCTCCAAAAACCAAAGCTTTCAAAGTCGTTTTCCTACCGACATAAGCGCCCGACAGGAAGTAAGACCTCAAATCGGCGCTTGCCCGGTCCACATAGCCGTCAGAAGCAATCTTAGATAATCTGCCTCCAAATGACCATCTATTATTGATCAATCCTGAATTAATAATAATGTTATGTTTTCGAGTACCAAAAGAGCCCACAGAGTTGTTAACCTCGGCAAAAGCAGCAGCAGAAGGCGCACTGGTTTCCAGGTTCACCGATCCACCAAAGGCTCCTGCTCCATTAGTTGAAGTACCAACTCCTCTCTGAATCTGTATGGAATTAAGGGATGATGAAAAATCCGGCAGGTTAACCCAGAAAGTTCCCTGGGATTCAGCATCATTGTAAGGTATTCCATTAATCGTAATATTAATCCTGGTGGCGTCACTGCCTCTTATCCTCATGCCTGTATAGCCGACGCCGGTACCCGCATCGGAGGTAGTAACTAAAGATGGCGTAAGCCTGAGCAAGTAAGGCATATCCTGGCCAAGGTTCCTTTTTTTAATATCCTCCTTCTCAAGATTTGTGTAGGCTACCGGAGTTTTTTCACCCGCTCGGGTTGAAGAAATAATTATTTCTTCAAGGCCAATGGTTTTGATAGAATCCCCTTGCTGGTTAGTCTGCGCCAGCAACACTTTTGAGATCAGCAGAACTGCCGAAAACAACGAAATCGCATGTTTCATAATTTATTAAATAATCGGTTAAACATCCACGAAACCAAAGGGGCGGCTTCGTCTTATAGTTTACCATACCTCCCTGCGCCGGCATTATCCGGATCAGGTTCAATGGGTATAATCTCAGCCTGTTTTTAACCCTTCTGAATACTCAGAAGAGCGAGGCACCCCTTTTATTACTTCAAAGTTAATAGTGGATTAATCAATTCCAAATTCATGAATAGATTGGATAGCGCTCCTTAAGCAGTTAGTACCTGTTCCCTTAATCAGTTCAAACCGTTCGCCACTTAATTGTAAGTCCTTGTAGTATAGATCAAATAGCTCATTTCTGTCTTGAGGATTTTCTCTCTGGCTATCGGGTTCCCATGGGATATCAGGCCTCAGTAAAAGTTGCAAATCATATTGTCTTTCTTTTATCAAGTTGAGAATGATATTCTCACAATTACCATATTTATAAATACTCCAGATTTTGATGACTAAAAGGTTAGTGTCACAAATAATCATTGGAGGATTGGATTTCAGTACTTCATCTTCGAGGTCTATTTGGCCTTTGGCGATCTCCAATAGATCGCCTTGAGTATATCCTCTCTGTGAATTTTCCAAATAAACCCGAGCATATCATCTACCAATGGCACCTTATAATGGCTGGCCATTTCTTGTGCCAAAGAAGATTTCCCACTTGATTCCGGTCCGACTATAGCAATTTTCCGTGTCACTCGCAGTTATCCTTAAATTAATTTAGTGGGAAATAGGCTTTGCTGAGATCAACTAATAAGTGCAATGAAGGATGAAAAAGCTTTTAAGGCTTTTTCATCCTTCAAAAGCCTGAACAGTGCAATCTTTTGCAAAATGTCAAAAAACTACACACATCTCAGTATTGATCAAAGGTATCAAATTGAAGCATTATTGAAAACAGGAGCTACTCAAAAGGAGATTGCCTGTATCGTTCATTTTCACCCATCTACGATCTCACGTGAGCTTAAGCGAATTGTGGGTTCAAGAGGTAGGGGAGCTGGTGGTCTATCGAACAGCAAATGCACAAAAGGAGGACCAATCTTCGTCATCAAGAAAAGCCAAAAAGAGTGATTTTCACCAAACCCATGAAAGACTGGATAGTTAACCGGCTCCAAGAAGATAGATGGAGTCCTGAATTGATCAGCCATCAGGGAAAGAAAACGAGAGAATGTCCACTTAGCCATGAATGGATTTACCAATGGATATGGGAATGTAAGCACACCAACCACCAGGAGAACCAAGAATACAAACAACTATACACATATCTAAAACATGGCAAACGAATGCGCAAACGAGGAAACAGAAAAGATCGTAGAGGTATTATCCCGAATAGGGTATCAATTGAACAGCGACCCCAGATCATTAACAAAAGGGAACGATTGGGAGATATAGAAGTCGATTTAATGATGGGTAAAAACCACAAAGGCTCTTTGTTGGTGATGACAGACCGAGCAAGTCTTTTTACCAGAATCAGAAAGATGCACAGTAAAAATGCCGATCAAATGGCCGAAGCTATTGTGGAGGAACTCTCTCAGGATAAACACAAACTGGAAACACTCACTTTTGATAATGATATGGCATTTTCTAAACATGAGTTGATTGCTCAATCCCTTGATGTGGATGCCTATTTCACTCGTCCCTATACTAGTCAGGATAAAGGGACAGTTGAAAATAGGATTGGGGTAATCAGAAGGTTTTATCCTAAGAAAACAGATATTAGATTTGTTACAGAGGAGCAAATCAAAGTTGTTGAAAACAAAATCAATGAACGCCCTGTTAGAAAATTTAATTACCTAAACGCAAAGCAAGTGCTACAAAGGAAAATTGCACTTATTACTTGAACTTACATTTTAAATTAGATTTAATGTTAGAAATTGTTTGAAAGCAGGCAAGACTATGAATAATTGGCATAATTGTGGCTGGGATATAAACAATATTTTTAGATGAAATGAGATTTTCTAGCTTGGCACTGATGGCGATCCTCTGGCTATTCATCAACCACATCACTGTGGCGCAGGACGTATTAGCTGATGTGAGTGCGTCATTGAAAGCCGGAAGTTCCAGGGAACTGGTGAAATATTTTAAGGATGTCGTGGAGTTGAAAATCGATGGTGAAAGTTCTAACTATAGCCGAACACAAGCTGAATTTATCCTCAAGGACTTTTTTAAGAAAAATGAAGCATCCGGTTTCGAGTATGTCTTTGAAGGCAATTCTAGGGAAGGCTTAAAATATGCCATCGGCACCTATTCCTACAAGGGAGGCTCTTATCGGGTCTATATCCTTTTCAAAAAAGCGGGTAATACCTTAATGATTGATACACTCGATTTCACCAAAGAATAGTACCTAACTTTGGCGGATGAATTTACCCTATCTCACCGAAGAGGCATTAAACCAATTCATAAAATCAGCCCTAAAAGAAGACATCGGTCACGGTGATCACTCATCATTGGGCGCTATTCCTTTCGATGCTCAATGTTCAGCACAATTGAAGATTAAGGATGAAGGCGTACTTGCCGGAATGGTATTAGCGGAGAGGATTTTTAAAACAATAGATCCTGACCTGAAGGTATCAAACCAGCTAAAAGATGGTGATAGGGTAAAGTTTGGAGATATCGGTTTAGAAGTCCGGGGAAGAGCTATTTCAATACTTTCCGCGGAACGCCTAGTCCTCAACTGTATACAGCGAATGAGTGGCATCGCTACGAAAACACGAAATCTGGTAGACTTGATCAAGCATACCAAGGCACAGCTATTGGATACCCGCAAGACAACACCAAATGCAAGAATAATAGAGAAATGGGCCGTGGCTATAGGTGGAGGCCAAAACTATCGATTTGGTCTTTATGACATGATCATGCTAAAGGACAATCACAATGACTTTGCCGGGGGAATAAAAGCTGCGATCTCATCGACCAAGAAATACCTAGCTGAAAACAATCTTCAACTTAAAACGGAAGTGGAAACCAGAAACCTTGAAGAAGTGAACCAGGCATTAGAAACGGGAGGTGTTGATGTTATAATGCTAGATAACTTTGATTTGTTGAATCTGAAACAGGCTGTGGATCTCATAGGTGACAAATGTCAAACAGAAGCCTCAGGGGGCATAACAGAAAGCACCATAAAGGATATTGCTGAAACCGGGGTAGATTTAATTTCAGTTGGTGCCTTGACCCATTCTTACAAAAGTCTAGATATCAGTTTAAAAGCCAACCTTGGAAGATAGCCGTTCTGAGTGGGAGTAAGAGGTATCATTTTATGGCTTGTTCAAAAAACGTTAAATTGTCGTATGGTTTATGTTGCTAAAGTTAAACCAAAAAAGCACTACAAATTGTGGTTGAAATTCAGTGATTCTACTGAAGGAATTCCAGGATAAGGGTGTTTTTAAATTTCTCAAAGAAGTAGAAAATTTTAATAAGTCTATATCGATTCAGAAAGCGGTGCTATCGCCTATAATGCTGAAGTTAATATCCACCCTATAAAGGCATACATGACTGTTTCGGGGCTCTCTTTGAAAGAATTTCAGACCAAATAATCAGTGTATTCCTCTCATTAGTCGATTTTTTGGCATCTCAATATTCATGTATTTTGATGATCCTCCACCCGCACATTTTCACGCCCTTTATGGTGAATATGAGGTTTTAATTGGCAACTATATACATTATGGGACAAAGGGGTTAACAAATGACCTGAAGCGGGGTTGCTTTTTTAAATTGGTCAAACTCTAACTTCAAGAAGATCAGAGGGATAGGATTAACTATGAAAGCTTAGATTATCAATCAAGGAACGATCGACAAATGTCAGTGTGTGTAAGCACACTTGACCAAAACCGATTTGCAGCTATTTACTTTCTTAATCTTTATTTAGGAACTGACTCTTTGACACTTCGTCCATATCCCATTACAATGTGGAGCTTTTCTTCGCACTCCTTAGAACGTACTACATTTGCTTTTTATCTGGCATGAAGTAAAAGTACAATGCGTAACTAACCTTTCCATTGTTTCCAACATTTTAAGTGATCCGGTGGAGGTTTTATATCGAGATCCAAACACGTTTTGACTACGATTGGGGAAAAATACTTTTCCTGCATTTGTAAAGGAAATGAAATATCTCCTTTTGTTAAGATGACCCTGTCGAATTCATTCCAATAATCACTATTAACTACCTCGCAACCTTGTTCTTTTAAATAATCAATGAATTCCTGTTGCTTAAAATAAGGTACTGCCATGCATTAGGTTTTACGTCAATTCATCAGTGCAAACTGAAATTGATCTTCAGTTTCACCTTCATTGATTAAGGGTAAATCATCAAGTGATTTGATTTCCTTTTGCTGGATTGAATTAATATCCAGCTTGTAATCAAAAGCAATCTTGACTTTCAGTGATTTCCATAACTCAATTTTAACCTCATCCACTGTTTTGCCCTGAACGACTAAACCTTTGAAACCATCAGCCCAAGCTAAGTAGCCCGAGTCTCCAAAGTTCTGTATGAATCCAGTAATAACAAGCATGTGTTTATGGTTTTGTGTGTAATCTGTTAAATAAACCGTTAATAGTCAACATATATTCTGTAATAGCACGCAAAAATATTAATATTCTAATAATTAATTTTGTTTATTATTAATAATAACGTCTATAATATAGAAAGTTGCCTTTTGAAGCAATGATATTCATCATTTGTTGGTTGCCTGACTTTTTGGGTTGATCATACGGACATTACCAAATTTATATGAATTGAGTGTCATTATCAATAGTGGTTATAGAGTATTTTCACAATAATATAATGCTAAGCCAAATGGCCAGTGAATTGTACTGGTTATTCAGATGCTCAATTAACTGCTTGTATGTCATGTTAATACTCCGAGTTATGGAAACCAGGAACTTAACCCACTGAGTTTAGTACAGAAACCAAAGAAAAGACAGAAAAATTCATGAAAATTGGATAGAAGTACAATTCTGAATCATTACATAAAATAGAACCTTTGACTTAGGAATTTCATAGAAGGGCCTTCGAAAGTTGTAGCTACGCTGGGGTTTAAAATCAATCCTGCCGTTATATTTTATGAAGTGTGTCTTTAATTTTCGAAATTAGAACACTATAACATCCAGATGAAAGAAACATTAAGCGAATCCGCCGAGATTGCGGCAAAATTTATTAATACCACTGACCGGAATATATTCATAACGGGAAAGGCAGGCACCGGTAAGACTACGTTCTTAAAATACATTGTAGAGCATACTTATAAAAATACAGTTGTTACGGCTCCAACTGGGATAGCGGCTATAAATGCTTCAGGTATTACTCTTCATTCTCTGCTTCACTTACCTTTTGGAGTTTTTATACCTGAGAAATTCCAATTCGGAAAAAATGAGTTAAACTCAAGGCTAAACACACCCCAGACGGTACTGGCAAATAGTAAATTCAACATCAGCAAAAGAAAATTACTCAGGGAACTCGAATTGTTGATCATCGATGAAGTGAGCATGCTTAGGGCGGACCTCCTTGACTGTATCGACGTAGTATTGCGCCATATCAGGAGAAGGCAATTTGACCCTTTTGGAGGAGTACAACTCCTTCTTATCGGCGATTTATGGCAGTTACCCCCAGTGGCGAAGGATGAAGATTGGCAATACTTATCTAAACATTATACAAGTACCTATTTCTTTGAATCACGGGCTTTAAAAGAAAGGCCCCTGGTCTATATAGAGCTCAAGAAATTATATCGGCAAAGTGACCAGGAGTTCATCGATATATTGAATCGATTGAGAAATAATGAACAAACTGAAAAAGACTTTCAAAAACTCAATTCTTTTTATAAAAAGGACTTTTCTCCAGCCTCCAATGCTGGTTATATCCATATCACCACTCATAACCGCAAAGCCGACATCATTAATGAAGATGAATTAAATAAGATCAGTGAACTCTCTTCTCACTTTAAAGCTGAGATGACAGGAGATTTTGCTGAAAATCTATATCCAAATCAGGAAAGTCTTGAATTCAAGAAAGGCGCCCAGGTTATGTTCATCAAAAATGACCTCAATGAAGAAAAGAGGTATTTCAACGGAAAAATCGGAAAGATCACATCAATATCATCTGATAGCCTGATAGTTAAATGTGATGATGAAAAAATCGAAGTGAAACCACATTTATGGGAAAATAAAAGGTACACCCTAAATAGAGAAACCAACGAAATCGAAGAAAAGGTCATCGGCAGTTTTAAACAATTCCCTATCAAACTGGCCTGGGCCATTACGGTGCATAAAAGCCAGGGCCTCACTTTTGAAAAGGCCATCCTTGACCTCTCAGGGGCATTCGCACCCGGGCAAGTCTACGTAGCGCTTTCCCGACTCACTTCACTCAAAGGGTTGGTTTTATCCTCGGCAATACCTAATTCCGGGCTGGAAATTGCCGAGGCTATCACCTTATTTTCTAAAAATAAATCGGATGGTGACAAACTTAAGGAAAGTCTGAAAAAAGATCGAAAAGGGTTTCTGTTGAACTATGCTCAAGGGGCTTTCGATTTCTCCTCCTTACTTCGCGAATTGGGCTATCATGAAATGAGCTTTAACAAGGAGGAGAATCGATCAATTAAGCAACAGTACCATGACTGGACCAAAGACTTGATTAATGAGGCGTACCTTCTCAAAAAGGTAGGCGATAAATTTATACTTGAGGTAAATGAGACTATCGCAAAAGACGACAATTACCTGGCATCTCTTAATAACCGTGTGAGAAAAGCGAAAGATTATTTTTCGCCTTTGATTGAAATCCTCTCAACCAAAATAAAGTTGCACTTAAACGAACTCGGCGCTAAAGGCAAGGTCAAAAACTATCGCAAGGAGCTGGTAGAATTGGAATCACTGTTTTATAAACAAAATCAACACATGCTGAAAGTGCACCTTTTACTTTCTGAAGCTGTCAACAACCGAGTCCTAACCAAAAACCAACTTAAAGATTCCACCTTATATAAAAGTCGAAAACCGGCTGGTAAAAAGGAAAAAATCCCTACTAGGGAAATTACATATCAATTATATAAAGAGAAGCAGGGGGTGGAAGAAATCGCAAACAAAAGAAATCTCGTGGCGGGCACCATAGAGGGTCATTTAAGCCATTATGTAGCCTTGGGAGACATAGAAGTCACCAAATTTTTGTCCGCGGAAAAATTGGATAAAATTTTAAAAGTTTATGATAAAATCGGTTCCCAGCATGGCGCACTAAAGATTTCCCTGGGAGAAAAGTATTCTTATGGAGATATTAAGTTTGCCCTGGCACATAGGAGTTATCTTCAGTCATTGGAAGCCAAGAAAGATTAGAAATATGAAGTCGATTGTCTTTTGATAATTACAGAATTACCTTTGCTGGTATTTTAAGTATAGCAATGAGTTTTTTCAAATGATTATTAAGACAAAAAAGTATCAGCTACCGAAAAATACATATATCAAAATGGGGCTGAAGAATATCATTAAAGAGCAATGGTGGGTTTTTCTGATCTACCTGACACTGGTAAGCGGACATTTTTTTATCCCCTCACATTGGTGGATTACCGGATCAACAATTGCCCTTATTCTGTATTTTCTCTTTTGGTTGATACAATTTGCCGGGGTAACCCAACTTGAGCAAGGGAAGATGCTGTTCGAAAAACTTTCCTATGAAATTGATAGTCGCCAAATCCTGATCAAGCTGAATACCAAGCAGGGCATGCCAATCAAATGGGACATGATAAAACGAGGTGCTATGGGTAAAGACCATTTTGTATTGACTATGAGCAAAGCCCAGGTGATTTATCTCCCATTCAAGATCTTTAATTCGGATGCTCATATCAAATGGATGGAGACAATTCTTTCAAGAAAAGGATATATTAAGGAAAAGGCACCTAAGGTCACAGCAAAATAAACTCAAGAGAAACATTCATTAAAGAAGCCAAATTCAAAGTGGCTTCATTCTGCGCTTACCAGGAAAGAACGCAGCAGGAAGTGCGGGATAAGCTTTATAATCTTGACCTTCATCGAAATGAAGTCGAAGAGATTCTTACGGAGCTTATCACCGAGGATTTCGTGAATGAAGAACGGTTCTCAAGAGCATTCGCCAGGGGTAAATTTAATTATAACAAATGGGGGCGCTTGAAAATCAAACAGGCACTACAGCTAAAAGGTCTTTCCAGCTATTGTCAAAATGCGGGCTTATCGGAAATTGAAGATTCAGAATACTTATCTCGGGTAGAGCATCTTCTAGAAAAAAAACTCAACTCACTAAAAGAAGAGGATACATGGGTCAAAAAAAACAAAGCTGCACGATATTTAATTGGGAAAGGCTACGAATCAGAACTTGTGTGGAATACATTGAATGATCTAATTTCATGAGATGCAATCGTAGTAGCGGATGGATAAAAAAAGACTGGTGTAAGTTTGGACCTTTGAACCAATCAATATGATGTCAATATCCTCGATTGAGATCAACCATATTCAGTAACTTTTCTCCCCTGATGTAACGACGCAGGTTCTCCCGGGCAATAATTAATACATTGCGTGTGGTTAGATCAGATCTCCCGGCCGTATGTTGTGTGATGATTACATTTTGCATCGTCCAGAGTTCATGATCGGCAGGTAATGGTTCCGGATCGGTCACATCAAGACCTGCACCATTCAGTTTGCCGCTTTTTAACGCTGCTATTAGTGCTTCAGTATCCGTTGTGGCTCCACGTCCAACAGAAATATAGTAAGCACCGTCCTTCAGGTTGTTGAAAAACTCTGGCCCCACAATGCGACGAGTAATGTTAGTGAGGGGCAATGCATTCACCACAAAATCCGCCTCTTTTGCAAGCGCCGCTGTTTCGTCGCTTAGACCCACATAGGCAATATACTCCGGACCCTGGCGACTCGAATTTCGAGTGCCGATGACCCGCATACCCAACTTATAAGCTCGACTTGCAACCTGTGTTCCGATTCCGCCAAGTCCGAGCACCAACATGGTCTTACCTTTTACTGACATGCTTGGTGTCGTGCCAGAAGGTCCACCGCGCTGCCATTCAGAGTTCATTTGTAAACTGCGATAAACATGCAAATTGCGTGTCATTGCTAACATCAATGCGATGCTGTGCTCTGCGATCGTTTCACTGTGAGCCTTCGCATTGTTTGTAGTAATTAAATCCGCCGTCAGGATCCCCGGCATTGTTTCACAACCATCAATACCAGCAGACATAATGTGAATATAATCGAGGCTTTCACTAATATTCATCTCATTATTGCACCAACCGAGGTAGACATCGCTGCCAGCAAGACTGCCAGAATTAGCATCGGCACCAGCATGAAGTAGTTCAATTTCAATGCCATCAGTGACTTTCTTTACCCACTCGGCAGACCCTATTCCGGCTGCCGGTAAGTCACGATATTGCATGGTTATCTTTGTGGGTCGTGACCATCCCGGCATATCCCGGCTCGCCACAGCAGACTCACGTATGCCAAGTTCCAGGATTAATGCATCAACATCAATGTCTTGTGACCATGAAAGTAGTGGAAGTGTAAAACACAGTAGTAGTATCGTGGTTTTTTTGATATGGGAGGACACCTTTAAGTTCAAAACATTTTTTAACAATGAGTAAAGTAGTCAAAATATGTTGTTAAACTAATTCAATCTAAGCTCAACTGTCTGATTTACATGACAGTGCTGTTAGGATGGGTTTCAGTTTCTTCATTCCTTTTTATTAGGCAATAAAGAAGTAGAATTGATTGAAAAGGCGCAAGTGACAACTGCTGATTATAATTGCTAAATGGTATAGGAGGAATACCACAGTAGTGAAAAAGTCCCGTAGTGGGGCTATATCGACCTCATACAGGGGTTTATTCAATCCCGCAGCTCCTGATGATCGGTTATGTAATTAACACAGATTTAGTGGTTTATCCCCTGACCTCACCCTCTTCCAAATACACATCTCCAAGGTTTTAATTCATTTCAATTAAGTATTATATTAACACATAATGGCAAGCAAAAAAAAAATCTATTATGGAAGCTACTTGATCGTAAGATCGGACGGACATTGCTTGTTTATCTGGGAGGAGCCTGGGTGATAATTGAAGCTTCCAACCATTTTGCTAATAGGTTTGATTGGCGTGATAAAATTGGGGATATTATCTTCCTAATCTTCGTTTTTGGTTTGCCGGCAGCCATTTTCTATGCCTGGTTCCATGGAAAACAGGGAGTTCAAAAAGTTCAAAAGAAAGAATTATTCTTTCACAGTTTAAACCTAACTATTGCTGTTTTTTTCATATACCGTGTTATACTGGCTCCTGAACTTGATAGAAGGAGAATCAGGGGAACCACTGAGATCCAAGAGGTTGATACGTCTATCGCGGTTCTACCCTTTGTTAACTTAAACGATGACCCCACTCAGAAGTTTTTTAGTGATGGGATAACTGAAGACATCTTAAACCATCTTACCAAAATTGGGGATCTTTATTGTACCTCTTTAGCTTTCCATATAATCCTGAGGAGTGTTTAAAGAAATGAAAGGACCTAAAATCAGAGAATTAAGAGTTACTCCCATAGCAGTCACTGATCCACCACTTTTGAATTCTGTAGGAGTGCATGCTCCCTATGTTTTACGGACTATCATTGAACTGATTACTGATGATAATATTTCTGGGATAAGTGAGATCCCCGGGAATATTGAAATTGATGCCTTACTGGAGAAATCAAAAGAGGTGATCATTGGTGAAGACCCATTTCAGCTTAATCGGATGCGGGCAGAACTTTTTAGTCGATATGGCGCTGATGAGTCCGACCAAAGGGGTGATAATCCATGGGATGACAGAAAACTGATCCATGTATACAGCGCCATTGAAGTGGCCTGCCTTGATTTACAAGGTAAAATTTGTGGTCGTCCGGTTGTAGATCTATTAGGTGGAATGTGTAGGGAAAGTGTTCCTTTTGATGCCTACTTATTTTACAAGTTTAAAGGAGCAGGTGGCACTCTTGGTTATGAAGTTGATCCAAATGCAACAGGCTGGGATGCTGCCAGGCAGGCGGCAGCTGAAAACCAGGAAGAAATTGTTGCGCAGGCCATGGCCATGATAAAGGAATTTGGTTTTAAGTCCATAAAGCTTAAGGGGGGAGTTTTTCCACCTCAGGAGGAAGTCAATACAATTAGGGCGCTCAGAAATGCTTTTGGCCCGGATGTACCCCTAAGGATTGATCCGAATGGAGTCTGGACAGTAGAAACTGCAGTTAAATACGGCAAACAAATGGAAGGTGTTTTGGAATACCTCGAAGATCCTACGCGGGGTCAGAAGGGAATGGCTAAAGTGGGGCAAGGCTTAAATATACCTCTTGCGACAAATATGTGTACAACTTCATTTGATGATATTCCGTCGAGTGTTCGTCTTTGGTCCGAAGACATCATTCTCAGCGACCATCACTTTTGGGGCGGTTTGCGGGAATCGGTAAGCCTGGGTAAAGTTTGTCAGACCTTTGGAAAGGGGCTTTCAATGCACTCCAATAGCCATTTGGGTATTTCACTTGTTGCCATGGTCCACATGGCTGCTGCTATTCCCAATTTAACCTACGATCTGGATTCGCATTATCCCTGGCAATCGGATGAAGTGATCGTAGGAGGAAGGGTGAAATTTGAAGAAGGACAGGTCGCTGTACCAAGTGAACCGGGTCTCGGTGTGGAGTTGGACCATAAAGAATTAGAAAGGTTACATAATGCTTATAAAACCTGCGGGATCACACATCGGGATGATACTGCTGAAATGAAAAAAATTGACCCCGGCTGGGAATATAAGGCAGTTCGATGGTAGCCCGACACCAACAAATGAAAATGGATCTGAAACAATATGAAACAACTAAGCACTTCTTTAATCCTTGTTTGCTTCTTACTGAGTGTCTTTGGTTGTAAGCAGGAAGGAGTTGTCCTTTTTGATGAAGACTTTGGGATAAAAACTTTATCCGATGATGGTATTGGTACGGAAGGACCATCGGTGGATAAAAATGGCAATTTATATTATTCTGATCAGGGAAATGACAGGGTCTCACTTATCACATCGGACGGCAACAAATCTGTCTTTCTGTCACCAAGTGGCGTAACTAACGGAATGGCGTTTGATCACCAACGTCGATTATTATTCTGCCAGTCAGATAATAGCGATTACCTCGGTCAGGATAGTACTGCCGGGAAAAGAAGGGTGGTAAGAATCGAGCCTGATAGCAGCATCACAGTCCTGGCAGAGCTGTATAATGGCAATCGTCTGATGGCGCCAAATGATCTCTCTATAGACAATAAAGGAAGGATATACTTCACTGATCCCTATTATCCGGGACCTAAAGTTGAAAAATCTCAACCCACCAGTGGTGTTTACAGGATTGATGGTCCCGGGGATGTTAAATTGGTTATTTCAGAATTACAGCGGCCCAATGGAATCTTGATATCATCAGACAATGCTTTTGTTTATGTCGCGGATCGCGGAACTCAAAAACTGCATCGTTATAAGGTAGAGGACGATGGAGCTTTAACCCACGATAAAGTTGTTTATGAATTTCCTGCAGATGACAGGGGTGTTGATGGCATGGCGATGGATACTAATGGCTACATTTTTGCCTGTGCCGGGATTGAAGGTACCAGTGGTGTTTATGTACTTGACCCTGAAAAAGAGGTTCTATTGGATTACAGAAAACTCACGGTTAAAGCTTTTAATCTTTGTTTTGGTGGTCCTGATGGTAAAAACCTTTATATCGCAGCCGGAGGAAATATTTATCTAATGAGAACTATTCATCCGGGTATAATCCTGCCCACAACTAAAATCTAAAAATATGGACCCGATTCTTTTACTGATCATTGGCATTACTGTCATTATTGGCTGCATCCTGGTTCTAAAGCTGCATCCGGTTTTAGCATTATTATTTGCTGCGATCAGTGTCGGATTGCTTACTGGCGAGAATAACTTACTTCAATTCGCTCAATCAAAAGGAATGTCCGCAGCGGAAACTTCATCCTTGGTGAATCAACCGGTGGGAAAAAGAATAGCTGCGGCATTTGGTAATACAGCATCCAAGATCGGTATATTAATTGCCATGGCTTCTGTCATTGGTACGTGCTTACTGCGAAGTGGGGCAGCAGACCGGATCATTAGAGGAGCTTTAAAATTATTCGGTGAAAAAAGGGCGCCGGCAGCATTTTTAACCAGTGGTTTTACCTTGGGAATACCGGTATTTTTTGATACGGTGTTCTATTTATTGGTACCACTGAGTAAAGCCATGACCCTCAGAACCGGAAAGAACTACTTGTTTTACCTGACCACTATCGTTGCAGGAGCGGCCATGGCTCATTCACTTGTACCCCCAACCCCCGGTCCCTTGTTTGTGGCGGCGGAAATGGGAGTGGACATTGGGGTGATGATGATGGGCGGTTTGGTGGTTGGTTTGTTCACCATCACCGGTGGATATTTTTACGCTGCATGGGCCAATAGGAAATGGACCATACCATTGAGGGATACTGGGGACATTACCATATCTGAGCTGGAAGATCTCATGAAAAAGGAGAGTAGTGATCTGCCATCTCTTTGGCTTTCATTGACGCCCATAATTCTGCCTCTTATCCTCATTTCCGGGAATACTATTACTAAGATGATCCTGGAACAAACTGAGGGGGGAATGTTTACATTATTCGCGTTTTTTGGGGACAGTAATATTGCCCTTACCCTAGCGGCCATTATCGCTCTGGTGACCCTTGCCCGGTGTGAGCAGGATGGGCAAAAACTGAAACGCTATATGCTTGAGTCTTTTCAAAGTGCAGGTCTGATTATTCTTATAACTTCCATGGGAGGAGCATTTGGGGGTATTTTGCAGCAGACAGGAATTGGAACCAGTCTACAACAACTGGCCAGCGATTACCAGATTGCCATTTTACCACTTGCTTTTTTTATTACTGCACTAATGAGAGTTGCCCAGGGATCCGCTACGGTGGCAATGATCACTACAGTTGGCATTGTGGGAGGGATGGTAAATGTGGGAGAATTAGTTTTTCATCCTGTATACCTGGCCCTGGTCATTGGATGTGGGTCCAAACCCTTCCCATGGATGAATGATAGCGGTTTTTGGGTGGTTGGCAGAATGAGTGGAATGACTGTGGGCGAAACGTTAAAGACCTCTTCCGTGGTGATGAGCATCATGGGTTTCATTGGGGTTTTTGTGGTTATAATTCTTGCTAAACTTTTTCCATTCATATGAAGAATCTAAAAGAAAAATTAAGCGCCGGTGAAGCAGTTCATGGTTGCTGGTTAAACAGTGGATCGGCAATTAACGCAGAAATTGTGAGTAAAGCAGGTTTCGATTGGGTGACCATCGACCTGGAACACGGTGTAGGCACAGAGAACCACTTACTCTATCAACTGCAGGCATTAAGTGGAAATCTAACTGTACCGCTGGTTCGTGTAGAGGCTCTTGCCGCACAGAGAGTGAAGCGTGTTCTTGATCTCGGAGCCAAGGGAGTACTTTTTCCACTGATTCAAAACAAACAAGAAGCCGAACAAGCTGCATCTTTCATGCGGTATCCCCCTGACAGTATACGTGGAATGGCAACTATGACCCGAGCCACTAATTTTGGGCATAATTTCGACCAATATTACAAAGTTGAAAGGCATGATCTGGTTAGCGTTATCCAAATAGAAACTGTGGAATGTTTGAACAATGTCGACGAAATCGCAAAGATTGACGGGATAGATGTTTTGTTTGTCGGCCCTGCTGATTTGACGCTATCACTTGGTATTTTTAAACAGTTCGAACATCCCCAGTACTTAGAAGCGCTTAATAAAGTAAGTCAAGCAACAGCGAATGCAGGAAAATCCTGTGGCATTTTGATGTCAAACCCTGATGAATATGAGAAGTATTTTGACTTGGGTTACAGGATGATTGGCTGTGGTTCGGATTCTGTCTTCCTCAATCAGGGAGCATATGAAATGGCTAAAGCATTAAATGATCATAAAAATTAAATTATTGCTGGAATATGGAAAAGATCGGATTTAAAGGGTTGGGACATTATAGGGAGGCCTATGATCATCCAATAGGAGAATGCTTTGATCGGGGATCAGACTCTAAAATTTCTCTGTAAAATTCCACATAAAACTTAGTGGCCTTTTCTGCAATTATTGCTCCGAATTGATTAGTAGTCTGTCCCATTGAGAAAACAAATTTAATCAACGTAAACCAGTTGGGCTGGGCTTCAAGTCAGAGATAAAATTCATTATATACATCGTCAGTTATACATGTATTTGTCACCAAGTGGAACAACTTCCATGGCACTTTTTTAAGGGCAATTGGTTGGAGGTTTATGAAACTAAAACCGGGGTATCATTTTCCGGTCTTCCATCACCTGAAGCAGAATGTTCATCAATTCGTCATCATTGAGTTTTTGACAATTGAGGATTAGGTCATAGAGATTGTCATCGAATGGAACTTCAGAAAGATGTTCGGTCCACAGTAGTCGCTTATATTCTATGTCCTTGATCAAATCAATAGCCTCAAGTCGGGCCAGGTTCATCCTACGGCTCACTTCTCCTATCCGCCACTCATGGGATGCCATCAACTTAACATGCAAGGCATTCGGGATTTTCTGCGTGATGGTTGCTCCGCCTCTTCCTACAAGAATTACATGACCACTTTGCGCATAGGTAAGCATGAGTTCTTTAACCGATTTAATGATCTTTTCATTGGGTAACTTCGGTTGACCACCCATGCCACCAAAGATATTTTCAACCGCACTCATACCGTGTTCAACCACTCGCTGCTTCAGGCGATCGGGTGAAAGCTTCAGTTCTATTTGCTGATTCTTCTATAATTTATTTGTTGAGATATTTCCATTCACGCTTTCGCTCCAGGCCTTCTTGTCTCTTGTTAATTCTTCGGATCAATTCTGCAGTCACTTTGTTGGCAATCGCAGCCTAACTGGCGAGATAGGGTAACAAACGGGCCAGGAACTGTACTGAGTGCCCTCTGCCGGTCACGTTCGTTCATGTATTCTTCAATTCAATCTTCATGGCGGGTGCCGCTTAATTGACTGAATAATAAAATTTACTGAATTCTGCAATGAAAATCAAGTATTGGCTTTAGAGATTTAGCCCGGTATATAAAAACCGGTGCATACATATCTTTGTGATGCTATTCGATCAGAATCTATAACCGGCGGCCATGCAGATAAATTCCAGGAGTTTATGAATGAATTATGGGAAGGAGATAAACAGGATCGGATGAAGGCAGCTGAATTGTTTCTAAAGACTATGGAGTTTTCCGGCCTAAGATGTCAAGGGTAATGGGAGTCGTAGACAATGAGATGATAATAGAGGTAAGGCATGTCGAGAGCAGTTAAATGTTGAGAATGCTTCAGGGTGAGCCAGTAGCTCAAATGACCCTAGATAGCTTTTTACAATTTTAGCCGGAACCCTAATCGTTTTTTGGTAGCCCCTGATAAGGATTGACGGTCACGTCCCCCTTATTTGTAACGATTTCACAAAGGGTGGATTTCAGAGTCTTTTTCCCTAACTTCATTCCATGGCGACCACCGCGCTCGCAGCTATTATGTTTACGGACATTGTCGGCTATACAACCTTGATGGGTAAGGACTCTGACACGGCATTAGAGTTGGTGCGTATCAGCAAGGAGATTCAGAAGCCTCTGGTAGAAAAGTATAACGGCAAGTGGCTGAAGGAAATGGGTTACGATGCCATGGCTCAATTCGGAAGTGCCCTGGATGCGGTGAACTGTGAGGTGTCGATGAAATGCCATTATTTTTGATATGCCATTATTAAAACAGCACGCCGGACTTTATACAGATTACTATGAACTCACCATGGCCCAGGGCTACCTGTTATTGGGTAAAGTTGGTAAGCGAGCGTGTTTTGATTATTTCTTCCGAAGCCTTCCTTTCATGGGGGGTTACGTCATTTTTGCCGGACTTTATGATTTGTTGGAAACTCTTGATGAAATGACTTTCGAAAGCGATGACCTTGAATACCTGAAAGGACTTGGTTTTCATGTGGATTTTTTAGCTTATCTGGCAAAATTCCGTTTCAAAGGTTCGATTTATTCGGTAAAAGAAGGCGAAATCGTTTTTTCAAATCAACCTGTTTTGAGGGTTGAGGGGGATATACTGGAAACGCAAATCATTGAGACGTTGGTTCTCAATATTTTGAATTTTGAATCTCTTATTGCCACAAAAGCAAGTCGTTTGAAAAAGTCTGCCGGTGAGCACAGTGTAATTGATTTTGGACTGCGCAGAGCCCAGGGACTAGGCGGTATTCATGCCAGCCGGGCGGCCGCCATTGGGGGAGCTGATATGACCTCAAATGTTTATAGCGCCTTTAAATTTGGTTTGAAAACCAGCGGAACCATGGCGCATTCATGGATCGAGAGTTTCGATGAAGAGGAGGAAGCATTCAGGAAATTCGCTAAACTTTTTCCTGACAACAGCATATTTCTGGTAGATACTTATGATACGCTCAACTCGGGCATCCCCAATGCAATTAAGGTTGCCAAGAAGATGGAAAAAGATGGGTATCAATTAAAAGCCATTAGGATTGATAGCGGCGACCTGGCCTATATAAGTAAGCAGGCCCGGTCCATGTTGGATCAGGAAGGCTTGAATTATGTAAAAATTGTGGCCTCCAATCAACTGGATGAATATATCATAAAAAGCCTTCTTGAACAGGGTGCGCCGATTGATGTGTTTGGAGTAGGCACCAGCCTGGTTGTGGGCAGTTATGATGGTGCTTTGGATGGTGTTTATAAACTAACCATGTATGACGCTGAACCACGGTTAAAAGTTTCTGAAAATCCGGAGAAGGTCCTTTTGCCTGGAGTGAAAAAAATTTACAGATACCTTAATGGCAATGATGATTTTTATTCAGATGCCATCCTGTTGGAAAACGAGGGAGAGATTCACCAAATGTTTCACCCTTTTCAATCTTCCAAACACCTCGATCTATCCGGACTCAGAAAAGAGCAGTTATTGAATAAAGTTATGGACAAAGGTGATATAACAATCGAACAAAAGACCCCTTATGAAATAGCGGTATATGCCCGGAAGCGACTGAATAGTTTGCCTGAAGAGCATAAACGCTTTGAAAATCCAAACGTCTATAAAGTTGGGATTAGTAAAACATTGCGTGAGTTACGAGACAGTCTGGGAAAACAGCATTCCACAAAAACTATTGAGTGAGATGAAGGCATTACTAATAGTAGACGTACAAAACGATTTTTGTCATGGTGGCGCATTGGCGGTTCCTGAAGGAGATGGAGTAGTGCCAGTGATCAACTTGTTGATGGATAGTTTTCCGGTAGTTGTTGCTTCTAAGGATTGGCATCCCGAAAATAGTCTCCACTTTAAACATTGGCCTGTACATTGTGTCCAAAATACTACGGGAGCTGATTTTCATCCTCAACTAGATTATAAAAGGATAAAACAGGTTTTTCTTAAGGGAACCGGGCTTGATGACGATGGCTATTCCGCATTTGACGCTACCAACGAAGAACTTGAAGTCTATTTAAAACAGGCATATATAGAAGATCTTTATGTCTGTGGCCTGGCGACCGACTATTGCGTGCGGGCATCAGCTATGGATGCGAAATCTAAGGGGTTCAACGTTTTTGTCATCAACGATGCGATCCGTGGAGTAGATATAAATGAGGGTGATAATGAAAGAGCAATTGATGAAATGAAGAGGGTTGGAATTGTATTTGTAGAGTATAGCAAGATATCGGGTATTTGAATCTCCTTTTAGGGTACAAAGGAGAATTAGCGAAGCAAGATAGCCACATTGTCTAGTGAAGTCAAGTTATTAGCACAGTCATGGATAGGTAAACAACTCTTACCTAAGTATCAACCCAACCCATAATACTCCCTATGTTATGTATAAAAGGATTGAATAGGGTGATACTGACTTTGTAATCAGCTCATGGGTATTCAATTATAAATTCCGTGCCTGCCGGTCCGGCAGGCAGGCCTTCTCCCTGATTGGTTTCCACAGAAATTGATCCCCCATGACCCTTGGCCACAATATCATAGCTCATGCTCAACCCTAATCCAGTTCCTTCACTGGTTGGCTTAGTAGTAAATTTCCACAAACTTTGCGTAATCGAACCAAGCGGAAGACTGCGCCGGTTATGCTTACCAGGAACACCCCTGCAAGAATCGAAACCGTGTCAGTCATTTGCCCGTCCCAAACAGGATTAACAATGACGGCCTTCCACATAAAACCTGGTTTTTGGAAATGATAGATGGATAGCAAATCACGTCCGCAACAGCATGCAAGACGATGGCCGGAAGCAGGGATCTTGTATAATAAACCAAAAAACCGAACAGGATGCTGACCAGAAGATGAAATGGAAGGTGTGTAAAAGTCAATTCAGCGTGGCTCAAATGAGCTAGCAGAAAACCACACCTACGATCAGGACAGCGGACACTATTCCGTACTTTTCCTCAAGGGGTTTTTGCATAAAACCACGAAAAGCGATCTCTTCCATAACCGCCGCTGAAACGGCCACGGAAACAAGAAGTCTCCAAATCGTCAACAGTGAAAACGGGGTCAGGTCAACGCCAAAATCGGGCGGGCAAACCGCATACAGGCTCGGCATCAAAAGACGAAAGGAAACTATCGCAATCAGGGCTGGAATCCCGAACAGAAAAACACTTTTCCAAACTTTTGGCCTTATATTTGAAGTGCGCGTGACATCCTTGCGCCGGTCACGGGTCAAGGCCGGGAACCCTGAACCCCGGCAATATTTCCAAAACACGTAAAGGACGACCAGGGTTGCCGGCAGAGCCCACGGAACCCCGGGCAATAATTTCATATTTCCCATTATCGGCATTGTGGTCAGGACATTTCCGGCAGCAAGCACAATGCCCCCGGTTACGATAGCTCGGATCAGTATCGGAATTTTGTCCCAGAGTAGTAAAATTCTTTCCACGGCTTCACCCTCATAAAATTATAGAAACGGTATACTGTAGATTTGTCTACAAATTTACCCACAACACACTTAGTAGCACAAATGACCTCTACCATCTTTTAAGAATTTTAGTCAGCACCCTAATCGTTTTTTAGGACCCGGTAGAAGGATTGATGGAGGGGTGAGGGGAAATTGGAGGAGGTGGCAACTATCACATAAGAAAAAACCCACTCCAATTAAAAGTGGGTCTTACTGTTGCGGATCAGTTTACCGTTTGAGAAATCGGTGTGTACTAAGTTGTTTATTAAGTTCTACTTGTATAAAATACACCCCGGAAATTAGGTTAGAAACATCCAGCAGAAATTTCCTGATTTACTTTTCTCCAGTTGACTCTTATATTATTCCCCGAGAGATCAAATATTCTGAATGTTGCAATCTCCGATTGGGTTTCTGATAAAACAATCACAAGCTGTTCCTCAGCAGGATTGGGGTAAATCTTTACTTTATTGTCAATTATCTGATCCTCAATACCAGTAACCACAGTTACAGTAGAAAATTCCGAGGTATTCCCATCGGCATCAGTTGCAGTTGCTGTAAGGAGATCATCTATCTCAAAATCAAGATCAGCCAAATTGCCTAAACTTAACCCGAAAAATTCATAGTAGACAATAAAAAACAGGCATAAATTGCTTATATTGAGATAGTTAGACAACAAAATAAGCAATTAATTTATGCCTGAATATAAGGAAAAAGATACCGTATTTTATCGAGGAAAACAAGCTTTTAAATTTGATTTTTCAGCATCAGCGATTAGCTCAGACGGAGCGATATTGTTAAGTGAAAAAGTAGAGAGAAAGACTGGTCTATTAAAAAGCTTCGCCGCACTGATTCCTGACTATCGAAACCCCTTTTTTATCGAATACACTTATGAAGAAATGCTTCGCCAACGGGTGTTTTTAATGATGCAGGGCTATCAGGATTGCAATGACGAACAAAAACTCCGAGAGGATCCGGTGATCCGTAAAGTACTAGATAGCGGATTATGTTCCCAGCCTACTTTAAGTCGATTTGAAAACAAGGCCGATCGGAGTCTGATCTACCAGATGAGTCAATGGTTTGTAGACCGTTATGTAGAGGAGTTGAAAGAGAAGACTGGTCAAATCATCATTGATGTAGATGGTACCGATGACCCTACTCATGGATCCCAACAACTCAGTTTGTATAATGGCTATTATGGACAGACTATGTACCATGAGTTGTTCTTTAAGGACGGGAACACCGGTCAGGTCATTTTACCAGTACTACGTCCGGGCAATTGTCACTCCAACAAATGGTTTGTGGCCTTATTGAAAAGGATTGTCATTAAAATCAGAAAAAAACTGCCCTCAGTAAAGATCCTTATTCGAGCGGATAGTGGCTTTTCAGGAGCATCTTTTTATCGGATAGCTAAGCAGTTTGACCTTCAATTTTGTTTAGGTATTAGTAGTAATGAAGTTTTAAAGACTTTTACCAAACAGACTATCATTGAAGTAAAAAAGGAATATGCTTCAAAAATCATCAAACATCAAGAGTTTGTTGGCCCGTTTACTTACCAGGCCAAAAGCTGGGATCGTTCTGAAAAGCTGTACGCCAAAGTGGAGTCTACCGGAAAAGGAATGAATGTCCGTTACTTTGTGAGCAACTTTGAAGCGATGACCGCTCAACAGATTTACTTTGATTTTTATGTCAAGCGAGGTGATGCCAGTGAAAATCGAATAAAGGAACTCAAAAACATGACTTATTCCGACCGGCTTTCCTGTCATCGCTACTGGGCCAATTTCATGCGTTTAATCATCGCTACCCTCTGTTATGAAATGTTCCGGCAGATTAAATTATTAATTGCCAAAACAAAACACCACTTTGCTAAACGATGGCAAGTGGACAATATCCGGCTTTACCTGATGAAGGTTGGGGCGTGCCTGAAAGAAAGGAAAAGATCATTGACAATACAATTCTCAAGAGCCTTTAGATATCAATACCTGCTGGGCGATTTGCTTACGGTGAACTGACCGATCAGTTAAACAGTTTGAGTTTAATCAAAAAAATGTTCTTCCATAAGAACACAATAGAGCTTTGACTGAAAATTGAAAAATTCTAACAAAAAAACGCTCTAATGTCCTTTGAAATCCAGAAACCTGGTTGATCTTCAAATTAATACATACACTCCAATCAAAAATAGTTAGCAACCCATTATTAATCCCAAAATTGGTGGCCTATGAATAATGCGGGTTAATTCTTTACCACCATTGGTGAAATCATCTTCAGTAAAGGTATCTGTCTCAAAAAGTGATTTACCCTCTCCGTCATCGGCAATAAAAAACTGAACAGTAAGCGGATAAGATGAATTTGCCGGGTCCGAATCCACTGAATAAGACATGGTTGCGGCATCGTTGCTATAGACAATCTCCAGATCAATAACCGGTGAATTCTGCAGATTGTTTGGCCCGATATCAGCATCATCGGGATCATTGGCTGTGACACCGTCATCGCCCAAATCTATCCCCAATCCTCCATTACCATAAATCGAGTTGTGAATCACCTCATTGCGAGTAGCTGAAGATCCTCCAATACGCACTCCGTTCTTGACGTTTCCGGAGATGATATTTCCTTCTTTAGCGGTTGTCCCTCCAATAGTGTTACCGGAAGAATCAAGGTTTATACCATTTCCTCTGTTAGAATGATTGAATCACCATCAGGATTTAGTCCTATTATGTTGCCTTGCACGGTGGTGGATCCGCCATCTGGCTCCATAAAAATACTCTCATCCGCTCCTAAATAGATCCCGTTTACATTGGGTACTGCAGTATCTCCGGTGATATTAAGCCCAATAGTATTCCCCTGGATGGTGTTTTCATTTCCGTCGGAGCCAATATGGATGCCATCCCCACCATTTCCGGAGATCACATTTCCTTCCCCGTCAGCAGTACCCCCGATCTTACATAGTCGTGCCGAGCCAATCTCAATCCCATGAATTTCATTGGGAATGGCCGTGGTACCTGTCGCATTGAGTCCAATTAAGTTTCCCTGGACTTCATTGTCATCACCGGTTATCGTAATACCTACAAGTGAGTTTCCTGAAATCACATTGCCCGCACCATCCTCTATTCCACCAATAATATTTCTGTTGGTGTCTAACACGATCCCGTTTCCATTGGGAATGGCGGCATCACCGGTAGCATTAAGCCCAATAATGTTCCCAATAATCAGGTTGCTGCCGGATCCTTCGTCGTTGACGGCCACTCCGGCTTCATCATTTCCCGAAATGAGATTTCCTTGGCCAGGGGATGTTCCCCCTATGGTATTGTTAGATGTATTTTGAAGGATCCATACCCCGAGGAGATTGGGAAGGGCCTGAGTACCGGTAACATCGGTTCCAATATAATTACCTTCTATGGTGTGACCACCAACTCGCGCCTAAATGTATACCTGCTTCATCTGCAAACCCATTGATCACCAGTCCTCTTATGGTGCTATTATCAGCATTTGCTGAAATCCATAACCCATTGGCTCCACTGGTTTGGCTTCCGTCCAATTCAACCATTGGAGTTCCGTTAAAATCCGGTTCCGTGGTCCCATCTATAACCACCGGATCGAAAATTATTGGTAATTCGGTAGCTGGAGTGATGGTGTGGGGTCCCGTTCCTGGAATATCAAAATTAATATTATCCGCCCCCAATTTATCATTTGCTTGTTCAATGGCTGCCCGGAGGGTACAATCACCTGATCCGTCGTCGCAAGTCAAGTCCGTCAAATTACTGTCTCCGCCATCTCCTGTTGAGTTAACTGTAAAAGTGGGATTGCTTGACTCATCATACCCTGGATTTTGATTTAAAAATGGATTTAAATCAAGTAGAACCTGGGGAATCAGAAATAATTCACGGAAGGATTCACTGGCATCATGGTTGGTCCAACCCTCACCGAATTTTCCGAACCGGATCAGGTCCTGTCGCCGGTACCCTCCCAATACAATTCAAATCCTCTTTCATCGAAAATTTGGTCCAGGCTTACTGAGGTAAGAGGTTGATCAGGGTCGAAAGCCCGGGCCCGGATGGAATTGACCAAATTCAAGGCGGTACTGTTATCGCCGGTTCGAAGGGCTGCTTCTGCCTTCATCAACAATATATCAGAGTACCGGAATATCGGGTAATCGTTTTCGGCCTGACCCGGAGGGGAAACTTCATCCGCTTCAAACTTTAACACTCTCACCCCCTCACTTTCAGTGGCATCGATCAGGGGAACATCCAGGGTAAATATCAGGGGAGTTGCCCCATCTCTTTCGAAAAGAGGAAGGCCTAAGTCGTCCAGTTGCTGGCCAATGAGGAACCCCTGATGTACTTGCCCATTTGAAATATCCCCCAATCGGTCATCAGCAGGATCAAAAGAATTATAAAAATCAGCCAGGGTAGTAAATCCATTCCAGGGAGAAGTACCAACGCTAGGGTTAGCGAAAAGCCCGTCATCCAGTTGATTATAGTGAAGGGTTTCCATTTGGAAATGATTAGACACTGGGCCAGGATCAGATGGAGAAAATTGGATGACAAACATATTTTCATTGGACCCTTCATTACTGATCAAGAAATTATCGAAATAATTTGAGGCCAGGCTGTACTGACCAGAGTTTATAATGGCATCACAGGTGGTAATACATTCATTCCAACGGGCAGTTCCGGTGTATACCTCTGCATTCAGGTATAATTTGGCTAATAATGCCTGGGCATCCCAGTGTTTGATTTTTCCATAATTCAGGGTCACATTTTCTGTAAGAAGGTCTGAAGAAGCGGTGGTGATATCATTTACAATGAAATCAAAAACCTCCCCCCGAGTGTTTCTTGGTCCCAGTTGTCCAGGTAATGGTGATTCTGTCACAATGTGTACTCCCTCAAAAAAGTCAATCAGTTGGTAATAAAAGAATGCACGCAAAACCAAAGCCTCAGCTACATTTGTTTCCTGACCTGAAACTCCTTCAAATTCCCGGATAAAAGCATTTGCTGTCTGGATTCCCTGATAGGCGTTATCCCATAATTCTTTCAATTGTCGAATTGAGACAGCACTACCAGGTCCCCATTCATGTTTCTGAAGCTCCAGCCACCGGCCGTCATCAGCCCAGTCAGCACCCCGGGCCGGAACAAAAGTCTCGTCAGAACTGTGCTGGCTTAAATCCCAATATTACCTATATAGTTTGTAGTTTGGCCATATACGTCCTCCAGAGAGGGTGTTTGACCAAAAACCCGGAATTGGGGAATAAGAAATAATAGAATTGTGAGGGAAGAAAATAGGGCTGAAAGGGGTTGAATAATGAGCCCCCATGTTGAGATAACAATTAGCTTTTTCATAGGTAGAATGCTGGTTTTAGTGTTTTTACATATTATTAATAAGTTCAGAACAGTATAATTGCTAACTTAAATTACAATTTATGAAAATATATATATGTGTAAGTTCAAGTAATAAGTGCAATTTTCCTTTGTAGCACTTGCTTTGCGTTTAGGTAATTAAATTTTCTAACAGGGCGTTCATTGATTTTGTTTTCAACAACTTTGATTTGCTCCTCTGTAACAAATCTAATATCTGTTTTCTTAGGATAAAACCTTCTGATTACCCCAATCCTATTTTCAACTGTCCCTTTATCCTGACTAGTATAGGGACGAGTGAAATAGGCATCCACATCAAGGGATTGAGCAATCAACTCATGTTTAGAAAATGCCATATCATTATCAAAAGTGAGTGTTTCCAGTTTGTGTTTATCCTGAGAGAGTTCCTCCACAATAGCTTCGGCCATTTGATCGGCATTTTTACTGTGCATCTTTCTGATTCTGGTAAAAAGACTTGCTCGGTCTGTCATCACCAACAAAGAGCCTTTGTGGTTTTTACCCATCA
Source organism: Cyclobacteriaceae bacterium (assembly GCA_963664285.2). GTDB lineage: Bacteria > Bacteroidota > Bacteroidia > Cytophagales > Cyclobacteriaceae > JAJCYL01. The sequence continues at coordinate 76,632 of CAXXNX010000068.1, forward strand.
TTAAATCGACTTCTATATCTCCCAATCGTTCCCTTTTGTTAATGATCTGGGGTCGCTGTTCAATTGATACCCTATTCGGGATAATACCTCTACGATCTTTTCTGTTTCCTCGTTTGCGCCTTCGTTTGCCATGTTTTAGATATGTGTATAGTTGTTTGTATTCTTGGTTCTCCTGGTGGTTGGTGTGCTTACATTCCCATATCCATTGGTAAATCCATTCATGGCTAAGTGGACATTCTCTCGTTTTCTTTCCCTGATGGCTGATCAATTCAGGACTCCATCTATCTTCTTGGAGCCGGTTAACTATCCAGTCTTTCATGGGTTTGGTGAAAATCACTCTTTTTGGCTTTTCTTGATGACGAAGATTGGTCCTCCTTTGTGCATTTGCTGTTCGATAGACACCAGCTCCCCTACCTCTTGAACCCACATTTCGCTTAAGCTCACGTGAGATCGTAGATGGGTGAAAATGAACGATACAGGCAATCTCCTTTTGAGTAGCTCCTGTTTTTAATAATGCTTCAATTTGATACCTTTGATCAATACTGAGATGTGTGTAGTTTTTTGACATTTTGCAATCCAAAGATTGCACTGCTCAGGCTTTTGAAGGTGAAAAAGCCCTTAAAAGCTTTTTCACCTTCAATTGCACTTATTAGTTGATCTCAGCATGTCATATATAGTGCATAAATTATATAGGAATCGAACAAATGATAAAGTGAAATGAAGAAACTATTGGACATGGACAAGAAAGTGATCAAACAACTGAACAAGTTTGCCATTGACCAGGATTACCGGAGCGTGAAGGCGTTGATGGAAGCCATATTGACAGAGGCTGCGAATCCCAACAAAAAAAACTCACCAAATCCGAAAATGTGTACCTCGAAGTCCTTGAAGCGCTACCCCACGTGGTGTGGATAGGAACAGCGAAAGGAGCGGTAACCTATATCAATCCAACATGGACAAAGTGGACAGGCAGGCCAGTGGATGAATCACTTGGGCACAAGTGGGCGGAGTCATTGCACCCAGATGATATAGCGATGCAATTGGAGAAGTGGGAGAATGCCTACAAACAACATAAGCCCTACCATGGAAGAGTGCAGGTTTGTGAGTAATGATGGAACAGTGACCTACTGTGCTTATGTAGGGGTGCCAGTGAAGAATGAAAAAGGTAGAGTACTAAACTGGATTGGGATTGATTTTGATATTACCGCACGTAAGCACGCTGAACAGGAGTTGCATAATAAGATAGATGAGCTTACAAAATTGAATGCCTTACTTGAAGAACGCGATAAAGAAATGAAGGAGCTGAAGAAGTTGCTCGAGAACCTCCAGCATGCGATACGAAGCAACTAAAATCACAACTATGGTTTGAAGTCATAACTTCTCCAATGGCAAGATCGGAACACTAAAAGATACTTATGAATGATCGAACATGGTTGAGCATGAGGATTGCGCCAGCGGGAATGAAATATTTACCCAAAGAGTTAACCACGTGCCTCAATGAAAAAGGCAGCCCAACAGATAGCTAAAAAATACTCAGTCGATTATAATGAATTAATTGGCCGGGGAAAATCTCACGAGGTTCAAGCCGCCAGGAGAGAGTTGATCTATGAACTACTTTCTGGTGGAAACGACGTAGATGATATAGCCAAGTTTTTAAGCAACCGCAGTGTTTATACGGTCAGGAGGCTTTATGAAAGCTATAACGAGCGTGATGATAACAAAAGAAAAAGACCAGGACCTCGAATAACACAGATGCCAATTGAAAATATCTCTTAATATGACGGTTTCTTGCCTATTGTGCTTGTTGCACAAAGGTTAATTTAAGCTACTAAAAAACTGGTAAAAGGCTATGGTTTTGAGTATCTTTAAAAGAAACCCATGCAGGGCAAAAAGCATTATCAACCCAAGCTTTTCCACACCTTCCAATTATCAGACCGGGTACCAAAAACGAGCTTCTACAGGCAATTGAAAGAAGTTCTTGATTTTCAATTTCTCTACAAAATGACCAAGCCCTATTATGGAGTATGTGGTCAGAAGTCGATAGATCCGGTGGTGTTTTTTAAATTGTGTTTAGTAGGGTATTTGGAAAATATCATATCGGACAGAAAGCTGATCGATCATTGTTCGATGCGGATGGACATCATCTATTTTCTGGATTATGACATAGATGAAGAATTGCCATGGCACAGTACCGTTAGCCGCACCAGACAATTGTTTCCAGAAGAAGTATTTGAAGAATTGTTCAACCAAGTCTTTTCGATGTGTGTATCCAAGGGAATGGTTTCGGGCCACAGCCAGGCGATAGATTCAGCCCCGGTAAAAGCCAACGCAAGTATGGACAGTCTGGAGTTGAAGGTGCCTGAGGAAGAACTGGAGGAACACCTTCGTAAAGTCAGGTATATGAGTACCCCGGATAGGATTAGAAAAGCCAAGGAGAATAAAGCAAGTGGCTCCCAGCGAACCATCACCGCCAGTGACAGGGAGTTGAAGGAGTTGGAAAGCAGGAACAAGAAGTGGAGCTCAGACCAGGATGAACGCCCCGGCTCAAAGAACCATAATGCCAAATACACATCGAATAAGACCCATTACAGTCCTACCGACCCAGATGCAAGGATAAGCGTGAAGCCGGGCAAGGCCAGGAAACTTAACTACCAGAGTCAATTGGCAGTGGATACGGCCCACCATGTGATTACCCACATTGGAGCTGACTTTGCTGATCTAAAGGACAACCAATGCTTACAGGGAGTTGTCAAGAAGCTAAAGCCAAGACTACAAAGGCATGGGCTGATATGGCAGAATGTATTGGCAGATACCGCTTACAGTAGCGGAGAAAACTATGCCTTTTTAGAACGAGAAAACATCAACTCCTACATACCTCCTCATGGCACATACAAAGGAGGGCCGGAAGGGTTTACCTATCACAAAGAAGGAGATTACTGGCAGTGTGGCCAGGGCATCAAAGTTGTCTTTAGAAAGATGATCATAGAAAGGAAGAACTTCAATCGAAAACGATTGTACCTGACTAAGCCCAGTGACTGCAAAGGTTGCCCGATCAAAGCCTCCTGTATTGGAAAGAGCCGGGAAAGGCGAATAACCATTACTTACTATAAAGAAGAATACGAAAGGGCCATTTCCCGTGTACAGAGCAAAAAGGGGCGGTACATGAAAGGCAAGCGGCAATCAACTGTAGAACCAGTCTTTGGGACGCTCACTCAATTCCTTGGGATGAGAAAAGTCAATACAATAGGTATCCAACAAGCCAACAAAGTGATGCTACTGGCAGCAATGGCCTATAATCTCAAGAAATACCTAAAGTTCACAACAAAAACGGTTCAAAGCATGGCCAAAAGTGCCACTGCTTTTTGCACTCAACTATTTGGGCCTATAAAGCTTGATTTAAATCCAAATACGACCCTTAAACTTTTGAGAATGGATTCAAGCCCCTAAAAAGCTGATGTCTTAAAACGGCTTATTTAAAGCCATCATTACTCCGTAGTTAGGGTTGCGCAACGGTTACTATTGTTGGCACTATGTCGGTATTTATAAAAATATAAATACCATAACTAATTTATTATTAGATAGTTAATGTGTTTATAATGTGGAGGATGGCACTCTCCCTAGGCCCAGACCTTGGTTCCTTCGGAACAGTTTTTGCAGATATCAATTTCAGACCTTGACTTCAAAATGGCACTACGGAAGTTTTGATAAGATGTGCTAAACCAAATTTTCTCAAAATTAGCTTTGGTCAAATCACCCATGGCATGGTTGGCATCCTTATCAAAACAACAGGGCACAACTTTACCATCCCATGTTATAACACAGGAGTGCCACATTTTCCAACATTGGTTAAGCAGTTTGTTATTTAGGGCATAAGTACCATCCTCATTTTGACTATAACGAGAGAAGCGCTGGTTTTCTGGTACTAATGGTGAACCATTCTCATAATCATAGATCTGCGCCGTTTTGAATTTAACCTCATCAACCCCAATTGACCTGGCCAGCCCCATGACTTCATCAATTTGGTGCTCATTCGGTTTCACAACCAGGTATTGAAATACAAGATATGGGGTGCTTGATTTCAGTTTCTTCTTCCAATAAACTAGCCGCTTAGTTCCAGCTATCACTTTTTCTAATGATCCTCCCACTCTGTATTGCTGATAAGTATCCTGTGTAGTACCATCAATTGAAATAATTAACCGGTCAAGATTGGATTCTACCGTTTTCCTTGCACTTGCCTCTCCCAGGAAATGGGCATTAGTAGATGTTGAAGTATATATTCCTTTACTATTAGCATATTCTACCAATTCGAAAAATTGTTTATACAAATAAGGCTCTCCTTGAAAATAGAGTAAAAGATATACCAAATGTTCCTGTACCTGGTCAATAATATTTCTAAAAAGAGCTGTATCAAGCATTCCGGTTGGCCGGGTGAACTCTCTCAATCCACTCGGGCATTCAGGGCATCTCAGATTACAGCTTGTCGTAGGTTCGATTGACATGCTGAATGGAAGCCCCCACATGACAGCTTTAGAATTGGCCTTTGAATAGTGATAACTTGACAATATTTGAACGGCATTCAGGACCTTTCTGACACTAAGTTTAGATAACAAATTCAAACTGTCTCTCATTCACTTACAGGGATTTAATCACAAATCACAGATATTAGCTAAGCTGAGATCAACTAATAAGTGCAATTGAAGGATGAAAAAGCTTTTAAGGGCTTTTTCATCCTTCAAAAGCCTGAGCAGTGCAATCTTTGGATTGCAAAATGTCAAAAAACTACACACATCTCAGTATTGATCAAAGGTATCAAATTGAAGCATTATTGAAAACAGGAGCTACTCAAAAGGAGATTGCCTGTATCGTTCATTTTCACCCGTCTACGATCTCACGTGAGCTTAAGCGAAATGTGGGTTCAAGAGGTAGGGGAGCTGGTGTCTATCGAACAGCAAATGCACAAAGGAGGACCAATCTTCGTCATCAAGAAAAGCCAAAAAGAGTGATTTTCACCAAACCCATGAAAGACTGGATAGTTAACCGGCTCCAAGAAGATAGATGGAGTCCTGAATTGATCAGCCATCAGGGAAAGAAAACGAGAGAATGTCCACTTAGCCATGAATGGATTTACCAATGGATATGGGAATGTAAGCACACCAACCGCCAGGAGAACCAAGAATACAAACAACTATACACATATCTAAAACATGGCAAACGAAGGCGCAAACGAGGAAACAGAAAAGATCGTAGAGGTATTATCCCGAATAGGGTATCAATTGAACAGCGACCCCAGATCATTAACAAAAGGGAACGATTGGGAGATATAGAAGTCGATTTAATGATGGGTAAAAACCACAAAGGCTCTTTGTTGGTGATGACAGACCGAGCAAGTCTTTTTACCAGAATCAGAAAGATGCACAGTAAAAATGCCGATCAAATGGCCGAAGCTATTGTGGAGGAACTCTCTCAGGATAAACACAAACTGGAAACACTCACTTTTGATAATGATATGGCATTTTCTAAACATGAGTTGATTGCTCAATCCCTTGATGTGGATGCCTATTTCACTCGTCCCTATACTAGTCAGGATAAAGGGACAGTTGAAAATAGGATTGGGGTAATCAGAAGGTTTTATCCTAAGAAAACAGATATTAGATTTGTTACAGAGGAGCAAATCAAAGTTGTTGAAAACAAAATCAATGAACGCCCTGTTAGAAAATTTAATTACCTAAACGCAAAGCAAGTGCTACAAAGGAAAATTGCACTTATTACTTGAACTTACATAATCTCAAACCAATTTTTCACGTATTTTTATTAACTCTCTTATATATTTTTGAATTAAAGTAATCAAAGTGGGCGAAATTAAAAACTCAAAAAGTATGATCAGGCTGCCATTTTTATTGGCCGCAGCGATAGCAGGAGGAATTCTCATCGGTGCTAACATGATCAATTCACCAGGTAAAATTGGCTTGTTGAGTAGTGTTGATAAATTCAGAGAAATCATGAATTACGTGGAGAGGAACTATGTCGATGAGGTAGACTCCGAAGAATTAGTAGAAACTGCTATAACCAATATGCTGCAGAAGCTTGATCCTCATACAATATATATACCGTCAAAAGATATTGACTTGTCTCGATCGCAGCTTGAAGGCAAGTTTGATGGCATTGGTATTGAATTCAACATTTTTAAAGATACCATCTATGTGATAGCGCCATTAAGTGGTGGCCCTTCAGAGAAAATCGGTCTTATGTCAGGAGACAAAATCATCACTGTCGACGGAGAAACAGTTGCTGGAATTGGGATAAATAACCGTGGAGTTTTTGACAAACTACGGGGCCCGAAGGGTACACAAGTGAATGTGGGTATTAAGCGCAAGGGAGACAATGAACTTTTGGAATTCAAGATAATCAGGGATAAAATTCCGCAAGCTTCAGTCGCTGTATCTTACATGATCGACGATGAGATCGGGTATATAAAAGTAAGTCGGTTTTCTGCCACCACTTATGATGAATTTAAAGAAGCATTGAATAAGTTAGGAGAGGAAGGGATGAAAAAGCTAATCCTGGATCTCACTGGTAATCCAGGGGGCTACATGGACAGGGCTGTAGATATAGCCGATGAGTTTATTAGTGGACAGGAAATGATTGTCTATACCGAAGGGCGTGAATCACGATACGATTCCGAGCACAAAGCCTACAGAAAAGGTAATTTTGAAGCTGGGCCTTTAATTGTTTTGATTGATCCGGGAAGTGCATCCGCTTCTGAAATAGTGGCTGGCGCCATTCAAGATAATGACCGCGGATTGATAGTTGGCAGAAGGTCATTCGGTAAGGGTCTTGTACAAATGCCCATTAGTTTAAGAGACGGTTCTGAACTGAGATTGACAATTTCGAGGTACTATACACCCAGTGGAAGATCAATTCAAAAGCCTTATAGTGATAATCCGGACTATGATGAAGATCTCTATACGAGATATGAAAATGGTGAGGCTTTTAACAAAGACAGCATTAAAGTTGACGAATCTCTCAGGTATGAAACCTCCAAGGGACGAACAGTCTATGGAGGTGGCGGCATTGTTCCTGATATTTTTGTGCCACTTGATACAGTAGGTTCCTCAAGATATCTCACCAGGCTTTTCACTAGCAATACTATAGGAGAATTTGTATTGAAGTACTATAACCAAAACAAGAAGAAGCTCGAGGCCATGGAGTATGAAGATTATAGGAAAAACTTCGATGCAACAGAGGCTATGCTTGAAAATCTTACTGAACTCGCAGGGAGCAATAAGGTAAAATATAATAATGACCAATATAACTCTTCGCGTGATCTCATCAAACTACATTTAAAAGCTCAAATCGCCAGGAGGGTATGGGACAATGAAGGGTTTTATCCGATTTTCAATGAAACGCATGAGATTCTGAATGAAGCATTAAAACAATTCGATCTGGCAGAACGTTTAGCCAGAAATTAGTCAGTTCTTGTTCCGATGCCTCAGCGTTGAGTTGAGGTAATAGTTCAAAATGAATCAAAGAGCTAGATCCGGGTGCTCATCCTGTAAATTAGAATGACTTAACGGTTTCCACAAAGCATTTAACTTTTTCAGGATCAGTATCAGGGTATACGCCATGACCGAGATTGGCTATATATTTTTGAGTACCAAATTCGTTCAACATCACCTTTGTTGCTTTTTCCACCTCGGCTATGGTCCCATAGAGGGTACATGGGTCCAGATTGCCTTGTAAAGTCTTTCTATCCCCTATAATGCTTCGAGATTCAGCTATATCCATGTTCCAATCCAGACCAATCACCTGGCAATTTAATTTGCCCATGGCCTCCCTGGCGAAATAAGCACCCTTAGCGAATACGGTCAGCGGAACTTCGATGATGGCATCGCAGATAGAAGCAATATAATGCATTGAATATTCCTGGTAATGGGCAGGGTTAAGAATTCCAGCCCATGAATCAAAAATCTGAATCAAATCAGTTCCTGCACTAATTTGTGACTTTAAGTACTTAATTGTGCTTTGAGTGATCATGTCAAGTAACCGGTGCGAAAGTTTAGGGTTATTGAAAAGCATCCGTCTTGCCTTCGAAAAGGTCTTACTTCCACCCCCTTCGATCATGTAAGCAAAAATAGTCCAGGGTGCGCCGGCAAAACCGATTAATGGAACACGACCTTTCAACTCCGATTTTGTGATCCTTATGGCTTCCAGCACATAGTGTAAATCTTCTTCAGGTGAAGCTATTGAAAGATTATCAACGTCTTGCTTTGTCTTAATGGTCCTTGAGAAAAATGGTCCATTTCCCTCCTGCACTTGATAAGTCAAGCCCATTGCATCGGGTATGACAAGGATATCTGAGAAAATGATTGCGGCATCCACTCCCAGAATATCAACTGGTTGTATGGTGACTTCAGCAGCTCTTTCAGGTGTTTCAACCAACTCTTTAAAGTCCTTCAACTTTCGGCGTACTGCTCTATATTCAGGTAATATTCGTCCTGCCTGACGCATCAACCATACAGGTGGCCTCTCTATTTTTTCACCCCTTGCCGCCCTCAGTAATAAATCATTTTTCAATTGCATGGCGACAAATGTAGCTGCTTAGGGGCACCTCTAAAAATCACTTGAGACTTGTATTAGGATTTTTAGAGGTGCCCTTTAGGTACTGGTTTCTTCTTCCTTAGTTTTGCTCATGTTTGATTGGGACTTATGATTGAAGAAATCTGGAAATATAACCAGAGAGCCTGGCGAAAAGTTGTTGTGGCCACTTCATTTGGGATCTTGTTCCTGGCACTAATTGATTTGAGCATAGGTTCGGTTTACATTCCACCCCTGGAAATTGTCAAAGCCTTATTTGGAAATAGCACCGATGAAATTTGGAACTCCATCGTTATAGAATTTCGACTACCCAAAACATTTACTGCAATTGCTGTGGGTATCGCTTTGAGCTTGAGTGGTTTAATTATGCAAACCTTGTTCAGGAATCCTTTAGCCGGACCATTTGTACTGGGCATTAGTTCAGGCGCAAGCCTTGGGGTGGCTTTATTAGTGATGGGATCAATTTGGTTACCATTGGTCATTTCCGGTATTAGTATCGTGGTAGCAGCATGTTTGGGTTCATTGATCGTCCTTGCCATTGTACTATCTATGGCCAATCGATTAAAGGACACCACTTCACTTCTCATCTTGGGTTTGATGTTCGGTAGTGCCGTGGGTGCTGGGGTAAGTATACTCCAATATTTCAGCAATCCTGAATCAGTTCAAGGCTATTTATTCTGGACTTTCGGTAGTCTATCCGGCGTAACCTGGAGTGAATTAATTATACTCATGCCAACCATCTTTGTGGGGTTCATTGCAACAATTTCTATAAGCCGCCCATTAAATATCCTCAACCTGGGTGATGACTATGCTATTAGTTCTGGGATCAATCTTCATCGATTGCGGTATATCATTATTGCCATAACCAGTATACTAGCGGGAGTTACTACCGCTTTCTGCGGCCCAATAGCATTCATTGGAATAGCCGTTCCTCACATTACAAGATTGATCATCAATACCTCTAATCATAACCAATTGACCGTCTTAGTCGCCCTGATTGGCGCCGGCGTCATGCTCATATGTGATATCATCGCTCAACTCCCGGGCTTTGCTCAATCTCTGCCCATCAATGCAGTTACTTCAATATTTGGAGCTCCATTAATTATTTGGTTGATCATACGGAGACGTAAAATGGTAGCATTCTAATCATGAACCCGAATTCTGTCATCGTGGAAAGCAAGAACCTCAGTATTGGCTATGGGAGCAAAGTCATTTATTCCAATCTGAATCTGAATCTCGAAAAAGGAGAAGTTATTTGTCTGCTTGGGCAAAATGGTGTTGGAAAGTCAACACTCTTAAGAACTTTGTCGGGATTAATCGAACCCCTGGCCGGTGAAATAAGCATCGATGGCAAACTACTTTCCTTGTTCTCAAAGTCTGAATTGGCTAAAATCATAAGTATAGTCACTACGGAAAAGTTATCCGCAGCAGGTCTTACTGTTCTCGATATACTAATGGCTGGCAGATATCCACATCAGCCCTGGTTAAATAGCCCAAACGAAGAAGATTTTCGAAGCATCCAGAATGCTATTACGCAAACAAATATTGAGTATCTCTTAGATATGAAATTGCACGAGCTCAGCGATGGCCAAAGGCAGAAAGTAATGATCGCTAGGGCTATTGTTCAGGATGGAAATCTCATATTTTTGGATGAACCAACTATTCATCTTGACCTGACTAACAGGGTTGAAGTAATGAAGCTATTAAGAGACATCGCTACCAACCACAACAAATCTTTACTCATATCCACTCATGAGCTAAACCTGGCAATGCAATTTGCTGATAAACTTTGGCTAATGGATTTCAGTGCACCAATTATTTCCGGCACACCCGAAGATCTAGCCATATCTGATGATCTCAGTAAAATATTCCACCATCAAGATTTTGATTATGATCTCATAACTAGCAAGGTTACGGTTCCGGGCAACTTATCAAATAATCTGCAAATTCAAGCTTCCGATGAACTGAAATTCTGGATCACCAACGCCCTGGATCGGATTCAATTTGCACCGAGAAAAAAAATCACAATTGTCGCAGACCAGTCAGAAAATTTCACCAATTGGCAGGTCACTTTGGACAACAATTCGTATACTGGAATAACGATCAATGAACTTGTCAAGCTATTGAAATCATTCCCATGAATCTCCCCCAATCAAATCAACCAAGAATTGTAATAATTGGCGGAGGCTTTGCAGGGATGAATCTCGCCAAAAATCTAAAAAACATAAATGCCCAGGTTGTTCTGGTAGACAAAAATAACTTCCATACTTTTCAGCCACTGCTATACCAGGTTGCAACAGCCGGGCTTGAACCCGATTCTGTCACTTACCCCCTACGAAAGATCTTCAATAACTACAATGACTTTTATTTCCGTATCGCCGCGGCAAAAAGCGTAGACACTAAAACTAACATACTAATCACGGATCAGGGTAATATCGCATACGATTACCTGGTGATTGCCACTGGTGCCGAAACCAACTACTTCGGGAATTCACGGATAAGACATTATAGTATGCCAATGAAATCAATCCGTGAAGCGCTAGATCTGAGAAGTCTGATCTTGCAAAATTTTGAAGATGCGTTGATTACCGATAGAGTTGAAGAACGGCAAAAGTTGATGAATTTAGCCATCGTAGGTGGAGGCCCTACTGGTGTTGAATTGGCTGGCGCATTGGCTGAATTAAGGAAATGGATCTTACCAAAGGATTACCCTGACCTTGATTTCAGACAAATGACTGTTCACCTCATAGAGGGACAGGATAGATTACTGGCATCGATGTCAAACGAATTGTCAGAAAAAGCAGCCAAATTTCTTCAGGATATGGGGGTCCAGATCTGGCTAAACACGTTTGTAGAAGACTTTGATGGTGAAATAGTTAGCATTAGTACCAAGAAAAAAATACCGGCAAAAACACTTATATGGGCCGCTGGAGTGAAAGGCTGTCCCATAGCAGGAATCAAAACGGACAAATCTTGTAGGATCGCTGTTGACCAGACACTACGGGTTATTGGTGAAGAGAATGTATTTACTATTGGAGATTTAGCGGCAATTGAGGATAATCCCCAACCCATGCTGGCCTCCGTTGCGGTTCAGCAGGGGGAATATCTATCCAAAAGCTTTAAATTATTATTTTCCGGTAAAACACCTAAACCGTTTGCATACAAGGACAAGGGTACTATGGCCACAATTGGCCGTAACCGTGCTGTAGTAGACTTGCCCAATTTTAAATTTCAGGGTCGACTGGCCTGGTATGCCTGGATGTTCGTTCATTTGATACTGCTGGTTGGATTCAGGAACCGCATAGTGGCCCTGGTCAATTGGATTTGGAGTTATATCAATTATGACAGCGGCATTAGACTAATTATCAGACCTTTCAAGAGAAAAACGGCATTAGAAGAGAAATTTGAAGAAGTAGAGATTTAACCCGAAAAATTCATAGTAGACAATAAAAAACAGGCATAAATTGCTTATATTGAGATAGTTAGACAACAAAATAAGCAATTAATTTATGCCTGAATATAAGGAAAAAGATACCGTATTTTATCGAGGAAAACAAGCTTTTAAATTTGATTTTTCAGCATCAGCGATTAGCTCAGACGGAGCGATATTGTTAAGTGAAAAAGTAGAGAGAAAGACTGGTCTATTAAAAAGCTTCGCCGCACTGATTCCTGACTATCGAAACCCCTTTTTTATCGAATACACTTATGAAGAAATGCTTCGCCAACGGGTGTTTTTAATGATGCAGGGCTATCAGGATTGCAATGACGAACAAAAACTCCGAGAGGATCCGGTGATCCGTAAAGTACTAGATAGCGGATTATGTTCCCAGCCTACTTTAAGTCGATTTGAAAACAAGGCCGATCGGAGTCTGATCTACCAGATGAGTCAATGGTTTGTAGACCGTTATGTAGAGGAGTTGAAAGAGAAGACTGGTCAAATCATCATTGATGTAGATGGTACCGATGACCCTACTCATGGATCCCAACAACTCAGTTTGTATAATGGCTATTATGGACAGACTATGTACCATGAGTTGTTCTTTAAGGACGGGAACACCGGTCAGGTCATTTTACCAGTACTACGTCCGGGCAATTGTCACTCCAACAAATGGTTTGTGGCCTTATTGAAAAGGATTGTCATTAAAATCAGAAAAAAACTGCCCTCAGTAAAGATCCTTATTCGAGCGGATAGTGGCTTTTCAGGAGCATCTTTTTATTGGATAGCTAAGCAGTTTGACCTTCAATTTTGTTTAGGTATTAGTAGTAATGAAGTTTTAAAGACTTTGCTGAGATCAACTAATAAGTGCAATTGAAGAATGAAAAAGCTTTTAAGGGCTTTTTCATTCTTCAAAAGCCTGAGCAGTGCAATCTTTGGATTGCAAAATGTCAAAAAACTACACACATCTCAGTATTGATCAAAGGTATCAAATTGAAGCATTATTGAAAACAGGAGCTACTCAAAAGGAGATTGCCTGTATCGTTCATTTTCACCCGTCTACGATCTCACGTGAGCTTAAGCGAAATGTGGGTTCAAGAGGTAGGGGAGCTGGTGTCTATCGAACAGCAAATGCACAAAGGAGGACCAATCTTCGTCATCAAGAAAAGCCAAAAAGAGTGATTTTCACCAAACCCATGAAAGACTGGATAGTTAACCGGCTCCAAGAAGATAGATGGAGTCCTGAATTGATCAGCCATCAGGGAAAGAAAACGAGAGAATGTCCACTTAGCCATGAATGGATTTACCAATGGATATGGGAATGTAAGCACACCAACCGCCAGGAGAACCAAGAATACAAACAACTATACACATATCTAAAACATGGCAAACGAAGGCGCAAACGAGGAAACAGAAAAGATCGTAGAGGTATTATCCCGAATAGGGTATCAATTGAACAGCGACCCCAGATCATTAACAAAAGGGAACGATTGGGAGATATAGAAGTCGATTTAATGATGGGTAAAAACCACAAAGGCTCTTTGTTGGTGATGACAGACCGAGCAAGTCTTTTTACCAGAATCAGAAAGATGCACAGTAAAAATGCCGATCAAATGGCCGAAGCTATTGTGGAGGAACTCTCTCAGGATAAACACAAACTGGAAACACTCACTTTTGATAATGATATGGCATTTTCTAAACATGAGTTGATTGCTCAATCCCTTGATGTGGATGCCTATTTCACTCGTCCCTATACTAGTCAGGATAAAGGGACAGTTGAAAATAGGATTGGGGTAATCAGAAGGTTTTATCCTAAGAAAACAGATATTAGATTTGTTACAGAGGAGCAAATCAAAGTTGTTGAAAACAAAATCAATGAACGCCCTGTTAGAAAATTTAATTACCTAAACGCAAAGCAAGTGCTACAAAGGAAAATTGCACTTATTACTTGAACTTACATTTTACCAAACAGACTATCATTGAAGTAAAAAGGAATATGCTTCAAAAATCATCAAACATCAAGAGTTTGTTGGCCCGTTTACTTACCAGGCCAAAAGCTGGGATCGTTCTGAAAAGCTGTACGCCAAAGTGGAGTCTACCGGAAAAGGAATGAATGTCCGTTACTTTGTGAGCAACTTTGAAGCGATGACCGCTCAACAGATTTACTTTGATTTTTATGTCAAGCGAGGTGATGCCAGTGAAAATCGAATAAAGGAACTCAAAAACATGACTTATTCCGACCGGCTTTCCTGTCATCGCTACTGGGCCAATTTCATGCGTTTAATCATCGCTACCCTCTGTTATGAAATGTTCCGGCAGATTAAATTATTAATTGCCAAAACAAAACACCACTTTGCTAAACGATGGCAAGTGGACAATATCCGGCTTTACCTGATGAAGGTTGGGGCGTGCCTGAAAGAAAGGAAAAGATCATTGACAATACAATTCTCAAGAGCCTTTAGATATCAATACCTGCTGGGCGATTTGCTTACGGTGAACTGACCGATCAGTTAAACAGTTTGGTTTAATCAAAAAAATGTTCTTCCATAAGAACACAATAGAGCTTTGACTGAAAATTGAAAAATTCTAACAAAAAAACGCTCTAATGTCCTTTGAAATCCAGAAACCTGGTTGATCTTCAAATTAATACATACACTCCAATCAAAAATAGTTAGCAACCCATTATTAATCCCAAAATTGGTGGCCTATGAATAATGCGGGTTAATAAGTTTAATAGGGATACTTCAAATAGGGCAAGCGGGAGCAGTCCAATTTTTCTGAATTAAAGCAAGTAACTCAGAATGAACAGGGCCTCCAGCCACCAATTCACGTCCAAAAATAAAATTATCCTCCCCCTGGAAATCTGTAACCTTACCTCTCGCCTCCTGTACAATTAATGTTCCCGCTGCTATGTCCCATGGGTTTAGATTATATTCAAAAAAAGTGTCACATCTTCCGCAGGCAACGTAGGCCAGATCAACAGCAGCGCTGCCCATTCGACGTAATCCATGGCAGTTTTGTATCAATTGATTCAATATTTTGAGGTAGGCACGCAGGTTATTGAAGTTAAATATTGGAAAACCCGTTGCCACCAGGCTCTCACTTAATTTTTCGGCCTTACTTACCTGAATAGGCCGGTCATTCATAAAAGCTCCGCCACCGAGTGTAGCGTGAAAACATTCATCGCGATTTACTTCATAAACAACCCCCAAAAGCACTTGTTTAGCTTTCATCAAAGCAATGCAAACAGCATAAATAGGCACGCCGTGTATAAAATTTGTTGTGCCGTCTAAAGGATCAATTACCCAATTATAATCGTCAGATTCTTTAATAATGGTGCCTTCCTCTGTGATAAAACCAGCCTCAGGCAAAAGTTCAGAAAGTGTCGCAACAATTTGCTTCTCTGATTCCTTATCCACATAAGATACCAAATCATTGAGACCCTTGTACTCGGTCTGATCGACAGTAAACCTGGTACTCTCGATTTTTATAAAAGCGCCTGCCTCCTTCGCTGTTGCCACTACCTTGGGTAGTAGATCTTCTACAAATCCCATGAATAATGATATTTCTATGAAGATAGAATAATGCGCTGATTCCTGCAATGACAAAAAAGTTTACCGCACAATTTGTAATCGATCAGTAGATAGTTTTGTAATCGATCAGTAGATAGTAATGACTAATGGGCATCTTTAAAAAGCGTATAGGTAATCAAATCCTTTTTCTCCTATTCATTTTTACTTTAATTTCACAAACTTTAGACTGAAAATACTCCTTAGCACATTTCAGATTGAATACTATTGATTGATGAATGAAGCTCTTAGTACGGCCTTTATGCTTATGGGCGTTGGAATGATCACCGTTTTTGTGGTCCTATCCCTAGTGGTCCTAGTTGGCAATGGACTAACCTTGTTTGTCAATAAGTTCATTCCGGAACCAGTACAAATTAAGGTCAAAAGGTCTACTCATAGCATTAGACCCCAGAAATTAGCTGCCATCAGTGCGGCAGTTGAGATTATTACAGAGGGCAAAGGAAAAATAACACGAATCGACAAAATCGATTAATAACAAACATTATGGGAAGAGATATTGGAATATGCCTTATATATCGTGACATGTGGCAATCATCCGGCAAGTATATGCCACGAGTTGACCAATTGAAGAGAGTGGCAGGACCCATTGTAGATATGGGATGCTTTACCAGGGTTGAAACAAACGGTGGTGGATTTGAGCAGATCAATTTATTGTACGGTGAAAATCCCAATAAATCGGTTAGGGAATGGACACAACCATTCAACGATGCTGGTATTCAAACACAGATGCTGGAAAGAGGATTGAATGCACTTAGAATGTTTCCCGTCCCAAAAGACGTTCGGAGGTTAATGTTCAAAGTAAAGAAAATCCAGGGAACCGACATCTCAAGATCTTTTGACGGCCTCAACGATACAAGGAACCTTAAGCTTTCAATAGATTATGCCAAGGAAGGTGGTATGATCTCACAAGGATCATTATGCATCACTTATTCGGATATTCATACGGTAGACTATTTTGTCAATATGGCCGGAGAACTGATTGATTTGGGTGCGGAGGAAATAGCTATCAAAGATATGGCGGGCATTGGAAGACCCGTTTCAGTAGGAAAGATCGTTGAAGGCATAAAGGCAATCAATAAAGATATATTAGTGCAATATCACGGCCATTCTGGTCCTGGATTTTCAGTAGCATCATCACTGGAGGCGGTTAGAGCCGGTGCGGAAATTGTGGATGTAGCCATTGAGCCACTCTCGTGGGGAACCGTACATGCTGATCTTTTGACTATTCATGCCATGTTAAAAGATGCCGGTTACTCTGTACCAGACATCAACATGAAAGCTTACATGCAGGCCCGAACCCTAACCCAGGAATTTATCGACGATTTTCTAGGCTATTACATCAATGACAAAAATCGTTTAATGAACTCCCTGCTTATTGGTCCAGGATTACCAGGTGGCATGATGGGTAGTCTTATGGCTGATCTGGAAAATAACCTGACCAGTTTAAACAAGTGGATGGCCAAGAATGGTAAGCCAGAGATAACCCAGGATGAATTGCTGGTCAAATTGTTTGATGAAGTCGAAAATGTCTGGCCAATGATGGGCAACCCTCCCTTGGTAACTCCATTTAGTCAATATGTGAAAAATGCTGCCCTTGTTAACGTCATGCAAATGTTGAAAGGTAAAGAGCGATGGTCGCTTCTTGATGATAATACCTGGGACATGATGCTTGGAAAATCTGGTCGTGTGCCAGGTGCAATTGCCGAAGAATTGACAAAACTGGCCACCGAACAAAGCCGGGAATTCTTCGAAGGTGATCCCCAAGAACTTTATCCGGATACATTAGATCAGTGCAAAAAAGAAATGGATGAAAAAGGCTGGGAATACGGCCAGGATGACGAGGAGTTGTTAGAGTATGCCATGCATACAACACAGTATCTCGATTACAAATCCGGGAAAGCCAAAGAATCATTTGAAGCCGATTTGAGAAATAAAAAGACCCGGAAGGAAGCCCCAATAGCTGAGCCCGTTGCTATGCCCACCAGCTTTGCCCCCAAATCACTTAACATCGATGTTAATGGTGAAAAGTTCAAGGTTTCAATCTCCTACGATGGGCAACCTGCCAGTGAAACCAATGGAAAAAAGGCTACTTCCGAGCCAGCTGCCTCACAAAATGGCGAAATGAAAGAAATACTTGCCCCTTTGGAAGGAAAAGCATATTTCACCAAGGATGCTTCTGAAGATCCAGTGAAAATTGGGGACCAGGTAAAATCAGGAGATGTGATTTGTTACATCGAAGCGATGAAGGTTATTAATGCAGTGAAATCAGATCAAGAGGGCATTGTGGCAGAAATATGCTTCAAGGATGGAGAAGAGGTGTTGGATGACGATGTTCTTTTTAAACTGAATTAATAACTACTTCTTAAACTGAATTAATAACTACTTCGCTATTCAATTATATATTCTCTATTCAAGCACCAATATTCAAAAAAACAAATGACAAATAAATTCCAATGAATGAAAGTCCAATAACTCAAACAGCGGATTTGGAGCTTCTTTATTTGAACCTGGTGTTTGTTTGAAATTTGTGATTTACTATTTGGAATTTGTATTGACTCAACTTGCAGTGAAAAGATGGAATTAATCCAGAGAATATACGACATGACCGCCATCGGGGACATTATTGCTGCCCCGGAGACTTTGGTAATGCTCTTTATAGCAGGTTTTATGCTTTATCTGGGCATAGTTAAGAAATATGAACCGCTGCTCCTAGTGCCCATTGCTTTTGGGATGCTCCTTGCTAATTTCCCCGGGGGAAGCATGGGAGTAGTTAAAATAAGCGATGAGATAGAATTGCTTGAAATAGCAAGAGAGTATGGTATCATGAATTTCATTTACTATGCACTAATCAAAACCGGATTTCTTCCACCGATTATTTTTATGGGTGTGGGCGCACTCACTGATTTTGGTCCCATGTTAAGAAACTTGAGATTGGCTTTTTTTGGTGCAGCAGCTCAAATTGGAATTTTCTCAGTCCTTCTTTCTGCAGTTGCTATTGGGTTCACCATGAAAGAGGCCGCTGCTTTAGGAATTATCGGTGGAGCTGACGGTCCCACAGCTATCTATACCACAATTATACTCGCACCACATTTACTAGGTCCAATTGCCATTGCAGCCTATTCGTACATGGCATTGGTACCGGTAATTATACCCTTGGTTGTGAGGTTCACTATTACAGAAAAAGAGCTTCAGATCAATATGAAAAAACAGGACAAGCTTTATCCAAGTACCAGACCCATCAAAAATATAAATGCTTTGAAGATCCTTTTCCCCATAGTCATTGGAACAGTTGTTGGACTGCTGGTACCTTCCTCCGTCCCACTGGTTGGCATGCTAATGTTCGGCAATCTGGTTAAGGAAGTCGGATCCATCACTGGCAGACTCCACATGGCGGCATCAGACACTATTATGAATGCAGCCACCGTTTTTCTGGGACTCTCAGTGGGCGCTACCATGACGGCCTATGCTTTTCTGAACACACAGACTATCTTAATCATTGTTGGTGGTTTCATTGCTTTTGCTATTTCAATTGCCGGCGGAATTTTTGCAGTTAAAACTTACAACTTATTCGCCAAGAAAAAGATCAATCCGCTAATAGGCGCCACAGGACTAAGCGCAGTCCCTATGGCCTCAAGAGTGGCCAATGAAATTGCAATTAAGCACGATCCAAGTAATCATTTGCTTCAATATGCTATGGCTAGTAACATCTCTGGCGTCATCGGTTCTGCAGTTGCGGCAGGGGTATTAATTTCTTTTCTGAGTTAGGCGAAAGTTATTGGTTAATGCTTGTCCTTGAATTGTCTAACATTAGACTGAAGTGTAATTTGGACCTGAATGGATCTCTATTTTAAGGCACTGCACATTATTTTCGTGGTAACCTGGTTTGCAGGTCTGTTTTATATAGTAAGACTTTTCGTTTATCAAACAGAAGCTTCAGAGAAAGAAGAGCCTGAAAAATCCATTTTAACATCATATTTAAAAATTTGGTCTAAAAGGCTATGGTTTGGCATTACCTGGCCGTCAGCCGTGTTAGCCACTATTTTCGGGCTAGCATTAATTCATCCGTGGTTAGGGCAAAGCTGGTTGAATATAAAACTGGTCCTGGTGTTGGGTTTATGGATCTACCACTACATCATCCACTTTAGGTTTAAGGAGTTACAAAAAGAAATATATCGTCATAGCGGTCAGAAAATGCGTGTACTCAATGAGATTGCTACCATCTTTTTGGTAAGTATCGTATTTCTTGTCGTTCTAAAAAATGTATTAAGCCTTATTTGGGCGCTTCTGGGATTGATTATATTCATAGTGGTTCTAATGAGCGCCATTAAAATTTACAAGAATTGGAGAGGATAAAATGAGACTACATAATATTTTAATTGGGGCTCTGATAGCTTTTATTGCAGCTTGTACAGCCAATATGGGAAAACTACCGGTAATGGGCAGAGCTCAGTTGATTGAACATGAGGTTGATGGCAAAACTGTAATTGATACCATTCCTCATACCATTGCTAACTTTAAATTCCTTAATCAGGACAGTTCGTGGGTGAATAATGATACCTTCAATGACAAAATTTATGTGGCAGATTTCTTTTTTACATCATGTCCATCGATTTGTCCAATTATGAAATCACAGCTAATAAGGATCTATAAAGAATTTGAAAATGAGGACGATCTTCGGTTGGTTTCCTATTCAATTGATCCGGAATACGATACGGTAGCTGTTCTGCGTGAATATGCTAAGAGACTGGGTGTATCCAGTGATCGATGGCATTTCCTCACAGGCCCACAAGATGATATTTACGAGTTGGGAGAGACCAGTTATATGGTAACTGCTGCTGAAGATGACTCCGCTCCCGGTGGTTTTTTACACAGTGGCGCTTTTCTCCTGGTGGATAAAGAAAGAAGAGTACGAGGAGTGTACGATGGAACTGAGCAGGAACAGGTCAATACATTAATGGATGATATTCGATTACTCCTCGATGAATATTCCGAATAATCGTAGCCTGAGTCTTTTATCACTGCTATTCTTTAGTTGCAGCATTTTCTTTGATTGTTCGCAAAATAAGAAGGCACCGAATGAATTTGTTGAAGTGATGGATCAACGAACTAAAACCCGTTTTAGGCAGTACATGATCCTGGGAAAACGGTTATACCTGCAACACTGTGCCAATTGTCACGGTGAAAGTGGTGAGGGTTTGGAGAAGTTAATCCCGCCATTAGCGGAATCGGATTATTTAATGGCTGAAATTGACAGATCTGTTTGTCAAATAAGGTATGGGGTGAATGGAGAAATTGTGGTAAACGGGACACTTTATAACCAGGAAATGCCGGCCAACCAAGAACTAAGAGTACTCGAGATAGCAGAAATAGTGACTTTTATTACCAATTCCTGGGGCAATGAAAGGGGGCTGATTTCAGCTAGACAGGTGGAAGAATTTATGAGTCATTGCCTGCAGGACGCTACCTTTTAGTAAAAGAATTCTTTCAAACGTATTAATACACCTTCCAAGAATCTGAATCCCTGAGCATTATATTGATCATTGTTGTCATATACGGTCCAGTTAGAGATTTCACAAAAATCGGTAGTATTCACTATATTTGAACAATCAGACCTCTTTGAGCAAATTCTTGCTCAAGTAATTATTATCGGTTTATAACTGATGATAATTTCCAGCAGCTATTGGAAGTGTATTTATAACTAGAAATTGGGCAAAATTATGGCAATCTCTGTGCAATTGAATTCTGTTTTTTACAAGATTATGTCAAGATCTTTTCTGTTCATTATTTTACTCACCAGCTCGGTGTCGCTCTCATGGTCACAGACCACTTTTACCTCTACTCAGGCCAGCGATTGGGACAATTGTCTCACATGGGGTTTTGGAGGTGGCTGTACATCAACTGCAGGCACAACTTACCCGGCAAGAGCGGACAATGCGATTTTGAATCATCAGGTGACTATAAATGCAACAAATGATAATGGATCCGCTGGTACCACTGCAAACATCCTTGGATATGCACCGAGCGGTACTGGTGGGGGCTTCGGATCAGCTGCAGACAATACTGCTTTTTATCACACAGGCACTATCACTGTCAACAGCGGAGGAACTTTTCTTATGAGTATCAATAGTCCTGTGCTTGTGGAAGGAGATTTTCTAGTAGCTGGAGGAACAATTGACATTTCAGGTGGTAATAATGCCGACTTTATGGTCGCAGGTAGATTCAATATAACAGGTAGTTCTACATGGACAGACAGCGATGACTTCTTTATACTCGGTAAATCCGGTCAAGCAGCAGAAGTCAATATCGATATCACTTTTGATGTTGCTGACGATATCAAACTGGTGACTACTTTCCCGCTCCTTTGCGGTACCGGGGGTGCCATAGGTGCTGATGAACTGAATTTACTTGAAGGAGCTACCCTTGCACAAATCTGTGATACGTTTACCGTAATGGGAGCCTGCTGTGGGTGTTGTGGTACGACGGGCACGGGTCCAACACCATTATTTACTCCTTTACCGGTAGAGTTTATTTTCTTCTCAGCCAAATACCAAAACGGCACCGTTCTTTTGAAATGGGCAACAGCCACGGAAATTACCAATAGTCATTTTGAAATTGAGCGTTCTCTTGATGCACAGACGTTTGAAATAATCGGATTTATGCAGGGGCAGGCGATTCTAAAAAACGCATTAATTATCAATATATCGATCAGGAGACACAAAATCTTAGGAGTGAAACTATCTATTACAGGCTAAAACAAGTCGATTTTGATGGCAAGTTTGAATATTCAAAGACCGTGATCGCCAGTATTGAAGATTACAAGCTTTTCAAGCTGGTTGTGCGATCAAATCCCTTTTTCGAATCTCTTACTCTTACTCTGAACTCCACTTATGATGAAGAAGTAACGGTAAGCATTTATGACATCAATGGGCGTAAAGTATATGAGGAAACAAGGTTAATTTTTGAAGGCAGAAATGATCTCGATATTGAAAATCTTGAAAGTCCCATTGCAGGAACCTATTTATTGAGTTTACGTGGCCGTACGATCTATCTAAACGAGAGATTACTCAAGACTCAATAGTACTCATTTAAATATTTCAATTTTTTTTATCATTATTTTAAGGGTAGTCATCGGTTTTATTGTCCTAAACATACAGGTCAATGAATAAAAAGATGAATAATGGACTAAAAGATCGGGTAGTTACCTTTTTACTTCTCCTGTTTGTAATACTGCTAACCTTCTGGATTGGATAACCAATTCAGGGCCTAAACAGGGGCGGATGTAATTCATCAAATTCCGTCGCTTCCTGGTATAATCTTGCTACTGCCAAGATTGTAGCTTCATCAAACAAATTTCCAAGAAAACTGATACTGGTTGGGCTTCCGTTACCATTAAAACCATTGGGAACCACAACCACCGGGTGCCCGGTTAGATTGGTAAACTGAAGCTGATCACCACCAAAAGTTGGGGTTACGATAACATCAAATTCACTAAATCGTTTATGTAGTTCTTGTATTAACTCGTAACGCACACGATTGGCATTGATATATTCTACAGCGGGCACAAGCCTCGATTGTCTGAAAACGTTAGGCCAAGCTCGTTGTATTTGACGTACCATAAGCGAGTCGCGGTTAGATCTGGTCAACTCGTCAAAGGCAGCCGCTGCTTCAGCTGATAATATGATACCGAATGCATTGAGTGGCAAATCATCCGGCAGACTAACAGGCTCCAGTTTGGCACCTATTGATTTGAGCACATCCAGGCTGGTACTGTCCTGAGCCTTATTCGCATAATCAGCCTCAAAAAGGTCCTTAATATATCCCACCTTAAGATCGCTTAAGGTGCTAATCGGCTGGTAATTGAAGGCCGCCTCTTTCACCGCTTGGTCAATGCCATCAGTACCCCTGATAGACTCTAAAACCAGAGCAGCATCCAATGCCGATCTGCAGATAGGACCGATCTTATCCATACTCCAACTGAGGTTCATACCTCCGGTACGACTTACTCGACCGAATGTGGGACGCAATCCTGTTGTGCCACATCTAGTTGAAGGTGATACGATAGATCCTAGGGTTTCTGTACCGATAGCAAATGCAACTAAACCGGCAGATGTGGCCGATGCCGGTCCCGCTGAAGAACCACTAGATCCTTGCGCTAAATTCCACGGATTTTTGGTCACTCCACCATACCAGACGTCTCCCCAAGCCAATGCTCCCATAGTGAGTTTAGCTACCAAAACAGCACCAGCCTCTTCCAGTTTTTTGACTACCGCGGCATTCTGATCAATGATCTGGTCTTTGTAGGGTTCCGCTCCCCATGTCGTTTTATAACCTTTTACAGCCAATAGGTCCTTTGCCCCATAAGGAATGCCATGCAAAGGTCCCCGATAGTTACCGGAAGCAATTTCTTCATCTGCCTGCTTCGCCTGTTTTAAAGCCAATTCCTCCGTTAGAGTTATCACACACTGCAGTGTGTCTCCATATCTTTTAAGTCTATTCAGATAAATTTCGGTTAGTTGCATAGAGGTAACCCTACGCTCTTTGATCAACGTCGACAAATCAGCCACTGTGTAGAACGCCAACTCCTCCTGGTTTTCGGGAAGCTCAACATCAGATTTCAGGCCCCAATTTATTTTCTGCTCGTTAGTGTTTATCTCAAATCCCAGTGGTATTTGATTGAACTGTATTGCCGGTGGAGTTGAGTTAGCAATGGGATATTGATGCAATGCCTGATAGGCCTTTAGGTTCTCATTCAATCCGTTTTTCATAAGTCCCCGTTCGGTCTCATCAAAACCAAGGTCAAACAGTTCTTCTGCTGATCGAGTATCCTGAGCGGTTACCTCATTTGACCACAGCATGGTAATAGACAGCCAAGTGATAATACCTATAGATTTAACCCGAAAAATTCATAGTAGACAATAAAAAACAGGCATAAATTGCTTATATTGAGATAGTTAGACAGCAAAATAAGCAATTAATTTATGCCTGAATATAAGGAAAAAGATACCGTATTTTATCGAGGAAAACAAGCTTTTAAATTTGATTTTTCATCCATCAGCGAAAGCTCAGACGGAGCGCATATCTGTTAAGTGAAAAATTGAGAAAGATGTCAAAAAAGCTTACGCACTGATTCCTGACTATCGAAACCCCTTTTTGATCGAATACAGGTATGAAGAAATGCTTCGCCAACGGGTGTTTTTAATGATGCAGGGCTATCAGGATTGCAATGACGAACAAAAACTCCGAGAGGATCCGGTGATCCGTAAAGTACTAGATAGCGGATTATGTTCCCAGCCTACGTCTAAGTCGATTTCAGGCCGATCGGAGTCTGATCTACCAGATGAGTCAATGGTTTGTAGACCGTTCATGTAGAGGTAGTTGAAAGAGAAGACTGGTCAAATCATCATTGATGTAGATGGTACCGATGACCCTACTCATGGATCCCAACAACTCAGTTCGTCATCAATGGCTATTATGGACAGACTATGTACCATGAGTTGTTCTTTCACGGGAACACCCAGGTCATTTTACCAGTACTACGATCCGGGCAATTGTCACTCCAACAAGATGGTTTGTGAGTCCTTATTGAAAAGGATTGATCAGCCATCAGGGAAAGAAAACTGCCCTCAGTAAAATGTCTTACTTCGAGCGGATGAGTGGCTTTACCAGGATGCATCTTTTTATCGGATATGTAAGCAGTTTGACCTTCAATTTTGTTTAGGTATTAGTAGTAATGAAGTTACAAACAACTTTTACCAAACAGATCTAAATCATTGAAGTAAAAAAGGAATATGCTTCAAAAATCGATCAAACATCAAGAGTTTGTAGAGCCCGTTTACTTATCCAGGCGAAAAGCTGGTATCGTTCTGAACAGCTGTACCCCAGATCATTAACAAAAGGGAACGATTGGGAGATATAGAAGTCGATTTAATGATGGGTAAAAACCTCAAAGGCTCTTTGTTGGTGATGACAGACCGAGCAAGTCTTTTTACCAGAATCAGAAAGATGCACAGTAAAAATGCCGATCAAATGGCCGAAGCTATTGTGGAGGAACTCTCTCAGGATAAACACAAACTGGAAACACTCACTTTTGATAATGATATGGCATTTTCTAAACATGAGTTGATTGCTCAATCCCTTGATGTGGATGCCTATTTCACTCGTCCCTATACTAGTCAGGATAAAGGGACAGTTGAAAATAGGATTGGGGTAATCAGAAGGTTTTATCCTAAGAAAACAGATATTAGATTTGTTACAGAGGAGCAAATCAAAGTTGTTGAAAACAAAATCAATGAACGCCCTGTTAGAAAATTTAATTACCTAAACGCAAAGCAAGTGCTACAAAGGAAAATTGCACTTATTACTTGAACTTACAAAAGGCAAAACAAATAATTAATAGAATTCTATTAGTGGTACCCAACAGTGGGCTCCAATCGTCGATTATTTAGGTCAAAGGGTCTGATTTATTAGCCCATTTATCAAATAGTTTAGTTTGTTCGAAACAATAATCGAATTTTGCCTTTTAATAAGGTGTATTTGATCAGATTAGAATGAAAAGATTTATAATATCTACAATCGCCTTCCTGGTTATTGTGGGTGGAGGTTATTTATTTATGAGTTTCCTGGCCTCACAGAAGGAAGCTCCACCGGAAAGACCTAAACCAGAGGTGGTCAATTATGTTAAAGCAATCGAATTTATGCCTGGTGATATTGAAACTGAAATAGAAGCCTACGGACGGGTCGGTTCTTTACAGAAGCTCAATCTGACTGCTGAAGTGGGGGGACGACTGCTGGCGGGAAGAATGCCTTTTAAAGAAGGGCAGAACTTCACACGTGGGCAATTATTATGCAAAATCCATGATACTGAACAGCAGTTGTCTTTGCAAGCCAGAAAAAGTACGTTTCTTAATCTTTTGGCCTCAATTCTGCCTGATCTTCGTATTGACTTCTCAGACAGGTATCCAGAATGGCAGGCGTATTTTAATGCCATCGACCTGGAGAAGAATTTGCCCGAAATACCTAAAATGGAAAGTTCAAAGGAAAAAACTTTTCTTGCTACCAAGAGCATCCTGAGTGAATTCTATAATATCAGAAGTCTCGAAGAGAACCTCCGGAAATATAAGGTCTATGCACCCTATAATGGGACCATTTCACAGGTAAATGTAGAGGTCGGATCGATTGTGAATCCGGGAACACTGATCGGTAGCATAATCCGAACTGATCGGCTTGAACTGGTAATCCCGGTAGAGTTAAGAGATATTTCCTTTGTAGAATCAGGAAAAAGAGTTGAAATAGAGGGTCAGAATGACAAGAAATGGAGGGGGCAGGTAGTGCGAATTGCTGGCCTTGTGGACCCAAATACACAGTCTGTAAATGTTTTTATAGCAATTGAGAATTCAATAAGAGGTGAAATTTATGATGGCCTATACTTAAAAGCGAAAATACCGGGTAAGGTAGTTAAAGACGCCATGTCAATACCAAGAAGTATTATTCGTAATAAAGATGAAGTCTTTATTGTCGAGGGCGGTTTACTTAAGACCAGAAAGATCATCATTCAAAAGGTTAGTGACGATAATGCCATAGTTAGCGGACTTAATGCTGGGGATTTGTTGGTTATCGATGCACCAGCCAATGCCTCAAACAATATGAAGGTGACTATCACCGAACAAGGCACCTTGGAAGAAGTTCCTACCAGGAGACAATTGTAGATAACACTGATCACAAAACTGAAAAGAATAATACCATGAGAGCAGTTGTTAGTTTTTTTGTGAAATATCCTATTTGGGCCAATGCAATCATATTTATTGCACTGGTCGGCGGAATTGCTACTTACTATATAAATCTCAAAAAGTCGTCCTTTCCTGAACGGGATCCCAATCGAATAACTGTCACTGTCAATTATCCCGGTGCCTCCCCCGAGGAGATGGAAGAGGGCTTAACCATTAAGATAGAGGAAGCAATTAAGGGTCTGGAAGGTATTGATGAAGTTACCTCTGTATCATCCGAAAATACCTCTTCAATAAATATTGTAGCGGTGGAAGGTACTGACCTTGATGAACTAACCACCGAAGTTAAGAATTCAATAGATCAGATCAATTCATTCCCGGTTGCCGCTGAGAAGCCTATTGTATTTAAGCAAAAATCCACAACGTTCGTGACCTATATGGGAATCAGAGGCGATGTAGCCCTGGTTGACCTTAAAAAAGCAGCAGAATTGGTTGAAGATGATTTTTTAAATTCTGGGTTTATCAGCCAGATCCGCCTATCAGGATTTCCAAACATCGAGATCAGCATTGAAGTCTCCGAAGATGACCTGTCTCGTTATGGGATCACCTTTGATGAAGTTGCGGCGGCGGTACGAAACAATAATCGTGACGTGTCAGGGGGGTCCATTAAAACTGAAAGTGAGGAAATTCGCATCAGGGCCAATGCCAAGGAGTTCGACCCTTCTATCATTGAAGAAATTGTAGTCAGGGCAAACCCCGATGGCGCCAAACTTTTGCTGAAAGATGTAGCCAATTTAAAGAGACAATTTGCAGACGTTCCCAATAGAACCTATTACAATGATGAAAGGGTGGTTACTATCATCATCAGCAAATTACCGGAAGAGGATATTGAAGAAATAAGTACCTACCTCGACGATTATATGAAAGAGTATAATGCCAAGAGCAGCAATATGAAATTGTTCACTCGCTTCAACTTCTATTCCCTGTTGAGCGATAGACTTGATCTCTTGCTCTCTAATTTTGGACTTGGATTGGCGCTCGTGCTATTAACACTGGGTTTGTTCTTGTCCCTCAGATTATCATTCTGGGTAGCGTTGGGTATTCCTATTTCATTCTTCGGCATGTTCATTTTGGGTGATATTGCCGGTATTACCATCAATTTTCTCAGTATTACCGGTATGCTGCTGGTGGTTGGAATCCTGGTAGATGATGGCATTGTTATCGCGGAAAATATTTATACCCATTTTCAGAATGGTAAAGAACCTAAAGAAGCAGCTGTTGAGGGCACACTGGAGATGATTCCTTCAGTATTTACTTCGGTAAGTACCACTATCGTAGCTTTCTTACCACTTATATTCCTGGATAACAACGGCATGACGAAAGAAATGGCCTTGGTGGTGATGTTTTGCCTTGGAATTTCGTTAGTGGAGGCTTTTTTCATTCTTCCGGCCCACTTAGCCAGTCGTAAAATGCTCTCCAGGAGGACAGGAAATGACCCATACAGTAAGTTCAGACAGGGAATGGAGCGTAATATCAACTTCATGCGGTACAAACTCTATGGCCCCGCATTACAATTTCTTATTAACTGGAAATGGGTATCTTTTTCCGGGCCTTTTGTGTTCATCATGATCGTATGGGGGTTGGTGCAAGGCGGAATTATCAAATGGACCTTCTTTTCCCGCCCGCCAGTAAGTGATATTAATGTCAACCTGGCTATAAAGCCGGGTATTAGAGAGAATGTAGTTGAAGATTATCTCATAAGAATTAGAGACCAGGTCTGGCAGGTGCATGAACAGCTCAGGAAGGAAAAAAATATGCCGGATTCGGTGATCACCAGTGTAAACATGTCTATCGGTGTTTCTTCTGACAGGCAAACACTCGGTTCACATGTGGGAAATCTGAATATTAATATCGAAAATCTTGATAAGTATAAGATATCTAGCTATGAAATATCAGGTAGGATCCGTAAAAAACTGGGAGACATCCCGGAAGCTGAAACGTTCACGGTTGGTAGCGCTAATTATTGGGGTTCACCTGTATCGGTTTCTCTAAAAAGCCGCCAAATAGAGGATCTTGAAAAGGCTAAAGAAGAATTAAAGGAGGCATTGGAAAGATTGCCTGATCTAAAAGATATCCAGGATAATTCTTCTGTTGGTCAGCGTGAATTGGAGCTGGAACTGAAACCATTGGCTTATTTTCTGGGTCTAACGCACCAGGAGATCACCAAGCAAGTAAGACAGGGCTTCTTCGGTGAAGAAGTACAAAGATTGCAGGATGGAACCGATGAGGTAAGGGTGTGGGTGCGCTATCCCAAGAGTGATCGGTTAAGTATTGCCCAATTGGAGTCCATGAAGATAAAAATGTCAAACGGGGCTCAGTATCCACTGGACGAGCTGGCTGACTACAGTATTAAACGCGGTGTAATCAAGATCAATCATTTTAATGGAAAGAGAGAAATAAGGGTGGATGCTGCAATGGCCGATGTAAAAACACCTGTTCCTCCAATTCTTGAGAAAATTCAGGTAGATATACTGCCCGGAATTTTAGGCAAGTATCCAGGAATGGAATACACATTTGAAGGTCAGTCCAGCCGACAACAGAAAGAACTCGCTTCGTTTGGTAAAGTGTTTGTTCCAATTTTATTCCTGATGATCTTGTTGATCACGCTTAATTTTAGATCATTATATCAAACTTTCCTTATCCTCATCTTATTACCAATAGGTTGGGCTTGTGGTGTCTTAGGTCATCTTTTTCACGATGCCTTACTTTCTATGGTCAGTCTACAGGGATTATTGGCACTTTCAGGAGTAGTTATTAATGATGCCGTGGTGATGCTTGATCGTTTCAACCGAAATTTGAGAGGTGGAATGAAAATAAGGGAAGCCGCACACGGAGCAGGAATTGCCAGGTTCAGGGCCATACTTCTTACTTCCTTAACTACGGTTGCAGGGTTGTTCCCATTGATCCTTGAAACCAGCTTCCAGGCCCAATTCCTTATTCCAATGGCTATTTCACTGGCTTATGGTGTTTTATTTGGAACATTCTTCATTCTGTTCTTCTTCCCGGTGATGATCCTTTGTTTCAACGATATTCGGGTATACCTCATCTGGTACTTCCGTATGATCATGGATGCATTCAGTGCAGAGAATTTAAGGGATTTGAAACCGGCTAAAGAAGAAGTTGAACCAGCGATAATTGAAGGAAAAAGATTAGCCCAGATCTAATTAGTGTAAGAAAAACGATTGATGAAAAGAGTAATACTTTTAATCTTACTGGTGAATTGGTACATATTGCCAGCACAAGATGACCTATCACTAGCTGGCGCCATAAGAAATGGTTTGGAAAACAATTTTGATATCCAAATCTCCAAAAGGGCAGAGGAAATTACGATAAGAAATAATAGCTGGGGCCAGGCAGGGGTTTTTCCAACAATAGACCTCAATCTCTCCGGTGGGACCAGCACTACTAATATTGATAATCCTGCGTCATTCTTACAAGGTGATATAACCTCCAGGAATTTAAACCCTTCGGCAACACTTAACTGGACAATCTTTAACGGTTTCAATGTAAGAATGACAAAAGACCGATTGTCCTTGCTGGAATACCAAAGTGTTGGAAACACTACAATTTTGATAGAAAATACTATTCAAGCCATTATTCTTGCTTATAATACGGTATTGTTAGAAAGTGAGCGATTAGATGTTTTTATCACAACTCTTGATCTCTCAAGGGACCGATATCAATACAGCAGGCTCAAAGGAGAACTGGGGAGCTCAGTAACTTTTGATATACTACAAGACAAAACCGCATACCTCACAGACTCCTCTAATTATTTAACACAACAATTAAATTATCGCATTGCTGTCAGAGAGTTGAATATCCTTTTGAATGTAGACGTTGACAAGGACTGGACTTACACGGACGAGTTATCTGTAGAGTCTAAGGAATATATTTTGGATGAGTTGGCTGCAAAGATGACCGGTAACAATAATAATCTGAAAAACCAGTATATCAACCAGGAAATTCTAAGGAAAGATGTGTCCATTTCCCGTTCATCGATGTATCCCCGGTTAAGTATTGCATCGGGGTACTCCAGGAATCAACAGACACAGGACTTAAGTTCTGCTGAATTTGGCAATGGGAGCAGTGGTGCCTCTGGCATTAAATCAACTACCACTAATTATTTCGCAAATTTTACTTTGGCTTTTACGCTCTTCGATGGGGGAAGAATTCGAAGACAAATTGAAAATGCCAGGGTTGAGGAGCAAATTGGCAATTTGCAAATCAACCAACTTAAAAATATTTTAATGCGTGACTTGGTTTCCAGTTATGAAACTTATACAATGCGGCAAAATCTCTACAATATTTCTGAACTCAACCTGGAGGCAGCCGAACTTAATTTACAACTTGGTGAAGAGCGCTATCGGTACGGCAGTATCAATTCGTTTGACTACCGTGATTTACAAATAAATTATCTCCAGACTGCATTAAATAATCTGCAATCAAAATTTGATCTGCTTGATTCAGATTTGGAGCTGATGCGCCTTACTGGTGGCATCCTGGAAATACCAGAACAATAAACGGCAAAGTTTGCTGCCTACATGCCGTCATGAACTTCCTTTACCCAATGACTGATCTGCCCTAATTCTTTAGTAATGTCTCTTAATTTATTTATTGCTGTAATATCCTTGCCCTGAACCATCAATCCCTTAACTTCTTCAAGGGCATTCAGGCAATTACCATAGTGATACATAAAGTTTTCTAACTTCTCTTTCTCGCCGACGAGTTGATCATTTACAGTCATGAATATTTACGTTTAGTTAATGAATAAAGACTACGTTCAATATATATCAACCTAACGAATTATTCCAGATAAACTGTTATAATTTATTTTGATCCTAATCAAACGGCGGAAATCTAAAGGTGATCGTAGATGTGGAAATACCTTAGTTGACTTTTAGTTGGGGTATTCGGGTTAGTAAATTCCTTTGATGATAATGTATAATCAATTCTCACCATTGACTGCAAATTAGTCGACTTCTTACTGCAAAATGATAGGTGAGTAATCTATTTATTTTAATAAATATCGTATTGTAAGTTCAAGTAATAAGTGCAATTTTCCTTTGTAGCACTTGCTTTGCGTTTAGGTAATTAAATTTTCTAACAGGGCGTTCATTGATTTTGTTTTCAACAACTTTGATTTGCTCCTCTGTAACAAATCTAATATCTGTTTTCTTAGGATAAAACCTTCTGATTACCCCAATCCTATTTTCAACTGTCCCTTTATCCTGACTAGTATAGGGACGAGTGAAATAGGCATCCACATCAAGGGATTGAGCAATCAACTCATGTTTAGAAAATGCCATATCATTATCAAAAGTGAGTGTTTCCAGTTTGTGTTTATCCTGAGAGAGTTCCTCCACAATAGCTTCGGCCATTTGATCGGCATTTTTACTGTGCATCTTTCTGATTCTGGTAAAAAGACTTGCTCGGTCTGTCATCACCAACAAAGAGCCTTTGTGGTTTTTACCCATCATTAAATCGACTTCTATATCTCCCAATCGTTCCCTTTTGTTAATGATCTGGGGTCGCTGTTCAATTGATACCCTATTCGGGATAATACCTCTACGATCTTTTCTGTTTCCTCGTTTGCGCCTTCGTTTGCCATGTTTTAGATATGTGTATAGTTGTTTGTATTCTTGGTTCTCCTGGTGGTTGGTGTGCTTACATTCCCATATCCATTGGTAAATCCATTCATGGCTAAGTGGACATTCTCTCGTTTTCTTTCCCTGATGGCTGATCAATTCAGGACTCCATCTATCTTCTTGGAGCCGGTTAACTATCCAGTCTTTCATGGGTTTGGTGAAAATCACTCTTTTTGGCTTTTCTTGATGACGAAGATTGGTCCTCCTTTGTGCATTTGCTGTTCGATAGACACCAGCTCCCCTACCTCTTGAACCCACATTTCGCTTAAGCTCACGTGAGATCGTAGATGGGTGAAAATGAACGATACAGGCAATCTCCTTTTGAGTAGCTCCTGTTTTCAATAATGCTTCAATTTGATACCTTTGATCAATACTGAGATGTGTGTAGTTTTTTGACATTTTGCAATCCAAAGATTGCACTGCTCAGGCTTTTGAAGGATGAAAAAGCCCTTAAAAGCTTTTTCATCCTTCAATTGCACTTATTAGTTGATCTCAGCCATTACGATAGTAGACTTTCTCATTAATAGTTTATGCGTGTTCATTGGATAAATCGCGTCTATTATATATATTTCGTAAAACGATATAATTATTTACAATATGTACTCTTCACAACTACTTAAAGGCACGTTTGAAACCATTATTTTAAAGCTATTGTCCGAAAATGATTCCATGTATGGGTATGAACTAATTCAAAAAGTGAAAAAACTTTCCGAAGGCGAAATCTCTTTTCCGGTGGGATCCGCTTTATCCAATCCTTCATAAAATGGAAGAGCTGGGCCTGGTTACCACCAGAAGGGTTGAAATTGGTAAGAGAGTCCGTTGATACTATTCGATAACTGCAACCGGTACCAACCAGGCACAAAATAAAGTAGAAGAGTTCATGCGCTTCGCCCGCACCATGATTACCATTCTCAGACCACAGCCGGTAGCTTAAACTTATGGTTACGCTTAAAAATCATTAGATTGAGTTCCAAAAGGACATCCGTCGAGAATCGGCAATATCGACCACTGCAGGAGGATATCCTTGATTATTTACTTCAACTTCTGCAGGTCATTATCACGGTAAGTTATCACTAGTCAGAAGCTCCTTGGCTAACCCGGTTAACATCTTAAGGTTGGACGATTAATTGACAGGATACTGAAGGAAAGTTTTAAAAATTTTCAGTCTAGAAAAACGTCAGGCTGCACTTTTTAAACATGTCAAGACTTTTAAGGAGAGCGACTCGTCTTTATCCGTCTTAAGCCCGTATTTCTAACTTGAATTGGATTGAGATTCAGCCCTTTTGACATGAAACTAATCAAGATAATTCCTGAAATCTTAAAAAAAGAGCTGAAGCACATCTATGTACTTAAGACCGGGAAAGAGGACAATATGCCGGAAATACATAGACACCTCCCGGATGGCACTTTTGATCTCATTATAAACCTGGGGGAATCCATTTAGCCACCATAGAAAGATACATGTATGCTGAAAACGTTCAACTCAAACCCAGTTTATATAAGGGATGTGGAATTGAACACGCAGAAGGATATGATAATGTTATACTCTTCTATGACAGCTTGTACAAACAAATCAATAGAAATATTCTCCAGGTTAAGCCCTGAAGATCTAGAAAGGAAATGTAAAACACCGGGTGGCATCGAGATAACAACTTGGAAATGGCTGCGAGCTATGGTGGAACATGAAGTCCATCATAGGGGTCAATTATATATTTATCTTGGAATTATAGGTGTTTCAACTCCACCTATTTATGGCCTAACTTCCGAAGAAGTTATTGAAAATAGTAATTGATTTGCTAACCCGCATTATTCATAGGCCACCAATTTTGGGATTAATAATGGGTTGCTAACTATTTTTGATTGGAGTGTATGTATTAATTTGAAGATCAACCAGGTTTCTGGATTTCAAAGGACATTAGAGCGTTTTTTTGTTAGAATTTTTCAATTTTCAGTCAAAGCTCTATTGTGTTCTTATGGAAGAACATTTTTTTGATTAAATCAAACTGTTTAACTGATCGGTCAGTTCACCGTAAGCAAATCGCCCAGCAGGTATTGATATCTAAAGGCTCTTGAGAATTGTATTGTCAATGATCTTTTCCTTTCTTTCAGGCACGCCCCAACCTTCATCAGGTAAAGCCGGATATTGTCCACTTGCC
The DNA here is from genome assembly GCA_963664285.2 of Cyclobacteriaceae bacterium. Taxonomy (GTDB): domain Bacteria; phylum Bacteroidota; class Bacteroidia; order Cytophagales; family Cyclobacteriaceae; genus JAJCYL01. The sequence goes on from CAXXNX010000068.1 coordinate 111,837, forward strand.
ATCGTTTAGCAAAGTGGTGTTTTGTTTTGGCAATTAATAATTTAATCTGCCGGAACATTTCATAACAGAGGGTAGCGATGATTAAACGCATGAAATTGGCCAGTAGCGATGACAGGAAAGCCGGTCGGAATAAGTCATGTTTTTGAGTTCCTTTATTCGATTTTCACTGGCATCACCTCGCTTGACATAAAAATCAAAGTAAATCTGTTGAGCGGTCATCGCTTCAAAGTTGCTCACAAAGTAACGGACATTCATTCCTTTTCCGGTAGACTCCACTTTGGCGTACAGCTTTTCAGAACGATCCCAGCTTTTGGCCTGGTAAGTAAACGGGCCAACAAACTCTTGATGTTTGATGATTTTTGAAGCATATTCCTTTTTTACTTCAATGATAGTCTGTTTGGTAAAAGTCTTTAAAACTTCATTACTACTAATACCTAAACAAAATTGAAGGTCAAACTGCTTAGCTATCCGATAAAAAGATGCTCCTGAAAAGCCACTATCCGCTCGAATAAGGATCTTTACTGAGGGCAGTTTTTTTCTGATTTTAATGACAATCCTTTTCAATAAGGCCACAAACCATTTGTTGGAGTGACAATTGCCCGGACGTAGTACTGGTAAAATGACCTGACCGGTGTTCCCGTCCTTAAAGAACAACTCATGGTACATAGTCTGTCCATAATAGCCATTATACAAACTGAGTTGTTAGGATCCATGAGTAGGGTCATCGGTACCATCTACATCAATGATGATTTGACCAGTCTTCTCTTTCAACTCCTCTACATAACGGTCTACAAACCATTGACTCATCTGGTAGATCAGACTCCGATCGGCCTTGTTTTCAAATCGACTTAAAGTAGGCTGGGAACATAATCCGCTATCTAGTACTTTACGGATCACCGGATCCTCTCGGAGTTTTTGTTCGTCATTGCAATCCTGATAGCCCTGCATCATTAAAAACACCCGTTGGCGAAGCATTTCTTCATAAGTGTATTCGATAAAAAAGGGGTTTCGATAGTCAGGAATCAGTGCGGCGAAGCTTTTTAATAGACCAGTCTTTCTCTCTACTTTTTCACTTAACAATATCGCTCCGTCTGAGCTAATCGCTGATGCTGAAAAATCAAATTTAAAAGCTTGTTTTCCTCAATAAAATACGGTATCTTTTTCCTTATATTCAGGCATAAATTAATTGCTTATTTTGTTGTCTAACTATCTCAATATAAGCAATTTATGCCTGTTTTTTATTGTCTACTATGAATTTTTCGGGTTAAACAACCTAGAAGTAGTTTCCCTTACAGTGACATCTAATGCATCCGGTTGTTCCTTTGGTGCACAAACAACCGTTTCCACAGCCAATATAGAAATTGAAGCCTGGAAGACACCTGCGGTTACCATTGGTGTTTCAACTGGTTATTCAAATAACGTATGTCCTGGTGGACAAGTGAATTTTGAAGTGACCGCAACCACAGAAGCGGGTGGCAGTCCTACTTATCAATGGAAATTAAATGGCGGCAATGTAGGATCTAATTCTAATTCTATTGCCCTCACCAACCTGGCCGATAATGATATGGTTACTTGTGTAATGACTACCAGTTCTACTTATTCCTGCCTGACCACCACCACCGACTTATCGAATGCTATTTCAATTAACCATTTAACACCACCGGAAGATTTCGCTTTGCTGGGTGCAGGATCTGTATGTGCATCAGGACAAGGAACTACCACTCGTTTACTTACTATAAACGGCTAAGTTCTAAATAACACAGCAATTATTATTATCTTCGCTATATAATATCAAGTCAAGAGATCAAAAATTTATTTGCACAATTGCCGATAAGTTCCCAAACCGAATTGTTGGATGAGTTGCTCCAGGAGCAGGAATTACAAGGCAAAGTATTGATTGCCGCTCAACAACAAATAGCAGAGAAAAGAAAGAAGAAACCCTGTCCAAATTGCACAAGCGAGAAGGTATATAAGAGGGGCAGACAAAAAGGTGTGCAGATGTATCAGTGCAATGAATGTAAAAGATGGTACAGTGAAACAACAGGGACACCTTTGTATGACATCAAGCTTAAATCAAAATGGCAATCTTATCTGCGCTGCATGGAGCAGGGCATGCCGATAAAAAAGATAGCAAAACAAATCGGAATAAGCATCCAGACAAGCTTCGACTGGCGGCATAAGATATTGAGTTCACTAAATGAGTTTGTTCCCGAACAGTTATCCTCGGAAGTAGAATGTGATGAATTGGAACTGGCACTTAACAACAAGGGCAGTCGAAATTTAGATAGGGCAGCAAGAAAGAGGGGAAACGATTTCATACGGAATATGGGAAAGGAAGAGGTCACAGTTGTCCAGGTAGTAACAGCGGTTGAACGCAAGGGGGAGAAGTACCTTAAAGCTGTTGCATCAAAACGGCTGAGCAAAGAAGAAATTTCAAAGGCCATTGGATGGGAAGTTGGCCTACGGTGCAACCTTGATTACAGATAAGCACCCTTCTTATAAGGCTTTTGCCAAAGACAACCCCTCCATAAAGCACAAAGCGCTATTGGCCAAAGATCATGTGGATAGAGATGATAAAACAATCCATCTGCAAAAAGTAAACAATGTTCACACTCAACTTAGGACATTCTTACGCCCATTCAATGGTGTCAGTTCCAAATATTTGCAAAACTACCTGAATTGGTATGCTTATGCTGACCGAATAAGAGAGAGTAAAACAACTTTGAAACAATGGTTTCTGACTATGCTATTAACGGATCAAGCCTATCATCTGTATGAGCTATTTAAACAAAATGCTGTTATAATTAGAACTTAGCTGTTATTAATAAAAAAAGGTACTGTGTTAACCCGAAAAATTCATAGTAGACAATAAAAAACAGGCATAAATTGCTTATATTGAGATAGTTAGACAACAAAATAAGCAATTAATTTATGCCTGAATATAAGGAAAAAGATACCGTATTTTATCGAGGAAAACAAGCTTTTAAATTTGATTTTTCAGCATCAGCGATTAGCTCAGACGGAGCGATATTGTTAAGTGAAAAAGTAGAGAGAAAGACTGGTCTATTAAAAAGCTTCGCCGCACTGATTCCTGACTATCGAAACCCCTTTTTTATCGAATACACTTATGAAGAAATGCTTCGCCAACGGGTGTTTTTAATGATGCAGGGCTATCAGGATTGCAATGACGAACAAAAACTCCGAGAGGATCCGGTGATCCGTAAAGTACTAGATAGCGGATTATGTTCCCAGCCTACTTTAAGTCGATTTGAAAACAAGGCCGATCGGAGTCTGATCTACCAGATGAGTCAATGGTTTGTAGACCGTTATGTAGAGGAGTTGAAAGAGAAGACTGGTCAAATCATCATTGATGTAGATGGTACCGATGACCCTACTCATGGATCCCAACAACTCAGTTTGTATAATGGCTATTATGGACAGACTATGTACCATGAGTTGTTCTTTAAGGACGGGAACACCGGTCAGGTCATTTTACCAGTACTACGTCCGGGCAATTGTCACTCCAACAAATGGTTTGTGGCCTTATTGAAAAGGATTGTCATTAAAATCAGAAAAAAACTGCCCTCAGTAAAGATCCTTATTCGAGCGGATAGTGGCTTTTCAGGAGCATCTTTTTATCGGATAGCTAAGCAGTTTGACCTTCAATTTTGTTTAGGTATTAGTAGTAATGAAGTTTTAAAGACTTTTACCAAACAGACTATCATTGAAGTAAAAAAGGAATATGCTTCAAAAATCATCAAACATCAAGAGTTTGTTGGCCCGTTTACTTACCAGGCCAAAAGCTGGGATCGTTCTGAAAAGCTGTACGCCAAAGTGGAGTCTACCGGAAAAGGAATGAATGTCCGTTACTTTGTGAGCAACTTTGAAGCGATGACCGCTCAACAGATTTACTTTGATTTTTATGTCAAGCGAGGTGATGCCAGTGAAAATCGAATAAAGGAACTCAAAAACATGACTTATTCCGACCGGCTTTCCTGTCATCGCTACTGGGCCAATTTCATGCGTTTAATCATCGCTACCCTCTGTTATGAAATGTTCCGGCAGATTAAATTATTAATTGCCAAAACAAAACACCACTTTGCTAAACGATGGCAAGTGGACAATATCCGGCTTTACCTGATGAAGGTTGGGGCGTGCCTGAAAGAAAGGAAAAGATCATTGACAATACAATTCTCAAGAGCCTTTAGATATCAATACCTGCTGGGCGATTTGCTTACGGTGAACTGACCGATCAGTTAAACAGTTTGGTTTAATCAAAAAAATGTTCCTCCATAAGAACACAATAGAGCTTTGACTGAAAATTGAAAAATTCTAACAAAAAAACGCTCTAATGTCCTTTGAAATCCAGAAACCTGGTTGATCTTCAAATTAATACATACACTCCAATCAAAAATAGTTAGCAACCCATTATTAATCCCAAAATTGGTGGCCTATGAATAATGCGGGTTAAAATCCAAATTTAAACAGTACTATAATTAGGAATATACTCTGTATTGTTTTTCCAGAGTGTGTACATTAATATCAAAAGCTTCCTAGCCACAGCAATGACACCTACTTTCTTGCTGGGTTTACCTTCATTTATCCTGTGGTAGAACGCTTTCAGATCTGGATTGTGTACACTACTACAAAGCGCAGGCATGAAGAGTGCGCCTCTAATGAAACTGTTGCCTTGTTTAGAAATTCTGGACTTGCCTTCTTTCTTTCCGGACTGGTTTATGACGAATATCTAACCCGGCATAACTAGCGAGCTGCTTGCCGTTAGAGACAAGAGCAAATCCATTGGTCTCACCGAGTATACAGACGATTGTCATAAAACTAATACCAGGTATTGATTGAACCCTTTCAATCCTGTCACTCAAAACAGGATCAGTCATGATCAAAACTCTTAGCTCAGCTTCGATTTCGATTAATTGATTTTCCAGTAGTCGGATTTGTTTCTTTAATCTTCTCAGCGAACTACTCAAGCATTTATGGGCATGAGTTTTCGCATGCATCTGATTTTTAGAGGCTACCAGTTTGGCTTTATTTTCCCTATACTCTCTAGTTAATCCTTTGATTTGATACATTATTGGGGATGGAACAGCCCATTTACGGAGCTTTCTTTCTAGTCCGATTTTTGATAAGATCATGGCATCAACCAGATCTGTCTTGGTTTTAATTTCCAGGGTTTTGGCGTAATGTTTGACCTTAACAGGCAGGAAAACACTTACCAAAACCTTCTTCTCAAATAGCCAATAGGCCAAGTTCTCATAATACACTCCTGTAGCCTCCATCACGAACCAAACATCTTTGTTTAAGGACTTTTCCTCCGCCCATTTCAGCAGCGATTTGAAGCCTCGTTCATTATTAGGAAATGATTTGCTTTTTGAGAAATGCTCATTTTGCTTTTGATCTACATAGCCAAAGCAACATGAGAGACTGTCTTTAGAAATGTCAATGCCTATCGATTGTTTAAGAACCTTCATAATTTTGATGTTATGATTAAATAATAGGCAGCTTCTTACGGTCTATACTCGTAATATGCGGGATACTTTTTAGAGGAGTTCCCTAAGTACTGTTCAGACTTGGAGAAGTGATAGGAAAGTGGGGAGGTACACTTTCTTCCGGTATATCCTTTGATTACCTTTAAGCAAATATTTCTCCCACTCTCCTCGCCTTTTATCTCCAAAGAAACTTTAGGAATCAAACATACGAGTAAGCTCAGGTTCTGAGATATACTCTTTCCCCGGCCCTCCCACAACTGGTTGGGATCTCATAGTTGAACGTCATATCAATAACTTCAACTAGCAACACATTATGTGATTTTATGACCTATCCCGCAGTCCCTGCAACCACTAATCTATTAGGTGGTCTCCTTTGAATGCTGATGCAAAAATAGAAGAGTAAACAACGGCTTTCAATAGTCATTAGTGATCATTTTACCAGGTAAATGTCAGCTGGATTTCGTTTCTAAAAAGTTCAGGAGATTAGCATACTTTGTAGAGGCAATTTTGTTAGTCATGGTTTACAATCCCTGATCTTCGGCAATCAACTCTGCCAGGTCCTTTACCATTACTTCATCCTCCTTATTCTTACTTTTAACACCATCAGAAAGCATGGTCATACAAAAGGGGCAGGCTGATGCGATTACATTAGGTTTCGTTTCTAATGCTTCTTCAGTGCGTTCAATATTCACTTCTTTATTACCCGGCTCCGCATCCTTAAACATTTGAGCTCCTCCTGCTCCGCAGCAAAGTCCTTTTGATTTGCATCGCTTCATTTCTACCAATTCGGCATCAAGGAATTCCAATACCTGTCTCGGCGCTTCATAGATATTATTACCTCTTCCCAAATAACAGGAGTCATGGTAGGTGATTCGTTTTCCTTTAAAATCACCTTCGCCACTGAATTTGATCTTCTCACCGTCTATTAATTGCTGAAGGAAAGTGGAATGATGAATAACCTCATAATTGCCCCCGAGTTCGGGATATTCATTTTTTAATGTATTAAAGCAATGAGGGCAAGCGGTGACAATCTTTTTGATATTATAAGCATTTAGTACCTCGATGTTAGTCATCGCCTGCATCTGGAATAGGAACTCGTTACCTGCTCTTTTGGCCGGGTCGCCAGTACAACTCTCCTCCTGACCCAAAACGGCGTATTTGATTCCTATATGAGTTAATATTTTGACAAATGCCTGGGTTACTGCCTTATACCTATCATCAAAAGCTCCGGCACAACCAACCCAAAATAATACTTCGGGCTCTTCTCCTTTTGCAGCCATTTCGGCCATAGTAGGAACGGTTATGGTCTTTTTCGAATCTTCACTCATTGTTCTTAATTTTTAACCAACTCACCCCTAATCCCTAAAAAGGGGGCAACTAGCACACGAATCCACTATTAATATTTTGTATATTATTACTTCTTCATTTCAATTTTTTGGGCCCAATCCATCCTGGCTGCTTGTCCAAATGGCCATGGGGCCCCATTATTCTCAATATTTGAGAACATATTATTTAATTCCGCCGGAGCGGAAGACTCTTCCAACACCAAATACCTTCTCATATCAACAATCAGTGAAGGGTGGTCAATATTCACCGGGCATTCCATTGCACAGGCATTGCATGTAGTACATGCCCACAACTCCTCGGCTGTAACATAGTCTCCAAGCAGAGCCTTATTGTCCGAAAAACCACTCCCCTCCTTTACCAATCCGGGTCCCTTTTCGATCATCCGCTTACGCAAATCAACAAATATTTTTCGTGGACTTAATTTCTTACCAGTTATGTTGGCTGGGCATACTGATGTACATCGCCCGCATTCCGTACAGGTTAATGAGTCGAGATAATTCTTCCAGGTTACATCTTCTACATCTTTGACTCCGAAACGACTCGGTGCTTCCTCACCCTCTTGTGGGGGAGCAAAAGCAGTATCAGGGTTGATCATGCTTTTCACCTCTTTGGTGACGGATTCCATGTTTGACAACTTGGCTAGTGGCTCTAACCGCGATAGGAAAACATTGGGCATCGACATAAATACATGGAAGTGTTTGGAATAGGGTAAAATATTGGCAAAAATGAAAACCAATACTACATGTGCCCACCAGCTGACCTCCGTAAATAAATGCAGCGAATCGGCATCCATAGTTGATACCATGGGTATCAGTGTTGCACTGATCGGGAAGTACCCTTCATAATTCCCGGGATTTTTCGCTACATAACCAACACTTGCTCCCAACAAAGAAACCATTAAAAGTGCGATCATCGACAGCGCAATTGTTGCATCAATGTTTGACCCTTTGGTCATTTCGATACCACTGAAACGCTTTACTTTAACTACATGACGGCGGATAAGAAAAATAAGGCAACATATAATTATAATCACCGCAAAGATATCCCCTGAAGCTATGACAAAATCATAAAAACCTCCCAGGGGCGATAGGACCCTTTCCGTATTAAGTAATCCATCAAGTATCATTTCTGCTGTACCAAAGGTAATTACTAAAAACCCCCAGTATACCAAAGCATGCGTCAAACCAACCGCCGGACTTCTTAAGATCTTGGTTTGCCCGAAAGCCACTTGTAACAGAATTTTTATTCGTTCACCTATTTGTGTGATAGGAAAAGTGCTCTTGGTTATTTTGAAATAGGAAATGAGCCTGCTGATGGTGAAAGTGAAGACTCCCAGGGTGATGAGTGTAACGATGATGAAGGTGACTTGCTTACTCATTCTTTGAGTTAAAAATGGTTGAGGTAAAAATAATTAACAGTGTCTGTCATTTCGAGTGAAAAGAGAAATCTTTTTTAATTCAATCAATACGCCGGGCGCACGGCTTCCAACTAAAGTCGAAATGACAATATTCCTTTTTGTGATTAAATCCAGATGTAAGTTCAAGTAATAAGTGCAATTTTCCTTTGTAGCACTTGCTTTGCGTTTAGGTAATTAAATTTTCTAACAGGGCGTTCATTGATTTTGTTTTCAACAACTTTGATTTGCTCCTCTGTAACAAATCTAATATCTGTTTTCTTAGGATAAAACCTTCTGATTACCCCAATCCTATTTTCAACTGTCCCTTTATCCTGACTAGTATAGGGACGAGTGAAATAGGCATCCACATCAAGGGATTGAGCAATCAACTCATGTTTAGAAAATGCCATATCATTATCAAAAATGAGTGTTTCCAGTTTGTGTTTATCCTGAGAGAGTTCCTCCACAATAGCTTCGGCCATTTGATCGGCATTTTTACTGTGCATCTTTCTGATTCTGGTAAAAAGACTTGCTCGGTCTGTCATCACCAACAAAGAGCCTTTGTGGTTTTTACCCATCATTAAATCGACTTCTATATCTCCCAATCGTTCCCTTTTGTTAATGATCTGGGGTCGCTGTTCAATTGATACCCTATTCGGGATAATACCTCTACGATCTTTTCTGTTTCCTCGTTTGCGCCTTCGTTTGCCATGTTTTAGATATGTGTATAGTTGTTTGTATTCTTGGTTCTCCTGGTGGTTGGTGTGCTTACATTCCCATATCCATTGGTAAATCCATTCATGGCTAAGTGGACATTCTCTCGTTTTCTTTCCCTGATGGCTGATCAATTCAGGACTCCATCTATCTTCTTGGAGCCGGTTAACTATCCAGTCTTTCATGGGTTTGGTGAAAATCACTCTTTTTGGCTTTTCTTGATGACGAAGATTGGTCCTCCTTTGTGCATTTGCTGTTCGATAGACACCAGCTCCCCTACCTCTTGAACCCACATTTCGCTTAAGCTCACGTGAGATCGTAGATGGGTGAAAATGAACGATACAGGCAATCTCCTTTTGAGTAGCTCCTGTTTTCAATAATGCTTCAATTTGATACCTTTGATCAATACTGAGATGTGTGTAGTTTTTTGACATTTTGCAATCCAAAGATTGCACTGCTCAGGCTTTTGAAGGTGAAAAAGCCCTTAAAAGCTTTTTCATCCTTCAATTGCACTTATTAGTTGATCTCAGCAGATAATTACATTTGCATCCTCAAAAATGGCTGGTGCTGTAGCTCAGTTGGTAGAGCATCGGACTGAAAATCCGTGAGTCGGTGGTTCGATTCCACTCAGCACCACCTAAAAACCCGATCTACTTAATCGGGTTTTTTTATTTTCCGTAAAAAAATATGAATCAGTCAGAATATCTATTGTTTAGAAAAAGTAATCTCAATAGTAATAGAAAGGTTGTCCGGTGTACCATCTCCATCCAGGTCTTCACTTTCACTCTCAGTCAATCCAGCTACCAATGTACTGGAATTTAAGGTTACTATAGTAAGTGTTGAAGGCACGTCTCCATCCGGGGTTAGTGTTAACGGCTAAGTTCTAAATAACACAGCAATTATTATTATCTTCGCTATATGATATCAAGTCAAGAGATCAAAAATTTATTTGCACAATTGCCGATAAGTTCCCAAACCGAATTGTTGGATGAGTTGCTCCAGGAGCAGGAATTACAAGGCAAAGTATTGATTGCCGCTCAACAACAAATAGCAGAGAAAAGAAAGAAGAAACCCTGTCCAAATTGCACAAGCGAGAAGGTATATAAGAGGGGCAGACAAAAAGGTGTGCAGATGTATCAGTGCAATGAATGTAAAAGATGGTACAGTGAAACAACAGGGACACCTTTGTATGACATCAAGCTTAAATCAAAATGGCAATCTTATCTGCGCTGCATGGAGCAGGGCATGCCGATAAAAAAGATAGCAAAACAAATCGGAATAAGCATCCAGACAAGCTTCGACTGGCGGCATAAGATATTGAGTTCACTAAATGAGTTTGTTCCCGAACAGTTATCCTCGGAAGTAGAATGTGATAAATTGGAACTGGCACTTAACAACAAGGGCAGTCGAAATTTAGATAGGGCAGCAAGAAAGAGGGGAAACGATTTCATACGGAATATGGGAAAGGAAGAGGTCACAGTTGTCCAGGTAGTAACAGCGGTTGAACGCAAGGGGGAGAAGTACCTTAAAGCTGTTGCATCAAAACGGCTGAGCAAAGAAGAAATTTCAAAGGCATTGGATGGGAAGTTGGCCTACGGTGCAACCTTGATTACAGATAAGCACCCTTCTTATAAGGCTTTTGCCAAAGACAACCCCTCCATAAAGCACAAAGCGCTATTGGCCAAAGATCATGTGGATAGAGATGATAAAACAATCCATCTGCAAAAAGTAAACAATGTTCACACTCAACTTAGGACATTCTTACGCCCATTCAATGGTGTCAGTTCCAAATATTTGCAAAACTACCTGAATTGGTATGCTTATGCTGACCGAATAAGAGAGTAAAACAACTTTGAAACAATGGTTTCTGACTATGCTATTAACGGATCAAGCCTATCATCTGTATGAGCTATTTAAACAAAATGCTGTTATAATTAGAACTTAGCTGTGTTAACGTACTTCCACTCAATGTCCAGTCACCTGTTTCCACATCTCCTTCAAAATTTGAGCTATAAGTTCCGTCCGAATTAAAAGTTATGGTTCCGCTAAATCCCTCCGAGAATCCTTCTTCAAAAAGGTCTGCTAGTTGCGCAGCCTCGGCATCAGAAAGTCCTAATTGTTCGGCAAACCATTCTACAATATCCTGGTCACCAATAGTAAACTCAATTGTAGCACCGGTCGATTTCCATGTGCCAATGAGATCGTCCTCACTCCCAATATCGTCATCGTCATCGCCGCCACAGCCGGTAAACATAATAACAGACAATGGCAGAACTAATAATAAAAGTAATTTGTGAATGTATTTTTCCATAGTATTAATAGGTTAGTAATTTCAGCAAGTAATAGGTCAATATTAAATATAGTAAAATTTTTCTTAAAATAACCCAATTATTGATTTTCAACACCTCATACAATGATCCCAAAATCAAACGTCTCTTAGATGAAGCTGTAGGTAAAAAATATGGATTCTTCAATTCTCTTAGACTTGGTGGCACGGGTTCTCAACGGTTGATAGTTAAACAATGTAGTCATGAAATTGAGAAGTTGTTCCGATTAGATAATTATCCAAACCACTGCAATATTGAACTCAGACCGGCTGGCATAATAGTCCATTTCAGATCTCGTTTAGAAATGTATGTATGGGTTATCCCCTTCAAAGCCTTGTGTATCGAATCTAGGGAGAACTGTTGGTATATACAAAGGGGTTCTGATTATATGACAGTCGGAGGTGCCAACAATAAACCCCTTGATTCCAAATTTCTTAAGCGCTTACAAACGTTAGCTAGTGGAATTTTTGATGATACTGTTTGAGGTAATAACTTCAGAATGAAAAATGTTAGTCTGAGATTTATGCATAAAGCATTGCAAGCGTTCCTCTTTTTACTATTCATCCTAATCAAAGGTGTGGTATTTGCTCAAACACTGATAACCATTGATCATAGGCAAATGTCGGTTGATACGACAGGACTAATAGGTGATCTGGAATTGGACCTCGACATTAACAATACTGCTTCAACGCAGGAAGAAGACAAGGATTTCTTTGGATTCAAAGCAATTACAGACCTGTCTTACTACAGTACCAAGCATCATTATTTTATAAAAAGCCATTGGGCTTTTTTTGAACTGGAAGAAGAAGAAGTACTAAATCAAAGTTTCACTTACTTCAGGACCAATCTCTTTTACAGAAAAAATATAGCTCCGGAGTTTTATATACAAGGCCAATTTGATGAATTACGACGACTTAATTTCCGAGGTTTGACAGGGGGCGGATTACGTTTTGTGATCTATGAAGACCATGATTTTGAAATTGAAGCAGGCTCTGGTATAATGTATGAAATAGAAAGATGGGATTTTGAAGAACAAAATCGAGTGGTTGAAAAACGACTATTAAAAAGTAGCTCCTATTTTGGCCTTCACAAAAGCTTTGGAGACCATGGGGTTTCAGTTTATAATCTTTACCAATGGGCTTATGATCCCGATATCGAAGCGATGAGACATCGCATAAATGGCGATTTCAGATTTGATACATACATATCAAAGCTAGTTACATTAGTGGTTCATGTTGCACTCAGTTATGATGCCCGACCGATCATACCAAACAAAAAGTTTGTTTATGCCATATCCAACGCAGTAAGATTTAGTTTTTCATCTGGTAAGAAAAAAACAAAGCGTGATTAACTACACTCCAGAGAGTTGCATTATTATTAATTGGTTGATTTCGGGAAATTTCCTTTTTTGCAGTTGTTCGAGTTTTAAATGATTCCACCTCCTTTTGGTTATATTCAGTGAGTTTTAACCTTGTTCCGGGTGGCATTTTGTATTTCTTGTCAACACGGAAGGGCTAACGTAGTACCCGGATAGGTTAAATTAAAGTTTTTTTATAAAATCAGAAATTGCGGTTCCGATTTCATCCGGGGAATCTTCTTGGATGAAATGGATGCCATTGACGGTTACCTCCTGCTGGTTCTTCCACGTCCGGCAAAATTCCCGTTGTTCGCCCGTCAGTATGGCGCCTGGCTCTGCATTTATGAATAGCTTCGGAATTTCCGAATCAGCAAGCCAGTTCGAATATGCTGTTACTATCTGATACACGTCTTCTGGTTGTCTCTCTATCGGGATCTCTCGCGGCCACGTCAAAGTGGGTCTTCTTGATTCACCGGGTTCCATGTAGGGCTTTCTATAAACATTCCTTTCTTCTTGAGACATCTCTCTGATAACACTTCCCGGAAGTATTTTCTCAACAAAGACATTTTTTTCTAAAATCATTTCCTCACCAGCCGCAGATCTTAGAGCTTGAAAAATTTGACGGGCTGAATCGGGCCAGTTATCCCAGGTAACCGGCTTGACCATGCCTTCCATATAAATAATTGCCCTAATACTTTCGGGAAATCGAAAGGCTCTATGAAACCCCAGGGCTGAACCCCAGTCATGGGCTACAAGCGTAACATTTTCATTTAGATCCAATACCTCAAACCAGGCATCAAGATATCGGGCGTGATCAACAAATCGATACTTGCAGTCCTCAATCTTTGTAGAATTTCCCATTCCAATTAAGTCCGGAGCAAGGCATCTGCCTAATGCTTCAACATGGGGAATCACATTCCTCCATAGGTAGGATGAAGTGGGGTTGCCATGAAGAAAAACAATCGGATCTCCTTCCCCTTCGTCTACATAACTAATTTCACCATCCAAGACAGCCTTTCGATGACGTTGATACTTATCGATCGCAGAAATCATAGTATTAATTACTTGTTAGATCTTGTTGCCTTTTGCTTATTCACCATTTCCTCAACATCTTTTAACAATTGCCTGGCATCATAAATGATCCCATCCTTTATAGTGTATTTGACGCCACCTACTCTCTCCACTTTTCCGGTTTCATCATTCAGTCTTGGAAACCAGTGCCGTAGAGCACCTTGAGGTTTTGAATGGGGTCTTCATCTATGATCACCAGGTCAGCCAAGAGTCCGGGGCGGATCATTCCAAATTCAATTGGTTTACCTTTTGGTTCATGAATAGCCTGGGCGGCATGCAATGTCGCCCCACGAATTACTTCCAATGGGTGAAACCCAGCTTCCTGCAGTAGTTCCATTTCTTCAATTACCCCAAAACCGTATAGGTGTAAATGAAAGCCGCATCGTCACTGACAGTTACTCTTCCTCCTGCATTTTTATAGTCGTTGAGGAATGACATCCACACCTGGTAGAATTTTCGCCAAGCTACTTCTTCCCAGGAAGTCCAATCGTAGAAATAAGAACCGTGGTCCAATCTATTTGGCACATAAAAGTCCCAAAGTGAAGGCAACGTATATTTCTCATGCCATTCCGCGGTTCTTTCTCTCATCACATCTCTGCCCGCCAGGTAGGCCGTCATGGTTGGATCGAGAATAAAATTTAACTCCAAAAACTCATTGATCAGGTTATTCCATTGTTCACTCCCCCGTGGATATATTTTATTCCATTGGTTAGCGACATGACCAAAACGATGTTGCTCATCATTATATATGAATCCCTGGGGCCATCTTTGGATGTCCTCATCTTTGTACAAGGCTTCAAAAAGTCCATAAAAATGTGTCAGGTTATCCAAACCCATCCTGGCCGCATCAAGGGCATTTGTTCTGGACACCATCAACTGGGCCAAATGTGCAACTGTCCCCATTCCGTTTTTATGCGCCTCATCAATAGCCGCTTTCATGATTTCAGGATCATGATTGAAGAATTTGATCCCATCTACACCTTTTCCCGCAGCATATTTGGTCCATTTCTCTTGCTTTTTCAGGTGTATAAACTGACCCCCCACTCCAATCCTCCCCTTGCCCTAATGTTTGGAAGGCAAATATTCTTGGAGCTACAATTTTATTTTGAGCACTCCTTTTTTTCTCATTTTGAACCCAATTAACATTGCCTGCTGGTACTCCACGAACAGTTGTCACTCCATGAGCAAGATATAGTTTGTAGACATACTCGGCTTCTGGAGCTTTCGGGCCTCCATCTAGATGAGCGTGTAGATTAACGAATCCCGGTAGCACGAATGATCCATGAGCATCAATTTCTTTTGTGGCTCCTTTAGGTCTGTCGTCATCATTGATAGGCACTTTTGGTGTTCCTACATTCCTGACCTCAACAATCTTGTTATTTTCAATTACAATATCTACTGGACCATAGGCGGGAGCACCACTGCCATCAATGACTGTCGCGCCCCGTATGATAAGGCGATCAAACGGTCCTTCTCCTTCATCTGCTCTCCGGTCGGGAGCAGGTTTTATGGTATTATCCTGGGCACTGAGCACATTAAAAGGCAATTGATATAAACAAGCAAATGCAACTCAAAAGTGATCGGTTCTTCATGGGCTATTTGGGTTTGAGATGACCTCAATATAGCCCATTCTAAAAACCAAAACACCCAATTTTATTTCAAACGAAATTTTGGATTACTCCACAATGACAACAATTCCCGTAGCAATGGTCTTGCCTTCAGTGTTAAATGACATTACACCCGATGGATCTCTATCATCCACCAACATTTGAATGTAGTAAAGACCTTTTTTGTTGAATGACCAAGGAACTGTATAAGTCCCACTTGCGTCCCGATATTTAGCAAGATCCCATGGAGCATATTTAACTGGCAATGCATCAGTATAATCCGGATAGCTGCTTTTCTTATTAACTGCGGATTGGCTCATGGCCCGCGGAACTTTCTCGAAATAGGCAACACCGTAAAAAAGGAACAGTCCGTTTTTAGGCTTGACAGCCACCGTAAACTCCCCATTGGGTTTGACCTTTCGTGGCACATCTCCGATTTCAGCGTATCTATCTACAAACTCCTCATAGTACCTGAAATGTGTGGTCGTCATGTAACAACCAATACCTACATAATTGTGATCTTTTTGAATAATGGTTTGTTTATGACCATCACGAGGAGCTTTTTCGGCCATAAACTCACTGTGAAGGTCGGCCATCAACTTCGAGTGAGTCTCCGGTTTTCCATCGAATGAACCACCCTCAATCCAGGTTGCGGCAGCATTTTCCGTTATATGATCTTTGCCACCAGCGAACGCGTATCGATGATAGGGTTTCTCACCTCTCATATTCCAGTGTCCTTTAAATTCTCCCTCAGCAGCTTCTTTGCTCTGTCTATTAGCTACTCTGCTGGCCAGAATATCAAGCTGAACCGGTCGAGCTTTATATCTTTTTCTGCTCTTGTTGATAATCTCTAATTGCCGAAGCTTCAGTTCCAACATCTCATCGGAATCCTTATATTCGATTAGCCTTATTTCTGTATCATTAAGCTTCTTGTATTCACTTAGATCTTGTGACAAACACTGAAAACCAATCAAGCAAAAGGCTAATAAGGTGAGGACACTTCTCATAAAACTTATTTTTGTACAATTAACGAATTAACTGAGAATATGATTTGATCGCAAGCTATTTCGAATTGCCTTTACAAATTTATCCCTGATTTCATCAGTAAAAAGATACAGTTCAGGTTCAATCAATTCAATCTCCATTAATAAAAACTGACCATCGATCACTATTCCATCGATCCTGCAATAAAGGAGATCATCTTTAATAATATTAAGAATTGAACCAACCTGGGCCAAAATATTTTCCTCTGGTTGTACTAATTGACGAGAACCTCCAAAATCATTTTGAACCCTGAAATCACCTTCCTTAGGGAATTTCAATACAGCATGAGAAAACAGTTTATTAAAAAATACTAAAGACCACTCTCCCGATTGATGTATTTCCGGACGGAATTGCTGAATAATGAGGTCATTTGTATTTGCGAGGTTCCCAATAACTTCTGCCTGGCCCTCAAGTGTTTGCTTATCAACCTTAATTAATTTATGAGCTGTAGCTGAAATTGCCGGTTTCAACACCAGTTGATCCCAGCCTGTTCGGCCAATTACATCCCTCAAGTCAAGTTTGTCGCCTTGTCGATGAAATTCACTGGATATAATGGGGATCCCTTTACTTTCTAAATCTTGTAAGTAAAATTTGTGATGATTCCAGTATAGAACATCTAGTGGATTGTTAACCTTCGCACGTATGTTTACAAGATAGGAAAGCCAACTTATAAAACGATCAATCTTCAAATGATAATCCCAAATTGATCGAATGATAACTAAGCGATAGTCATTCCAATTAACAGTATTATCGTCCCAAACGACAGGATCAACCTCTAAACCATCAGCAAGTAGCCTCCGAACCACCGGTTGTTCAGAACTGATTATTTTTTTGTGCTCCTCACATGTCACCCATGCAATATCTTTCATCTCTTTAAACCTGGTACTAGCTGAATTCCTGATGCCAAAGTTCAAAGATCTGTTTCTGACGAGAACCATAAGATTTAAGTTTTTCCCTCAGAATTTCTAATGGCAATTCCTTAAAAATATTTTCGGGATTCTTCGAGAAGAAAAGATCTGCGTAACTTATCACCTTGTCTTCGATCCGTTGACATACTATATCTTCTAAAGGCAATTGCAATTCTGCTTTCTCGATTTCATCCTTTGTCATCCCGCCTACGCCAAAATGATTTTCTGCTACTCTTGCATGTTCCGGCAATCCTTCTGCTTCTAGTATTTTTTTGCCTTCTTTGATATGCATTACATAGGACAAACGACCTCTACAATGGATTTCAGGAGCATTTACTCTAATAATCCCAATATCATGTAGCATTCCTGCCTCCTCAACGAATTTTTTCTGACCTGCAGAGAACCCCAGACAATCAGCTATAGCTAGCGCTTTAGCTGTTACAAGTGTAACATGAATTAGATAAAAGTGATAAACAGGAGACGAAGGCGGGATGTGCTTATGGATAATTGAGAAGTAGTCCATGGATATCTACCTTTAACTAAATGCAGGAAGCAAAGTATAAATATGCTGGTTACTGGCCAAGAATGTGGGCTTACAATACCGATTTAATGCTATTGTTGGCCGTCTTTTATTCGCTCTCCTGGATCATCAATCAGGATCGGTTACTTTATTTTACTTGTCTTGCAGTGACAATCTTATATCACGCCGGCTTTGAAAGCTCAACATGGCAAGCAACCCCTGGTAAAATGATAATGAAGTTACGTGTGATCTCTGAAAATGGTGATCCAATTTCTTTTAGTCACGCCTTACTGCGATTCCTGTTAAAGATCATATCTCTCATTACATTCTATATAGGTTTCATTATGATTGGCTTTACCAAGAAAGGACAAGGGCTACATGACAAAGTGCTAAAAACACTCGTTATCAGCACGGAGGTGAGTTCACCAAATACCTAATAATCAGTAGTTTGAACCCTGACTTTCCCGGTCAATTTGGAGCAATGTTTATTAGTGATTTGGATAGGCTTTCCTAAAACTGCTGGCGAAGCTCTAAAAAACCGCGATTTACAAAAACTCACTCACGCAATTCACCAAATGAAAACCATTATCGGATTATTGAACTGACTAAACTTAATTCTCTTCTTAATAATCCACCGGAACTCTTTGAGGCATCCAATGCGGAGAAAAAAGAATTCATAGTAAAAGTTTAGAAAGAGGCCAAAATAATAGCTGAGCTGATTCGGCAATCCATTGGTCAAGGTAAGGGGTTGTAATGAAATAAACTATACATTTAGACTTGTTCTTTTACAGGCTAATTTCCTCTATTCTGTACACTTTATTTTTTTACAATCCCTAAATAATTGCGTCATTTTTGATCAAATCATGAAAGGCATTCCCATTATGTTATTGGCACTTGCATTGCTATGTGTTTTAAGAAGCAATGCACAAACACTTTCGGGAAGAGCTATTATTAGTGTTCTCACTTTAGGACCGGATCAAGCAGAGCTCTATTCAGCCTTTGGCCATAGCGCTATTCATGTGAATGATCCTGTTAACAAATGGGATCTGATTTACAACTATGGCATTTTCGATTTCGATCAACCTAATTTCTATTTGAATTTTGTCCGGGGAAAACTGTATTACCAACTGGGCGTCCAGCCGTACGACAGGTTTAGCAATTCTTACATACGGAACAATCGAAAAATCATCGAACAAACTTTAAACCTTGATTCGATTGAAAGACAGAAATTATTTGATTTTCTCCAGTGGAACGCCCAACCTGAAAACAGAAACTACTACTACAACTACATTTATGATAACTGTGCCACCAAAATAAGGGATGTATTGGATATCGTTTTTGATAGGAGAATTGAGTACAACTATTCATACGTTGATCAGGAGTTGACTTTCAGGGACCTCATGGACATTTATTCACTAGAACAACCCTGGGGAGACTTAGGCATCGATATCTGCCTTGGAATTGGAATAGATAAAATAGCCGATGGTTACCATTACATGTATCTGCCAGACTATATCGAACAAGCTTTAGATGGAGGATTGATAAAAGGGGACAGCTCTGACAAACCGCTAGTTTCATCTAAAAAGGTAATCTATCAATCGAAGCCAGAACCTTCGCAATCAAGTATGATTACACCGCATATAACATTCATAGCGGTTTTTCTTTTATTCGGATTCATTTCCTTCAAAGATTTAAAACGCGGCAAAAGGTCTAATTGGGTGGACGTCCTTCTCTTCACAGTAGCCGGTGTAATAGGATGGCTGTTATTATTCCTGTGGTTTCTTACAGATCATATCTCCCAGTACAACTTTAATCTGCTTTGGGCATTGCCATTACATTTCCCGGTTGCGCTATTCTTGCTCAAAAAAGAAAAACCCAGATTTTTGAAGGTGTATTACATTGTGGTGACAGTCATTTTGGGGTTTCTAATTGCTATTTGGGGATATTGGCCACAGAATTTACATGACAGTCTCATTCCTTTCGCACTGTTATTATTAATCAGAGCGATCTTAATTTGGAGAGAGCCTTCTCAATCACGTGCTTGAATAAGGTGCCGTTCTTCTGCATGAGGAAAAAGTTTGAGGGAGGCAACTATTTAAATACCTTGTCTTCGGACCCTATGCCGAAATAACGCTTTGCATGGTTAAACGCCTTAATACCTACTTTTTCTCCAATTATCCTACCAGGAATGTCATCCGCAGGTGGATGAATGCCTCCCCAAATCCGGGATAAGCTGGTTTGATCGGAAGCATCCCTGTAGGTTGCCCATTGCAATGTGACATCAACACTGGGACCCTCTTCGAAAACAAGGAATTCATTTTTTTTAGCATGAAATTCTCCTATTCCTCCTGGAAAAAATTCATCCCCCGTTAGAAGCGTCATTACCTCCGCCGCCGCCCTGGAAAAAGCGGAATGACCTGAAACATATCCGGCGAATGGTGGAGTTACGAATGTCGGTCTCTGGTAGGGCCACCAATCATCTGCCAAAATCCAACTAACACCCGCCATGTCACTTTTGGGGTTCAATATATAATCAGGACCTCGCCAGGTATACAGCTTGATCTTTCCTATGTTTTTTGGATTCTGACCCAATCCGGTTCTTTCTCTGATCTGCTCAATATAACCTTCAATCAAGGGAAGTCCTGCCGGTGAATAATTCGGAAAATCAGGGGAAGTACTTTGGCCCTGGGCAGCCATATATCTTATCGCACTGATTGGCCTGATATAATCATACCACCCTTTAATGCTCCAGGCGGCTATGGCCGCATCATGCATAGCGCCACCCAAAGCTAAATAAGACTTGACATCCCATTCGAGATCATTCAATACTTCTCCCTCTCCACTAAATTTTTTTTCCAATAAAGGATGGTCACCGACATAGTTCAATATGGTAAACCAATGTCCCGGAGGGGTTTCGGAATCAGGGCCATCGGCCCAAAATTCGGCCAGAACACGAGTATAATCTCCTCTTGGCACAACTTGAGGGTCATAAGGCTTTCCTGTATAGGGATTGATCTTGTGGCCTATACTCAGGTCTCCACCTTCCATAAATTTGTAGTAATCACGGTAACCCTTAATGGAATTGGGGAATTCCAGGGTATTGCCAATGGTAGCCGGTGAAATATCCCACATTACACTATCACGAGGATCGAGATGTGAAGCCCAGACAGGAATCATTTCAAAACCCCATTGGTATTCTGACATCAAACTACTATCATCATCAGGATCAATATAGGGAGGAGGCCCCGGATCATAATAAACACGGTACTCATGCCCATCTCTTTGATATGTACTAATGTCATCTTCCTGGAGTGAGAATGGAATTACTTTGCCCCACTCCGGACCAAGAAACTCCGTACTATCGGAGAGGATACGATTGCCGCTTTGGTCTATATTTAATTCCAACCCAAGAGGCTGCCAACGATTGGGATCCTTCAAATCCTTATTGCCATGCAGATCTGGTATCAACATGGGGTTGACACTTTCATAATAGCGGCTCTTGTAATCCTTAGATTCGTTAGAACCATCATTTAATCCAAACTCGATTAGCCGCTTGGCCAAATAATTGCCAAGAGCAGCGGGATTACCTTTTTTGTAATTGGTGGATCGGAATAAAGGACTATAACCTAATTCTTCCATCAAATTGTTGAACAGTCGTCTCAACAGTTTTTTGCCAGGTGAAGACTTAAACCTATGAGTAAGCAAGCGGTAAGCGGCATAGCTCATGGCTTCTTTCCGGGCTTTATGAATATTCATGGGTAATTCAAGGCCTTCAAAGTCGCAATTGAAACCTCCGAAGGTCTGGCCGAGAAAAACCGGTCCTGCTTGGTCATCATAAACAGCCCAGGCATCATAAAGCGCCACTGATGTGTGGAACAGGTTTCTTGCATGTACTGTGGGTCTCGCGTAATCATTGCGAATAGCCTCTAAAAGTACTTCATTCCATTTTCTGGCTACTGATTGTTGACCCTGTAACAATTGCGGAAGAATAACACAAAAGCCAAATATCAGGTACTTGGTCATTGGTAGTTTTAATTTGGTTATGTTAAAACAATTAAATCATCAATATACCTCCAATTTGAACTGGTCAGAATCCAAGAAGAAGGCAAATCTCTTCCGAAAAGCAGCCATTTCATCATAATTCAAACTAAGAGTTTCAATTATCTCATCTTCTTCATTAAAAAAAAGCCTTTCTCCCTTGTAATTATATACAGCAGAATGACCCAGGTAGTTGTGTCCCTCTTCATCGTTTCCCACCCTGTTCACCCCGATGCAATAGCTTAAATTTTCAATAGCCCTACCGGTTAAGAGCCCGTCCCATGCATTTACCCGGGGTGCCGGCCAATTGGCTACAAAGACAAGAACGTCGTAGTCTAATCGGCCATGATGGTAAGTATTTCTGGTCCATACCGGAAACCTAAGATCATAGCATATCATTGGACAAATCTTCCATCCCTTCAAGTCAAACACCAGCCGATCTCGCCCGGGAGCATAAGTTTCATGCTCACCAGCCATTCGAAAAGGATGGCGCTTGTCATACTCGAAGAAGTTGCCATTTGCCGACATAGCGATCAAGCGATTAAAATACTTAGTACCCTCCTTGACAATAAAACTGCCCATGACGGTCGCTTTACTTTGGGCCGCCTGTTGCTTCATCCATTTAAAAGTTTTGTAATTCATTGGCTCCGCAAGTTGAGCCGCGTTCATGGAAAAGCCTGTAGAAAACATCTCCGGAAGGATTATAAGATCTGTTGGTTCTTTAATCGTCCATAATTTCTCTTCAAACATGGCCAGATTTGCATCACTATCTTCCCAATGCAGCGCTGATTGAATTAACGTTATCCTTAAATCTTGCATAGAATTTCGGCTGCCTTTTCTAGCGTTTCGTCAGTTTTAGCAAAACAGAAACGGAGTACATGATTGTCATGTTGATCATGATAAAATGCTGAGATCGGTATACTTGCCACACCATTTTCTTTAGTCAGTAGTTCTGCCATCTCGTAGTCGCCTTTATTTGAGATTTCATGATAGGTCATTAATTGGAAATAAGTTCCATAGCTTGCTATAGGTTCAAATCTAGATGATTTCGTTAGCTCTTGGAAGAGGTCCCGCTTTTTTTGATAAAAAGGAGCTACTTCCTCATAATTCTGAGAGTCAGAGAGAAAGTCTGCCAGGGCCCACTGAATTGGGGTATTCACACTAAAATTGAGAAATTGATGTATTCTTCTAATGTCATCAGTAATCTCCGGTGAAGCGATGGCATATCCAATCTTCCAACCGGTAGCGTGAAATGTTTTGCCGAAAGAAAATACTGCAATAGAACGCTCCATAAGAGCAGGATACTTCAAAATACTCTCATGCGGTTTTCCATCATATATGATGTGCTCATAAACCTCATCGCTCAAAATATAGGTTCCAAATTTCTCAACGATGTCAGATAATCGGTTGAGATCATTCTCAGATAGAACTGCGCCGGTAGGATTGTGGGGTGTATTAATGATTATCATCCGGGTTTTGGAGCCGACAACATCATGAACTTCATCCCAGGGTATCGAAAAATCCGGGTACCGCAACTTGATCCTTTGAGGAATGCCTTTATTTAAGAGAACCACTGGTTCGTAACTGTCGTAGGCAGGCTCAAATATCACTACCTCATCCCCAGGATGTATAAGGGCAGTAATTGCGCAATAGTTGGCTTCAGTTGCCCCTCCTGCAATAGTTACGCAATCCGAAGGGTTAACCTTGAAGCCATAGGTGTGGTCAATTTTTTGCGCAATTCTTTCCTGCAATAATGGCACACCTGGCATTGGCGCATATTGATTTTTACCAGATAGCATTTGTTGATGAATTCCCTCGATCAGTGTTTTCGATACTTCGAAATCCGGAAATCCCTGGGATAGATTAATGGCTCCAAAATCATGAGCCATTTTTGACATTACAGTAAATATGCTTGTCTCTGTGTTTGGCAACTTTGATTGAATAGCAGTCATGCGACCTAAAGTTAGAAAGAATCCATCTAGATCAATTACCGTAAAAAGAAGAATTGATCTTATTTTTAGCCCATGTTCAGTTTTTTTAAAAAGAAGAAAGAGCCCAAAAAACCTCCGTTGGTTGATCTCGATCAGAACCCCTTGCAGGACGGAGATATGGTAGAGTGTTTGCGCTATGAAATGGGGTTGAGTAGAGTGATTGGGACCGAAGATGGTATCGAGTACAAATCAATCGCTACCGGCAAAAAGGAGAGTTGGGTACGGATGATAGACGCTTCAACGGAGTTTCAGAAAGTGAGAAAAGTTACAGAAGAGGGTGACACCAAAGATCCGGACAAGTGACACCATGCAGATTTTCGAAATTCGAAAAGTTAAATGTCAAACTTTTTGCCTTAACCCCCACATGATCATTCTGGATAATTACCCACCTTCCTGACCAGGTAAGCAGGAAACTTTTGCTTCTACAAAGCTCTCTAGTTAATATTTTTGTTCATCAATGGTTTGGCTAAAAATAAGCGATAGCGACCCGCAGGGTTATTTTTAGGTTTTGTTGTGCCTTCGTGCTTTTCATTCTTTTTTATTTTTCAGTTGTCCGTGGGCATTTTTAATAATTTCTTTTGTTGGGCTGAGCAGGCACACTCTTTGGCTGGCTTTGGCTTGTGGGTGGCTCCGAGCGACCAGCCAATGTGTGTGCGCTGTGAATTACAATGTTCATCTCTCAAAGTACAATTCGGGTAAAATAATTTTAATCTCCTGTTCTTCACCCTCTTTTTTCCAATAGACAATGAAATTCACTTTTGCCTTTTTCAATTCATACCCTTTTTTCCTCATTCCTCCAATTGAAGTTATGCAGTGTTGAGAAAATTTCAAAACTGATTGCCCATTGGAGTTCAAGCATTCATCACCGTTTAACACTAAATCGTCCCCACTTTTCAGTGTTGAAATTAAATGTTGTCTTCTACTGAAATAATCTAACCAAATATCCTTGTAGGTGAGGTGCATTGCCAATTCATTTGGTGGCGAGTGAACTTCTTTATTATTAATTCTTTCCAGTCCTTCAATAGTGATGCCGTCAAAGTAATTTCCGTTCAAATGAATCGTTAAGTTTTGCTTTGCTCTTGTCATGGCAACATATAATTGCCGTTTGGTTGCGTCAGTTGCAGGATTAATGTTTTCGAGCATCAGAAAAACATTGTCAAATTCTTTCCCCTTTGCTTTATGTATGGTCGAAACAAAAATGGTTTCTCCGTTTTCGTAGAAGAAATCTTCAAGTTTGGATTCACGAATGAACACCTCTAAATCTGATTTGTATTTTTTCTTCGGATTCGTTGCCTCAAAATTTTGAATAATGTTGTTGCATATTTCCAGTTTTGAACTGTTGCGAAACTTATTCACTAATTCTCGTTTAGCATTGACCCATACTTGATCACTAATGATGAAAATGTCATTTGATAAATCCAAGTGACTTAAAAAGAAACGGACTTCACACAGATTGTATAAGTTGAATTCATCATTTGTCTGAATCAATTTTGCCTGCATTCTGTTTTTCAACAGTAGCCCTGTTATTTGTAGCGCTTCTTCATTTGTTTTTGTCAGGACACAGGTTGTTCCAGTGAGTTCAGATGAAAGAATTTCAGACACCAATGGAGCAATAAGATTATCGCTTTGATAGTGAACTATTTTTATTTTCCCAAGGCCTATCTGGGTTGCAACGATGGGGGTTTCCTTCAAGCGGTTGTGAATCGTTTTGACAAACTCGTTTGTGAATTCTACTAAATTGATTTTACTCCTGTAATTCTCAATTAATTCATGTTTAGTTGCTTTCTTTTCTTCAATGAACTGAGCTAAATGCTTTGCACTTGCTCCCCTGAATTCATAAATATTCTGATCATCGGCCCCAACCGAAATCACTCTCATATCTTCGTTCTGTTCCATCAGGGTATTAATCAATGCAAATTCATCAGCATCCATGTCTTGTGCTTCATCAATCACTAAAACAGTTTTTGTGATTCTATTTGTTTCTACTTCTCCATTTTTGATTTTTTCAATTGTCATTTGGAGAATTTCGTCTGACTTCTCTAAACTTCCAACCTTGCCTAATAAATCAAAACAATAGGAATGAAAGGTTTTTATCTCAATGTAGTTAGCGGCATTTCCAATGAGAGTAAGCAGCCTTTTTTTGAATTCGGTCGCTGCTGCTCGCGAAAAGGTTACCATTAAAAGCTGTTCGTGCTTTACATCTTCCATCAAAAGCAAGGAAGCCAATTTATGAACCAGAACTCTTGTCTTTCCACTTCCCGGTCCGGCAGCAACGACTATGTATTTTGTTTCATTGTCTTTTATGATCTGTAATTGTGTTGGGGAAAGCTCCCCAAATAACTGTTTGAACTTAGTGGGAGTCATTTTGAGTCTAAGGTCATCCAGTTTACTTCCCGGAAAATATTTTTTGAGAAAGGAATTATAATTCAATTGAAAATAATCATCTACAAATTGCAAGGCTCCTTTGTAGTCCTCTATCATTCTTTTGGCGTATTCACCTGCAATATGAATTTGCTGAACCTTATTTTCGTAAAACTGATTTAGCTTATGGTAATCTTCATTTTTATACCTTTTCTTATTATCTTGTTCTATTCTGTCAATAGTTAAGCGATTATAGACAACTAAAAATCCTCCTTCAATCTTTATTGCTTCAATTCTTGAAAGATAGAAGAGTGCATCCTCAATGTCATCAATTGTAATCTGAATTTCGAATAGTTTCGGTTTCTTTTCGTACTCTTCTTTCAATTCGTGAACCGAAAATTCAACCAATACTTCTTCTTTTCCGATTTCACCTTCGACAGTATTGACGTTGCTTTTGCCGTAAAGTAACTCAACGATAAATCTTGCCAGCTCATAGCGCTTTTCTAATTTCTCTTTTAACGTTTCTTTCGGCTGATTGGACAGAACAACCACATGATTTTTGGAGTACTCTTGATTGTGTCGTTTAATCCAATTTTTAATAGCCCAAAAATTGATAATGGTTTTTAACTTGTTCGGGCTAACATTTTTACATCCCTCTTCTTCGGCTTGTTCATTCAGCTCTTTTATATGGTATGTTTTTTCTTGTTCCCCAAATATTGGTAAGAGAAAGTTCTCAATCTTGCTGAATGTTTCAACAATATCTAACGAGCGATTTTTGTTTTCACCTTTTTTAATGAATGCGGTTAAATCCTTTGCATCTGCCAAAATGTTTTCTTCCCGAAGTAGATTCACAATGTTAATTACCTCTGATTTAACAATTCCTAAATGGTCAGAGATGTAGTCTATTCGTGATTCTGCCACCTCATCGTTTGATTTCTTCCGACTTTTACTTGAAAAAAGTTTCTTGATAATTCGGATTCCCTTTTCCTTTTGTTTTTCTTCAAATCTCTGTGAAGCATTGATTCTATCAATAGTCTCCTGTGCATTTTTAGCCAGAATGCTGTTTGCAAAAACGCGGGGCATGTTTTGTCCTCTTTTCAAGTAACCGGCATCTTCTAGAGCAGCTATTGCCGTTGTAACTCTTGTCTCTATTTCAATAACATTATCATCCCATCCCGCTTTTCGTGCAATTTCTAAAGCTGAGTTTGAAACTGTAGAACGAAACCTTGTTATACTTTTTATGGCTTTCCAAACCTGCTGGATTTCCTTAATGCTCAGTTTGGTTTGATTTAGTAATATGAAATGCTTGCCAAGATCTTCCTCATTGAACAGCACATAACATTCTGCCGTAATCTTCTCATCTCGGCCCGCTCTTCCTGCTTCCTGAATATAGTTTTCAAGAGAATCGGATATTTCATAATGAATTACCATTCCTACATCTTTCTTGTCAACGCCCATTCCAAATGCAGAAGTGGCAACCATGATCGGTACGTCACCTGAAATGAACGCATTTTGATTAGCTGTTTTCTCCTGTACATCTATTTTGCCGTGATATGGTTTTGCATTGAAACCATCTTTCGTTAATCTCTCTGCAAGAACATATGCCTTTCGTGTTCTGGAAACATAAATAATAGTAGGGCAATTCTTCTCTTCAATCAAATCTCGGACTGAATTGTATTTTTCTTCCTCATCTCTTTTTTCAAATACTTTGTATTGAAGATTGGTTCTCGATTCTTTTGATCGGAAGATTTCCAATTCAATAGAGAGTTTCTCTTTGAAGTAATCCCGAATGTCTTCGATAACTTTTTGTTTCGCTGTTGCTGTAAAACAGGATACAGGAATTCCATCTTCAAGATTCTTCTTTTCCTGAATTGATTTGAGAAAATCACCAATGTATAAATAATCAACTCTAAAATCTTGACCCCAAGAAGAAAAGCAGTGTGCCTCATCAATGACAAATCGAACAATCTTTCTTCCAAGAATCAATCGTTCAATAGTTTTTGAACGCAATGATTCAGGTGAGATGTAAAGAATAGATGCTGAACCATCTTCAACTCTTTCAAATGATTTTGCTCTTTCAATGGGGTCAAGCATACCG
>CAXXNX010000069.1:0-78442 GCA_963664285.2 Cyclobacteriaceae bacterium
GGCTCTCACATTTATCTACCGAAATGAAATGTAGGCATGACCACCGTACGTTTGCTTATGCCGAAGCTTCGGCATAAGCGCTACGGTTTCCGTCCGCCTGACCGGACGGGCAGGTATACGACGGTTCGTTAATCATCACCCCGCCGCTCTTTACACCAGCGAGGCTATTCCATATTTTCGTAAAGGGCTAGCAAAGCTCTCCCAATTCAATTTCAGGATTAAGGTTCGATCCTTCATAAACCCGTGAGTACTCCGATTTTATCCCTCTTTTGGTGTCTCGTCCGACAGGCGGGCTTCATTGCTTGGATGTTTCTATCAAAAATATCTTTTGTCTTTCATGTTCCAAAACATAAAACCATTACTTCCTAAACACCTTTTTATGAGTAACAATACATTCATGTTAAATTCGTACTCAATATTGAACCCCTGAATGAGCGTTTCAGCAAAACAAATAGCGGAAAATTTGACCTGTTGGAAATCCAAGGTAGTGATCGAGCCGCTGGAGGGCGGGATGACCAATACTAATTTCAAGGTTCGCTATAAGGGAGAAGATTATGTTGTTCGTATTGGCACAGATATTCCCGAACACGGCCGTGATGCGTTTCAATGAACATGCTGCAAGCCTGGCAGCCTATAAGGCCGGTATCTCACCTGAGGTGATACACCATGAACCAGGAGCTTTAGTGATTCGATATATCCAAGGTGAGGTATTAACGGCCAATGACGTGCTGGAAAATGATACCCTTACAGACATACTTCAATTATTAAAAACTTGTCATACCGAAATTCCAAGGCATTTAAGATCGGCTGCGCTTACTTTTTGGGTGTTTCAGGTCAACCGTTTCTACCTGACTACCCTCAACGAAAATGCTAAAAATAATAAGGAGATTGATAAGTCTGAACTGGCCGGGCTGATGGAAATCAACGTCCAGTTAGAAAGCGACGTGGGAAAAGTAAATATTGTTTTTTGTCAGCAATGACTTGCTCGCCTCCAACATTATCAGAACCGATAAGCGACTTTGGCTTATTGATTGGGATTATGCCGGTTTTAACAGCCCGCTTTTCGACCTCAGTAATCTCGCTTCAAACAATGGTTTATCTATTGACCAGGAACAGGAGATGCTTTCGGGTTACTATGGATTGTAAGGTGGATGAAAAATTCTGGAGAAGTTATATGGGCTATGAAGTGTGCTTCCACATTGCGTGAAACATTATGGGGTATGGTTTCTGAACGATACTCAAAAATTGAATTTGATTTTGCAGGTTACACAAAAACAAATTTAGCTACATTCGTTCAGACCTATCAACAATTTCTGGAACTAGCCTGACATAAAAAAATGAATTTACCAACCCATGCGGAGATAGTAATCATTGGAGGTGGTATAATAGGGCTGCAGCACAGCATACCACCTAGCCAAGATAGGTGCCAAAGATGTAATATTACTCGAAGGGGGGACGGTTAACCAATGGTTCGACCTGGCATGCTGCGGGTTTAGTAGGACAACTAAGAAGCTCAGCTAACATTACCAAAGTATTGACCAACTCGGTTGAGTTGTACAAAAACCTTGAAGCAGAAACCGAACTGGCCACCGGATGGAAAATGAATGGTGGTCTTCGCCTGGCTTGTAATGAAGACCGTTGGAGTGAACTGAAACGGCAGGCCACAACAGCCAAAAGTTTTAATATGCCGATGGAGCTATTAAGTCCCAAAGAAGCACAAGACTTGTGGCCGATGATGGACGTATCTGACGTCTTAGGAGCTGCTTTTTTGCCTACAGACGGTGAAGCGGGACCTTCAGACATCACCCAATCATTGGCAAAAGGAGCTCGTATGGGAGGAGTGAAGATTTATGAAGAAACAAGGGTAACGGACATCAAAGTACAGAACGGACGAGTAACAGGGGTTAGCACTACAAAAGGGGACATAACTTGTGAGAAGGTTGTGAACTGCTGTGGTCAGTGGGCCAGAGAAGTTGGACAGATGGCCGGAGTGAATGTACCCCTGATATCTGTGGAACACCAGTACCTGCTTACAGAGCCTTTTCCTGAGGGTACAATACCCCGTGATTTACCCACCTTGAGGGATCCCGACAGACTATGCTATTACAAAGAAGAAATGGGAGGGCCTGATAATGGGAGGCTACGAACCGAACCCCATCCAGTGGGCCAAGTCAGGTGTTCCGAAAGATTTTTACTTCTCCTTCCTCGATGCTAATTGGGAGCATTTTGAACAACTCATGGTTCAGTCAATAGTTCGTATGCCAACACTGGAAGATATTGGTATTCGAAAACTGACTAACGGTCCGGATGCCTTTACCCCTGACGGTAACTTTATATTGGGTGAAGCTCCTGAAGTAATCAATTATTTTGTAGGCGCAGGATTTAATGCCTTCGGTATTGCAGCCGGGGGTGGTGCAGGAAAGGAATTAGCCGAATGGGTATTGGCAGGGGAACCGGGCATGGATCTCTGGCCGGTTGATATCCGTAGATTCGGCCATGTACATTGCAACAACGACTTCGTGAATAGTCGCACGCTGGAGCTATACGGCAAGCATTACGCCATGAGTTGGCCTTATGAGGAGCATGACCAGGGACGGCCTTTTTTCAAGTCACCCTTGTTCGAAATATTTAAGAAAAATGGCGCCTGTTTTGGATCCAAACTTGGGTGGGAACGCCCAAACTGGTTTGCAACTAAGGGAATGGAAGCGAAAGATGAGTATTCCTATGGCAGACAAAATTGGTTTGAGGCAGTGGGAGAGGAACATCGGGCAACCCGTGAAGCCGTCACAATATTTGACCAAAGCTCCTTCGCCAAGTTTGTGCTGAAGGGACCTGATGCTGAGCGAGCACTTTCATGGATCTGCGCCAACGATGTGGCACGACCTCCCGGCGCTTTGATCTATACACAATTATTAAACGAACACGGCGGAATAGAATGTGACTTAACGGTAGGTCGCGTAGCTGAAGATGAATATTATATTGTCACAGGTACGGGATTCAGAAACCACGACTTTGCTTGGATAAGTGCAAATATACCCGAAGGGATGGAAGTTGAATTCAGAGATGTAACTGAAGATTTAGCCACTTTCGCACTGATGGGGTCCAAATGCACGTACGTTGTTAGAAAACATCTGTAGTGACGATTTAAGTAATGCTTCTTTTCCATTTGGCCACCATTAAAGAGATTAAAATCGATGGTCACCCTGTCAGGGCGCTAAGGGTTACATTCGTTGGGGAGTTAGGATGGGAGCTGCATATGCCTAAAGAGTCAGCAATTACTGTATACGATGCCATCATAGAGGCGGGTAAGGGACTTGGTGTCCTTGATGCCGGGTATCGTGCCATCGAATCTCTGCGACTGGAAAAAGGATATAGGGTCTGGAGTTCAGACCTGACTCCCGACGATACTCCTTTTGAAGCGGGGTTGGGATGGGCCGTTAAATTAAAAACTAAGGTCCCGTTTAAAGGTCGAAAGTCACTGAAAAACGAAAACAAAAGCCATTGGTAAAACGCATGTGCTGTTTTGTGCTCAACATCCCGGAAGTAATCCTCCTGGGACGTGAAACAATCTACCGCAATGGGAGATCGTGGGTTACCTGACCAGTGGAGGATGGGGTTATACTTTAAAAACTAATATTGGATATGGATATGTCCATTGCAAAGACGGTGTGAATATGGATTATTTAAAAGCAGGGAGCTATGAACTCGAAGTAGCCAGTGAACGTTATCCCTGTCAAATTCAGTTTGGTCCACTGTATGACCCTAAGATGGAAAAAGTAAAGGCGTAGACATTATCCAGTGCACATTACAAGAGCATTTCATAATTACTACTTCGAAATTTCGTAATTCACCGTTCCCGTTAAATCAAGATCTATTTCTGACTTCTTTTAAGTTAACCCGCATTATTCATAGGCCACCAATTTTGGGATTAATAATGGGTTGCTAACTATTTTTGATTGGAGTGTATGTATTAATTTGAAGATCAACCAGGTTTCTGGATTTCAAAGGGACATTAGAGCGTTTTTTTGTTAGAATTTTTCAATTTTCAGTCAAAGCTCTATTGTGTTCTTATGGAAGAACATTTTTTTGATTAAACCAAACTGTTTAACTGATCGGTCAGTTCACCGTAAGCAAATCGCCCAGCAGGTATTGATATCTAAAGGCTCTTGAGAATTGTATTGTCAATGATCTTTTCCTTTCTTTCCAGGCACGCCCCAACCTTCATCAGGTAAAGCCGGATATTGTCCACTTGCCATCGTTTAGCAAAGTGGTGTTTTGTTTTGGCAATTAATAATTTAATCTGCCGGAACATTTCATAACAGAGGGTAGCGATGATTAAACGCATGAAATTGGCCCAGTAGCGATGACGGGAAAGCCGGTCGGAATAAGTCATGTTTTTGAGTTCCTTTATTCGATTTTCACTGGCATCACCTCGCTTGACATAAAAATCAAAGTAAATCTGTTGAGCGGTCATCGCTTCAAAGTTGCTCACAAAGTAACGGACATTCATTCCTTTTCCGGTAGACTCCACTTTGGCGTACAGCTTTTCAGAACGATCCCAGCTTTTGGCCTGGTAAGTAAACGGGCCAACAAACTCTTGATGTTTGATGATTTTTGAAGCATATTCCTTTTTTACTTCAATGATAGTCTGTTTGGTAAAAGTCTTTAAAACTTCATTACTACTAATACCTAAACAAAATTGAAGGTCAAACTGCTTAGCTATCCGATAAAAAGATGCTCCTGAAAAGCCACTATCCGCTCGAATAAGGATCTTTACTGAGGGCAGTTTTTTTCTGATTTTAATGACAATCCTTTTCAATAAGGCCACAAACCATTTGTTGGAGTGACAATTGCCCGGACGTAGTACTGGTAAAATGACCTGACCGGTGTTCCCGTCCTTAAAGAACAACTCATGGTACATAGTCTGTCCATAATAGCCATTATACAAACTGAGTTGTTGGGATCCATGAGTAGGGTCATCGGTACCATCTACATCAATGATGATTTGACCAGTCTTCTCTTTCAACTCCTCTACATAACGGTCTACAAACCATTGACTCATCTGGTAGATCAGACTCCGATCGGCCTTGTTTTCAAATCGACTTAAAGTAGGCTGGGAACATAATCCGCTATCTAGTACTTTACGGATCACCGGATCCTCTCGGAGTTTTTGTTCGTCATTGCAATCCTGATAGCCCTGCATCATTAAAAACACCCGTTGGCGAAGCATTTCTTCATAAGTGTATTCGATAAAAAAGGGGTTTCGATAGTCAGGAATCAGTGCGGCGAAGCTTTTTAATAGACCAGTCTTTCTCTCTACTTTTTCACTTAACAATATCGCTCCGTCTGAGCTAATCGCTGATGCTGAAAAATCAAATTTAAAAGCTTGTTTCCCTCGATAAAATACGGTATCTTTTTCCTTATATTCAGGCATAAATTAATTGCTTATTTTGTTGTCTAACTATCTCAATATAAGCAATTTATGCCTGTTTTTTATTGTCTACTATGAATTTTTCGGGTTAATCTTACTTTTTTGGACTGAATAAAACTGATTTGAAGCATCCTTAACCTGAATAGTGAAGGTATCTTCATTAATTCTCACACCAGTAACGGTGGTTCCATTATTCATTTCGATCGTGACTACTAAATAGGAAGTATACCCGTTTTGGTCCATGGGGTTTTGGCTTCCGGGATGAGTCACAGCTTCAATTAGATAAGTTGGCCCTCTTTTTATCCCAATTTGAGTTAAATCCGGACCCAAACTGCCTCCAATTCCTGAAATAATATGACAGGTAGAACACGCATTCTGCTCAAATACCACTTTACCCAATCCTATGTCGCCTTCAAGCTTTACACTTTCACCTTGTCCTAGAAATCGAACAAATTTGACAACTTGCTGTTTTTCCTTTTCATTTAATGAAAAGGAGCCCGGCATTGCGGTTCCCGGTATACCATTTTCTGCTATATCGGCAAGTTTTTCATCCGTTGGAGCGGAAGGCAGATAAGGCCTTTTCAGGCTTGGACCCGTACCTCCTTCACCTTTCATGCCATGGCATCTTCCACAATGAGTTTGGAAAAGGGTTTTACCTATATCTAATTCTGCCCTTACTTTTTCCTGTGCATAATTTTTATTATTGATGCTTACTAATATCACAAATAGGCAGCCAATAAAATGTCTTAGCATATCCAGAAAAGTAGTCAAAAACTATGATTTAATGTAAATACAGATTAGTAAATCATAGAGCAGTTGCTTAATGAATTATTGGTTCATATTGCGGGCTTTAAAATGTGTGATTTGATCTATGATGAATTATTACCAAGCTTCGTAGACAGAATTATGAAATTGGCAGGTATTGTGCAAAATTCATTGATGGCAGGTATAACCATGCACAAATTGACAGGAATGTTGGAATATTCCCTTAGTAACACTATCATACGCTCAACCCTAAGTGAATCTCGTTCCACTTGATTACCCAGTTTAAAAGGAAAAAGCCGATCAAAAAGATCGGCTTAAATTCGTAGAGTTCAAATATCGAATCAAGAAGGATGTTGGTTTATTGGCGAATTTTTGAATAATAAAGTACATCTATTGGAACTGTTGGAATGAAATATATTTAACCCGAAAAATTCATAGTAGACAATAAAAAACAGGCATAAATTGCTTATATTGAGATAGTTAGACAACAAAATAAGCAATTAATTTATGCCTGAATATAAGGAAAAAGATACCGTATTTTATCGAGGAAAACAAGCTTTTAAATTTGATTTTTCAGCATCAGCGATTAGCTCAGACGGAGCGATATTGTTAAGTGAAAAAGTAGAGAGAAAGACTGGTCTATTAACCCGAAAAATTCATAGTAGACAATAAAAAACAGGCATAAATTGCTTATATTGAGATAGTTAGACAACAAAATAAGCAATTAATTTATGCCTGAATATAAGGAAAAAGATACCGTATTTTATCGAGGAAAACAAGCTTTTAAATTTGATTTTTCAGCATCAGCGATTAGCTCAGACGGAGCGATATTGTTAAGTGAAAAAGTAGAGAGAAAGACTGGTCTATTAAAAAGCTTCGCCGCACTGATTCCTGACTATCGAAACCCCTTTTTTATCGAATACACTTATGAAGAAATGCTTCGCCAACGGGTGTTTTTAATGATGCAGGGCTATCAGGATTGCAATGACGAACAAAAACTCCGAGAGGATCCGGTGATCCGTAAAGTACTAGATAGCGGATTATGTTCCCAGCCTACTTTAAGTCGATTTGAAAACAAGGCCGATCGGAGTCTGATCTACCAGATGAGTCAATGGTTTGTAGACCGTTATGTAGAGGAGTTGAAAGAGAAGACTGGTCAAATCATCATTGATGTAGATGGTACCGATGACCCTACTCATGGATCCCAACAACTCAGTTTGTATAATGGCTATTATGGACAGACTATGTACTATGAGTTGTTCTTTAAGGACGGGAACACCGGTCAGGTCATTTTACCAGTACTACGTCCGGGCAATTGTCACTCCAACAAATGGTTTGTGGCCTTATTGAAAAGGATTGTCATTAAAATCAGAAAAAAACTGCCCTCAGTAAAGATCCTTATTCGAGCGGATAGTGGCTTTTCAGGAGCATCTTTTTATCGGATAGCTAAGCAGTTTGACCTTCAATTTTGTTTAGGTATTAGTAGTAATGAAGTTTTAAAGACTTTTACCAAACAGACTATCATTGAAGTAAAAAAGGAATATGCTTCAAAAATCATCAAACATCAAGAGTTTGTTGGCCCGTTTACTTACCAGGCCAAAAGCTGGGATCGTTCTGAAAAGCTGTACGCCAAAGTGGAGTCTACCGGAAAAGGAATGAATGTCCGTTACTTTGTGAGCAACTTTGAAGCGATGACCGCTCAACAGATTTACTTTGATTTTTATGTCAAGCGAGGTGATGCCAGTGAAAATCGAATAAAGGAACTCAAAAGCATGACTTATTCCGACCGGCTTTCCTGTCATCGCTACTGGGCCAATTTCATGCGTTTAATCATCGCTACCCTCTGTTATGAAATGTTCCGGCAGATTAAATTATTAATTGCCAAAACAAAACACCACTTTGCTAAACGATGGCAAGTGGACAATATCCGGCTTTACCTGATGAAGGTTGGGGCGTGCCTGAAAGAAAGGAAAAGATCATTGACAATACAATTCTCAAGAGCCTTTAGATATCAATACCTGCTGGGCGATTTGCTTACGGTGAACTGACCGATCAGTTAAACAGTTTGGTTTAATCAAAAAAATGTTCTTCCATAAGAACACAATAGAGCTTTGACTGAAAATTGAAAAATTCTAACAAAAAAACGCTCTAATGTCCTTTGAAATCCAGAAACCTGGTTGATCTTCAAATTAATACATACACTCCAATCAAAAATAGTTAGCAACCCATTATTAATCCCAAAATTGGTGGCCTATGAATAATGCGGGTTAAGTGTTTAATAGACACGTATCATTTACTTTCATCACAAAAAAATATTCTTTTCTAATCCGAATGAGCAACTTAGTAGCGCATAAAAACAGGTATTTAAACAATTATGGTATGTCGCAGGTCTGATTTTTCGTTTAACTGCGCATTAAGAATCTTAATTTGCTTGGATCTTCTATTTATTGGGAGCTTAACGATTTTCGCTCAACGGACCTCAAACCAGGAAACCCATACCTATAAAATCTACAAGAGTTTAGGAAAAATAACTGTAGACGGGGAATTGAAAGAAGATATTTGGTCTTCTATTGATAAGTTTAGTGATTTCAGGTACAGCTTTCCTAACGATGATAGGGTAGTCGAATCGGAATATCAGAAGAAGTCATGATGACCTACGATGACAAGTATATATATATCGCCGCGATATGTCATGGGGATTAATTTCACAAGAGGTGTGCCCAGAACCAACAGCTGGCATTCATGGGCTCCGGTTCCCAGGCAATTTACCACTATAGACCTGGGTTTTACCGGTGCATTAATCTGGGATCAGGGGCCTCCAAAAGCCAAGGGAAATATATCTCTTATCCCCTACATTCTCGGCTCCACTTTCAAGGATTTTGAGGAAGGTGATGAGGTAGATTATGATTTGGAAATTGGGGGTGATGCAAAAATCGCGATCAATTCTAACCTAAATTTAGATCTGACTTTAAATCCGGATTTCTCCCAGGTAGATGTAGATGAACAAGTAACCAATTTGACAACCGTCAATATTCGCTTCCCTGAAAGAAGGTTATTCTTTCTTGATAACACTGATATTTTCAGTGAATTTGGAATACCGCCTATGCGACCATTTTTCAGCAGAAAAATTGGCCTTGATGAAGACGGAAATGCAATTCCTATTCAGTTTGGTGGCCGTCTGAGTGGAAATTTGAACAAAGACCTGAGAATAGGGCTGATGAATCTGCAGACCAAATCAGTTGATGAATTGCCAGGTCAGAACTATGCCAGTTTCGCTTTCAACCAACGAATATTTGGAAGAACTTTGATCAAGGGATATTTTCACAACAGGCAGGCATTCGAAAACAATGAATTTTCATCCACCGACTACAATAGAGCAGTTGGCGGAGAAGTCGATTATCGATCACAAAATGGTGCATTGAGGGCCAATGCAGGTTATGGCGCATCACTGAGTGAGGGTGTAAACAACAAGAATCGCACCTACCATGGGATTTTCTCCTATGATAGCAGAGTATATCCTTCTATTCCAATTGGATGAGCGTGGGAGATAACTACATTCCAGACATGGGCTTCATGACATTGCTATTCCATTATGATGCCATTACAGAAACAGATAATCGAATTGGCTATACCCATAGTTTCACGAGATTTGACTATATCTACTATCCTGAAAACAAAAAAATAAATAACCATCGATTTGGATTGAGAGCTGTTTTCGATTTTACAACCACTGATCAGGATTTATTTTCCGGAAGAGTGACCGGAACCTATAACCTCAAATTGGCTAATACGAGTGCTGTCGAGGTTAAGATTAACAGAGAATACGGGGAGTTATTTTTTCCTTTTGACTTTACAGAAGCCGAACCATTGCCGGTGGGTGAATATAGATGGTACTTCATAGGTGCCACCTACAAGTCAGAGGCGCGGAAAACCTTCTTTTTTACCATTGGTTTAGAGGCCGGAGGATTTTACAGCGGAGATAGGCAGCAACTCTCCACAGATCTGAACTATAGAAAGCAACCGTGGGGTAATTTTGCCTTTCGTTTTGTGCAAAATTATTTAAAATTTCCCCAGCCCTTTGGATCGGAAT
Source organism: Cyclobacteriaceae bacterium (assembly GCA_963664285.2). Taxonomy (GTDB): domain Bacteria; phylum Bacteroidota; class Bacteroidia; order Cytophagales; family Cyclobacteriaceae; genus JAJCYL01. The sequence goes on from CAXXNX010000069.1 coordinate 10,287, forward strand.
CACTGACTCTGCTTGGGCCTAAAGTAGAGATCAATATGTCTCGCAATCTATTTTGGACGACATTTCTGCAATGCAATACCCAGAGAGACAATTTCAACATAAACAGCAGGGTTCAATGGCAATTTAAAGCCCTTTCGAATCTGTTTGTAGTATATACTGACAATTACGCCATCGAGCAATGGGGGCCAAATAATAGGGGACTCGTGGTGAAACTGAATTATTGGTTGAACCTGTAACAGAGCCAGGAGTTTTGATCCTTTATTTTAAATAAAAAGTCCGATCAAAAGATCCTCCCATAGCATCTTTAATGAAGCTATCCAGTCCTTCCAGCCCTCTTCTATATTCAACATTGATGGCCTCACTTCTTTTCAAACGGGCCTCTATCGTGGAGGATGTTGCTTCGTTTTTGGCAAAATCGTATTTGAGGGAAAGAAATAAATGAAATTTGAAACTGAAAATTAGAAATTAGGAGAAGAAATAATTGATACTGTCATTCAGAGGCTTAATTTTTGGGAAACCCAAACACACAAAATGAGATGACGAGTGTAACTTAGATACCCTGTACAACTTGGCCGAAATTCGATTAGTGCTTAATGCCTGTCTCAGAGTCTGGTTGGAGAGAATGGAGTCACAAATTATGGTACTTTCCTGGATTTAAGGAAATGTCCGTTCGGTAGTCTTTCGTGTCACATAGTTCTTTCCTGTATGGGTTTAATTATCAGTAAACATTCTACACGATGGAAAAACTAAGAGTAAATGCAGCTGGGATAGATATTGGGGCGAAAAATATCTTTCTATCAGTTGAACAAGAACCCGTCAGGTCTTTTGAAACATTCACGGAAGACTTTCGCCAAGCGACAAACTATCTACTATCAAAAGGGGTTCAAACCGTGGCTATGGAGGCTACCGGAGTTTATTGGGTAATCCTATATGAGATGCTTGAAAATGCTGGGCTTGATGTATGGTTGGTCGATGGCAGGCAAACAAAACAAGTGCCCGGCCGCAAGACCGATGTTAAAGATTGCCAGTGGATACAGCAACTTCATAGTTATGAGTTGCTCAACCGTTGCTTTGTTCCTAATGATCAAGTCAAAGAAATCAGGGCTTATCAACGGATACGTGAAGACCATATCAGAACAGCGGCCATGCATATAAACCATATGCAAAAAGCCCTGACCGAGATGAACATCCGACTTAAAGAGGTATTGAGCCAGGTCCATGGGTCAAGTGGTATGGCCATTGTAAAGGCTATCCTGGACGGTGAGTGGAATCCTCAGGTACTTTTGGGCCTTTGTCATAAAAGCATCAAAGAGAAAAAAGCCCACTTGGTATTGAAAGCTATGGAAGGGCATTACACAGAAGCAGGATTGTTTGCTCTACAGCAGGCCTATCAGGGCTATCTGTTTTACCAGCAACAGATCAGGGAATGTGATAAAAAAATCCAACAGGCCATGGAGAGGGTAAATCTTTATGATCAGGACGATATTGCCAAAAAGGAGATAGAATCTGTCAAAGGACGCAAGCCGGTAAGGCACAACAAGCCACAGGTAGATCACTTAGGTGGACACCTGCTCAAGATATTTACCGGTAAAGATGCCACAGACTTGCCGGGCATTACTGATTATACGTGGCTACAACTCTACTCAGAAACCGGAAATGATCTTAACAAATGGCCTACAGAAAAGCATTTTACTTCATGGTTGGGCCTTGCCCCAGGCCAACATCAGTCTGGCAAACTGAAAAAGACAAGGAATAAAAAGTACAGGCCAAAAGCAGGACAAATATTCAGGCAAATCTCACAGAGTCTAATTGAAAGCAAAAAAATAGCTATTGGGGCTTTCGGTAGAAAGTTGAAAGCCAAAAGAGGTCCTGGTATAGCAGTGAAGGCAACGGCCAGAAAACTGGCCACACTTTACTGGAGGTTAATGGTCAAAGGTCTGGATTATACTGAAAGGGGAATAAAAGACTATGAAGCTCGAGTCAATATGCAACGTGAAAGATGGCTAGTAAAAACTGCTAAAGACATGGGCTATCAACTCACTGTAAATCAAGTAGTTTGAAAAATACGTCATCGGTAGGACGACATAGGGGGACGAAGAATCCACAGAATCGCGAAAGGCTTCGGGTCTGCGTGGATCCTTCGGCTACGCTAAGGATGACATAAATGAAAAAGAGGAAAATTTGAATTTTTAGAAAAGAAACAATAAAATAGATTAGGATTAGGATTAGGATTAGGATTAGGGTAATCAGAAGGTTTTATCCTAAGAAAACAGATATTAGATTTGTTACAGAGGAGCAAATCAAAGTTGTTGAAAACAAAATCAATGAACGCCCTGTTAGAAAATTTAATTACCTAAACGCAAAGCAAGTGCTACAAAGGAAAATTGCACTTATTACTTGAACTTACACCGATAATAATATGAAGATATATGTTTGTACAAAAAGTGTTGCTGATACCGCGGCTACCATAAAACTGGTGGATGATACGCATATTCAGGAGGACATTAAATTTATAATGAATCCATACGACGAGTTAGCGTTGGAAGAAGCTTTGCAGTTGAAGGAGAAGGCCGGCGAAGAGGCCGAAGTGATACTGGTTTCGTACGGCAATAATTCCATCGGTGAAGTCCTGCTGCAGGGCCTGGCGATGGGTGCTGACCGCAGTATCCGCATCAATACCACCAATCTTTTCAATGATCACATTACGATTGCGGCGGTACTTGCGGCGGCGATCAAGAAAGACGGGGAGCCATCAATCATCTTTACCGGTCAACACACCATTGATGTTGAGGGCATGCAGACGGCTTATCGCATTGCGGCTGAACTTGATCTTCCGATCGTGTCCAATATAATGAAATTTGAGTACAATGGCGACAAGGTAACGGTTAATCGCGAGATCGAAGGGGGCGATAAGGAGGTTTATGAAGTTTCGTTACCCTGTGTCATTGCCGCCAACAGAGGATTGAATGAGCCGCGCTACCCTAAATTGCCAGCCCGTATGCAGGCAAAGAAGAAGCCGGTTACGGTTTATGAAATTGCCGACCTGGGCGTGGATGAATCTTCCGCCGTGTCATTGACTAAATTTATTCTGCCGCCTGACAAACCGCCGGCAAAAATAATAGGAGGCTCACCTGCTGAAGCGGCCAGGGAACTGGTTCGGGTGTTAAAGGAAGAAGTGAGAGTGCTCTAGAAGAGAGGACTCGATCCCATTTAAGAGAGTTATAAAAAATAGAATGTAAAAAGGAAAAAATTATGTCAAAAGTTGCTGTTTATATTGAAATGAAGGAGGGAGAAGTGCGCAAGCAGGTCTTCGAGGTGTTAACGTTCGCTCACCGCGGTGGGTCAGATGTCTGCGGTATTGTGCTGGAAGGGGATGCTGAAGGTTGCAAGGGGTCGCTGGAAGAATACGGGGTCTCAAGTATTATCCAGGTGAAATCGAACGCGCTGGCAAATTATGATCCGGGTGTCTATGCCGATGCAGCTATTGCTGCGCTTAAACATTCCGGTGCAGATTCATTACTGGCGCTCACATCCGCCCAGGGCAAGGATTTGTTGCCACGCATAGCCGCCAAGTTGAAATTGCCGCTGATCATGGATGCAACGGTAGTTAATGTTGCAGAATCTAGCGTGGTGAAATCACATTTTTCCGGACGGGCAAATGCGGAGATCAGTTTGTCAGGGGATTTAAAATTATTCGGAGTTCGACCCAATTCGGTAGACCCCGAGGCAAAGGCAGCCAATGCAACAGTGGAGTCCATCGATGTGGATTTGAGCTCCGACAGGCGTGTGGTATTGAAGGAAGTGGTTAAGAAAGAAAAGTTAGGCAAGGTAGAGTTGACGGAAGCCAAGATTATCATGTCAGGTGGCCGGGCCATCGGAAGTGCTGAAAACTTCAGCATGATCTTTGAATGCGCCAAGCACATCGGAGCCGCCGTCGGTGCTTCACGCGCAGCCGTCGATTCCGGCTATGCCCCACACGAAATGCAGGTTGGCCAGACCGGTAAGACCGTCAGCCCGAATGTTTATATCGCCTGCGGTATCTCTGGTGCGGTTCAGCACTTTGCCGGCATGAAGACATCCAAGGTTATTGTCGCCATTAACAAGAATCCGGATGCGCCTATTTTCAATAAGTGCGATTACGGCATAGTCGGCGATATTTTTGACGTTGTGCCAGAATTGTCTAAGGTATTTCAGGAACTGAGTTAGAAAAGTCATAAATAAAAAAATATTTTCTGATAAAATCGATGCTGAGATCAACTAATAAGTGCAATTGAAGGATGAAAAAGCCTGAACAGTGCAATCTTTGGATTGCAAAATGTCAAAAAACTACACACATCTCAGTATTGATCAAAGGTATCAAATTGAAGCATTATTGAAAACAGGAGCTACTCAAAAGGAGATTGCCTGTATCGTTCATTTTCACCCATCTACGATCTCACGTGAGCTTAAGCGAAATGTGGGTTCAAGAGGTAGGGGAGCTGGTGTCTATCGAACAGCAAATGCACAAAGGAGGACTAATCTTCGTCATCAAGAAAAGCCAAAAAGAGTGATTTTCACCAAACCCATGAAAGACTGGATAGTTAACCCGAAAAATTCATAGTAGACAATAAAAAACAGGCATAAATTGCTTATATTGAGATAGTTAGACAACAAAATAAGCAATTAATTTATGCCTGAATATAAGGAAAAAGATACCGTATTTTATCGAGGAAAACAAGCTTTTAAATTTGATTTTTCAGCATCAGCGATTAGCTCAGACGGAGCGATATTGTTAAGTGAAAAAGTAGAGAGAAAGACTGGTCTATTAAAAAGCTTCGCCGCACTGATTCCTGACTATCGAAACCCCTTTTTTATCGAATACACTTATGAAGAAATGCTTCGCCAACGGGTGTTTTTAATGATGCAGGGCTATCAGGATTGCAATGACGAACAAAAACTCCGAGAGGATCCGGTGATCCGTAAAGTACTAGATAGCGGATTATGTTCCCAGCCTACTTTAAGTCGATTTGAAAACAAGGCCGATCGGAGTCTGATCTACCAGATGAGTCAATGGTTTGTAGACCGTTATGTAGAGGAGTTGAAAGAGAAGACTGGTCAAATCATCATTGATGTAGATGGTACCGATGACCCTACTCATGGATCCCAACAACTCAGTTTGTATAATGGCTATTATGGACAGACTATGTACCATGAGTTGTTCTTTAAGGACGGGAACACCGGTCAGGTCATTTTACCAGTACTACGTCCGGGCAATTGTCACTCCAACAAATGGTTTGTGGCCTTATTGAAAAGGATTGTCATTAAAATCAGAAAAAAACTGCCCTCAGTAAAGATCCTTATTCGAGCGGATAGTGGCTTTTCAGGAGCATCTTTTTATCGGATAGCTAAGCAGTTTGACCTTCAATTTTGTTTAGGTATTAGTAGTAATGAAGTTTTAAAGACTTTTACCAAACAGACTATCATTGAAGTAAAAAAGGAATATGCTTCAAAAATCATCAAACATCAAGAGTTTGTTGGCCCGTTTACTTACCAGGCCAAAAGCTGGGATCGTTCTGAAAAGCTGTACGCCAAAGTGGAGTCTACCGGAAAAGGAATGAATGTCCGTTACTTTGTGAGCAACTTTGAAGCGATGACCGCTCAACAGATTTACTTTGATTTTTATGTCAAGCGAGGTGATGCCAGTGAAAATCGAATAAAGGAACTCAAAAACATGACTTATTCCGACCGGCTTTCCTGTCATCACTACTGGGCCAATTTCATGCGTTTAATCATCGCTACCCTCTGTTATGAAATGTTCCGGCAGATTAAATTATTAATTGCCAAAACAAAACACCACTTTGCTAAACGATGGCAAGTGGACAATATCCGGCTTTACCTGATGAAGGTTGGGGCGTGCCTGAAAGAAAGGAAAAGATCATTGACAATACAATTCTCAAGAGCCTTTAGATATCAATACCTGCTGGGCGATTTGCTTACGGTGAACTGACCGATCAGTTAAACAGTTTGATTTAATCAAAAAAATGTTCTTCCATAAGAACACAATAGAGCTTTGACTGAAAATTGAAAAATTCTAACAAAAAAACGCTCTAATGTCCTTTGAAATCCAGAAACCTGGTTGATCTTCAAATTAATACATACACTCCAATCAAAAATAGTTAGCAACCCATTATTAATCCCAAAATTGGTGGCCTATGAATAATGCGGGTTAACCGGCTCCAAGAAGATAGATGGAGCCCTGAATTGATCAGCCATCGGGGAAAGAAAACGAGAGAATGTCCACTTAGCCATGAATAGATTTACCAATGGATATGGGAATGTAAGCACACCAACCACCAGGAAAACCAAGAATACAAACAACTATACACATATCTAAAACATGGCAAACGAAGGCGCAAACGAGGAAACAGAAAAGATCGTAGAGGTATTATCCCGAATAGGGTATCAATTGAACAGCGACCCCAGATCATTAACAAAAGGGAACGATTGGGAGATATAGAAGTCGATTTAATGATGGGTAAAAACCACAAAGGCTCTTTGTTGGTGATGACAGACCGAGCAAGTCTTTTTACCAGAATCAGAAAGATGCACAGTAAAAATGCCGATCAAATGGCCGAAGCTATTGTGGAGGAACTCTCTCAGGATAAACACAAACTGGAAACACTCACTTTTGATAATGATATGGCATTTTCTAAACATGAGTTGATTGCTCAATCCCTTGATGTGGATGCCTATTTCACTCGTCCCTATACTAGTATTAAGTTTCTTAATTAACATATCAATGATTACGCGATAGTTAAATCTTCCATTTTCCACTTCCATTTAAAGATTGTTGGCATCTCATTGATTTCATTAATGTATTTCAATATCCGGTCTTTGAGCTCTTTCTTTGATTTTACACGGATCCCCCTTAAAAAGCTCCTGGTCATTTTGCTAAAGAAGACTTCAATAAGATTTAGCCAGGAAGCATGTACAGGTGTAAATACAAATTCAAACCTATTAGGCACTGTTTTCAGGAATGCTTTTGTCTCTTTTGAAATATGGGCCGAATGATTATCTAAGATTATCTTGATCTTAAAGCTGACTGGGTAGAGTTCATCAAGCCCTTTCAAATATTCCACAAATTCCCTACTTCTATGTCTATCCTCGACCCGTGCATATATCTTGCCGGTAATCAAGTCGATTGATGCCAACAACGAAACTGTACCGTGTCTTTTATATTCATGGTCCCTGCCCCAATTTGGGTGCTTGCCTGCTATGGGGCTTAGGTCAGTGGCGGTATTTTCTATCGCCTGCATTCCAGGTTTTTCATCGTAGGACAAGATGGCAATTATTGATCCTTCCGGTTTGTTAGCTTTGTAAAGTGCCACTTCTTTATAAACATGCAATACCTGGGACATCTTTCGGTTAAAGTCAGGGTCTTTCTTTTCTAGGTAATAAGATAGTTTGTGGGGCTTTACATCACTTTTCGACAGTATCTTTGAAACGGTCCCTTTCTGTATTTCGCCTAATGAAAGATGGCCCGCCTGTTTGCAATTGCCCCTTACATACTTGGCCAATGCATTATAGGTCCAAAATTCTGAGGCCATGCCCAAGTCTTTTGGTTTTGTGCAAGCTATCGATAAAAACCATGCCCTGGCCTCATTGGTGATCTTTGGGGTTGCCCCTTTTCTGGGAAGGTCGTTCAGAGAGGTCAGTATACCGTATCCTATTGCCCTATCAACAGTCCTTTCAACCTTTGGCCGATTCGTGCCAAGTTGTTTTGCTATCGAATTGATGCTTTGCCCTTTCCAATAACCAAGAAGCATTTTCGCCCTTTCAACCCGTGATTTGGCCTCAACCCGTGATTTACTTATAACCTCCAATGTTTGCTGTTCCTTTGTCGTAAATGATATTTTCGCTCTTTTACTCTCAAATGGCATAGGGTTCACTATTTTTGGTCCAACTGCTAAGATAGAACTTTTATTATTGATATACTATATAGGAAACTATATACTAGTCAGGATAAAGGGACAGTTGAAAATAGGATTGGGGTAATCAGAAGGTTTTATCCTAAGAAAACAGATATTAGATTTGTTACAGAGGAGCAAATCAAAGTTGTTGAAAACAAAATCAATGAACGCCCTGTTAGAAAATTTAATTACCTAAACGCAAAGCAAGTGCTACAAAGGAAAATTGCACTTATTACTTGAACTTACAGATTTATAAAATTAGATTAATAAAAATTCTGTTTAATTCTGTCTAAAAAAGTTATTTACATAGTGAAAGAAGATGCGCAGGTTGTTGTTATTGGAGGCGGTATTATCGGCTGCAGTATTGCCTATCATCTGGCCAAGGCCGGGTGTAAGGATGTCATCCTGGTGGAAAAAGGTGAACTGACCAGCGGAACGACCTTCCATTCCGTCGGACTGGTGACCCAGTTCCGGACTTCACCCATCAACATGCAGTTGATGAACTATAGCATTAAGCTCTTTAACGAAATCAAAGCCCGTGCCGGTGACAGACTCGACTGGAACAAGGTGGGTAGCCTGCGTGTTGCTTCAAGTCCGGCCATGTTAAAAAACCTTCAGCGTAATGTCAGCCGTGCCAAGGCGCTCGGACTGAATGTTGATATGGTCACTTCTGCCGAGGCCAAAAATCTTTTTCCCGGGGATATGACAACCGATGGTCTTGAGGGAGCTGTCTATATTCCTGATGACGGTTATTTAGAGCCAAACGGGGTCACTAATGAACTGGCTAATATGGCCAGGGAACTCGGTGCTGAAATTTCCACCCATAATCGCGTGGTTGAAATCCTGATGGATGACAGGAAACGGATCACTGCGGTGGTGACAGAAAAGGGAACCATCAAGACAGAAGTAGTGGTTAACGCTGCCGGCCAATGGGCGCCCAGGCTGTCTGAGATGGTTGGGGTTAATCTGCCGATGATTCCTATGATGCACCAGTATTTGATAACCAAACCAATTCCCGGACATGAACTGCCGAAGGAAACCCCGGTTTTGAGAGATCCTGACAATTTAGTTTATATACGTGAAGAAGTTGGCGGTTACCTAATAGGTGGTTTTGAACTCGATCCCAAGGTATGGAAGCCGGAAGGTGTACCATGGGAATTCACACAGCAACTTTTGACCCCCGAGTGGGATCTGTTTGAATTGCTACTGGAAGGCGCTATTAGGCGCTGTCCCATATTGGAACAGGCTGAGGCGATTGATCTGGTTAACGGTCCTGACGCTTTTACCCCGGATGGCAATTACGCACTTGGGCCAGTGCCGGGACTGCATGGTTATTTTGTCGCAGCAGGTATGTCAATAAACGGTGTTGCCGGTGCCGGTGGGGTTGGAAAAATCATGGCCGAGTGGATACTGGACGGACAGCCTGAATGGGACCTGCATGAGCTTAATGTGCGCCGCTTTGGCAAGCATCTTTCCAACCTTGATTATATTTCCGAGAAGGCAATTGAAGTTTATAAATATTATTACCATCTACACTTCCCGAATTCAGAAAGTGGATTTTGCAGAAAATTACGCATCAGCCCATTGTTTGACCGGCTGTTGAAAAAGGGTGCTGTCTTCGGGCAGAAAAACGGCTGGGAACGCACCAACTATTTTGAAACCAGCGGGGAAGGTCGCCTGGCGGGAGAGGATGAAGACCAGACATGGGAAAAACCAGCTTACTTTGATATCGTTGGAGAAGAGCACAAGGCTGTGCGTGAACGGGTCGGCATACTCGACATGACTTCTTTTGGTAAAACTGATATTAAGGGACCCGGCGCAAGAGCCTTCTTGCAGAAGCTCTGCAGTAATGACATCGGTAATGCTGCTGGCAGCCTGGTCTACACCCAGATGCTGAATGTAAATGGCGGGATAGAAGCTGATATTACCATCGGTTGTATTGCCGATGACCATTTCAGAATGGTATCGGGCACGGCATTCCATGCCAATGATATGGAATGGCTGAGACTGAACGATGCCCACGACGGATCGGTTGAGATCGTGGATGTGACGGAAGACTATGCGGTTCTTTGTATCTGGGGCCCCGACTCACGCAAACTGCTTTCTAAAGTCACTGATAACAGTCTTTCGAACGAAGATTTTCCTTACATGAGTACACAGGAAATCACGCTGGCGAAAAAAAACATCCGCGCCAACCGCGTCAGCTTCGTGGGAGAACTGGGCTGGGAGCTGGTTGTGCCGAATACCGATGCAGTTGTTGTCTTTGATGCCGTGCTGGAAGCCGGATCTGAGTTTGACGCCAAACTGATCGGCTACAAGGCACTGGATACGCTGCGGATTGAAAAACAGTTTTATTACTGGTCAACCGATATCTGTCCGACCGACAATCCGCTGGAAGCCGGACTGGGCTTTGCTGTCAAGATGAAAAAGGGTGACTTTATAGGCCGAGATGCCCTGCAGAAGATTAAAGACGAAGGCCTGAAGTTAAAAATGTCGATGCTCTCCTTTGATGACCCCGAGTTGGTAATATTTGGCGGCGAATCGCTGATAGACGAGAAGGGTAACGCCGTCAGCCGCGTCAGGACAGGTGGCTATGCTTATACATACGGCAAGACTGTCGCCCTGGCTTACCTTCCGCTTGAACTGGCAAAAGCGGATACTGTACTAAGTATCGAATCCTTTGGACGAGAGGTGAAGGGTATGGTTGAGGCCAAGCCTTTGCATGACCCCAGCAGTGAGCGGGTGAAAAAATAAGTAATTTTTTATAAATCTGACATGAAAGAACAACTGGAATTACTCGGATTGAGGGAAAGAAGGCAGATGTCTATCTTGCACTTTTGCAAATGGGGGCAAGTCCAGTCATGTAAGAAATCCAAGGTGTTTATCCGAAGTAGTCGCATCGCTGGCGATGGTCCTTTTTTTATTAAAAAAAATATGTACTTAGAACGATTCAACAAAGCCAGGCAGGCAATCACAGAAGCCAATTCAGTAGACGAATTAGCATTGATAGCAGATCATAGACAAAATAATAACTTTCCATTTTAGTCCCACTCCCGGTTCATAATTGATACCCGACCAGATGAATCCAAATGAGAGATATGTACAACACATTCATATTGAATCTACTAAATTTAAATGAAAAGGAGATAACATTCACTAAAACTCCATAGGCATACTGAGATAGTTGCAAAGATTTGTTTATTCAGCTACTTTGAAGGCTTTAAACCAGTAAAAGCTACGGAGTTTAGTCCAGCGGTGTGTTTCATGCCTAAAAATCAATAATATCATCATGAAATTTATGAAGGCGATTATTCAATTACTACTACTAATACTTTTTACCGCTTGTAATTTTCAAAATGACTCTATAGATAGACCATTGTGGATTATCTCAGCACCTAGTGGAGATAAATTAACGGAAATTAATAAGAAAGGAAAAACTGTGATCCCTAATGGTAGATATATTACTCCTGTTGGGGAAAGTATTATAACTGCACCACATCCTTATGGATTGACCTTAAGCCCAGATGGCAACATCGCAGTTACTGCCAATTCAGGAACCAGTCCCTTATCAATTACGATTGTACGGGGTATTTTATCACAGCTTCCAGAAGTACAACAAATACCCCCAGGCCCATCTACAGATAAGGGCGTATTGGCTTCTGTATTTATGGGATTGGCTATATCTCCTGATAATCAAACAATTTATGTTGCTGGTGGTCAAGAGAATAAAATATATTTGTTTGATGTAAATTCTGGCGAAAATAAAGGCTCCATAGATTGTTCAGATAGTTCTGCTACTATTGGCTATTCACATGGATATATTGGTGATATGAAACTATCTAAAGATGGAAAAACGCTTTATGCTGTTGATCAAATAGGTTTCAGGATGGTTATTGTGGACACAGAAACCAGAGCTTTTAAACACTCAGTTTCTGTTGGTCGGTATCCGTTTGGGATATGCTTATCTCCAAACGAAAAAAAGGTTTATGTTGCCAATGTAGGAATGTTCGAATATTCTTATATAAAAGACAGCAAAGAAGAAGATGCCAATATAAAGTCTATTAACTATCCTGCTTTTGCCTATGGCTCAAAAGAAATGGAATCTGGTATTGAAAATGATACGATATCAATTCCTGGTTTAGGGGATCTAAATGCCCTAGAGGCTTTTTCTGTATTTGCTATTAATCTCGAGGATTCACTTAACCCGAAAAATTCATAGTAGACAATAAAAAACAGGCATAAATTGCTTATATTGAGATAGTTAGACAACAAAATAAGCAATTAATTTATGCCTGAATATAAGGAAAAAGATACCGTATTTTATCGAGGAAAACAAGCTTTTAAATTTGATTTTTCAGCATCAGCGATTAGCTCAGACGGAGCGATATTGTTAAGTGAAAAAGTAGAGAGAAAGACTGGTCTATTAAAAAGCTTCGCCGCACTGATTCCTGACTATCGAAACCCCTTTTTTATCGAATACACTTATGAAGAAATGCTTCGCCAACGGGTGTTTTTAATGATGCAGGGCTATCAGGATTGCAATGACGAACAAAAACTCCGAGAGGATCCGGTGATCCGTAAAGTACTAGATAGCGGATTATGTTCCCAGCCTACTTTAAGTCGATTTGAAAACAAGGCCGATCGGAGTCTGATCTACCAGATGAGTCAATGGTTTGTAGACCGTTATGTAGAGGAGTTGAGAGAGAAGACTGGTCAAATCATCATTGATGTAGATGGTACCGATGACCCTACTCATGGATCCCAACAACTCAGTTTGTATAATGGCTATTATGGACAGACTATGTACCATGAGTTGTTCTTTAAGGACGGGAACACCGGTCAGGTCATTTTACCAGTACTACGTCCGGGCAATTGTCACTCCAACAAATGGTTTGTGGCCTTATTGAAAAGGATTGTCATTAAAATCAGAAAAAAACTGCCCTCAGTAAAGATCCTTATTCGAGCGGATAGTGGCTTTTCAGGAGCATCTTTTTATCGGATAGCTAAGCAGTTTGACCTTCAATTTTGTTTAGGTATTAGTAGTAATGAAGTTTTAAAGACTTTTACCAAACAGACTATCATTGAAGTAAAAAAGGAATATGCTTCAAAAATCATCAAACATCAAGAGTTTGTTGGCCCGTTTACTTACCAGGCCAAAAGCTGGGATCGTTCTGAAAAGCTGTACACCAAAGTGGAGTCTACCGGAAAAGGAATGAATGTCCGTTACTTTGTGAGCAACTTTGAAGCGATGACCGCTCAACAGATTTACTTTGATTTTTATGTCAAGCGAGGTGATGCCAGTGAAAATCGAATAAAGGAACTCAAAAACATGACTTATTCCGACCGGCTTTCCTGTCATCGCTACTGGGCCAATTTCATGCGTTTAATCATCGCTACCCTCTGTTATGAAATGTTCCGGCAGATTAAATTATTAATTGCCAAAACAAAACACCACTTTGCTAAACGATGGCAAGTGGACAATATCCGGCTTTACCTGATGAAGGTTGGGGCGTGCCTAAAAGAAAGGAAAAGATCATTGACAATACAATTCTCAAGAGCCTTTAGATATCAATACCTGCTGGACGATTTGCTTACGGTGAACTGACCGATCAGTTAAACAGTTTAGTTTAATCAAAAAAATGTTCTTCCATAAGAACACAATAGAGCTTTGACTGAAAATTGAAAAATTCTAACAAAAAAACGCTCTAATGTCCTTTGAAATCCAGAAACCTGGTTGATCTTCAAATTAATACATACACTCCAATCAAAAATAGTTAGCAACCCATTATTAATCCCAAAATTGGTGGCCTATGAATAATGCGGGTTAAACCTAGTGTCGTTGCGAAAATTAAAACCGGGCATTTGGTGGGTGCTTTAATTGACAGCATTCCTGCTGTTGGAGGTTCAAGTCCCAATTCAATTGTTGCTACAAAAGACTATGTATTTGTAAGTAACGGTGCCAATGACAACATCTCGGTCATTTCTATTGAACAGGATTCAGTAGTCAACACCATTTTTCTTAAGCCCGATGATCGTATTAAACAATTTCGAGGCGTTATCCCTTTTGGACTGGCCTTAAGTCCTGACCAAAAACGGTTATATGTTGCCGAATCTGGTATCAATGCAATTGCCGTCATAAATGTTGCTGATTTAAAAGTCATGGGACATATCCCCACGGGTTGGTTTCCTTCAAAAGTGGAAGTTAGCAATGATGGTAAAAAATTAATCATTGCGAATGCTAAAGGTTATGGTAGTGGACCCAATGGAGGAGCGGCTTTCGAACAAAGAAATGAAGGCAGCTATATTGGATCTCTGATGAAAGGAACTGTCCAGATAGTTGATATACCAAATGACAAAAAATTAATGGAGATGACCAAACAGGTTATTTCGAACAACTTTCAATTCGCAAAAGCCGATGATGCTGTTTTCAAGAACCGGAAAAATAATCCGATCCCCTTATACCCAGGAGAGAAAGAAAGTCCAATAAAGCATATCGTATTTATATCGAAAGAAAACAGAACCTATGATGAAGTATTTGGTCAAATTGAAAAAGGTAATGGAGATTCAACAATTGCCCGCTATGCCAGAACTACCGGTTTTTTTAATAGAGCAAAAACAGACTCCATTTCAAGTACAACAGTGATGCCAAACCATTTGGCTCTGGCCAGGCAGTTTGGCATTTCTGATAATTTTTATGTGGATGCTGATCACTCTGCGGATGGTCATCGATGGTTGGTAAACACCTACCCGAATGAGTGGTGTGAAACATCTACAACTGCCAGTTATGGGGGCAATCGAAACTTTAAGGAGGACTCAAAAGCTCCGGGTGTTTTTGCCATGAACGGCGCAGCAGGAGCCATTTATCCTGAAGATTATAACGAAGCAGGTTCCATGTGGGATCATCTGGAACGTCATAGTGTGGACTTCTATAATTTTGGTTTTAGTATTATGTTCGAACCTGCACTTTACAAGGCTGAATATAAATATTCTGGCATTCATCATTACGTGAATTACCCAATGCCCCAGCCTCTTTTTGAACGAACTTCAAAAATGTATCCAACCTATAATATGGCGATACCGAATCAATTCAGAATAGATCAGTTTATTAAAGAATTTGATGATAAGTGGATGAATGGGCAGGATGTTATGCCTGCATTTATAACCGTTATAATCCCAAATGACCACGGAGCCGGAGATCGCCAGAAGCCGGTTATCCTTTCCGGGAGAGCTATATGGCGGACAATGATTTAGCCCTTGGGCGTATTGTAGAATAT
This sequence comes from Cyclobacteriaceae bacterium, assembly GCA_963664285.2. Taxonomy (GTDB): domain Bacteria; phylum Bacteroidota; class Bacteroidia; order Cytophagales; family Cyclobacteriaceae; genus JAJCYL01. The sequence continues at coordinate 25,510 of CAXXNX010000069.1, forward strand.
CTTTCACAAACACCCTATTGGAAAAACATGCTTATTGTTGTTACTGAAGATGATGCGCAAAACGGTGTTGATCACATTGATGCACATCGCAGTATATTAATGTTAGTTTCCCCCTGGGTAAAAAGAGACTATGTGGGTCATGTACATTATAGTTTTGGTAGCTTGTTTAAATCGTTTTGGAATATTTTTAGGCTTACCCTATTTAAATCAATATGATGCAGGAGCGACAGATTTAAGTGATTTTTTTACGGATACTCCAAATTTCAAACCTTACGATGCTTTAGAAGTTAATAATGCAATATTCGATCCTCAAAAAGCACTTGACCCATTTGATGAAAAATTTGATTGGAAAGCAGTAAAAGAATCCCCGAAAATTGATAATGTAAAAGATATGTTTCGTGAAAGTAAAGAACAGGATAAAGACCGATTGGAAAACAGAGAGAAAACTAATTAAAGAGATTCCTTTTCATTATGTACAAAAGTGTTAAAAATAAGCACGAAAACACTAAGCACGAAAACACAACGACGTCATGTATCAATAAATTAACCAGCAACTGCTACGCAGTTGACTAAAAATAGACGTCTGAGGGAGTTAGATTTTGAAGTGATTCGTGGTAGCGGCGGTTGTTGTAATAGTCACTGCACATTACCTGATCATTTCATAATAACAACTTCGAAATTTCGTAGTTCATCGTTTCTATCAAATGAAGGCCTATTACTGCATCATCACTTTACTTACTTACCGGCCATTCAACAATGAAGGCCAATGAAATCACCTTGATCAACGGAATGTCATCCGCATTTTGGATTTGAGGATGAAGGGTCGCTATTAAATTTATCCGTTTACTTTGTCTATTCATTTTTTAACGGTTTAGCATCTAATTTCCATTCCTCCCTCACAGGAATATCAAGATGCTTTAAAATTGTTGGTACAATAGATGTTTGAGGAATTAATGTTTCTAAATCTTTATATGATTTGATTGTTTTTTGATTACTACTGTTTTTAAATAAATCATTCCCTTCTTTATTCATGCCAACAAAAATTGTTTTTTGATTTATTTCTTGCTTTCCATGTCCTCTACCTTTATCATCTCGTCCATGGTCTGTAACAATCATTACCAACCAATCTTCATTGTATTTATTTTCACGCTTTTTTATAGCTATAAGAATATTCCCTATGATTGAATCAGTTTCTTCTATCTTTTCAGAGTATTGTTTTCCAAAACCGTTAACGTGGCCTATATGATCAATCTCATCCAATTGAATAAAGCCAAAATCCGGACCATATTCTGTGATTTGATCAATCGTTAATTTACTGGACAAAATATCATTCCCCCCAATTGTTGCAAAATTTACTTCGTACATATCTTGTTTTAATAATAAATTCAATCCTTTCCAGGTAGAAACACTAATGGTATAGTAGTCTTTATTATGCTCTCTAATAAATTTAAAAATACTGGGGGCTTTGCAGAGCTTTTCTTTTGTATTGATTTTAAATATTATGCTGATCATACCAAACACCAGTTAAGATACTCATCCAGCCTGGAGAACTTACCGTACTTTGTTCTGACGGTGTTCCATAAATACCTCCTGTATATCCTTTTTTAATATTGAATTTATCTAAGTTAGGAGTTTGTAAGTTCAAGTAATAAGTGCAATTTTCCTTTGTAGCACTTGCTTTGCGTTTAGGTAATTAAATTTTCTAACAGGGCGTTCATTGATTTTGTTTTCAACAACTTTGATTTGCTCCTCTGTAACAAATCTAATATCTGTTTTCTTAGGATAAAACCTTCTGATTATCCCAATCCTATTTTCAACTGTCCTTTTATCCTGACTAGTATAGGGACGAGTGAAATAGGCATCCACATCAAGGGATTGAGCAATCAACTCATGTTTAGAAAATGCCATATCATTATCAAAAGTGAGTGTTTCCAGTTTGTGTTTATCCTGAGAGAGTTCCTCCACAATAGCTTCGGCCATTTGATCGGCATTTTTACTGTGCATCTTTCTGATTCTGGTAAAAAGACTTGCTCGGTCTGTCATCACCAACAAAGAGCCTTTGTGGTTTTTACCCATCATTAAATCGACTTCTATATCTCCCAATCGTTCCCTTTTGTTAATGATCTGGGGTCGCTGTTCAATTGATACCCTATTCGGGATAATACCTCTACGATCTTTTCTGTTTCCTCGTTTGCGCCTTCGTTTGCCATGTTTTAGATATGTGTATAGTTGTTTGTATTCTTGGTTCTCCTGGTGGTTGGTGTGCTTACATTCCCATATCCATTGGTAAATCCATTCATGGCTAAGTGGACATTCTCTCGTTTTCTTTCCCTGATGGCTGATCAATTCAGGACTCCATCTATCTTCTTGGAGCCGGTTAACTATCCAGTCTTTCATGGGTTTGGTGAAAATCACTCTTTTTGGCTTTTCTTGATGACGAAGATTGGTCCTCCTTTGTGCATTTGCTGTTCGATAGACACCAGCTCCCTACCTCTTGAACCCACAATTTCGCTTAAGCTCACGTGAGATCGTAGATGGGTGAAAATGAACGATACAGGCAATCTCCTTTTGAGTAGCTCCTGTTTTCAATAATGCTTCAATTTGATACCTTTGATCAATACTGAGATGTGTGTAGTTTTTTGACATTTTGCAATCCAAAGATTGCACTGTTCAGGCTTTTGAAGGTGAAAAAGCCCTTAAAAGCTTTTTCACCTTCAATTGCACTTATTAGTTGATCTCAGCGTTTTGTTTAGTGTTATTTGTTCGTATTGTAATCCATCAATACCAATTAAAAGGGCTTTCTTTTTTTGACCATAAATGACATAGTTAAATGAAATTATAATTAAGAGTAAAAATAGTTTTTTAGAATACATGGTATTTAGATTTTAATTATTTTAGATCAAGGACATTTTCAGCTTGCACAAAGTAACTGTGCAAGCTTATCTTTTAGGTAAGCTATAGACAAGGGTAACTACATTCGTATTGGCTTCAATTGCTCGAAATCTATCATGAACTATTCTCCATGAAAAATAATGAGGAAAAAAATATTAATCAAATGGCATCATGCTTCAAAATTTTAGTATAGCGGCTGTAATCATCTAGAATGTTGGACAGGTTAATACCAACCCCAGCCCATAATCTCAAAGTAGGTGAAGTCTGTTTGCCGCATCTGATTGCAACGAATAGACTTCTCATATTTTTAAAAAATTTACTTGAACGACAAATATTATTTACAAGGTTTTTAGGCTATTTTCAATTATTGCCAAACCTTTTTCCAATGTATCATCTGTTACGGTGAAGGGCACCAATACCCTCACGACATTTGAATAGGTACCAGCAGTGATCATAGAAAGTTTATGTTTACGGTAATAATCAGCAAGTTTTGCGGTCATTTCTGTTGCTGGTGTTTTACTCGCTTTATCCTTAACCAATTCAAAAGCTACCATTGCGCCAAGTCCTCTTACTTCACCTACATAAGGTGATTGTTTTTCAAATTTCTTGAATGCCGCATATATTTTCTCCCCGACTACTTTCCCTCTCGCCAAAAGGCCGTCTTCCAACACCTCAATGGTAGCGAGAGCGGCTGCGCAGGCCAGTGGATTGCCACCATAGGTGCCGCCAAGCCCTCCCACCTGTTTGAGGCATCCATAATATCAGATCTTCCAGTAACTGCACTAATTGGCATACCGGAGGCTATGGATTTGGATAACGTGATAATGTCATAATCAATATCGAAGCAATCTGCGGCAAACATCTCTCCGGTGCGCCCAAATCCGCTTTGAATCTCATCAATGATTGTGAGAATACCATAAGATTGAGTCAATGCTCTTAGTTCATTGTAAAAAGCCGCATCCGCATGAATAAAACCACCTTCGCCCTGAATCGGCTCATAAATAACAGCCGCAATGGATTCGGGATCAACTGTATCCTTAAAGGATTTTCTAAGTGCATCCAAGGAAATTTCATTGGCCTTTGCTTGGTCGCCCTCGCTCAATCGATATGCATTGGGAAAAGGAATACGGTAAATATCATTCAACAATGGGCCATACCCTTTTTTGCACGGGTCGACTTTCGACGTTAAGCTCATACAAATATGCGTTCGACCGTGAAAAGCATTGTCAAAACAGAGAATACCCGATCTACTGGTAAATCTCCTCGCAATCTTTATCGCATTCTCTACAGCCTCAGCACCAGAATTTGCTAACATGGTTTTCTTTTGGAAATTGCCAGGCGTTATTTGGTTAAGTTTATCTGCAAGCTTTATATATCCTTCATACATGGAGACGTGAAAACATGAATAAATTAATTTATCAGCTTGTTCTTTGATGGCACTCACCACCTTATCGTGACAATGACCAGCGTTGAGCACGCCAATCCCTCCAGCAAAATCTATCCATTCGCTACCATCAATATCCCTAATGATGGCACCTTTAGCAGACTCAACGATACAATCACTAAGATTAAAGACACCTTGAGGTATGGCGTTTTTGCGCAGCGTTAACAATTCTTGTTTGTTCATAATTAAGTATTAACCTGTAATATGATGATCCATTTTGCTTTTTATAGTCACTCTGCTATAAACCCGAGTTGCCCAAGCGTAAAATGCCCACCCAATAAGCAGCCAACAACCGATGATTAACCACTCAATCCTATTAAGAGCCGAGGAGTTTCCCGGTAAGTATAAATACACCAAACATAGACTGAGCACGAAAGCCGCTACACCTATCGATTTTCCTTGAGCAACTTTAAAAGGACGCGTCATGAGAGGTTCCTTTTTTCTAAGCTGATAAAAAGAAAGGGATACCAGACTCCAGGACACCACAATACCTAGCCCTCCGGCATTAACCAGCCAGCCCATTGCCTCCTTTCCAAACAATGATGCGATTATCGATGTAAATGTAACAAAGACAATGGCTGTAACCGGTGATTTGTATTTAGGGTGCAAAACTGCAAATGCCCTAGGTAGCATATCTGAATTGCCCATAGCATAGATGACCCGAGTTGCCCCCATAAAAAAGCTGTTCCAGCTTGTGATAATCCCGGCCAGTCCAGCCAAGATAAGCAGGTTTTTCGCCCAGGCACCCATGTAGATCTTTTCCATAGCGGAAGCTGGTGCAAGTGTGTTTCCTTGTAATTCTGCCGTGGTAAGAGTGGTTCCCACACTATATATAATGGCAGTATACCAAAAAATGGCGAGTAAAACAGAAAAGATCAAAACCTTTCCAATTTGCTTATAGGGCAAATTGATTTCTTCAGCCGTTTGAGGGATCACGTCAAATCCCACAAACATAAAAGGGGTCATCACTAAGACGGTCATTAATCCAATGGACATTTTTTCTGTATCCCAAATTTCCGAGGAAGCAACCTCCGATTGAGTCGAAAACATACTCCCAAAAATTAACATGAGCCCAACGATTATAATTAGGACGGTAAAGATCGTCTGAATAAATGCAGCTGATTTTACCCCCAAATAATTAGTCAGCGCGATAAGAAGGGAGCCTATGATCCCAACTGCAACCCAACCGAAATAGATTGGTTGACCATTGATCATCCATATGGGATCACTTTGCGAAAGTGGCAGGATGTTTTCCAGTACAACCGGGAGCGCAACGGCCTCAAATGCACATACAGACACATAACCAAGAATGATAAACCAGGTGCAGAGAAAAGATGCGTCAACACCTAAACCGCGATAACTAAAGATGTGTTCTCCACCCACTTTAGGCATTGCTGCTGTTAACTCCGCGTAGGTTAAGCCCACCAGCGCAACAATCATTCCTCCAATCAAGAATGCTGAAACCGCACCCAAGACTCCAGCCTTAATGATCCAATCTCCGGTCATCACCACCCAACCCCAACCAATCATGGCGCCAAAAGACAAAGTAAAAATGTCCCATTTGCCTAGGACTCGCTTAAAATTAGAACTCATATACAATACTTATACATTGTACTTGCATAACCAATTATTCGATTTCCAAAAATATGCTGATATTCATTGAATTTAGTGAATCATAAGCTAGCGATTCTGTCAGCCTAACTCTTTCGGCGGAACAGTTATGTCCATTTCGCAATCTTCATTCTTGAATGGGATTCAAATACTAAATAATCTTTGTTTGGCTACCGATTTTCCCAAAATTACCCCCTAAGGAACTACCCGTTTTTGATAAAATACCCGTAGGGTAACAGTTCATGCATCGTCCAACTTAGTGATATAGAATATTTGCTTGCAATCCTTATCTTTATCCCACTTGCATCACAGTTCTACTCTTCTCAATCTATAGTGCTACTATATTGTTCAGTGCAATTAAACATGACCATAAATAATAATATTATGAAACCTTATTCTTATCTTAAATTTATCCTTGAGATACATCAATTATAGAATGACGAACAAAAAATTTGAAAGCATCCCTGTAATGCTCACGCCGTTTAAAGCGAATGGAGAGGTTGATTTTGAGGCATTAAGGCAGTTAACGGAATTTTATATGAATACTGGCTCTACAGGCCTGTTTACGAATTGTCTTTCGGGTGAGATGTTTCAGCTCAGTGAAGATGAGCGTGTAGAAGTAACAAGAACTGTGGTAGAACAGGTAAACGGTAGGCAAAAAGTGGTGGCCACAGGAACATTCGGGTATGATCAGGATAAAAATATTGATTTTATAAAAAGGATATATGATACCGGTGTGTATGGTGTCATATTAAATTCGAATCAGTTGGCATACCAATCCGAGACTGATGAGGATTGGAAGGTGAACGTTGAAAAAATATTAACAGCTACCGATAATATTGACTTGGGAGTCTATGAGTGTCCTATACCCTACAAGCGCCTTTTGACTCCAAAGATAACCAAATGGCTTGGCACGACCGGCAGGTTTAAGTTTCTGAAGGATACTTCATGTAACTTGAAGGATATCAAGCTTAAACTGAAAGCTGTAGAAGGAACCCCGTTGGGTATCTACAATGCCAATATTGCCACAGGTCTGGATTCGATCAAAGAAGGGGCAAAGGGATTGGCTTCTACTGCTTCAAATTTCTATCCGGAATTCATTCACTACTTATCCGAAAGCTCAGATTTGGCGGAGGCTAATTTAAACAAGCTCAATGCTTTTATCACGGTGTTTGATACGCTCATACATGTGTGTTATCCATTGTCTGCAAAATATTTCTTTAGAAAACGTGGTATGGAAATCAATACATTTACACGTATTGATATGGATGGTTTTACTTATCATGATTACGTGAAGTTTGATCAATTATTTCATGTGTTTGAAGTGTTGGCTGAGGAGTTGGATATTGATGTATATAAATGGTAGAAATGGGGCATATATTGCCAGGTATTAATTAATTAATTCTGACAGGTTGGATGTTTTTGATTTAGTCGTTTTCTTCGTTTACATGGTCAGCGTTATAGCTGTTGGCGCATTTTTTTATAGAAAAAACAAAACATCAACCGCATTTACTTTGGGCAATAGTAATATTCCCAATTGGGTCATTACGCTATCCATTTTTGCCACCTTTGTCAGCAGCATCAGTTACCTCGCACTGCCGGGCATAGCCTATCTAAAAAACTGGAACTCCTTTGTATTTAGCCTTTCCCTGCCCATAGCGGCTTTGATGGCAATATATATTTTTGTGCCCTTGTACAGGCGTGTCAATAGCCCTTCGGCTTACACGTATCTGGAGCAGCGATTTGGCCCCTGGGCCAGAACTTATGCATCTACCATGTATTTGCTAACCCAGTTGATGCGCATTGGCACCATATTGTATTTGATAGCGCTGACATTAAATGCTGTATTTGGTTGGGATATCGCAATGGTGATAGCAGTTACTGGTATTGTGGTGATGGTATACTCTACTTTGGGTGGCATCCAGGCTGTTGTATGGACTGACGCCATTCAGGGTATTATATTGATTACGGGTGCTGTGGTATGTGTGCTTTATATCTTGTTTGATATGCCACAAGGGCCCGGGCAGGTATTTGATATTGCCATAGCAAATCATAAGTTTAGCCTGGGTAGCTTTAGTTTGGATTTGTCTCAGCCTACCTTTTGGGTGGTTTTGGTTTATGGTGTTTTCATCAACTTTCAGAATTTTGGAGTAGACCAGAATTATGTGCAGCGATACATGATAGCTAAAACGGAGAAAGATGCTCAGAAGGCAGCATTTTGGGGTGGGATGCTTTATCTGCCTGTTTCTCTGATATTCCTGTTTATTGGTACTGCTTTATATGCTTATTATGAGTCAGGTGCAGCGCAGTTGCCGATGGAGTTGCAGGATGCGACTAAGGCCGATCGGGTATTCCCTTATTTCATAGTCAATCAGCTACCAGCTGGATTTACGGGTCTATTGATTGCATCCATTTTTGCTGCTGGGATGAGTACCGTTTCTACCAGTTTCAATAGTGCTGCTACCGTATTTCTTACTGATTATTATCAAAAATATACCAAAACAGAAATTACAGATCGTCAGAAAATGTGTGTGCTCTACCTGGCATCCTTCATCATCAGCATAGTAGGTATTGGCATTGGCATAGCCATGATCAATGTAAAGAGCGCACTTGATGTGTGGTGGAAATTGGCTTCCGTTTTTAGCGGAGGTATGTTGGGTTTGTTTTTGTTGGGCGTCTTTTCAAAGCAAAAGAATGTAAAAGGAGCATTGATCGGTGTGTTGGTTGGGATCATCATCATTTTATGGTTGAGATTGTCCGAAATGCTGTTCGGGCCAGATTCGATAGGCGCTCAGTTTCATACTTATCTGACTGTAGTATTAGGTACGAGTGCCATTTTTCTGGTTGGTTTTGTAATTGGTATGTTTGGTGAAAATAAAAATTTGTCCAATGAATCTATTTAGTGTTTCTAAGAAAACTCACTTAATCCGTCATTGCGAACATAGTGAAGCAATCTCAATGTCATTAGTAATCAAAAAGTTAAAGATCGCTTGGTTCCTCGCGATGACGTTTCGGTGGAGTTTTCTTAGAAGCACTATTTAAACAAAATCAAATAATATGTTGTCAGCTTCCAAATTCTCATTTTTTATGGTTTTCATTTTTAGTTCAGGATGGTCATCTGCTCAGGATGTTGTCCTTCCGGATATTGTCAAAGTAGGAGAAGGGGGCTTGATTAAAAGTGAATTAATTTATTCATTGGATAATAAACCAACTCCAGAATGTCATGCGTCAACCATTGAGGAAATTGAAGGAGGATTTATTGCTGCCTGGTTTGGTGGCAAACACGAAAAAAACGATGACGTGGGAATATGGGTTTCGCGGAATATGAAAGGAAAATGGTCTTATCCGGTTGAGGTGGTGAATGGTATTCAAAATAAAAAATTACGATATCCGTGCTGGAACCCGGTTCTTTTCCAACCCCAAAAAGGACCACTGATGTTGTTTTATAAAGTTGGGCCAAGTCCTCGTGAGTGGTGGGGAATGTTGGTGATTTCCGAGGATGACGGTTTGACATGGTCGGAACCTCGGAAGCTCGGTAAAGGAATACATGGTGATTTACTTGGTCCCATTAAAAACAAGCCAGTACAGGTTGATAATGGGACAATTATTTGCCCAACTAGCATTGAATATGAAGATGATAAAAAGGAATTATTTTGGCGGATATTTTTTGAGAGCTCAAAAGACAATGGCAAAACATGGGAAGTAACTGAATATATAAATGATGGAATTGAGTTTGACGCCATTCAGCCAAGTATCCTTTTTTATCCAAAAAACAGAATGCAGATACTCTGCCGCACCAGGCAAAATGTAATTTCTGAAAGCTGGTCGGAAGATGGCGGTAATAACTGGAGTAAAATGACCGGAACCAACCTACCTAACCCCAATGCCGGCACTGATGCTGTAACACTGGCAGACGGTAGGCAATTACTGATTTATAACCATACCACCAGGGAAAGTAGCTTCCCCAAAGGAAGGAATATGCTAAACCTTGCAATTTCCAGTGATGGTAAAAACTGGAAACCCATTATGACATTCGAAAAACAGAAAGGAGAATTTTCTTATCCCGCAATCATTCAGGCATCAGATGGTTTGGTTCATATTACATACACCTACCAGCGCCGGTCGGTAAAATATGTGGTTGTCGATCCCCAAGGGTTTTAAAGAATGGAAATAGGCACTTAAGAAGTGACTTTTAACACCCTAAGAATAATGCAAAATTGAGGATTACGAAAATAAATACAGAAAACATGGTGGACTAGCGCATGCAAAAGGAGTACTTATGATTGAAAACATTCAGGGAACAGCCGATTTTAATCGTGCCAAATGGCGTATGCTTTTAGCGACGATGTTCTGTTATCTGTTTTACTACACGGGGAGGCAGACATTTGGATTTGCCATCCCGGCAATCGAGGAGGAGATGAGTCTGAGCAAGACCGTGCTGGGGTATTTTGGGACGGCGTTATTGTGGGCTTATGCCATCGGTCAAGTGGTCAATGGTAACCTTGGTGATAAGTATGGTGGCCGGTTAATGGTGTCTTTAGGAGCGATTTTGTCATGTGGATTCAACTGGATCGTTAGTTTTGGTACGAGTTTCACGAGTCTCATTATTCCCTGGATTGGAAATGGATTTGCCCAGTCCATGGGATGGGCTCCGGGAAGTCGAGTTTTATCCAATTGGTGGGGTCATCACGAACGAGGCCAGGCATTTGGATTTTTTATGTTTGCTGCCGGTATGTCCTCAGTGCTTGCATTTGTAACCCCCTTGATTATTCTAAAAACTTTTGAATTAGATTGGCGTTGGATTTTTCGCCTGCCGGTATTGCTTATGCTTGCCGGAGGAGTGTTTTATTACCTGGTGGTGAGAAATCGACCTGAAGATATTGGTTTTGAATCTCCCCACAATTCTGATAACGGAAAACTTTCCTCCAACCGGCCTTCGGCGGTACAAAACAACGAAACATCACTTCAGCGATACATGGCCGCCTTAAAAAACTGGCGTTTCATAGTCTCCTGTCTCGGCATCGGTTTCCAGAGTTCCGCTCGATACGGTCTGTTGCTTTGGGTTCCGGTGCATTTTCTGGGCGAGGATTGGAAGAAAACCGATTCCGCCTGGATAAGTATTGCCCTACCGGTGGGGATGGCTTTAGGTGCGGTAACTGGTGGGTGGGTTTCTGATAAAGTATTTAACCCGAAAAATTCATAGTAGACAATAAAAAACAGGCATAAATTGCTTATATTGAGATAGTTAGACAACAAAATAAGCAATTAATTTATGCCTGAATATAAGGAAAAAGATACCGTATTTTATCGAGGAAAACAAGCTTTTAAATTTGATTTTTCAGCATCAGCGATTAGCTCAGACGGAGCGATATTGTTAAGTGAAAAAGTAGAGAGAAAGACCGGTCTATTAAAAAGCTTCGCCGCACTGATTCCTGACTATCGAAACCCCTTTTTTATCGAATACACTTATGAAGAAATGCTTCGCCAACGGGTGTTTTTAATGATGCAGGGCTATCAGGATTGCAATGACGAACAAAAACTCCGAGAGGATCCGGTGATCCGTAAAGTACTAGATAGCGGATTATGTTCCCAGCCTACTTTAAGTCGATTTGAAAACAAGGCTGATCGGAGTCTGATCTACCAGATGAGTCAATGGTTTGTAGACCGTTATGTAGAGGAGTTGAAAGAGAAGACTGGTCAAATCATCATTGATGTAGATGGTGCCGATGACCCTACTCATGGATCCCAACAACTCAGTTTGTATAATGGCTATTATGGACAGACTATGTACCATGAGTTGTTCTTTAAGGACGGGAACACCGGTCAGGTCATTTTACCAGTACTACGTCCGGGCAATTGTCACTCCAACAAATGGTTTGTGGCCTTATTGAAAAGGATTGTCATTAAAATCAGAAAAAAACTGCCCTCAGTAAAGATCCTTATTCGAGCGGATAGTGGCTTTTCAGGAGCATCTTTTTATCGGATAGCTAAGCAGTTTGACCTTCAATTTTGTTTAGGTATTAGTAGTAATGAAGTTTTAAAGACTTTTACCAAACAGACTATCATTGAAGTAAAAAAGGAATATGCTTCAAAAATCATCAAACATCAAGAGTTTGTTGGCCCATTTACTTACCAGGCCAAAAGCTGGGATCGTTCTGAAAAGCTGTACGCCAAAGTGGAGTCTACCGGAAAAGGAATGAATGTCCGTTACTTTGTGAGCAACTTTGAAGCGATGACCGCTCAACAGATTTACTTTGATTTTTATGTCAAGCGAGGTGATGCCAGTGAAAATCGAATAAAGGAACTCAAAAACATGACTTATTCCGACCGGCTTTCCTGTCATCGCTACTGGGCCAATTTCATGCGTTTAATCATCGCTACCCTCTGTTATGAAATGTTCCGGCAGATTAAATTATTAATTGCCAAAACAAAACACCACTTTGCTAAACGATGGCAAGTGGACAATATCCGGCTTTACCTGATGAAGGTTGGGGCGTGCCTGAAAGAAAGGAAAAGATCATTGACAATACAATTCTCAAGAGCCTTTAGATATCAATACCTGCTGGGCGATTTGCTTACGGTGAACTGACCGATCAGTTAAACAGTTTGGTTTAATCAAAAAAATGTTCTTCCATAAGAACACAATAGAGCTTTGACTGAAAATTGAAAAATTCTAACAAAAAAACGCTCTAATGTCCTTTGAAATCCAGAAACCTGGTTGATCTTCAAATTAATACATACACTCCAATCAAAAATAGTTAGCAACCCATTATTAATCCCAAAATTGGTGGCCTATGAATAATGCGGGTTAACCGTGGTTACTTCCACGATCCTTGAGCTGGATGTCAACAGGATTACACGTAACTATCTTACCATAAAGGGGATTCATAATTATAATCCCCATCACCTGGGAGCGGCTTTAACCTTTTTAAAAGATAACGCCCATAAATATCCCTATGCGGAGATAGTCGGACAATCGTATCCTTTATCCGAAATCGAGCAAGCCATCCAACTGGCGATGTCCGGGAAACATATTCGCGTTGGAATTACCTCACGCGGCTAATTGCAGGGTACTTTTTTCATTAACAACTTTTTCCCTTTTGTGATCAATTTGTGATAATTAATTCCGTAATTTGTTTAGGAATTATCAATAACATGGATAAGCTGAGAGTCTTTTCGGCGGTTTTGCTTCTATCTGTTGTCTGGATCAACAGCAGCACAGCCCATGTAAATTTATTAGATCCGAAAGGAGGGGAAACCCTTGTTCCTGGTGAGAATTTTACCATCAAATGGGAAGTAGTAATTGAACATGTGCCGATAGATTTTGATTTGCATTTCTCCCCTGACGGTGGAGTGACCTGGGAGGAGTTAGCTGTGCTGCAAGTGGACCGATTTGATTACCTATGGACGGTGCCCGATATCGAAACCGAACAAGCCCAGATCAGAATTGTCCAGGATAATGAAGCGACCGATTATACGGCCATTTCTTCAAATTTTAGAATTCGTGTTGTCACGGCGGTTGAGGGGCCGAGGGCTTATCCTACAGAATTCGAATTTCTCTCCTATTATCCCAATCCCTTTCAATCAGTAACCACAATTAAATTTGCCCTGCCCCACCATAATCACGTTTCCCTCGAGATCTATAGCATTCACGGAGTAAAAGTGGCTGCTTTGATGGATGAAGTGCTTTCGGTTGGACAATACTCCATCACATGGGATGCAAGCGGAACTAAACCTGGCCTGTACCTTTTCAGGGTTCAGGCCGGCACTTTTGTCGAGACCAGAAAACTGGTCAAACTAGAGTAATATCACTCAAAGTTTTCACTTCATTTTGAACATCCCTTTATCTCGAACGAATTTCATCCCATTCCGGAGTCGGTGCAAACATTTTTTCCCCTTTGATAATGAACTCTTTGACCACATCTTCATTAAGTGATGATCACTCGGCCGGAATTTGTTGTAGCTGATTTAGGGTGTGGTGAAAACTTATAAGTAAAGAAATACCCAATAAAGTACTGTCATTTGATCATCTGGCAATTGATGATGAAGTAACTGTATGTTGACATTAGCAAATTGCCAATTGAGAAGGCCAGTGTAGATGTTACAATCTTCTCATTATCTCTAATGGGGTCCAACTTTAAAGATTATATAAAAGAGGCTCACAGGGTCTTAAAACCGATGGAAGTGATCATCATTGTTGAGCCAATCAAAAAGTGGAAAGAATGAGAGGACGACCTTGAAGGTATACTTGTTGATGTTGGTTCTAATAAACCATCAATAAAGAAAACCAGAAGACTTATTTATGCGCTAAGTGTGAAGTTTTTAATCAATGGTGCAAACCAAGATAGGACCGGGGTAAGGGCCATTTATAAGGGGTTGGATAACCAGCAAGAATAGTGGGACTATTTAAAAAAAACCTCGCCGGTCTCATATACCCTCTATTTCATTGAACAGTACCACCTATTTTCAACGATCACTTAGTTAGTGGTATACATAGTATGTCCAGGAGGTGATGAGGGGAAATTGGTGGAGGTGGTAAATGAGTAGGGTAGCAACTGTTGTAGATAATGACATCACTATAGAAGTGAGACATGTCAATTAGGTTCTTCTAGTATTGTTTCGGCTAGGAAAATGATTTTTTGCGGGGACCGCGACCACCATCGCCATCAGTCCACGTCTAGGAAAATGGGATTGGAATAGAACCACAGATTCGACCACGGATCTTCACCGGCCGGATCCTCCGCAGGTTCCAGCTCCTGGCCATTGGTCCCACGCACCCGCAGGTAGCTGTCGGTGTCGACGTTTTCCAACCGGTGAGTTATCACGCGATAGGCTCCTTCGGTCCGCCAGTCCTGATCAGAGAACCGGGCAACGACCTTTGTGGTGGGATTGGTATTGATGCTTCGATCAGCGACAGGCCCGGTGATCTGCCCAACGATCAGATCGACACGCGCCACCAATGGGTCCCGTCCTCCTGCGTTGAGATCGGCCGGGTCGAGGAAACGGATCGTCACCTCCACATCGGCGCCGGATCTCTCCTTTAGCGATCCGCCGATCTCGGCAGAGTCGCCGGAACTGCGAGCCGTTACCTGAAGCTCGGAGATCAGGTCGCCGAGGGTGACAAAAACCCGACCGTTTCGGATTCCATCGAGAATGTCGCCGTAGCTTCTGTTGGCCCAAACATAGGTTTTGGAAAACTCGCCAGGCCAGAAGTCGGAACCGCCCTCACTCCAGTTGACGTGCGAGTCTGAGTTGGCAGTGATCCACCAGCGGCGACCCTCGCCGAGCATCGAGTCCCAGAAGCCGCCGAGATGAGCTGTCATCTGGTCGAAGCCGCCCATTGTCGGGTAACCATTGTAGGAACCACGAGCCTCCTGTCGCAATGAACCGTCACGGTTGAGAGCTCTCGCCTGATGACCGGGGGCGCCGGCCATGCCGACCGCGACCTCGGGTGCCGTGTCGTTCCAGTCTCGCAATTCCGCAGGATGATCGTGTCCATAGACGCCGAGCGCGGTGGCGCTACGCGACGGGTGGTTGGCGATTATGATGGGTTTTGCTGCGAACTGGTCCATCGCGCCCAGGGCATCGAGCATGCGCTGTTCCGTATCCCAACTCCTGTCCGTCGGATGGGGCTCACGCTTGTTGAAGCGGGACTCGATTTCGAATAACCGATCGGCTTCGTCGTGTGTATGGGGAATGATGAGGCTCGAGTGATCGGCGCCTGGCGTATCGAACTCCATGCCGTAAAACTGGACCACCTCGGGGACCACCAGTCGGGAAGCTAATAATTCCGGATAGGCCTGTTCGAGGTTGACCTTGCTATGCAGCGGTCCGCCGTGGTCCGTAGACACCATCCAACCCAGGCCATAGTATTTGGCCATCAGGGCATTCATCGGGATGGGGTAGATTGCGCCGCCCCCGATCTTCGCTGTGGGTGGATCGGTCTTCCTGTCCCAGCCAACACTGAACCGTGAATGGATGTGGTGGTCACCAGCCAGCCACTCGCGACTGGATTCGGCCTGGTCGGATTGAGTCGGTGTCCGTGTACAGGAAACGCCGGCAAGAATCAGGTAGAAGACGACGGCACAACGCAGATAATGTATGTTCACGTTACTTATGGATTGCTTAATGGGTTTTTGAGAAGGAAGTCTCCCTACTTGCCACCAGGGCGTCGTGATTGAAATTGAATCCAAAGGATGGGTTGGTTTGACCATAAGTGTAAGACTATAAGACTTAAAAATAACACTGGGATAACTCTCATCAATATCAATTTAGTTGCTAAACTAAGAAGAAGCAAGACCTTTTCAAGATTAAATAGCATGCAATCTGGAAAATAATGTCCCTACTTAAAAAAAAAGGAACCTCATCCTTATTTTCGACGATCTCACCTTGGGTGGTGTCTAAGTTGGCAGGAGGGGATGAGGGAAAATTGGTGGAGGTAGGATTAATTCTGAATTGACTCTCTGATCTGTTACTTTTAAATTATAACAGTCAGTCAGATGCTATTTCTCTTTCGTGGAATCCGAAATAAACTGCTTAAAAAAATCAAGTTAAGACCTACTTGCTTATGCTATTGGAGAGATCCTTATTGAGAACGTGTGGCTATAAGGCCGATAGTATGTGGTAATTTATGCAGGATCCAAAGGAGTCGTTTATGTGTATGGAGGTGACTATTGATGAGAGCTTGAGCCTTGATGAGGTGATGATTAGCCGAGAGCTATGATGTATCAAAGTAAAAGCCCAAAAGCTTAAATCCAAGGGATAATTAAAATTTAAGAAAAAATATGAAAATTACAGTGTTGTTGGTAGTGGTACTCGTATCATTTGATGAAGTTAGCGGAATGAAAATACCAGCTGATTCTATTGCCAACGACACTACCATTTTTTTAAATCAGGAAGTTATTATAACCGCAGATAGGCAGGAAACCTTATCGTTTGATGGTGCTCAGGCCGTCTCGGTATTGAATAAACAAAAGTTGTCATTTCTAGCCCCAATGTCTATGCCTGACGCATTGATAACGGTACCCGGCGTATGGATGCAAAAAACGAATCACGGCGGGGGTTCTCCCTTTATACGGGGCTTGACAGGCTATCAAACACTTCTTTTGATTGATGGAATCCGATTTAACAATACCACTTTCCGTTCCGGACCCAACCAATACCTAAATACCATTGATCCTCTGATGACTGACCGTATTGAAGTAGTTCGTGGGCAAGGGTCTGTACAATACGGAAGTGATGCGATAGGAGGAGTGGTTCAAGTGATGTCTCACACTCCGCGATTTTCACCCGGAGGAGTGTCCTGGGATGGATATGTATATGGAAAATACCTAAGTGAAGATATGGAGAAGACAGGCCGCTTTAGTTTGGACGTTGGTATGGAAAATACTGCTATCAGTGTCGGGTTCACGTCTAAGAATCTTGGTGATATAGTGGCGGGTGGGAGAATAGGAAAGTTGAATTCAACGGGATACAATGAATATTCAATGGATTTCAAATTATTGCAAAAAATCAAAGGCAGTCATTTGTTTACAACGGCATATCAGCGTCATTTACAGGAAGATGTTCCTTTATATCATAAAATTGCAGGGAGTGGATATACTACTTACAATTTTGATCCGCAGCAAAGAGATCTGGCTTACCTAAAATGGGAGTTTTTTACGGACAAGAAATGGTTGAAGGAAATTCGTTTTATCCAGTCTTTTCAAAACTCCATAGAAGGACGTATCAAACAAAAAACAAATGACACGACTATAAAAAGCGAGAATGATAAGGTAAACATATTTGGAATAGTTTTAGAGCTTGTTTCCAAACCCGCTGAATACTGGAGCATCTCATCCGGTGCGGAATATTATTATGATAAAGTGAACAGTTCGGCTTTTGAGCATCAGGAAAATTCACAAGTACAAAATGTAATGAGGGGGCTTTATCCTGATAATTCATCCTCCGGAAATTTTGCGTTGTATTCTCTGCATTCATTTGAAAGTGAAAGATTTAATTTTTCTTTAGGAGGACGTTACAATATGGTTAGGCTTTCTGTAAACGATGAACTTTTTGGACAAACCACGATTAATCCAGGAGCGTTTGTTGGAAACGCAGGAATCACGTACAAAGTAAATTCCAAAAATCATATTATTGGTTCAGTAAATAGTGGGTTTCGTACACCTAATGTAAATGATGTTTCCAGTCTTGGTGTTGCGGATTTTAGGTATGAGGTTCCAAATTACGACCTCAAACCAGAAAGATCGTTGAATTTTGAAGTTGGTTTGAAGTCAAAATTTAAACGGTTCTCTTCCAATATTTATTTATACCAAAACAAGCTGAAAGACCTGATCACGAACGTCAAGGCTACTTATAACGGTCAGAATACTATAGACGGTGTACAGGTGTATAAAAGAATTAATGTGGGCGAAGCAGTACTTCGAGGTGTTGAGTCAGATGTTGAATACCTTCTCACCCCTAATTTATTGGCACAAGCGAATCTCACCTATACGTATGGGCAAAACCTGAGCAAAGACGAACCCATGCGACGTATTCCTCCGATCTATGGTAGTATGGGTGTTTTCTGGCATCTTGATTCCAGAATAAAATTGAGGGGAAGCTGGTCATATGCAGACAAACAAGTTAGGTTATCGCAGGGTGATATAGATGATGATCGTATTGCAGAGGGTGGTACTCTGGCCTGGAAAACTTTGGATATAAGCCTTCATTATATAGGACAAAATATACATATCCAAACGGGCATTTGGAATTTGTTTAATGAAGCCTATCGAACTCACGGGTCAGGTGTTGACGGTATAGGAAGAAGCGCCTGGATGTCGGTAAAGTTAGTTCTATAACATGTCCCTCCAATTCATAGTTGCCCTTATGCCTGAACCATGGCAGGGGTATATGCATAGCTCTTGTTTTCTTAAGTATCCTTGTAAGTCTAAACCCCTCACTGTAAATCGTCAACATAAAGTGGACTACTGAGGGAATAAAGTTAAGTTACAGTTTTATACCTTCAGAGCAAGCTTGTGGAATGATAGACATCAAAAAGTATTACATCTCCGGAAGCAATGTTTACAAAAGTCGTGGTTTGATTACTTCACCAGCCTATTTGTTATGCATGTAAACTCTGTTATAAACCGGCGGTGAAGGTTGCGGACACAGATCTACTCTGGAAAATCTTTCAGCTTCATTACACTCCCCAGTTTTTCTGCCACCTCCGTATTCTCCATGACGCCCGTAAACAAATGCGCTTGTGGACCAAAAGCAAAAAGGGGAACAGATTGTCCGGTATGCCCCGGTCCTGCCCAATTAAGCTTGATTTTACCATCCGCGGCGATACCCTCAGTCAATGTGAGTCCCCCGGTTTCGTGATCTGATGTAACAATCACTAAAGTATGTTCATCCTTTATTGCAAATTCTATTGCCTCGGCAATGGCATCATCCAAATGCTTGATCCGGTTAGCTACAAAGTCTCCCATATTTTTATGGCCCCCTGTATCGATACCCTCATCCTCCACAAAGAGAAAGAATCCTTCTGGATTTCCTGCTAGAACATTTAACGCACTCTTAACACATAATTTCAGATCCGGAAGCTGCTCATCAGTGAGCTGGCTAAGATCAGTCACTTCAGATCCCCATTGATCAAAGAGCCCAATTAGCCGGCCTTCATTCACTTCAAGTAACTCCTGACGATTTTTTATCAACTGGTATCCCTGGTTAATAAATTGTTGCACCAAATCACTTTCATCTTGTGAGAATATACCTGTTGCACCAATCAGCACATCAATTTCAGCTCCAACAAGCTGCAATGCTATTTCGTGTTCAGCTCCACGGCTTTCCACATGAGCATAATATGCACTAGGAGAGGCATCGGTAAGCTCTGATGTTGTAATGATGCCAGTGGCAAAACCCCGTTGTTTGAGCGGCTTCCAATATGGAGACTTTTGGTAGCCCATCTGGGGTCACCCCAACCATTAGGTTTCGCGTTTTATGCCCTGTTGCCAGTGCAGTAGCTCCAGCGGCAGAATCAGTAATTAATTTGCCACCAATGGCTGGTGAAGTGTTCACGATGCCTGTAAAAGGCATCCTTTCCATATGAAGTCTACCCCCAACTCCATAATATTTGTACCTTGACGCAACCACCTGATTAATGCCCATCCCGTCACCAAGGAAGAAAATGATGTTCCGAGGGTAAGTCTCCCATGAAATATCATTTTGTGCTTTTCCAGTTTCTTCCGAGGTTTCATTTCTAACCAGGTCGTAATTAAAATAACGGGTCAGGGCATAGATCACAAAAGTTCCTGCTAGGAGGCTGGTAAGTACCAATCCAATGATCCTTAGAATTTTAACCCGCATTATTCATAGGCCACCAATTTTGGGATTAATAATGGGTTGCTAACTATTTTTGATTGGAGTGTATGTATTAATTTGAAGATCAACCAGGTTTCTGGATTTCAAAGGACATTAGAGCGTTTTTTTGTTAGAATTTTTCAATTTTCAGTCAAAGCTCTATTGTGTTCTTATGGAAGAACATTTTTTTGATTAAACTAAACTGTTTAACTGATCGGTCAGTTCACCGTAAGCAAATCGCCCAGCAGGTATTGATATCTAAAGGCTCTTGAGAATTGTATTGTCAATGATCTTTTCCTTTCTTTCAGGCACGCCCCAACCTTCATCAGGTAAAGCCGGATATTGTCCACTTGCCATCGTTTAGCAAAGTGGTGTTTTGTTTTGGCAATTAATAATTTAATCTGCCGGAACATTTCATAACAGAGGGTAGCGATGATTAAACGCATGAAATTGGCCCAGTAGCGATGACAGGAAAGCCGGTCGGAATAAGTCATGTTTTTGAGTTCCTTTATTCGATTTTCACTGGCATCACCTCGCTTGACATAAAAATCAAAGTAAATCTGTTGAGCGGTCATCGCTTCAAAGTTGCTCACAAAGTAACGGACATTCATTCCTTTTCCGGTAGACTCCACTTTGGCGTACAGCTTTTCAGAACGATCCCAGCTTTTGGCCTGGTAAGTAAACGGGCCAACAAACTCTTGATGTTTGATGATTTTTGAAGCATATTCCTTTTTTACTTCAATGATAGTCTGTTTGGTAAAAGTCTTTAAAACTTCATTACTACTAATACCTAAACAAAATTGAAGGTCAAACTGCTTAGCTATCCGATAAAAAGATGCTCCTGAAAAGCCACTATCCGCTCGAATAAGGATCTTTACTGAGGGCAGTTTTTTTCTGATTTTAATGACAATCCTTTTCAATAAGGCCACAAACCATTTGTTGGAGTGACAATTGCCCGGACGTAGTACTGGTAAAATGACCTGACCGGTGTTCCCGTCCTTAAAGAACAACTCATGGTACATAGTCTGTCCATAATAGCCATTATACAAACTGAGTTGTTGGGATCCATGAGTAGGGTCATCGGTACCATCTACATCAATGATGATTTGACCAGTCTTCTCTTTCAACTCCTCTACATAACGGTCTACAAACCATTGACTCATCTGGTAGATCAGACTCCGATCGGCCTTGTTTTCAAATCGACTTAAAGTAGGCTGGGAACATAATCCGCTATCTAGTACTTTACGGATCACCGGATCCTCTCGGAGTTTTTGTTCGTCATTGCAATCCTGATAGCCCTGCATCATTAAAAACACCCGTTGGCGAAGCATTTCTTCATAAGTGTATTCGATAAAAAAGGGGTTTCGATAGTCAGGAATCAGTGCGGCGAAGCTTTTTAATAGACCAGTCTTTCTCTCTACTTTTTCACTTAACAATATCGCTCCGTCTGAGCTAATCGCTGATGCTGAAAAATCAAATTTAAAAGCTTGTTTTCCTCGATAAAATACGGTATCTTTTTCCTTATATTCAGGCATAAATTAATTGCTTATTTTGTTGTCTAACTATCTCAATATAAGCAATTTATGCCTGTTTTTTATTGTCTACTATGAATTTTTCGGGTTAACCCTCTCATTCCCTGAGGTTGTGGATATCTGATCTACTGAAATCTCAAACTCTTTCTTGGAAAAACTCAGATTGTGACCCGTTAAAAATAACTCAAGTGAACCCTTTATAGTGAGCGTACTGTACTGCTCTGAATGATATACATCTATTGCTCCATGGTTGCCATGCAAAAGGTACTTATTGCCCTTCTTTTTTAATTGTGAACGGTTGATCTTTGATGGCATCTAGTTTTCCCAAAGTAGACGCGTATCAGAAGGGTTTGGATTGTGTTACTGATTGAGATTTTGGTTTTTATGGTGACTGCAAAAATTTAGGGTGATTCACCTATAATGAAATCTTATTAGAGCGTGTATAGGTAAAAATGGCCAGTTGGTCAGCAAATATACAAGGTAAACGTGGACAAATAATGATCTACTACGTGGACATAGACTTGTTAAAAAATTGAACAAAGTCTACCGATACTCTTTTGACTGAAGATTCATATGCTGCATCAGCGATCAGGTGCGCCAACAGACACTCCTGCTCTGACACATTGAATAGTTTTCGCTCACTTATATTTTGGAAGAAATGGCTGATTTCTTGCAAATAGCAATCTTTATAACGCTGAGGAAATGAATGTTTGACTTTAGACTGATGTATTCCCTGATCATTGAATAATTTGGTTGAATTTTCAATTTCATTTTCTGCGGTCAGCATTCCTTGCTCTCCGAAGACTTCAATCCTTTGATCATATCCATAAGGGGAGGTTCTACTGGTATCTATTGAACATATCAGGCCATCTTCATATTGGATCATGACCAATACTGTATCATAATCTCCTATTGCTTTAATTTCGTTGTCGTAAGCTTGGCCCACAGCATAAACTGACTTGGGAATTTTGGTACCAAACAGGAACAGTAGCATATCAAAGTCGTGGATAAGCATATCATGGAAAATATTACCAGAAATTGATAGATAGGAAAGTGATGGTCTGGGATTATCCCTGGAACTTGCTTTTAGAATTCTTGCTTGCCCGATAGATGATAATTGATCTTTTAGGCTGGCAAAATTTTTATCATATCTCCGTTGAAAACCGAGATGAAGAGTTAGGTTATTTTCAGAAGCAAGCTTGAAGCAGTGTTGGATTTGTTCTACTGATTCTCCCAGAGGCTTTTCTGCAAAAACATGCTTTCCTGCATTTAGGGATCGGTGGATATAATCATAATGGAACTGGGTAGGAGATGCCACAAGTACCACATCAACTGTATGATCCCCCAAAGCAGTTTCAATGGAATCAAGTGGTGTAAAATCAGCGATTTGTGAAGCAGCTTCAAATTTATCGGGATCTGGATCCACTATGTATTTCAAGCTGAACTGAGGAAAATTGTTGATCGAATTGAAATGGAAGTTACCAGCCCTTCCGAACCCTACTATACAGACATTTAATGGCCTACTCAATTTGATTAAAATTCTGCAATAGTACTAGACTCACAACCCATTAGTCATTATTATTTGATAAATGGCAGCCCTGTCAATCTGAATGATTCTTAGCTTTGAATTCATGAGGTTCCTCTACATCGCTGTAAGTTTCTGATTTAGAAGTAATTAGAGAAATAAAATTGTTAACCCGAAAAATTCATAGTAGACAATAAAAAACAGGCATAAATTGCTTATATTGAGATAGTTAGACAGCAAAATAAGCAATTAATTTATGCCTGAATATAAGGAAAAAGATACCGTATTTTATCGAGGAAAACAAGCTTTTAAATTTGATTTTTCAGCATCAGCGATTAGCTCAGACGGAGCGATATTGTTAAGTGAAAAAGTAGAGAGAAAGACTGGTCTATTAAAAAGCTTCGCCGCACTGATTCCTGACTATCGAAACCCCTTTTTTATCGAATACACTTATGAAGAAATGCTTCGCCAACGGGTGTTTTTAATGATGCAGGGCTATCAGGATTGCAATGACGAACAAAAACTCCGAGAGGATCCGGTGATCCGTAAAGTACTAGATAGCGGATTATGTTCCCAGCCTACTTTAAGTCGATTTGAAAACAAGGCCGATCGGAGTCTGATCTACCAGATGAGTCAATGGTTTGTAGACCGTTATGTAGAGGAGTTGAAAGAGAAGACTGGTCAAATCATCATTGATGTAGATGGTACCGATGACCCTACTCATGAATCCCAACAACTCAGTTTGTATAATGGCTATTATGGACAGACTATGTACCATGAGTTGTTCTTTAAGGACGGGAACACCGGTCAGGTCATTTTACCAGTACTACGTCCGGGCAATTGTCACTCCAACAAATGGTTTGTGGCCTTATTGAAAAGGATTGTCATTAAAATCAGAAAAAAACTGCCCTCAGTAAAGATCCTTATTCGAGCGGATAGTGGCTTTTCAGGAGCATCTTTTTATCGGATAGCTAAGCAGTTTGACCTTCAATTTTGTTTAGGTATTAGTAGTAATGAAGTTTTAAAGACTTTTACCAAACAGACTATCATTGAAGTAAAAAAGGAATATGCTTCAAAAATCATCAAACATCAAGAGTTTGTTGGCCCGTTTACTTACCAGGCCAAAAGCTGGGATCGTTCTGAAAAGCTGTACGCCAAAGTGGAGTCTACCGGAAAAGGAATGAATGTCCGTTACTTTGTGAGCAACTTTGAAGCGATGACCGCTCAACAGATTTACTTTGATTTTTATGTCAAGCGAGGTGATGCCAGTGAAAATCGAATAAAGGAACTCAAAAACATGACTTATTCCGACCGGCTTTCCTGTCATCGCTACTGGGCCAATTTTATGCGTTTAATCATCGCTACCCTCTGTTATGAAATGTTCCGGCAGATTAAATTATTAATTGCCAAAACAAAACACCACTTTGCTAAACGATGGCAAGTGGACAATATCCGGCTTTACCTGATGAAGGTTGGGGCGTGCCTGAAAGAAAGGAAAAGATCATTGACAATACAATTCTCAAGAGCCTTTAGATATCAATACCTGCTGGGCGATTTGCTTACGGTGAACTGACCGATCAGTTAAACAGTTTAGTTTAATCAAAAAAATGTTCTTCCATAAGAACACAATAGAGCTTTGACTGAAAATTGAAAAATTCTAACAAAAAAACGCTCTAATGTCCTTTGAAATCCAGAAACCTGGTTGATCTTCAAATTAATACATACACTCCAATCAAAAATAGTTAGCAACCCATTATTAATCCCAAAATTGGTGGCCTATGAATAATGCGGGTTAATCGTCGCATAAGAGTAAGATGGATTTAGAGGCGTTTCAAAACGAAGTTCTTCCCGGGAAGAATAAGTACTTCCGCTATTCCTACAGCATCACCGGTAATCGAGAATTATCGGAAGATATTGTACAGGAAGTATTTTTAAAAATTTGGGACAAAAGAACCGCATTAAAGGAAGTAGTAAGCAAGGAGGCTTGGGTGCATGCGCATGATAAGAAATCTGTCAATAGATAAGCTAAGAATAAAAGCCAATCAAGGAGAATCACTTGAGAAAGCTAGTACTTTCTATGATCCAGGCCCAACACCTGTTGAAGTTACGCTTAACAATGAGATTCAAGAAACTATTGGTCAAATGATCAGTGATCTCCCGGAAAATCAGAGGGAGATCGTGCAACTAAGGGACATCCTCGGATATAGTTACAAAGAAATATCCGAGTTGTTGTCCCTCGACCTGAATACGGTAAAAGTGGCTCTTTTTAGAGCAAGAAAACGACTACGAGAACAATTGAAAACCTTAAATATTTATGGATACGAAAGACCTTAAACAATTACTTGAGCGATACTGGGAAGGTGAAACTTCTTTAACCCGCATTATTCATAGGCCACCAATTTTGGGATTAATAATGGGTTGCTAACTATTTTTGATTGGAGTGTATGTATTAATTTGAAGATCAACCAGGTTTCTGGATTTCAAAGGACATTAGAGCGTTTTTTTGTTAGAATTTTTCAATTTTCAGTCAAAGCTCTATTGTGTTCTTATGGAAGAACATTTTTTTGATTAAATCAAACTGTTTAACTGATCGGTCAGTTCACCGTAAGCAAATCGCCCAGCAGGTATTGATATCTAAAGGCTCTTGAGAATTGTATTGTCAATGATCTTTTCCTTTCTTTCAGGCACGCCCCAACCTTCATCAGGTAAAGCCGGATATTGTCCACTTGCCATCGTTTAGCAAAGTGGTGTTTTGTTTTGGCAATTAATAATTTAATCTGCCGGAACATTTCATAACAGAGGGTAGCGATGATTAAACGCATGAAATTGGCCCAGTAGCGATGACAGGAAAGCCGGTCGGAATAAGTCATGTTTTTGAGTTCCTTTATTCGATTTTCACTGGCATCACCTCGCTTGACATAAAAATCAAAGTAAATCTGTTGAGCGGTCATCGCTTCAAAGTTGCTCACAAAGTAACGGACATTCATTCCTTTTCCGGTAGACTCCACTTTGGCGTACAGCTTTTCAGAACGATCCCAGCTTTTGGCCTGGTAAGTAAACGGGCCAACAAACTCTTGATGTTTGATGATTTTTGAAGCATATTCCTTTTTTACTTCAATGATAGTCTGTTTGGTAAAAAGTCTTTAAAACTTCATTACTACTAATACCTAAACAAAATTGAAGGTCAAACTGCTTAGCTATCCGATAAAAAGATGCTCCTGAAAAGCCACTATCCGCTCGAATAAGGATCTTTACTGAGGGCAGTTTTTTTCTGATTTTAATGACAATCCTTTTCAATAAGGCCACAAACCATTTGTTGGAGTGACAATTGCCTGGACGTAGTACTGGTAAAATGACCTGACCGGTGTTCCCGTCCTTAAAGAACAACTCATGGTACATAGTCTGTCCATAATAGCCATTATACAAACTGAGTTGTTGGGATCCATGAGTAGGGTCATCGGTACCATCTACATCAATGATGATTTGACCAGTCTTCTCTTTCAACTCCTCTACATAACGGTCTACAAACCATTGACTCATCTGGTAGATCAGACTCCGATCGGCCTTGTTTTCAAATCGACTTAAAGTAGGCTGGAAACATAATCCGCTATCTAGTACTTTACGGATCACCGGATCCTCTCGGAGTTTTTGTTCGTCATTGCAATCCTGATAGCCCTGCATCATTAAAAACACCCGTTAGCGAAGCATTTCTTCATAAGTGTATTCGATAAAAAAGGGGTTTCGATAGTCAGGAATCAGTGCGGCGAAGCTTTTTAATAGACCAGTCTTTCTCTCTACTTTTTCACTTAACAATATCGCTCCGTCTGAGCTAATCGCTGATGCTGAAAAATCAAATTTAAAAGCTTGTTTTCCTCGATAAAATACGGTATCTTTTTCCTTATATTCAGGCATAAATTAATTGCTTATTTTGTTGTCTAACTATCTCAATATAAGCAATTTATGCCTGTTTTTTATTGTCTACTATGAATTTTTCGGGTTAAAGGAAGAACAGCAACTGAAAACCTGGTTTGGCAGCAATTCTACACCCGAAGGGTTGGAGAGCGAAGCTCAACTGTTTGCTTATTATTCAAATCAAGAAGAGATGACACTGTCTGATGATTTTGAACTCAAACTAAATCAGCAAATGAGTCAGGAAGATATAAATACTGTCCCTCGAAAAACTATTTCGTTATGGCCGACATTGATTAGTTGGAAGACCGCGGCTGTTATTTCCGGAATAATCGTAGCATCTATCGTACTCAAAAATCCTTTTGGGTCGTCAACACAAATGACGGATACTTATGACAATCCTCAAGATGCTTATGAGGCAACCAAAGCCATATTACTTACTATCTCTTCAAGTATGAACAAAGGCAAAAAATATACTCAACAATTAAGCAAGTTCAGCGAAGCTCAGGAGATAGTATCTGGGATTGGCACAACGCCAAATAAGGAAGGAAGTTGACTTTAATAGTAAAGTGATGTTACGGTGCACGATGACTTAGCGATTATAAATTTGAACAAGTAGAAAAAAATTAAAATGAAAAAAATAGTAATAAGTGTAGCAGTGCTGTTAATCTGCGTCCCGGTATTTGCACAAGATGATGTGATCAGCAAGTATTTCAGTAGTTATCTTGATGACGAGAATTTTACCAAGGTTTCAGTAACGAGCAGAATGTTCTCATTATTTACAGATATTGAAACAGGTGATGAAGATGAACAAGAATTCCTTGAAGCCATTAGTAAGTTGAAAGGATTAAAAGTGATTTCCGGTGATAGTATTGAGGATGGTATGTCCAAATACAAAGATGCTCTCAACACGGTCAACGGAAAAGGCTATGATGAACTCATGTCGGTCAGGGATGGTAACCAAAATTTCGAATTCATGATCAAAGAAAAAGGCGGTGTGATTACTGAACTCTTAATGATCGCCGGAGGGAAGGATCAATTTCATTTGATGACACTTTACGGTGAAATAGATTTAAAGAAAATCACTAAGCTGGCATCAAAAATGAAAATAGATGCTTTGGATCATTTGAGGAAGCTTGATCGAGATGATCGACACGATGACAATTAAGATGAAATTTTCAGTAGGTAAATTATTTGAAAAACCTGCCCTTATCTTCAAGGGCAGGTTTTTCTTGGGCTTTATCTGCATTCTGATAATGGAAGCCGTTACTCCTGTTAAAGCTCAAAGTGAGTTATTTAAATCTTTGCAGGAGAGTTATGATTTGAATGTAGAATTGTACTTTTATGCAAGTACACTCCGCATGATCAACCTCACTCGCGATCCTAACTATAACGAAATGGTCAAGGACATTGAGAAAATGATATTTTATCAAATTAACGACGTTCCAATTAATGAGATAAGAGCCATTTCTAAAAAATTTATTGAAGAGGAAGAATTTGAAGAATTGATGTCGGTAGAAGG
Organism: Cyclobacteriaceae bacterium; assembly: GCA_963664285.2. GTDB lineage: Bacteria > Bacteroidota > Bacteroidia > Cytophagales > Cyclobacteriaceae > JAJCYL01. The sequence continues at coordinate 54,285 of CAXXNX010000069.1, forward strand.
TAAGGAGGAAACGTTTTATGTCCTGGGAAAAAATGAAAATGAGTTTGTCGCCCTATTGAAAACTGACAAAGATTTGATTGCAATTAATTTGAAGGGCATGATCAGGATTAATAAAATACCAGATTTGATCAATTCTTTGAATGCAGATAATTTTTTAAATGTCTTTGAAGTAGGTAAGGACGAAAGAAGGGAACATAAAGAAGAATCAAGGCAGAATTAGTGGAGAGAATACTTGAAATAAAAAATCTTAGCAAGAATTACCGGAGAATAAAAGCTCTTGATCACCTCTCTCTTGAGATCAACAAAGGTGAAATTTTTGGGCTCTTGGGACCAAATGGCAGTGGAAAGACAACTACCCTTGGTATTATCCTGGATGTGATTCAAGCCAGTTCCGGTTCCTATCAATGGTTTGGTGAGTCCCCATCAAGTGAAAGTAGGAAAAAAATTGGGTCTATTCTTGAAACACCATGTTTCTATCCCTATTTATCAGCTTATCGGAACCTTGAGATCGTATCCGAAATAAAGCAGTATGGAGGAAACAGGATTAATGAAATTTTGGATTGGGTTGGGTTGTCAGAGAGAAAAAAAGATGCTTTTCGAACATTTTCCCTTGGAATGAAACAGCGCCTGGCTATCGCGGCAGCACTTCTACCCGATCCCCCGGTGTTGATTTTGGATGAACCGACTAATGGATTGGACCCCACCGGAATAGCCGAGATAAGAACGCTTATCCAACAAATTAGTCAACAAGGAAAAACGGTTATCCTGGCAAGTCACCTCCTTGATGAAGTGCAAAAAGTATGCTCGCACTTCGCTATCCTTCGCAAGGGAAAGAAAATCCATTCGGGGGTAGTTGAAGACGTCCTTAATTCTAAAAATTCTGTGGAAGTTATCGCAGAAAATAAGGAACGCTTATACAAGGCTTTGACGGGTTGGCAATACAATCTGGGCATTAAAGAGGTTGGACAGAAATTTATTGTTGACATAAATGGTTCAGTTAATAGTGCCGAGCTTAATAAGTATCTTCTTGAGAAAGACATCATCGCTTCTCACCTAGCTCAAGTAAAGACAAATCTTGAACAAGAATTTCTAAAAATACTTTCCGAGTACGATGAGTAGATTATTTTTGATCGAGTGGATGAAACTCAAAAACTATAAGGTCTTTTGGATCTTAACCATCATGTATTTTATAGGAGTGGTGATGGTAAGTTCAGGAGTACGATTTTTTTTAGAATTTCTGAAAAACCATGGTGCTGAATTTGACGGTTTGGACCCGACGATTCTGCCCTTTTATGATTTTCCTGATGTGTGGCACAATATCACTTATATGGCCACATTCTTTAAAATCATTCTTTCCTTTATCATTATTATTTCCATTACTAATGAGATCAGCTATCGAACGCTGCGGCAGAATATCATAGACGGTCTAAGTAAAAGGGAATTCCTTATCTCCAAGCTTAACTTTATTGTTATTCTAGCAGCTGCTGCCACCCTGGTTCTTTTTTTTATTGGTTTGACCACTGGACTAGCTTATTCAACTGTAACCGAGACCAAGTACATTGTCAGCTCATTGGAATTTTTGGGTGTCTATTTTATTGAGGTTGTTACATTCCTCACATTCGCATTTTTAGTGGGCCTTTTATTGCGAAAAGCAGGCTTTGCCATCGTAACCATCTTTATGTATACACTGGTTTTTGAACCAGTCCTAATTGTCAATTTTAAACATAATCCTTTTATTCCGGATATGTTGGCTTCAACTGCACCATTATGGCCAGTTAATGCACTAAATAACCTGATTCGCTTCCCTTATCAACGATACGTTTTTATGGAAGTACAAGATTATGTCGCATGGGGCGATCTGGCAATCGTCTTAGTCTGGTTTGTTACTTTTATCTCTCTAATATACTGGGTGTTGACAAGGAAAGATCTATAGTAGATCATGCCCTTTCATACTATTCATCCTCAGATGGTAATTCATCTATCAATGCACCCTCGGGAACTTCAAACAATAACTGGTCAGGCTGTTGACCAGAAAATTTGATATTAGAGAAAGTGTTGCTACCCCTTGCTTCACCTAATGAATCAGCAGTCCAGCGGTACGAAGAAAGCAAGGTCGACACTTTTAACCCCTGAATTTCCTTCCAATCACTGTATACTAAGGCATTAAAATTTTCTGCCCTGCTCTTGTCAAAATAGGTAACAGAATAGTTAATAAAGTCCAGCAGGTTCGTCTCAGTATCAATCCATAGAATATATTGATCTTCAGGGCTGTCACCAATCTTGTTTCCATAGGTAATTCTTATTTTATTATAGATTTTACCGTTGTAAGATTTCTGACCAATATATTCCTGATTAGTACCCGGGTCCGCCACAACAAAAGGAAATGCCAAAAAGTAGAAATGAAGGTTGTGAAAAAATCGTGGTGATTTAATGGTTTCCCGGTCAGGAGTAATCCAGACATTAGCGCCGTCGTAACCGACGGTGTAAGCAGTGTCATTTTTCACTAGATCCTTGCGGGTATATAAATCAATAATTGAGTGGTCTCCTGTACCAGTTTTTGTAACACGATCGTATTCAAGACCGCCAAATTGGCGCCATACGTCGAGACCGCCATGAGCCTCAAGGCAAACTTTCAGCTCCGGTATTACATTCTCGTAGACATCTATATAAAACTCTTTACCAATTTCCTCCTGTTGTTTTGGCGGTTGACTACATGCAAACAAAATAAGAGGGACGAGTACTTTCAATAACTCTATTCTCATGGTTTAGGACATTTAGATTTAGTGCTGTAAAATTGGTTATTTCAGCCTACTGATAAAATAATCAATCGGACAAACGAACTTAATTCAAGATGAGCGAGGGTGTGTAAAACCTGTGTAAAACCTGTGTAAAACTCCAGCATAACTCTGTTTGTAAGTTGTGGGAAAGTAAGACCTCATTATTTTGCGAATTCCAACACTCCATCCACTGCTGGTTAACAGTCATACTAATAGTCTCTCTGATTAGCTAATCGCCACCACTAAGGAAGAAAAAATAACGCTTCACTAATTTGCCTTATGGACACGTTAAATAACATCTTTTATTGAGGCTTATTTAGTAATAAATGCTATTTATGAGTAATTGTCATTGTTTTGACTTGCAGATTGTCATGATATTTTATTTTTTTTAACAAGTAATAAAGTATAACCCATAAAAAAGCCTGTCAAATATTTTGACGGGCATTTCTTCTAAAAAGGGTCTTTATCGGCTGTAATGACCTATCTATCAGGTATTTCCTTAAAATCTTCAAGCTTTTCACTAATTCCCTTTTCTATAACATTTATAACAACAGCATTTTCCTGGTCTAATATTTCCTGGTCATTAACTGCGTGGCGGGAAGAATCAACTGCGATATGAGGAGCAATAATCAAGGCTACAATAGAAGTTAATTTAATGAGAATGTTCATTGATGGCCCTGAGGTATCCTTGAAGGGATCACCTACCGTATCTCCGGTTATTGACGCTTTGTGCGCATCCGATCCCTTATACTCCATCTTTCCATTGATTTTTACACCGGCTTCGAACGACTTTTTAGCATTATCCCATGCACCTCCGGCATTATTTTGAAAGATTCCCATTAAAACACCGGAAACAGTGATACCAGCCAGCATCCCTCCTAATACCTCAGGGCCAAAAGTAAAGCCCACTACAACAGGTGTAATTAAAGCAATTGCACCAGGTCTCATCATTTCACGAAGAGAAGCCTTAGTACTGATTGCTACACATTTCTCATATTCGGGTGTGGCCTTGTACTCCATGATGCCTGGTATCTCCTTGAACTGCCTTCGAACTTCATTTACCATGTCCATTGCCGCCTTTCCAACCGCTGCAATTGCCAAAGAAGAAAAGATATAAGGTATCATGCCTCCAATGAATAAGCCAGCTAAAACATTAGCCTTGTAAATATCTATGCTATTAATACCGGCGATTCCGACGAAGGCAGCAAAAAGTGCAAGTGCAGTTAAAGCCGCTGAGGCAATAGCGAATCCCTTACCTGCTGCAGCAGTTGTATTTCCAACAGCATCCAAATTATCAGTTCTTCCCCTTACTTCATCTGGCAAACCGCTCATCTCAGCCAAACCTCCCGCATTATCAGCAATTGGACCAAAAGCATCAATTGCTAACTGCATGGCTGTAGTGGCCATCATTCCGGCAGCTGCAATTGCTACGCCATAAAGACCTGCTAATTGAAATGATCCATAAATACCGGTTGCCAAAACTATGACAGGTAACATAGTTGATTCCATTCCAACTGCTAATCCACCAATAATATTAGTAGCATGGCCGGTAGAAGATTGCTGTACAATTGAGTTCACCGGTTTCCTTCCCATGGCTGTGTAGTATTCAGTGATCATACTCATCAAAGTACCAACTACAAGACCCAGAACAATTGCCAAAAAGACATCCATAGAGGTAAATTCATAACCTCTTATGCTCATACTTTCAGGGAGAAGATATCCAACAAGGAAATATGAAGCAATTGCAGTGAAGATAATTGAAGACCAGTTTCCCAGGTTTAATGCTTTTTGAACACTATCAGACTCATTGGAAATCTTAACGAAAAAAGTGCCTGCGATAGAAAAAATAAGACCCATTCCAGCGATGAGCATAGGTAGTAAAATGGGAGCAATACCTCCAAATGCATCATTCGATTCAATTTCTCTTCCCAGTACCATACTGGCCAGAATTGTGGCCACGTAAGATCCAAAAAGGTCAGCACCCATGCCAGCCACATCACCAACATTATCACCAACATTATCTGCGATTGTCGCGGGGTTTCTTACATCATCTTCTGGTATTCCAGCTTCTACCTTACCCACAAGGTCAGCGCCAACATCTGCTGCCTTGGTATATATTCCACCCCCTACTCTGGCAAATAAAGCAATAGATTCTGAACCTAATGAAAATCCTGCCAATACTTCAAGAGCCTTCTCCATGGCCATGCCGTTCACGTCACCTCCAGTGCTTAAAACATACATTTGATAGAACACAATAAAGAGTGAACCTATCCCAAATACAGCCAATCCGGCAACCCCTAATCCCATTACAGTTCCTCCGGTAAATGAAACTTTAAGCGCTTTCGAAAGACTGGTTCTTGCAGCTTGTGTAGTTCTTACATTCGCCTTTGTGGCCATATTCATTCCGAAATACCCCGCAGCTGCAGATAATACAGCTCCTATAAGAAAAGAAATAGCAATTACCGGGCTTGACGTCTCTACCATTGTACCAGTATATGCCAGTAGAAGAGCGGTAATAATCGCGAAGTAACCAAGGACTCTCCATTCTGCTCTCAAAAATGCCATCGCTCCTTCGGCAATGTACCCAGACAGCTCCTTCATCTTATCATTCCCGGATTCCTGTTTAACTACCCAGGAATATTTCATCCACATCACTAAAAGACCAACTACACCAAGGATGGGAATTAAGAATATAATATTGTGCATACTTTTTAGTTAGGTTCAAAAAACAGGCTGCAAAGATAGGCCCTGGATTATGATTTCAAAAAGTGAGATCATACGTTAACCATTGCTCTGAATAGGCTAATTTTATCACTTCTTTATATTCAAATGAGCATATTAGAAACAATTACTAAAGAAGTCGAATACCGGCTAATACGGGAATCCATGGCTCGCATTAAAAAATGCTTTGACCAGTTGTCCGATGAAGAAATCTGGAAAAGGCCAAACGGCAATCTTGTAAGTATGGGTAATCTTGTACTCCATTTGTCCGGCAATGTGAGGCAATACATTCTTTTTGGGTTAGGTGGCAACCCTGATAAGCGATTACGTCAGACAGAGTTTGACCATCAGGAGATTATTTCCAAAGAAACATTGTTAGAAGACATGGACCAATTGATGGTTGAAGTGCAAAACGTCCTTAGGGGTCTTAACCCCGAATGTCTAACTCAAAAATACAGCATACAGGGAATAGACATCACAGGTTTTGGTATCCTCATGCATGTGGTGGAGCATTTTTCCTATCACGTCGGACAGATCACCTGGTATACCAAACTGGTGAAAGATATGGATATGCAGTATTATGCGGGGAAAGACCTTAATATAACGGGTTAATAATGCTCAGACTATTCTTACCAATAATATTACTACTATTTAATGGCTGTTTGCCTGTCAGCCAGTCAACTACCAGTGCCATCCAAACAAATTCAAAAAAACTTATTTTTCAAGATTACCGATATGAATCAAACATCTTGTCTGATATTCTCTATCCAAACAGGGGGTTTGTTCAAGATGTTGTACAGAGTTCAGTAATAGCTTTCAATGGTGAAACTCGTTTAATTCTTGAATTTGACGAACTCCATGCGGACTACCTGGATTATAATGTCAAAATTATTCACTGTAATGCAAATTGGACCAAATCTACTTTACCGGATCTGGAATTCACTGAAGGATATAACCAATACCCGATTAGAACTTTTGATTACTCTCAGAGCACACTTATCCCCTATACTCATTACACCTTCGAAGTACCACCGGTAAAATTGCCTGGCAATTACCTTTTACTGGTCTATAGAGGTACTAATCAAAGTGATTTGATCTTAACGAAAAGATTTGTCGTTTTTGATTCCAGAGTACAGATAAGTCCTAAAATTGCAGTTTTGACCGGTGCAACAGGCAGGTTTCAGAATCACCAGATTGAGTTCCAGATTAATTATGACGGGTTGGAGTTGATGAATCCCTACACTGACATAAACGTTATTATTAGACAAAATCAACGTTGGGATAATGCCATTACCGGATTAAAACCCACACAAGTTCGTGAGGATCGAGCACTGCTGCACTATCGTCATTTTACGGGAGAAAACACTTTTAGGTCGCTCAACGAATTTCGCATTGCTGACTTGAGATCAACAACTTTTAAAGGGCAGCATATTGCACAAATTGCTAAGGGATCAGACAGCATTGCAGCACATCTTGCCATAGACAGACCCCGAACAACCGAAGTATATAGCCAATACAGTGATCTGAATGGAGGATATATAATCGAAAACAATGATCCAGGCGCCGATTACCTCGAAGAAGACTATATCACGACATATTTTTATCTTAACCACCGGCAAATATCAAATCCAATTTATATAGTGGGAGCCTTTAATAACTGGCAAAAAGAAAACCGAATGGTTTTTAATAATGAGAGACAGATGTACACGACCAGTTTAATCTTGAAACAAGGTTTTTACAATTACTTATACTATGTCGAAAATGGCGATCCGGACCCATATTTTCTGGAGGGTTCATTTTTTGAAGCGGAAAATGACTATGATATCATTGTGTACTATAGAGACCCACGGACTTTCTCGGATCTAGCTATTGGATATGTCAGTTTCAACAGCAGGAATTAATAGTGTACTTCACGTTTGATCACATTCAAATTTTCGTTTTGAAGGTATTTAGCTAACTTATTGCTGGTTTTTAAGGTCAATTACTTGTGAACAGGGCATTAATTTTTCTTTATTTACTTTTACCTATCTCAACCTATGCCCAGGTAAGGAATGAACTTATTTGGAAGCCAACTTTAAATGACGACACCGAGGAGGAGTACCAACAAAACTACAAACGTGTTTTAAAAGCCGGCTTTAAACTTGATCTCGAATCACTCAGTCATGATGATGTAATAGTATCCTTCACTGATTTAACTACACTTTCCCGCAATATTCCGGGAAAATCAGACGGAATTTCGTTCAACTATACAGATCAGTCTGGCGTAGCGAAAGAAATCTTTGCCGACCGAAATGATATCCATGTCCAACTTAAGAATAGATTAGAACTATATCTCGACGATATCCTTTCCAGAATAAGAATTCGGGGATCTGTAGAAGGCTATAAAAAAAGGAACGAAAAGATTTTCAACTTGTCCTAAAAGGTAAAAAGTTGGGTGTGAAATGGAGAAATTATTCCTGGCCCGTCAATCTTGGAAAAGTTGAGAAGCTGAATAACAAAGTACCCTACTCTGTTTCATTTATTTGTAAAAAAGTTCCTTATGCTAGTTTGGAATTCGATTCATTGTACTCTGACATTACTGGCAATTTACCCCAGCTGGATAATGAAGTCTGTGAACCCATTGATCGGTTCACTTTTTATAAGAAATACTTCGGCCTGAAATATGAAGGAATTCGATACCGGCCATACCGGCCACGCTCAGGGATTAATAAAAGGAAAAACTTCAGATTGTTTTTCGATAAAGCCAGTGCCAGCTATAATAAAAATGAAATTAACGATATCATCAAGTACCTCAATGACAGCAACTTGGTTATTCGAACTGCCAAAATTTTAGCTTTTGCGTCAGTTGAAGGTGATTCAGTTATCAATATGCGCCTACAGGAAGAGCGGGCTATGGTGCTGATGAGAACCCTGGAAAAAGCTAATAATGACACGATAGAAATAAGCCTTGAAACAAGGGAGGATTGGGGGCAGTTTAAATCGCAATTGAGTCGCACACCATTTAAAGATCGCTATTCCAGGACCAAGTGGAAGAAACTTTTCGAAAATGACTCAATTGAAGCCAGGTTTGAAAAATATCTTAAGCAACAGCGGCGAGCTGTGCTGTACCTCACATTAACCCAGAGATTAACTGATGAACAAAAAGTAACAATAGCTTTCGGTGATTTCAACCGGGCAGTTGAGCGATATAATCCCAATGCACGGCACGATCAACATAAGAATCTAATAAGACGTGTATTTGCCATAAAAAAATATCTTGAGATCCAGGCCTTCAGAGGTAAGGCGGACAAAGAACATGTTTGTACACTCTTCCCTCCTTCCATTAATGAATTCCATATCGTGACGCTCTATGAAACGGCCAAAATCATCCAGAACGGGCAACGTCCCTTGTGCGAAAATATTGAGGACATTATCCTTGCCGCTCACTTTTCGGTTCTGGATCTCATACAGATATATGGTGAAAACAGGCTGTATGTTCAACAAGCCCTGGATATCCAATCATTTGCCTATGAGATGGTGGCTAGAGGCAAGGTGTCAACGGGAATCCTGTGCCAGCTGGATTATCCTGATAAGTCTTACTTCTATAATCTTATCCTGAACAAATTATATTTTCAGGATCATCAGGGCTATGACAGTTATGAGAACCTACCCTGCCTGGAGAGTTATCTCGACCGCAAACATACTTCTCTCAGATTCTTCGCCTCTCTGGAGGATGCCCAGGTTCTGCCGGATAACAGACCTAAAAGCCGTTATTATTTCGTTCTCAAAAAGATTGTCCTGGAAAATGACGAATATGTCAAAAAGCTTGTCGATCGGTCTGATTATATATTACAGTTCGACATCTTCGAATTCCTTTTTTACAACATAAATAACTGGTCTGTTTGGGAAGGTAAACTGTTTGATGATGAGGTTACTCCTAAAATTATGGCCCAACAATTGAGACGGCTCCACAGTATGAAGGCTATGATTTGCCCCAATCAGATAAATTCATTGACATTACATTTTCATCTTAAGGTGCTGCATTATTCACTGGTCAATGCTGTGGCAGATGATCTCACTTCACAATCAATTGACTACATTTCTCATTATTACCAGCAACATGCAGCCAAAATGAACGATAGGCTTGCACTGATCGTGGCTAAGCAATTAATGGCCATGACACCATTATATTTCCGCAATGAACCGGCTTCGCGAGGCCTATGATGTCCTGCGGCTTAAAGATTGGAAGGAACCGCTTAAAGGCGAGGCGCTTAACTACTATCTCAACCTGGTTAACCTGGTAGCCAGAGATAGGGAGGGACGGATGGAGATCTTAAAAACCAAATATCCGAAAGATGTTTGGAACTCCTTTTTTACCGGTAAATACAGTATTCAAAAAGATTCATATCCTTGATAAACTTCTTTTCCTAGATTTGAAGCCACAATGCATCTATGAGAAGCAAACTACAACGTTTCAAAGAGAACTTTGAACGTGATAATGTCATTGAACCAGGTAAGGATATCTACGAAAAGATCAAAGGAAATTGGAATGAAATTTACTTCAAAAACGATCATCCCATTGTTCTTGAAGTAGGATGCGGCAATGGAGAATACACGCTAGGGTTTGCAGGAAATTTCCCTGAAAAAAACTTTCTGGGAGTAGATGTAAAGGGAACGCGCATTTGGAGAGGTAGTAAAGATGCAATTGACAAAGAGTTAAGTAATGTAGCCTTTTTAAGAACACAGATTCTGCAAATCCAGAATTTCGTAGCACCAACGGAAGTGTCTGAAATCTGGATCACATTTCCTGACCCACGACCAAGAAAACGTGATGTCAAAAGACGGCTTACTGGTCCCCGGTTTTTAAACATTTATCAAGAATTACTTCGGGATAATGGTTTGGTTCATCTTAAAACGGACAATACCGCTCTCTTCGACTATACACTTGAAGTACTGGAATCAGAAATAGAGGTGAAAGAACTGGTTCATACCCACGATCTATACAGTACCAACTTTTTGCAAGACCATTTAGGCATACAAACAAGGTATGAAAAGATGTTTATGGCCAAAGGCGAAAAAATCAAGTACTTAAGATTTCAATTTGTATAAATAATTCAACACCGACATTCTCATTCAACAAGACATCGATTTTCCAATTCTACATTCTTAACTTCTTCATCCTTACTTCTTCACTCCATTTCTTCTATCTTGGTAGAGATGAAACTCTCTTTGGTTATAACGGTCTTCAACGAAGAGGACAATATTGAGCCGCTTATGGCTTCAATCTCCGAGTCTCTCAGTGATCTCAACTACGAAGTAGTGTTTGTTGATGATGGCTCTACAGATCAGACTGTTGTCAAAATTAAGGAACAAGCTGATCCTTGCATCAAATTGGTAATTCTTACCCGAAATTATGGTCAGACTGCTGCCATGACGGCAGGAATTGATCAGGCCACAGGTGATTATATCGTTACCCTGGATGGCGACCTACAAAATGATCCCGCGGACATCCCTATGATGGTGAAACAATTACAAAAGGAGGACTGTGATGTTGTGGCTGGTTGGCGCAAGAACCGAAAAGATAACATTCTTAGAAAGATACCAAGTAGTATTGCAAACGGTATAATTCGCTGGCTTACCGGGGTTCAATTGCGTGATTACGGCTGCACACTCAAGGTCTTTAAATCACAAATAGCCAAAAACCTGGGGTTATATGGTGAACTACATCGCTTTATTCCTGTCTTAGCCCACATGCAGGGCGCCAATATGATCCAGGTACCTGTAAATCATCATCATCGGAAATATGGTACCTCCAAGTACGGGATCGGTCGCGCTTTCAAGGTAGCAAGTGACCTGATGTTAATGGTCTTTTTCCAGAAATATCTGCAGAAACCGATGCACCTGTTCGGCACACTGGGCTTGTTTTTCTTCATGACCGGCTCAGTGATTAGTGCCTACCTGCTGGTAATCAAGTTAATGGGTGAAGATATTTGGGGCAGACCGCTATTGATCCTTGGAATAACTATGTTGCTAGGCGGCATCCAGTTGATAACCATTGGCTTTGTAGCTGAATTGATCATCCGGACTTACTATGAGTCACAGGATAAAAAAACTTACCGGGTAAAAGAAGTGTTTTCTACCGAAGAAGTTCAATCGTCGGTTTCCAGTGCCTCCAGGATATCTGCCAACTGATCGTAGTCTTTAAACCCGGGTTTTTCCTCCAGGCTTCCTTTGAGGGCAACTCCTTTGATCGCCGTCTCCTCGATCCATAAGTGTACATTATCTACGTCAATATTACAACCCAGGAGAATTGGGTAATTATCCGCCAGTTCTTTTAACTCATCCGGATCATCAAAATTCTCCAACAGGTAGTAATCGACCTGGTTGCCTACTTGACTCATTAGTAATTCCAATTCTTCTAAATCCGAACTCTTAATGTGCATTATAACAGGAAGGTCAAGGTCAAATATCACCTCAGAGTTGGTATCAGTTATTTGAACCATATCCACAGCATAGACCGAGATAAACTGTTTAATCGTTTCAACATTCGTATCGGTAAACTCTCCTACGAATTTCACACCAGCCACCCAGTCGGTGATTTCTTTGAATTGCTCCGGTGAAATAAAAGTGTCAGATTGCTTATTCAGGTTAAAGCCCAGCATCTCCACCCCCATACCGGCGCAATAGCGTGCATCACTAAGGTTAGAGATCTCTCCAACTTTTACTAGCGTTTTTAAAGCCATTATTTATAAATATCACCTCTAATTCAGGGTGCATCATACCTAAAGTGGACTTCTCAAAGGTAAGTGAATTAGGAGAAAATGTCACGTAGCTGATCATGCTTATAATTAATCCATTTATCTTTGCATTGAGTTTCAAGGTTAACAGACTTTAACAAAAAACTGTTTAACCAGAACCAAAAAACTACAAAAACCGTTAAACGGTTTTTGAACTTGTGAAAAACCAGGCTGTGAACCTGGCGAACTAGCAAATTATGAGCACAAAAGGACGTGTATTAGTGGCCATGAGCGGCGGCATCGACAGCTCTTTGGCTGCAGTACTACTGCATGAGCAAGGCTATGAAGTAGTAGGAATGACCATGAAAACCTGGGATTATGCCAATTCCGGTGGAAGTAAAAAAGAAACCGGCTGCTGCAGCCTGGAATCTATTAATGATGCCCGCAACATTTCTGTCAATCTTGGGTTTCCCCACTACATCCTGGACATCAGGGAGGAGTTTGGTGACTATGTAATTGATCACTTTACCAGTGAATACCTAGCCGGCCGTACTCCTAACCCTTGTGTGTTGTGCAACACACACATCAAATGGGATGCGCTTTTGCGAAGGGCGGACAAACTGGGATGTGATAATATCGCCACCGGACATTATGCCACTTTAAAAGAGCAAAACGGCCGCTTTTACATTGCCAAAGGTAAAGATCTGAACAAAGATCAAAGTTATGCCCTTTGGGGGGTCTCCCAGGAAAGCCTGAGCAGAACCATTTTCCCTTTGAGTGATTTAACAAAACCCCAAATCAGGGAATTGGCTAAAGAAAGAGGCTTCCATGAACTGGTGAACAAATCAGAATCCTATGAGATATGTTTTGTACCGGACAACGACTACCGTGGTTTCCTCAAACGACGGGTGGAAGGATTGGAAGAAAAAGTCAATGGTGGCGCTTTCGTTTTGGATGATGGTACCGTTATTGGAGAACATGAGGGCTATCCTTTCTATACGGTGGGCCAACGTAAAGGACTGAAAATAGCACTGGGTTACCCGGTCTATGTAACGGAGATACGCAAAGAAACCAATGAAGTAGTGTTGGGCACTTTTGACGAACTCTCCCGGGACGGGATGTATGTGAAGCAGTTGAATTTATTAAAGTACACTGATCTCAACGGACAACGTTTGGACACGACAACCAAAGTCCGCTATAATGATGCCGGTGCACCAGCAGTGATTGAGCAGGCAGGCGATACTATGAAAGTCTACTTTGGCAAAGGCGTTAGCGCTATTGCGCCGGGACAGGCGGCGGTATTTTATGAAGGCGATGACGTGATTGGTGGTGGCTGGATTGTAAGCAGTTTCCATCAGAATTAATAACAAACGCCATAAACTGCAAATGGGTAAAGTTGTTTTAAGCATTAGTAAGTGTCATTGTTAAATATTGGTAAATTTTAGAAACTAAAAATATAACACTAATTTTGCCTCACACTTTAATTATTATCATGAGTAACGGAACAGTAAAATTCTTCAATAATGCTAAAGGATTTGGATTCATCACGCCTGATGAAGGCGGAAAAGATGTATTTGTCCATCAAACCGGATTAACCGATGAAATAACCGAAGGAGATAAAGTAAGCTATGATGTAGAGAAAGGTCAAAAAGGATTGAACGCAGTAAATGTGAAGGTAATTTAATATTACTCTTTAAATTTCTAGCATTAGAATAAGCCTGTCAAAGTTGATGGGCTTTTTTATTTGCATTGACAATTGCGACTTGAATAGGGCAGTATTTGACAACTCAATTTTAGAAAAAGCTGATTTCCGCACCTCCCTTAATTACTCAATCGATCCAGAATTAAATCGTATCAAAAAAGCCAAAATTCTCGACACTTGGAGTTACCGGACTGCTAGGTCGGTATGATATAAAAATCGAATAAATCAATAGTATAGCCATCCATCTGATTAACCTCTGGGGTTGATGAATCCCGGGAAGATTTACTTCTAAGATCATTTATCATCCGGATTGAGCAGTTTGAACACGATGCCACCCAAAGCTCCACCCCCAAGACAACCAACAAGATAGATCCAGATGTGTCCCCAGGAAAAGAAGCCCGCAACGCTTTGACTAATCGCCACTGCCGGGTTAAATGCACCACCGGAGTATTTACCAAAAATGTAACCACAAGCTAAGACAGTAAAACCAATTGCCAGACCGTAGTAGCTATTACCTTCAGTGTCTTTTGAGGTTGCCACATTTAATACAACGTACGCTAAAGCAAATGTTCCCAGAATTTCCGCTACCAAAGCAGGAGTTGATCCAAGCTCAGATACGGCGCCACTACCATCTCCAGAGGTATTAAAAACCATTTTAGCAATTAATGCTGCAACCACGGCACCTACAATTTGTGCAACCCAATACATAATGGCTTCATTCATTTTGATGCGACCGCGTATTAAGACAGCAACCGTGACTGCAGGATTGTAGTGTGCGCCGGAAATGTGACCGCCCGCCATAAACCATTACCATGAGGATACTTCCTATAGCCAATAGATTAGCTACACCAGCATTGGCGTTGAGGGCAACCACCAGGCATAAAAATAGTGTTCCAAGAAACTCTGTAATTAATTAATTTGGGAGTGGAATTCATAATTTCAATTTTGAGTTAAGATTAATTTCAACAGTCAAAATAGTATTTTGAACTTCATGGATCAAGTCCGTAGAAATTTTAAAATATTTATTATCTAGGACACCGGATGATCCGATGAAAGAAAAGCCCGCAATGTTCAATGACCTAATGGCCAATGCATTGGATATTCTTTAGTAAAATCGGGTTAAGGTAAAAGCTCCCCAAAAGTAAGGATCAGGATATACTTTCTTTAATTCGTTTCCAGCATTTTTGAAGGCTATGTCAAGCTGGCCAAAGCTACTCAGGTTTTCATAAAATAAACTCATAAACTTCTGGGAGGCAGTATCATCAACTTTCCATAAAGATGTGACAAGGTTTTTAGCTCCCGCTTTTTGGAAAGCCCTTTTTAGTCCATAAATACCTTCACCAGGGACAATTTCCCCCAAACCAGTTTCACAAGCAGATAGTACTACTAATTCGGTTTGAAAGAGATTCATATCTTGGATCTCGGCAGCAGTAAGTAGGCCTTCCGACTCCAGGTTAAAACCACCGTATTCAGACCTTGTTTGAGCGCCAGCCAGTACTACACCTGAATTGGAAAGGCTTTTATAAAGTGAACTGTAAGACGAAGGGCCTCTATCATCAATCCAGTAGCCATGGGTGGCCAGATGAATGATATCAGATCAGTAGTGTCCGGTAAAAATAAGAAAGCCATTCAAATTGCTACGATTTGATAAATAGGGGCAATAAATAGGCATTATCACAAAAGCAGGCCCATGTTGATTTATTTAAGTTGGGAACAATGAAGGTTGGCGTTGTTGATTGTTTTTGATTAAGGTTTTATCTGGGTCATTAAGGAAGTCAAACAATGAGATATAGGCCATCAGATGGAACCTGACAAGGGCTACCATATTTGAATAGGCCCATTTTCTTTTCAATTGCCTTTTGACTACCTCTAACAATAGCATGGCAATCATAGAAGTCCATAATTGAATTTCAATGGCGTTGACATTATCGCCTAAGAAATATTTGACTGGAAAGTTCTGTTTTAGTTTTTTAAACAGGAGTTCAATTTGCCAGCGATATTTATAAATCAATGCAATAGAGCCTGCATCAATTTGCATATCGTTAGTAACAAAAATGAATAATCGTTGGTATTTATCATCCCAATAGGCAATCCTTCGCTGTAAATGATCATATTTTTTGCCTTCTACTGAATACTGGACAGTTATTTTTTCATCCTTGATGACTCCCTGGTCAACATGGTCGGGGATATCAAACTCCTCGATGGGTTGGTATAAAGCATTATCTCTCATCCGGGTGATGTAGTGGACACCAGTTTTGCTCCATAGTTGGTATTGGTAATAGTCAACATACCCTTTGTCCATCACTATGTAAGAGCCTTCTGGTAAGTTTAGATATTGTAAGAAAGTGTGATCGTGTGTTGTGGCCGCAGTAAACCTGACCAAACAAGGCATCAACTCAATGGCATGCACCAGGGTGTGGGCTTTGATCCCTCCCTTGCTACAGCCATCCCTTCGGGGCCTACCGGCCACCTTCAAAATGTCTTTGAACAAAGAGAAAACAGTTGAATCCACTATGTAAAGCTGCTTGAACAGTTCTAATTCTATTCGGCTGTCCGATAAAACATGATGCCACTTTCGATAAAGGTCCATATAAATCTCCCTGAACACTTCACTGCTCCTTCTTTTGTTACTATCAGAAAGGGTTGATCGACGACAACTCCGTATTAAACCCAGGTGCCGAAGTTTCCCCTCACTGGCCAAAAAGACCTGTTGTAAGCTCTCGAAGTGCTGTGGCCCCACATAATGTGCTGTACAGCATGGTCACCAAATGATCCCATGTCTTAAAATATTTGCTATATCGATCTGATTGGCGCTTTTTAGCTATACGAGAAACTGAGCTTTTATCAATCAGTGAAAGAAGTTGTGCCAGGATCGGCTGTCCGGTAAAGTTTGTACTTTTATTCATGCGTTGTTTTTCTTGGTCGGACTTGAAAAACTAAGGCATTGGCAGGTAGGTTTCCCTACCTGCCCCTTTTTTTAAACTCTTTACCGGACACTACTGATATCAGATCTATTATTGGCATAAATGTTTTTTTTATTTACCTCCTTTTCTACAAAAAGAAAAACATCAATCCCCTGGTCCTTTAAAATATCCCGGATCTTTTCTACTTCTACTTTTGTGCCCGGAAGTCCATATATCTCATTGGTTAAAAGATTACTCCGGCTAGTTGCTGTATGTGTTGTATCAGGAGGCGATGGATTATCTATATAGGTGGGGTATCCAAACAGTGAGGCCAATTTCAATTCATAATCTCTATCAGTACTAACAATGGAAATGGTTGGCACAAACCTTATATCGATTTCATCTAACAGATATTGACCGGTAGAAGTATTGAAAAATGTTTGAGGGTTTAGGAGGTGATAGACTCCATCCGGCGCAAAATAGATCGTCCGGACGTCATCTGGCAGATTATCTTCTATTGGCTTCCAGTAGTTTTTGTAAGAAAGTGTATCCTTTAGCCGAAACCTGATGGCAGAACGATAATATTTAAAGAACTTATCCTCTAGATCATTTCCAGGAATAGACCATTCGATCAACTTAGGCAGTGCCATGTCTTTGGTAATAATAAAGGCAACATATCGCACTTTATCGCCATAGTATACCTGGTGGTTCTCTTTAATGCGTACCATTTCAACCGCAGCCTCTCCCTCCTCCAACCGTTCCTTAATTTCTGCCATTTCCGGTACGTCTTTGATAAATAGAGAAGCTGTATCTCTTACGCTTCGAATTAACGTTTCCTCTGTTTCAGCGATCTCCTTTTTTACTTTTTCAATATCCGCCTGGGTAGTGGTATCTTCGATGTATAGATTGTTGAGAAATTCCTTATCCCGAAAAATTCATAGTAGACAATAAAAAACAGGCATAAATTGCTTATATTGAGATAGTTAGACAACAAAATAAGCAATTAATTTATGCCTGAATATAAGGAAAAAGATACCGTATTTTATCGAGGAAAACAAGCTTTTAAATTTGATTTTTCAGCATCAGCGATTAGCTCAGACGGAGCGATATTGTTAAGTGAAAAAGTAGAGAGAAAGACTGGTCTATTAAAAAGCTTCGCCGCACTGATTCCTGACTATCGAAACCCCTTTTTTATCGAATACACTTATGAAGAAATGCTTCGCCAACGGGTGTTTTTAATGATGCAGGGCTATCAGGATTGCAATGACGAACAAAAACTCCGAGAGGATCCGGTGATCCGTAAAGTACTAGATAGCGGATTATGTTCCCAGCCTACTTTAAGTCGATTTGAAAACAAGGCCGATCGGAGTCTGATCTACCAGATGAGTCAATGGTTTGTAGACCGTTATGTAGAGGAGTTGAAAGAGAAGACTGGTCAAATCATCATTGATGTAGATGGTACCGATGACCCTACTCATGGATCCCTACAACTCAGTTTGTATAATGGCTATTATGGACAGACTATGTACCATGAGTTGTTCTTTAAGGACGGGAACACCGGTCAGGTCATTTTACCAGTACTACGTCCGGGCAATTGTCACTCCAACAAATGGTTTGTGGCCTTATTGAAAAGGATTGTCATTAAAATCAGAAAAAAACTGCCCTCAGTAAAGATCCTTATTCGAGCGGATAGTGGCTTTTCAGGAGCATCTTTTTATCGGATAGCTAAGCAGTTTGACCTTCAATTTTGTTTAGGTATTAGTAGTAATGAAGTTTTAAAGACTTTTACCAAACAGACTATCATTGAAGTAAAAAAGGAATATGCTTCAAAAATCATCAAACATCAAGAGTTTGTTGGCCCGTTTACTTACCAGGCCAAAAGCTGGGATCGTTCTGAAAAGCTGTACGCCAAAGTGGAGTCTACCGGAAAAGGAATGAATGTCCGTTACTTTGTGAGCAACTTTGAAGCGATGACCGCTCAACAGATTTACTTTGATTTTTATGTCAAGCGAGGTGATGCCAGTGAAAATCGAATAAAGGAACTCAAAAACATGACTTATTCCGACCGGCTTTCCTGTCATCGCTACTGGGCCAATTTCATGCGTTTAATCATCGCTACCCTCTGTTATGAAATGTTCCGGCAGATTAAATTATTAATTGCCAAAACAAAACACCACTTTGCTAAACGATGGCAAGTGGACAATATCCGGCTTTACCTGATGAAGGTTGGGGCGTGCCTGAAAGAAAGGAAAAGATCATTGACAATACAATTCTCAAGAGCCTTTAGATATCAATACCTGCTGGGCGATTTGCTTACGGTGAACTGACCGATCAGTTAAACAGTTTAGTTTAATCAAAAAAATGTTCTTCCATAAGAACACAATAGAGCTTTGACTGAAAATTGAAAAATTCTAACAAAAAAACGCTCTAATGTCCTTTGAAATCCAGAAACCTGGTTGATCTTCAAATTAATACATACACTCCAATCAAAAATAGTTAGCAACCCATTATTAATCCCAAAATTGGTGGCCTATGAATAATGCGGGTTAAAATTCTAAGGATCATTGGATTGATACTTACCAGCCTCCTAGCAGGAACTTTTGTGATCTATGCCCTGACCCGTTATTTTAATTACGACCTGGTTAGAAATGAAACCTCGGAAGAAACTGGAAAAGCACAAAATGATATTTCATGGGAGACTTACCCTCGGAACATCATTTTCTTCCTTGGTGACGGGATGGGCATTAATCAGGTGGTTGCGTCAAGGTACAAATATTATGGAGTTGGGGGTAGACTTCATATGGAAAGGATGCCTTTTACAGGCATCGTGAACACTTCACCAGCCATTGGTGGCAAATTAATTACTGATTCTGCCGCTGGAGCTACTGCACTGGCAACAGGGCATAAAACGCGAAACCTAATGGTTGGGGTGACCCCAGATGGGCTACCAAAAGTCTCCATATTGGAAGCCGCTCAAACAACGGGGTTTTGCCACTGGCATCATTACAACATCAGAGCTTACCGATGCCTCTCCTAGTGCATATTATGCTCATGTGGAAAGCCGTGGAGCTGAACACGAAATAGCATTGCAGCTTGTTGGAGCTGAAATTGATGTGCTGATTGGTGCAACAGGTATATTCTCACAAGATGAAAGTGATTTGGTGCAACAATTTATTAACCAGGGATACCAGTTGATAAAAAATCGTCAGGAGTTACTTGAAGTGAATGAAGGCCGGCTAATTGGGCTCTTTGATCAATGGGGATCTGAAGTGACTGATCTTAGCCAGCTCACTGATGAGCAGCTTCCGGATCTGAAATTATGTGTTAAGAGTGCGTTAAATGTTCTAGCAGGAAATCCAGAAGGATTCTTTCTCTTTGTGGAGGATGAGGGTATCGATACAGGGGGCCATAAAAATATGGGAGACTTTGTAGCTAACCGGATCAAGCATTTGGATGATGCCATTGCCGAGGCAATAGAATTTGCAATAAAGGATGAACATACTTTAGTGATTGTTACATCAGATCACGAAACCGGGGGACTCACATTGACTGAGGGTATCGCCGCGGATGGTAAAATCAAGCTTAATTGGGCAGGACCGGGGCATACCGGACAATCTGTTCCCCTTTTTGCTTTTGGTCCACAAGCGCATTTGTTTACGGGCGTCATGGAGAATACGGAGGTGGCAGAAAAACTGGGGAGTGTAATGAAGCTGAAAGATTTTCCAGAGTAGATCTGTGTCCGCAACCTTCACCGCCGGTTTATAACAGAGTTTACATGCATAACAAATAGGCTGGTGAAGTAATCAAACCACGACTTTTGTAAACATTGCTTCCGGAGATGTAATACTTTTTGATGTCTATCATTCCACAAGCTTGCTCTGAAGGTATAAAACTGTAACTTAACTTTATTCCCTCAGTAGTCCACTTTATGTTGACGATTTACAGTGAGGGGTTTAGACTTACAAGGATACTTAAGAAAACAAGAGCTATGCATATACCCCTGCCATGGTTCAGGCATAAGGGCAACTATGAATTGGAGGGACATGTTATAGAACTAACTTTACCGACATCCAGGCGCTTCTTCCTATACCGTCAACACCTGACCCGTGAGTTCGATAGGCTTCATTAAACAAATTCCAAATGCCCGTTTGGATATGTATATTTTGTCCTATATAATGAAGGCTTATATCCAAAGTTTTCCAGGCCAGAGTACCACCCTCTGCAATACGATCATCATCTATATCACCCTGCGATAACCTAACTTGTTTGTCTGCATATGACCAGCTTCCCCTCAATTTTATTCTGGAATCAAGATGCCAGAAAACACCCATACTACCATAGATCGGAGGAATACGTCGCATGGGTTCGTCTTTGCTCAGGTTTTGCCCATACGTATAGGTGAGATTCGCTTGTGCCAATAAATTAGGGGTGAGAAGGTATTCAACATCTGACTCAACACCTCGAAGTACTGCTTCGCCCACATTAATTCTTTTATACACCTGTACACCGTCTATAGTATTCTGACCGTTATAAGTAGCCTTGACGTTCGTGATCAGGTCTTTCAGCTTGTTTTGGTATAAATAAATATTGGAAGAGAACCGTTTAAATTTTGACTTCAAACCAACTTCAAAATTCAACGATCTTTCTGGTTTGAGGTCGTAATTTGGAACCTCATACCTAAAATCCGCAACACCAAGACTGGAAACATCATTTACATTAGGTGTACGAAACCCACTATTTACTGAACCAATAATATGATTTTTGGAATTTACTTTGTACGTGATTCCTGCGTTTCCAACAAACGCTCCTGGATTAATCGTGGTTTGTCCAAAAAGTTCATCGTTTACAGAAAGCCTAACCATATTGTAACGTCCTCCTAAAGAAAAATTAAATCTTTCACTTTCAAATGAATGCAGAGAATACAACGCAAAATTTCCGGAGGATGAATTATCAGGATAAAGCCCCCTCATTACATTTTGTACTTGTGAATTTTCCTGATGCTCAAAAGCCGAACTGTTCACTTTATCATAATAATATTCCGCACCGGATGAGATGCTCCAGTATTCAGCGGGTTTGGAAACAAGCTCTAAAACTATTCCAAATATGTTTACCTTATCATTCTCGCTTTTTATAGTCGTGTCATTTGTTTTTTGTTTGATACGTCCTTCTATGGAGTTTTGAAAAGACTGGATAAAACGAATTTCCTTCAACCATTTCTTGTCCGTAAAAAACTCCCATTTTAGGTAAGCCAGATCTCTTTGCTGCGGATCAAAATTGTAAGTAGTATATCCACTCCCTGCAATTTTATGATATAAAGGAACATCTTCCTGTAAATGACGCTGATATGCCGTTGTAAACAAATGACTGCCTTTGATTTTTTGCAATAATTTGAAATCCATTGAATATTCATTGTATCCCGTTGAATTCAACTTTCCTATTCTCCCACCCGCCACTATATCACCAAGATTCTTAGACGTGAACCCGACACTGATAGCAGTATTTTCCATACCAACGTCCAAACTAAAGCGGCCTGTCTTCTCCATATCTTCACTTAGGTATTTTCCATATACATATCCATCCCAGGACACTCCTCCGGGTGAAAATCGCGGAGTGTGAGACATCACTTGAACCACTCCTCCTATCGCATCACTTCCGTATTGTACAGACCCTTGCCCACGAACTACTTCAATACGGTCAGTCATCAGAGGATCAATGGTATTTAGGTATTGGTTGGGTCCGGAACGGAAAGTGGTATTGTTAAATCGGATTCCATCAATCAAAAGAAGTGTTTGATAGCCTGTCAAGCCCCGTATAAAGGGAGAACCCCCGCCGTGATTCGTTTTTTGCATCCATACGCCGGGTACCGTTATCAATGCGTCAGGCATAGACATTGGGGCTAGAAATGACAACTTTTGTTTATTCAATACCGAGACGGCCTGAGCACCATCAAACGATAAGGTTTCCTGCCTATCTGCGGTTATAATAACTTCCTGATTTAAAAAAATGGTAGTGTCGTTGGCAATAGAATCAGCTGGTATTTTCATTCCGCTAACTTCATCAAATGATACGAGTACCACTACCAACAACACTGTAATTTTCATATTTTTTCTTAAATTTTAATTATCCCTTGGATTTAAGCTTTTGGGCTTTTACTTTGATACATCATAGCTCTCGGCTAATCATCACCTCATCAAGGCTCAAGCTCTCATCAATAGTCACCTCCATACACATAAACGACTCCTTTGGATCCTGCATAAATTACCACATACTATCGGCCTTATAGCCACACGTTCTCAATAAGGATCTCTCCAATAGCATAAGCAAGTAGGTCTTAACTTGATTTTTTTAAGCAGTTTATTTCGGATTCCACGAAAGAGAAATAGCATCTGACTGACTGTTATAATTTAAAAGTAACAGATCAGAGAGTCAATTCAGAATTAATCCTACCTCCACCAATTTTCCCTCATCCCCTCCTGCCAACTTAGACACCACCCAAGGTGAGATCGTCGAAAATAAGGATGAGGTTCCTTTTTTTTTAAGTAGGGACATTATTTTCCAGATTGCATGCTATTTAATCTTGAAAAGGTCTTGCTTCTTCTTAGTTTAGCAACTAAATTGATATTGATGAGAGTTATCCCAGTGTTATTTTTAAGTCTTATAGTCTTACACTTATGGTCAAACCAACCCATCCTTTGGATTCAATTTCAATCACGACGCCCTGGTGGCAAGTAGGGAGACTTCCTTCTCAAAAACCCATTAAGCAATCCATAAGTAACGTGAACATACATTATCTGCGTTGTGCCGTCGTCTTCTACCTGATTCTTGCCGGCGTTTCCTGTACACGGACACCGACTCAATCCGACCAGGCCGAATCCAGTCGCGAGTGGCTGGCTGGTGACCACCACATCCATTCACGGTTCAGTGTTGGCTGGGACAGGAAGACCGATCCACCCACAGCGAAGATCGGGGGCGGCGCAATCTACCCCATCCCGATGAATGCCCTGATGGCCAAATACTATGGCCTGGGTTGGATGGTGTCTACGGACCACGGCGGACCGCTGCATAGCAAGGTCAACCTCGAACAGGCCTATCCGGAATTATTAGCTTCCCGACTGGTGGTCCCCGAGGTGGTCCAGTTTTACGGCATGGAGTTCGATACGCCAGGCGCCGATCACTCGAGCCTCATCATTCCCCATACACACGACGAAGCCGATCGGTTATTCGAAATCGAGTCCCGCTTCAACAAGCGTGAGCCCCATCCGACGGACAGGAGTTGGGATACGGAACAGCGCATGCTCGATGCCCTGGGCGCGATGGACCAGTTCGCAGCAAAACCCAT
>CAXXNX010000070.1:0-7125 GCA_963664285.2 Cyclobacteriaceae bacterium
ATGGGAATGTAAGCACACCAACCACCAGGAGAACCAAGAATACAAACAACTATACACATATCTAAAACATGGCAAACGAAGGCGCAAACGAGGAAACAGAAAAGATCGTAGAGGTATTATCCCGAATAGGGTATCAATTAAACAGCGACCCCAGATCATTAACAAAAGGGAACGATTGGGAGATATAGAAGTCGATTTAATGATGGGTAAAAACCACAAAGGCTCTTTGTTGGTGATGACAGACCGAGCAAGTCTTTTTACCAGAATCAGAAAGATGCACAGTAAAAATGCCGATCAAATGGCCGAAGCTATTGTGGAGGAACTCTCTCAGGATAAACACAAACTGGAAACACTCACTTTTGATAATGATATGGCATTTTCTAAACATGAGTTGATTGCTCAATCCCTTGATGTGGATGCCTATTTCACTCGTCCCTATACTAGTCAGGATAAAGGGACAGTTGAAAATAGGATTGGGGTAATCAGAAGGTTTTATCCTAAGAAAACAGATATTAGATTTGTTACAGAGGAGCAAATCAAAGTTGTTGAAAACAAAATCAATGAACGCCCTGTTAGAAAATTTAATTACCTAAACGCAAAGCAAGTGCTACAAAGGAAAATTGCACTTATTACTTGAACTTACAATGTTTGAATATTCGAATTTGTTATTTATTTGGAACTTGTGTTTTGCTATTTGATTTTTATTGAAGAATAAAGAGCGCTACAACAATTGCAGCGCTCTTTATAAAAAATCATACCCTGTATATTTCGTTTTAATTCTTACGCTCGAGGAGAGCAATATCCAAATTGAATATTTCGTTGAAATCTTCGCCGGCACTTCTCATGTCAAAATCGTTCTCATCAAAGAACCAGTTGATTTTAATCTTTTTCCCTAAAAGCTTCAATTCATTTAATTTCTTAAGCATCATAAAGACTCCTTTGCAGGAATTTGTCCCAAAGCTAGACAGAGAAACTTCGACAATAAGTGATTTCTTTGGTATCGACATTTCATCTTCTTTTAGGAGTTGAATCTCCTTAAAGAACAGGCTGCTGTCCCCGGTTGTCACACTGCAAATCTGCAATAAATCCGTATCAGCGCCGTAGTCTATTAGATTTACTGCGGACTTGTCAAAGCAATTTGGTGAGGACAACATCTTCACAAGTAGGCACTAGTTGATTCCACTAAGTTAGAATAAGGGCAAATGGAATTCAATAAAGGATTTGCGTAAAATTGGCAGGTAATTTTCTGGTTTTATTTATAGGTAATTCACTTATCTATCCGAATTTGGGGTAGGAAGTAGTACTCCACAGGGTCTGAGGACTCGTCTACAAGTGTCTCGGACTGACAAAGGCAGGCTTGACCCAGGTTCTTATGTTTACAACCCTAGACCAGACCGGAAGTAAATTTTTTTAGTGCCCCCCATAAAGAGCAAGATCGGAATTGCTGTAGCTCGAATTTCGATGCTCATTATAATGATACTATGTCTCCATGTCGAAATCCTGCTGTGCCTTCGACGAAGCCGCTACGGCGAAGCACGGTGCGAGTACCTGTCTCACAGTAACTTAGACTCCGGGTTAAATTTCCTTAACCCGCATTATTCATAGGCCACCAATTTTGGGATTAATAATGGGTTGCTAACTATTTTTGATTGGAGTGTATGTATTAATTTGAAGATCAACCAGGTTTCTGGATTTCAAAGGACATTAGAGCGTTTTTTTGTTAGAATTTTTCAATTTTCAGTCAAAGCTCTATTGTGTTCTTATGGAAGAACATTTTTTTGATTAAACCAAACTGTTTAACTGATCGGTCAGTTCACCGTAAGCAAATCGCCCAGCAGGTATTGATATCTAAAGGCTCTTGAGAATTGTATTGTCAATGATCTTTTCCTTTCTTTCAGGCACGCCCCAACCTTCATCAGGTAAAGCCGGATATTGTCCACTTGCCATCGTTTAGCAAAGTGGTGTTTTGTTTTGGCAATTAATAATTTAATCTGCCGGAACATTTCATAACAGAGGGTAGCGATGATTAAACGCATGAAATTGGCCCAGTAGCGATGACAGGAAAGCCGGTCGGAATAAGTCATGTTTTTGAGTTCCTTTATTCGATTTTCACTGGCATCACCTCGCTTGACATAAAAATCAAAGTAAATCTGTTGAGCGGTCATCGCTTCAAAGTTGCTCACAAAGTAACGGACATTCATTCCTTTTCCGGTAGACTCCACTTTGGCGTACAGCTTTTCAGAACGATCCCAGCTTTTGGCCTGGTAAGTAAACGGGCCAACAAACTCTTGATGTTTGATGATTTTTGAAGCATATTCCTTTTTTACTTCAATGATAGTCTGTTTGGTAAAAGTCTTTAAAACTTCATTACTACTAATACCTAAACAAAATTGAAGGTCAAACTGCTTAGCTATCCGATAAAAAGATGCTCCTGAAAAGCCACTATCCGCTCGAATAAGGATCTTTACTGAGGGCAGTTTTTTTCTGATTTTAATGACAATCCTTTTCAATAAGGCCACAAACCATTTGTTGGAGTGACAATTGCCCGGACGTAGTACTGGTAAAATGACCTGACCGGTGTTCCCGTCCTTAAAGAACAACTCATGGTACATAGTCTGTCCATAATAGCCATTATACAAACTGAGTTGTTGGGATCCATGAGTAGGGTCATCGGTACCATCTACATCAATGATGATTTGACCAGTCTTCTCTTTCAACTCCTCTACATAACGGTCTACAAACCATTGACTCATCTGGTAGATCAGACTCCGATCGGCCTTGTTTTCAAATCGACTTAAAGTAGGCTGGGAACATAATCCGCTATCTAGTACTTTACGGATCACCGGATCCTCTCGGAGTTTTTGTTCGTCATTGCAATCCTGATAGCCCTGCATCATTAAAAACACCCGTTGGCGAAGCATTTCTTCATAAGTGTATTCGATAAAAAAGGGGTTTCGATAGTCAGGAATCAGTGCGGCGAAGCTTTTTAATAGACCAGTCTTTCTCTCTACTTTTTCACTTAACAATATCGCTCCGTCTGAGCTAATCGCTGATGCTGAAAAATCAAATTTAAAAGCTTGTTTTCCTCGATAAAATACGGTATCTTTTTCCTTATATTCAGGCATAAATTAATTGCTTATTTTGTTGTCTAACTATCTCAATATAAGCAATTTATGCCTGTTTTTTATTGTCTACTATGAATTTTTCGGGTTAATAGCATACTTCACCAGCTCGGCTGTAGTTTTCAGTTTCAGTTTCTGTATAATATGATTGCGGTGAGGGTCTACCGTTCTTATACTGATGAACAGTTTGTCAGCTATCACCCGGTTACTCATTCCTGAAGCAATGAGCTTCAAAACTTCTACTTCTCTTTTTGTTATCTTCTTTTCATCCTCCTGGTTCCCACTTTTACCACTCACTGACTGGTCGTAGAAGCCTTTAAAGACAACTTCAGATATTTTCGGACTAAAATATTGTTCACCATTATTTACAATTCTAATCGCGTCAATTAATTCCTGTTTTTTAGAGTCTGTGCCATTAACTCAGCGAATTCCAGCTCATAGTCCTGTATTTCCTTATTTAGTTTTTGCCACCCAAAAGAAAAATGCCCATAAAATGAACCGTCAACAAAAATTGGTGCCACTATAAGTGAGCCAATATTTTCATCAAACAACCGGAGATTATCTTTACCAGAGATAGCCAACCCGGACCTGATCTCTCCAAATTCATCTTTATATATTCGATTGAATTCTTCCAGGTCTCCATTCCACTGAGCCCCATTGACCTTAATGACTCTCCATTTATTTCACTCTTTTTTAGTGATAAACGCCTTTTCTGCACCTAATAATTTACTTCCCGTATTGAGATAATCCTTAAAAGTATCATCAATTGATTGCCAATCGCTTAGGTTAAGACGATGTAAATCTCTTAGACTCTTGCCAAATGTCCTGATACTCTGTTTTTCAATTTCGTAATTGTTCTTCATGTAAGATGTCGCATATCCTATGCCGATAGTAATGAAGACAAAATAGAAGTAGGAGCTAGTGGTAGTGGGATCATAAGTTCCATTTATGTTGTGATAAATGATATCCGCAGCAGGATAGAGAATGGTCAAAGCCAGAAAAGCAAAAAGGACATTTTTCCTTGATGATCGCGGAGCAATAAAAATCGCCATCACAATAGCAGCAATATAAACTAAGGTGCCAATTACATTTATATATCCAACATCCAGCCAGTAAGCGGGGCTGATAAGAAAAATAACTATGAGTGTTGGATATATTAGCGGTTTATAAATACGTTTAAACCTTACAATGAGGAAAACTAAAGTGAAGTATATTAACCCCAAAATGTCGACTATTGAGTCAATAGGGGTTGCGATAAATATATAATCTACAGTGAGACTAAACACACTCAAACCAATAGCAACTACGCTGACCGATAAGAATATTCTATAATCTAGGGTATCTTTTTCGTAAGCTTTGATGTGTTGATCTGACAAAATGATAAAAATTGAAGAGTATATATTAAAGATAATGATGTTTTTTTCCATTTTTCATCTCCATAACTTTAGGCAGCAAGAGATGAAAATGGCTAAAAGGTTGCTTATTTTGTTTACCGCTATTTTTTGTTCTGCTGTTTTGCAAGGTCAAAGCTTTCTCAGCAACCAGTACAATGATCGGTATTTTATGGTAAACGCAGGGATTGGTCAAACTGCATATTTTGGAGAACTGAATCACCGGTTTCAATTAGAAGAAGGACTGTCCCATTATAATTTAGGCCTTGAGGCCAGATTACTTAATCATATAAGTGCAAGAACTGAATTTATACTTTACAAAATTTCGGGAAGAGATTCTGATGCGCCAGATAGTTCCTTTTTTAAGCAAAGAAACCTGTCCTTCAAGTCCACTAACTTTGAAGCAAATTTCCAACTACAGTACTATATCTTTCCCTATAATGATATATACCATAGGAGGCGTTCCATTGAACCTTTTATAGCAGCAGGAGTCGGTTTTACAACTCTGAATCCCAAAACCAAATTTGGGGGCTCTGATGTCAAACTGAGAGGACTGCAGACTGAGGGCGTGGATTATGGTCCGATCTCGATAGTTATACCACTCGGTTTCGGTGCCAAATTCAAGATTAGTCAATTTGTTAGCCTTATTCTTGAGGCCAGTTATCGTTTTACGTTTGAAGATTATATCGATGACGTGTCCACAGTATACATAAGTTCCTTCGAAAGTGAACTTGCGGGTACTCTATCCAACCGAAGGGGCGAAGTTGACATTTTGAATCAAGCGTTTTATGATCAACTAGTGGTGGGTCAACCGCGTGGGAAGCCCGGTAACGATGATAGTTATCTCGGCTTTGCCATCAAAGTAGAATATTATCTGCCCAGCAATTTGTTTTCCAAAAGGATAGCCAACGCCAGTAAAAACTAATTAATTATTAGAAGTAATCGATCGTCTTTTTGACAGACTCTATTTAGCCTACAAGTACTAAGTAATAATTCTTCTTCCCTTTCTGTACCAGCAAATATTTATTATGCAGGAGATCAAAATCAGCTGGCTGATCAAAGGATTTTAGTTTTTCTTTATTGATGCTCACTCCACCTCCCTGTATCATTTTTCTTGCCTCCCCCTTAGATTGAAATATCTCACCATTAGTAGAAACTGAAAGTAGATCTGTAACATTTTCAACTTTATCCAGAGTACTTCTGCTCAAGTTTACTTTAGGTACACCTTCCAAAACACTCAAAAGAGTGTCTTCATTTAAGGTTTTAAGTTCTTCAGTTACAGACTTACCGAAAAGGATCTGTGATGCCGAAATAGCGCTCTCAAGCTCTTTTTCCCCGTGAACGCGGCTGGTGATATCTTCCGCCAATGCTTTTTGTAAGACCCTTAAATGAGGCGTCTGATGATGATTTTTCTCAAGGGCCTCAATCTCCTCCTTTGTTTTAATGGTGAAAATCCGGATGAAGTTCCTTACATCTTCGTCAGAAGCATTGATCCAGTACTGATAAAATTTATAAGGTGAAGTTCTCTTGGCATCCAGCCACACATT
Organism: Cyclobacteriaceae bacterium; assembly: GCA_963664285.2. Lineage (GTDB taxonomy): Bacteria > Bacteroidota > Bacteroidia > Cytophagales > Cyclobacteriaceae > JAJCYL01. The sequence continues at coordinate 6,061 of CAXXNX010000070.1, forward strand.
TGCACCCTCAGTTTTTCCAAATTTAGTTCCATCTGCTTTCGTGATCAAGGGAGTGGTCAGGGCAAATGCCTCCCCTCCACCCTTACGACGAATTAACTCCGTGCCGGTAACTATATTGCCCCATTGATCGGACCCTCCCATTTGAATTTTGCAGTTTTTATCACGATTGAGCATATAAAAATCATACCCCTGGACCAATTGATAGGAAAACTCGGTGAATGACAATCCCGAATCGAGTCTCTTTTGTACGGAATCTTTGGCTAACATATAACTAATGGTAATATGCTTGCCAACCTCCCGAATGAAATCCAAATACTTATAATCCTTGAACCAGTCATAGTTGTTCACTATCTCAGCTGGGTTTTCACTGCAATCAAAATCAAGAAACTTCTCCAGTTGAGCCTTGACGCACCTAAGATTATGATTAAGGGTCTCTACGGACAGAAGGTTTCTCTCAGCTGACTTTCCTGATGGATCACCTACCATTCCAGTCGCTCCACCTACCAATGCCACTGGTTTATGACCGGATCTCTGGAAATGGACCAGCATCATGATTTGAACAAGGTTACCAATATGTAAAGAATCAGCAGTCGGGTCAAAGCCAATATAGCCCGCAGTCATTTCCTTATTTAATTGTTCTTCTGTTCCGGGCATCATATCATGCAACATGCCCCTCCATCGCAATTCTTCAACAAAGTCAGTTCTCATGGCTTAAACAAATAACAACCCGGATCCGCTCCGGGAAGGGCACAAAGATAGAATGCGTGCTAAGAAAGTCCCTTGGGATATTGAAAAAAGATCATCTTGCCCGATCCAAAACTCACCTTTGACCAATCTTGGGCGGTAAAGTCAATTTGACATACTCCACAGGTCGGGATATTATCGATTTGCTCATTGGCCAGTTCATTGGCAAAATCTGTGAATCCAGGGTTATGACCAAACATCATTATTAGTGATTGGTGATCACTTTGCTCATTTAATACACTTAATAGCGTTCGCTCACCGGCCATATATATGCGTCGGTTAGTGACGATGTCCATACCATAACCAATCTCCCTGGAAATA
>CAXXNX010000071.1:0-24122 GCA_963664285.2 Cyclobacteriaceae bacterium
TCTAAAAACCATATTCGGTCTCAGCATTACAGAGAATTCGCTTGAAAGCACTGATTAAGCCATATTGTGTTTCTCCAAATCATGCTCATTCCATTTTCAGAAAAGCCTCTGCTATCACTAGATCTTCGCTCGTAGTTATTTTTATATTTCGATAACTGCCTTCAACCAAGTTAACCAGTTGACCTGCCATTTCGGCTACCGACGCGTCATCGGTTATAGATTCATCGTATTCAATTGCATATGCCTTTTTAATCTGTGTAACTAAAAAGGTTTGGGGCGTCTGTATAATATGATAGGAGGTCCTGTCAATAGCTTTACTGGATGCGTCGCTAACATGCCGAATACTTTCTTTTAGTTCTACGGAAGCAATCGCATTTCCTTTTTTTTCAGCCACTTCAAAAGTGTTTCTGATAATACTTGTCTCTATTAGCGGTCGCACCCCATCATGGATGGCAACCAATCCCTCTTCCTCAATGGAATCCAAACCGTTTTTTACGGAATGAAATCTTGTTGAGCCGCCGGCCACCAAACGATGAGGAACATCGAAATCATGTATAAGCGAAAGCTCAGTCCATTTATTGAACTGCGAGAGAGGCAATACCAGTATTATCTCCAGTTGATGATCATAGTGGTAAAACTGGCTAAGAGTATGCATCAGAATCGGTTGGCCGGAAATAGTAAGGAATTGTTTGGGGCGTATCTGAATCCATGCGTTTGCCTGCACCTCCTGCGACGATTAATGCATATTTTTTCATAGGTGTAGTTTTTTCAACTACAGGTTTTAGAAGTGCAGTTAGATAATCAACATAGCATCGCCATAGCTAAAGAATCGGTATTTATCCTTTATTGCGATCTGGTAAGCTTCCCGAATCAGATCATAACCTCCAAAGGCACAAGCCATCATTAACAAAGTGCTCTCAGGCATATGAAAATTGGTAATCAAAGCATTGCAAATCTTAAATTCATATACGGGAAAAATAAATTTATCAGTCCAGCCCTGATTTTCTTTGAGGCGATTGTTTGCAGAAACCGCAGATTCTAAAGCTCTCATAACTGTAGTTCCAACTGCACAAATTCTTTTTTTGTTATCAAGCCTTTTATTGACCATTTCTACTGTCTCAGAATAGACTTTGAAGTTTTCTGAATCCATTTTATGCTTAGTCAGGTCTTCAACATCAACTAGCCGAAATGTTCCCAGACCGATGTGCAATGTTATGTTGCTAACATCTATTCCTTTGAGCTCTAACCGTTTCATCAGCTGCTTGGTGAAGTGTAATCCGGCAGCAGGAACTGCGACTGCGCCAATATGCTTGGCAAATATGGTCTGAAATCGTTCCCTGTCTTCTGGCTCTGCTTTACGCTTTATGTATTTTGGTAGTGGAGTCTCACCCAGTGTATCTATGAGTTTAGCAAATTCCTCATCCGGTCCTTCATAAAGAAATCGGATGGTCCTTCCCCTTGAAGTGGTATTATCAATTACTTCTGCTACCAGCTCACCTTCACCAAAATAAAGTTTATTTCCAACTCGTATTTTTCGGGCAGGATCAACCAATACATCCCACAAATGCATTTCGCGATTTAACTCGCGTAATAAAAAAACTTCAATTTTGGCCCCCGTTTTTTCTTTGTTGCCGTATAAGCGTGCAGGAAAAACCTTAGTATCGTTTATAATAAAACTATCACCATCGTCAAAATAATCTACAACATCTTTAAAAACTTGGTGTTCAATTTCTCCCGTATCCCTGTGAATAACCATAAGGCGTGATTCGTCTCTATTTTCAGCTGGATAAAGGGCTAATAGTCCGGGAGGGAGGTCAAATTTAAATTCTGATAACTTCATGTTTAATATTACGGTATTAAATGAATGGCTTAGGTAAAAGAGGCGCAAAGTTAAATAAATTGGTGAATTAGCAAGGGACAACATTAAGGGCACCTCTTAAAATCCTATATGGTCTCAGCATTGCAGAGAAACATCCAATTCAAGGCAGATGTTCTTCGGCGTAATACGTATACTCTTAGGGGTTTTAAGAGGTGCCTTTTAATTTAGCATAGTATGAAAAGATGGTTCAAATTTATTCAGCAAATCTGGGAAAGTTTCGATTTCGCGTGGAATGCACTGCGTATGAATTTACTCAGAACCACCCTTTCGTTATTAGGCGTGACTATTGGAATTTTTGCTATTATCGCCGTTTTTACGGTTGTTGATTCCCTTGAGCAGAATATTAAAGATAGTCTGGATTTTCTTGGCTCTGATAACATCAACGTTGATAAATGGCCTTATGGATTTAGAGGACCTTACCCATGGTGGAAATATTTCAGAAGGCCAAATCCGGTTTTTGAAGAATACCAATTTCTTGCAGAAAACGTCAAAAACATGAGCGGTATTACTATAGTTTCTGTTAAAAATAATGCACCGTTAAAACGAAATAATAATAGTAGTTCCGGGAATAATCTCGTAGGCGTAGCTTATGGTCATAAGGATGTCTTTGAGATGCCCATTGAGGAAGGTAGGTATTTTACCGAGCAAGAAATGGAAAGGGGCAGAAATATCACCATAATTGGCGATAAAGTTCGAGAGGAACTATTTCCATTTGAAATCGCTATTGGCAAACAAATCAAGATCAAGGGTCTTGGCTATTATGTTATTGGAACGCTTGAAAGAGAAGGAGAAAGTTTTTTAGGAGCTCCAAGCAACGACATTGCAGTATTTGTGCCATACAAATCTTTTCTCAAACAATATTACGCCGGTAAAACAAAAGGGATAAGCAGTTCCATTTCAGTCAAAGGACTAGAGGAGGACGAGGGATTGTTAAATCTTGAAGCGGAATTGCGTGAACTGATGCGACGAAAACGAGGGTTGAAACCAAAGGAGGGGGATGATTTCGCCCTGAACAGGCCTGAAGCCATTTCCAATTTTATTAGTTCTACATTCAATGCCCTTTGGTGGGGAGGCTGGATCATTGGTGGCTTCTCCATACTAGTTGGAGGTTTTGGAATTGCCAACATTATGTTCGTTTCTGTTAAGGAAAGGACGCCGATCATCGGTATTCAAAAGTCACTTGGCGCTAAGAACTATTTTATTCTTTCTCAGTTTCTCTTCGAATCAATTTTCCTCAGTATTTTAGGTGGTTCGGTGGGTATCTTTCTTGTTTACCTGCTAAGTTTCATTGACCTGGGATCGCTAGAAATCACACTTAGCTTGACCAATATTATGATCGGTCTTGGCGTTTCTGTGGTTGTTGGAACCCTATCAGGTATCATTCCAGCAGTCACTGCAGCAAGAATGGATCCTGTAGAAGCAATTAGGACTCAGTAAGTTCTCCTCCAGAAAAGGCTTGCTGTCAAAAACCGTCATTCAGAGGCTTAATTTTTGGGAAACCCAAACACACAAAATGAGATGACGAGTGTAACTTAGATACCCTGTACAACTTGGCCGAAATTCGATTAGTGCTTAATGCCTGTCTCAGAGTCTGGTTGGAGAGAATGGAGTCACAAATTATGGTACTTTCCTGGATTTAAGGAAATGTCCGTTCGGTAGTCTTTCGTGTCATATAGTTCTTTCCTGTATGGGTTTAATTATCAGTAAACATTCTACACGATGGAAAAACTAAGAGTAAATGCAGCTGGGATAGATATTGGGGCGAAAAATATCTTTCTATCAGTTGAACAAGAACCCGTCAGGTCTTTTGAAACATTCACGGAAGACTTTCGCCAAGCGACAAACTATCTACTATCAAAAGGGGTTCAAACCGTGGCTATGGAGGCTACCGGAGTTTATTGGGTAATCCTATATGAGATGCTTGAAAATGCCGGGCTTGATGTATGGTTGGTCGATGGCAGGCAAACAAAACAAGTGCCCGGCCGCAAGACCGATGTTAAAGATTGCCAGTGGATACAGCAACTTCATAGTTATGGGTTGCTCAACCGTTGCTTTGTTCCTAATGATCAAGTCAAAGAAATCAGGGCTTATCAACGGATACGTGAAGACCATATCAGAACAGCGGCCATGCATATAAACCATATGCAAAAAGCCCTGACCGAGATGAACATCCGACTTAAAGAGGTATTGAGCCAGGTCCATGGGTCAAGTGGTATGGCCATTGTAAAGGCTATCCTGGACGGTGAGTGGAATCCTCAGGTACTTTTGGGCCTTTGTCATAAAAGCATCAAAGAGAAAAAAGCCCACTTGGTATTGAAAGCTATGGAAGGGCATTACACAGAAGCAGGATTGTTTGCTCTACAGCAGGCCTATCAGGGCTATCTGTTTTACCAGCAACAGATCAGGGAATGTGATAAAAAAATCCAACAGGCCATGGAGAGGGTAAATCTTTATGATCAGGACGATATTGCCAAAAAGGAGATAGAATCTGTCAAAGGACGCAAGCCGGTAAGGCACAACAAGCCACAGGTAGATCACTTAGGTGGACACCTGCTCAAGATATTTACCGGTAAAGATGCCACAGACTTACCGGGCATTACTGATTATACGTGGCTACAACTCTACTCAGAAACCGGAAATGATCTTAACAAATGGCCTACAGAAAAGCATTTTACTTCATGGTTGGGCCTTGCCCCAGGCCAACATCAGTCTGGCAAACTGAAAAAGACAAGGAATAAAAAGTACAGGCCAAAAGCAGGACAAATATTCAGGCAAATCTCACAGAGTCTAATTGAAAGCAAAAAAATAGCTATTGGGGCTTTCGGTAGAAAGTTGAAAGCCAAAAGAGGTCCTGGTATAGCAGTGAAGGCAACGGCCAGAAAACTGGCCACACTTTACTGGAGGTTAATGGTCAAAGGTCTGGATTATACTGAAAGGGGAATAAAAGACTATGAAGCTCGAGTCAATATGCAACGTGAAAGATGGCTAGTAAAAACTGCTAAAGACATGGGCTATCAACTCACTGTAAATCAAGTAGTTTGAAAAATACGTCATCGGTAGGCTTCTGGGTAGATTTCTGCGTGGGAAGCCGTGAGAATCTTATCGCAGGGGACTCTTACAGGACTTTCAAACACACTGCCTACTCAAAAGCCCTTCTGAGTGACTGTTAAAAGGTTTTTGTTTGGGTTTTATCTCGACTCAGGTTAATAGCAATAGTTATTTGGACTCTATGAAACGGGAAATTTTATAAGATATAGTGGCTCAAATCCTTGTCCTTTACCAGGTCGGATAATCGCTCTTGAACCATCTCGCGGGTAATTGAAATTTTTGCATTAGGCACAATCTCATCGGGCATATTATACATAAAATCATTCAATAGATGACTCACTACGGTGTGTAACCTCCTGGCTCCTATATTCTCCACCTCACTATTGATGTTAAATGCAATCTCTGCGATTTCGATTAATGCATCATCCTGAAACTCAAGACTTACTTCCTCTGCTTCAAACAAGGCTTCATATTGTTTGGTCAGGGCATTTTTAGGCTCTTTCAATATTCTCAGAAAATCGTCTTTGGTGAGATTACTCAATTCAACCCTAATGGGAAAACGTCCCTGGAGTTCCGGTATCAGGTCTGAGGGTTTGGTAAAATGAAAAGCGCCGGCTGCAATGAAGAGCACATGATCCGTATTGATAATACCGTATTTTGTATTTACAACGCTGCCTTCAACAATTGGTAACAAGTCACGCTGAACTCCTTCACGACTTACGTCCGGTCCACTTCCGGACCCTTTACCCCCTGCTATTTTGTCTATTTCATCAATAAATATAATGCCTGCATTCTCAGCTTTCCTGATTGCCTCCTCCTTCACTTCATCCATATCAATAAGTTTTGCTGTTTCTTCCTCAAGTAATATCCTCCTGGCATCTCCGATGGTAACTTTCCGCTTCTTGTTTTTCTTGGGTAACATTCCGCCTATCATTTCTTGCAGGTTCATCATGGAAACTTCATCCACCATTCCTCCACCAACCATACCAATACCTCCGGCATTAGGTTGTTTCACATTGACATCAATTTTACGATCATCCAATTCTCCATTCCTTAGCTTTTCCCGAAATCTCTCCCTTGTTCTTTCATTTAATTCCTGATCGGACTTTGGTTCATCGTTACCGTCAACAACCGTCATGGGAGTTTTTTGATTCTCTTTTATTGGGGGAATAAGCGTATCCAGAATCAGACTCTCAACTATTTCCATAGCCTTTTTCTTCACTTCCTCTTTTTTACTAGTCTTCACCATACTCACGGATTGTTCTACAAGATCACGAACCATGCTTTCTACATCCCGGCCTACATAACCCACTTCAGTGAATTTACTGGCCTCCACCTTTATTAAAGGAGCGTCAGCAATCTTCGCCAGTCTCCTGGCAATTTCAGTTTTACCTACACCGGTAGCCCCGATCATCAGGATATTGTTTGGTATAATTTCCTCTTTAATATCAGATGTTACACTCATCCTTCGCCAGCGATTTCTCAATGCAATGGCTACATTCCGTTTGGCATCGTTCTGGCCAATTATATATTTATCAAGCTCAGCAACAATTTGCCGCGGCGTCAAATATTTATTCGATTCTATCATCTTCTAAACTTTACTTTTCTTCTTAATAATTGAATTCAAATTGGTTCCAATGGTGAAATGATTCCCCCCACCGGCGACATGGTAAATGGCCCTTGTATAAGCCAACTCAAAGGTCTTAATTCGAACCAGGAATCCAAATGAGAAGCCGGCCCCTCCCGATTTTGAATCAAGCCTTAGTTCCTTTCTTATTAAATGATTATATCCCGCCCTCAAATGGACATTTTTAGAAAAAATAAATTCTGTCCCTATATTAATATGCCTAAAAACCTTATCAAGCCTTCCGGCCTCTTCTTTCACCAACAAAATATCATTATCGGGGTCGAAAATCGTCAGATCACCCTGATAAAGATTATATGATGTCAACGAGAATCTAACCGGCATGTGTTCGGGCTTAAATGTTACACCCAGATGGATATCAAAGGGCACCTCTGAATTGGCAGTAGATGTATAATCGGAGAGAAAGAAGCCAACATTTTTAAAAGTCATTTTGCAATCCAAAGATTGCACTGCTCAGGCTTTTGAAGGATGAAAAAGCCCTTAAAAGCTTTTTCATCCTTCAATTGCACTTATTAGTTGATCTCAGCATATGCCTAAAAACCTTATCAAGCCTTCCGGCCTCTTCTTTCACCAACAAAATATCATTATCGGGGTCGAAAATCGTCAGATCACCCTGATAAAGATTATATGATGTCAACGAGAATCTAACCGGCATGTGTTCGGGCTTAAATGTTACACCCAGATGGATATCAAAGGGCACCTCTGAATTGGCAGTAGATGTATAATCGGAGAGAAAGAAGCCAACATTTTTAAAAGTCATACCAATGGCCAATTCCTTCTCCGGATGCTCGAACAGTCCTCCTATGTCGAAGAGTAAGGCTGATGCCCGGTAGCTCTCAATTCCGGAACTGGCAAATTTGAGGTTGACTCCCCAACGCAAATGAACTAATCCGATGACTATAGCCCACCACCAGTGCTAATTTATTGGCATTAAATGAACCCTGTTCAAACCCCGCTTCATCAAATCCCTCAATTTTACCAAAATTCATGTATTGGACTCCAAACCCGATAACTCCAATGTTTTTGAACTCCTGGGCATAGGTAAGGTTGTTGAGCCTGGTATCGGCTAAAAAGCTGAAGTAACTAAAAGTAGCTCTTCCTGATTCCACTGAGTCCAGCAAGGCAGGATTAGATAAAAATCCCTCCACATTATTTTCGGTATGAGATACATTTATCCCTCCCAGGGCTGCTGTTCTGGCATTCGAAGGGAGGTTAATAAATTCGAAAGACCTCTCTCCCCCGACCTGCGCCCACAACAATGATGGGAATATGAAAACAATTAGAGTAATGCAACGCCTCACAATAATGTGATTAAATTAAACCCGAATAAATAGGGAGATTATTAGATCCAAGACCAAAGATCAAAGACTTAATAACAGTGAGGTTAATAAAGCTTCTGCTATTTAATAGAGATGAGCAAATATCATAAATGAAGCACAGCATTATCAATCTTTTGAGCACTTTGTTTATCAATCTTTTATCTTGGATTTTTTGTCTACATAAAATGACTAATGACTTTTTATGTCACTAACGTCAGTATCAATCACAAATTCGATTGAGTTCCTGACTTTATTTTTCTCCAGGGCCAATTCCAAGACATCATCCACTGTTCGGATATAGTGGATTTTTAAGTTTGAAATATAATTTGCCGGAATGTCATCCACGTCTTTTTTGTTCCGATGACACAATATGATCTCTTTGATACCGGCTCTTCTGGCGGCCAGAATTTTTTCTCGTATGCCTCCTACCGGTAACACCTTACCCCGAAGGGTGATCTCACCGGTCATGGCAACTTTCTTCAGCATCTTTCTTTGTGTAAAAAGTGATGCCAAAGAAGTAAACATGGTAATTCCAGCTGAAGGGCCATCTTTAGGAACAGCACCGGCCGGAACATGGATATGCAAATCGTAGTTATCAAATACTTTATAATGAATGCCTAATTGATCGGAATGGGACTTCAAATAAGACAATGCTGCCATAGCAGATTCCTTCATCACATCACCTAGTTGTCCTGATAAGGTCAGTTTACCTTTACCTCTGTTGAGACTGGATTCCACGAATAAAATTTCTCCGCCAACCTGAGTCCAGGCCAGACCTGTAACTACTCCAGGCAGATCATCATCCTCATAGAGCTCCTTATCAAATATTTCCGTTCCAAGAATCTTCACCACTTCATCTGCGGTAATTTTCTTGTTATATTCTTGCTCCATGGCAATAGATTTCGCAACATTCCTGATCGCTGAGGCGATCTTCCTCTCCAGTGTTCTGACACCTGATTCCCTGGTGTAACCTTCGATTAGTTTGATTATTGCTTTTTTGTCTATAGAGAAATGTGATGCCTTTAGGCCGTGTTCTTTACGTTGTTTTGGGATTAAATGCTTTTTGGCAATTTCTATCTTCTCTTCCAGTGTATACCCGTTAATTTCGATTATCTCCATTCTGTCCCTTAATGCTGGATGAATGGTATCGAGTGTATTTGCGGTGGCAATAAATAGTACTTTGGACAAATCATAGTCGACTTCCAGGTAGTTATCTTTGAATGCACTGTTCTGCTCCGAGTCAAGTACTTCCAACAGCGCTGATGACGGGTCACCCCGAAAATCTGAACTCACTTTATCAACTTCATCAAGCACAAAAACAGGGTTAGAGCTATTAGCCCGTTTGATGTTCTGAATGATTTTACCAGGCATAGAACCTATATAGGTTTTTCGGTGCCCCCTGATTTCTGCTTCATCGTGAACTCCTCCTAGTGACATTCTGACATACTTGCGATCCAGCGCTTTCGCTATACTCTTACCTAAGGATGTTTTTCCCACGCCAGGAGGGCCATAAAGACATAAGATAGGGCCTTTGAGATCGTTTTTTAACTTAAGTACGGCCAGGTATTCAATAATGCGATCTTTCACTTTTTCCAAGCCATAATGATCCTTGTCGAGGATTTTTTTCGCCCTGTTAAGATCGAAGTTATCCACAGTGTATTCTACCCAGGGCAGGTCAACCAACAACTCGGCATAGTTCATAGAAACCGGATACTCTGCTGACGCGGGATTCATGCGCATTAACTTATCCAGTTCTTTATTGAAGTGCTGAGTCACTTCCTCCGGCCACAATTTTTCGTGACCCCTCATCCTTAAATGCTCCACTTCCTGGTCAGGTCCTTCATGTCCTAATTCATCCTGCAACACTTTCATTTGCTGACGCAAATAATAATCTCTCTGCTGCTGATCGATATCGGTATGGACCTTATCCTGAATTTCATGCTTGAGCATAAGCATTTCAATATCCTTCAGCATATATTCCAGGAGCAATTGTGCCCGATCTACTCCATCATTAATTTCAAGAAGTGACTGCTTTTCTTTCACCTCCACATTCACATTTGAAGACAAAAAGTGAGTCAAAAAGCTTGAACTCTCAATATTGTCAAGGGCAATTTGTGCTTCCTGTGGTATATCCGGATTGAGCCTAAGAATTTTCTTGGCTGCATCCTTTAGTGAGTGAACAAGTGCCTTTACTTCTTTCTTAGCCGGCGAAGGAAAATTTTCCTCAATCAATTTCACATTGGCTGTAATGTATGGGTCATCCTGGATGAATTGTTCTATTTTAAACCGCTTTTTCCCTTGGATGATAATAGTCGTATTACCATCTGGAAGCACTAGCATTTTTAGTATCTTGGCAACAGTTCCGATACGGAAAATATCCTTTGAAGTCGGATCTTCAATAGTATTCTTTTGTGCAGTTACACCAATTATTTTGTCGTTTCTGTAGGCTTTTTTGACAAGCCTTATTGATTTCTGCCTGCCAACTGTGATTGGAATGACCACACCAGGGAAAAGAACAGTATTTTTGATAGGTAAAATAAGGAGTTCTCCTGGCAATTCCTCCTGAGTGAAATCTTCATCCGAATTCGGATTGATCATGGTCACAATGTCACTCTCCTCCGCTGCTATATCAACCGTAAAAAAGGGATTTATGTATTTTTTAGACTCTCTATCCATTTATGTTTGTCCTGCCATTATGGCATTACCAATCGCCAAATAATGGTATTATTTGTATGGCTTGTATAAATTGCAATAGCTATGCCAAAAAAACCGTTTAATTTATTTAAATCCATGCCTTAAGAGCATTAGATAATAGTGGATGATGGAGAAACGAGGGCACAAATATGGTTCAAATCGGCATGGCTACTGCTGTCTATTTTTAATCTTCCTCTTTCTAAACTTCTTTGAGAGCATCGCCCAAAAAAAGGAGCAAACCGTTATACTGAATTCCGCACTTATTAATGAACAATTCAATCTATTTCGATTCAAGAATATCAACAGACTGGCGCTCTATGCCGACAGGTATAAACTCCAAAAAATAAGTGAGCTGGTTAAACAAGAGAAATGGGAAGAGCTTTATCATGCACTTAGGGATTATGTAAGTCGATTTGGCATCAAAAATTTCTATAAGGACACCTACCTGATCTGGAAGTTGGCAAAACTTACTGAGTTATTTGGTGACCAGGAAGAAGCAAAATCTTTGTATCGTTTAGTGCTCAAGCATCACCAGCAAGGTATTGATATCAAGGAAATCGAATTGTATTACGATTCTTTGAACAAGCAGGAGATTGAATTGTATGTTCCAATAGATTACTACTATGAGCTGGTTGAATACAGAAAAGCAATTGATACGCTTCAACCGCCCAGGGGTGTGCTTTTGAATATGGGCGGAAATGTCAATTCCCGGTTGGCGGATTATGGCCCTTCCCTCAATGTAAACGACAACGTGCTCATCTATACTTCCAAGCGGAACGAAATTCGCGTACAATTAGAATTTCACCGGAATGAAGACCTCTTCTACAGTAAAAAGGACGGGAGATATTGGTCTGTCAGCGAACCTATGAAGGGAGTCAACACACAGTACAACGAAGGTTCAGCAACATTGAGCAGAGACGGCAAGACACTTTATTTCTCAAGGTGTGATTCACCTGATACCTACGGGGATTGTGACATCTTCATGGCTGAAATGCAGGCTGACAGTTCCTGGAGCAACGTGACCAACCTGGGAGTAAATGTTAATAGCCTGGCGTGGGATTCACATCCTTCCCTTTCACATACTGAGGATACCTTGTATTTCGCTACCGATCGCATTGGAGGTTTTGGCTTATCGGACATTTATTTTACTTACAAAAAGAGGAATGGTGAGTGGGCCGAATCGCAAAACATGGGCCCGGTAATCAATACCAGGCATAATGAAGTTAGTCCATTCAGCTAAGTTCTAATTATAACAGCATTTTGTTTAAATAGCTCATACAGATGATAGGCTTGATCCGTTAATAGCATAGTCAGAAACCATTGTTTCAAAGTTGTTTTACTCTCTCTTATTCGGTCAGCATAAGCATACCAATTCAGGTAGTTTTGCAAATATTTGGAACTGACACCATTGAATGGGCGTAAGAATGTCCTAAGTTGAGTGTGAACATTGTTTACTTTTTGCAGATGGATTGTTTTATCATCTCTATCCACATGATCTTTGGCCAATAGCGCTTTGTGCTTTATGGAGGGGTTGTCTTTGGCAAAAGCCTTATAAGAAGGGTGCTTATCTGTAATCAAGGCTGCACCGTAGGCCAACTTCCCATCCAATGCCTTTGAAATTTCTTCTTTGCTCAGCCGTTTTGATGCAACAGCTTTAAGGTACCTCTCCCCCTTGCGTTCAACCGCTGTTACTACCTGGACAACTGTGACCTCTTCCTTTCCCATATTCCGTATGAAATCGTTTCCCCTCTTTCTTGCTGCCCTATCTAAATTTCGACTGCCCTTGTTGTTAAGTGCCAGTTCCAATTCATCACATTCTACTTCCGAGGATAACTGTTCGGGAACAAACTCATTTAGTGAACTCAATATCTTATGCCGCCAGTCGAAGCTTGTCTGGATGCTTATTCCGATTTGTTTTGCTATCTTTTTTATCGGCATGCCCTGCTCCATGCAGCGCAGATAAGATTGCCATTTTGATTTAAGCTTGATGTCATACAAAGGTGTCCCTGTTGTTTCACTGTACCATCTTTTACATTCATTGCACTGATACATCTGCACACCTTTTTGTCTGCCCCTCTTATATACCTTCTCGCTTGTGCAATTTGGACAGGGTTTCTTCTTTCTTTTCTCTGCTATTTGTTGTTGAGCGGCAATCAATACTTTGCCTTGTAATTCCTGCTCCTGGAGCAACTCATCCAACAATTCGGTTTGGGAACTTATCGGCAATTGTGCAAATAAATTTTTGATCTCTTGACTTGATATCATATAGCGAAGATAATAATAATTGCTGTGTTATTTAGAACTTAGCCGTCCATTCTATCATCCCGTGCATGATGTCCTTTACTTCAGTTCAAATGGGCAGCTTTATATCTTTGGGGAATATGACATCTACAAAACCTATCGATACAAGGATACCTGGACAGAACCGAAAAATATTGGCCCGCTGGTAAACGGAATAGGTAGTGAATTCTATTTCACTATTGATAGCAAATCCGAACACTTATTTTATGCAAGAACCGCCACTCGCGACCTGGAAAAAATGGACCTGTATTCGTTTCCCTTGCCCATGGAGGCCAAACCTGGAGCGCTTACTCGTGTGAGAGGATCCCTTACGGATTCCTTGTCCGGTAAGCCGTTTAGTGGCATCGTTTCGATTATTGATATGGACGATGGCGTGGAGGTGGCCCCCAAATACCTGAAACCCGATGGTAGCTTTGAGTTTGACCTGATAAATAAAGCTAAGTTCTAATTATAACAGCATTTGTTTAAATAGCTCATACAGATGATAGGCTTGATCCGTTAATAGCATAGTCAGAAACCATTGTTTCAAAGTTGTTTTACTCTCTCTTATTCGGTCAGCATAAGCATACCAATTCAGGTAGTTTTGCAAATATTTGGAACTGACACCATTGAATGGGCGTAAGAATGTTCTAAGTTGAGTGTGAACATTGTTTACTTTTTGCAGATGGATTGTTTTATCATCTCTATCCACATGATCTTTGGCCAATAGCGCTTTGTGCTTTATGGAGGGGTTGTCTTTGGCAAAAGCCTTATAAGAAGGGTGCTTATCTGTAATCAAGGTTGCACCGTAGGCCAACTTCCCATCCAATGCCTTTGAAATTTCTTCTTTGCTCAGCCGTTTTGATGCAACAGCTTTAAGGTACTTCTCCCCCTTGCGTTCAACCGCTGTTACTACCTGGACAACTGTGACCTCTTCCTTTCCCATATTCCGTATGAAATCGTTTCCCCTCTTTCTTGCTGCCCTATCTAAATTTCGACTGCCCTTGTTGTTAAGTGCCAGTTCCAATTCATCACATTCTACTTCCGAGGATAACTGTTCGGGAACAAACTCATTTAGTGAACTCAATATCTTATGCCGCCAGTCGAAGCTTGTCTGGATGCTTATTCCGATTTGTTTTGCTATCTTTTTTATCGGCATGCCCTGCTCCATGCAGCGCAGATAAGATTGCCATTTTGATTTAAGCTTGATGTCATACAAAGGTGTCCCTGTTGTTTCACTGTACCATCTTTTACATTCATTGCACTGATACATCTGCACACCTTTTTGTCTGCCCCTCTTATATACCTTCTCGCTTGTGCAATTTGGACAGGGTTTCTTCTTTCTTTTCTCTGCTATTTGTTGTTGAGCGGCAATCAATACTTTGCCTTGTAATTCCTGCTCCTGGAGCAACTCATCCAACAATTCGGTTTGGGAACTTATCGGCAATTGTGCAAATAAATTTTTGATCTCTTGACTTGATATCATATAGCGAAGATAATAATAATTGCTGTGTTATTTAGAACTTAGCCATAAATAATAAAAACTATCTGTTGGTGATCCAGGGAGATGACTTTTTCAGGATTGAGGAAATGTTTTTTCTACAGGGTCCGGCGGAATTCAATAAATTGACAGAGCCCATTTCTAGCAGGGTAAAGTTTGAATCCATTAAGTTTGCCAATGGCAAAGCTGACCTCCGTACGGAAATGTTCGGAGACCTGAACAAGATTGTCAACTTCATGTACGACAATCCTGACTTTCTCCTGAGGATTTCAGGCCACACCGATTCATCGGGAAATGAAGATTTTAATTTGAAACTCTCCATACAAAGGGCTAAGAACATAAGGGATTATATCGTGCTGTTTGGTGATGTCGAGGCTCATAGAGTTGAAGGTGATGGTTTTGGAAGTTCCAGACCGTTGATTGAAGAGCTCACAGAAGATGATCGAGCGCTTAACAGAAGAGTTGAGTTTCAGATCTATCGTCCCGCGTTGGAAGTTTCTGAGAGTAATTAGATTGAATTGATCACGTCACTCACAGGCTTGATTTAGGGTACCTCTGAAACCCCATTCGGTCTCAGCATTACAGAGACTTTAAATATTGATGAATCCGGTCAAAATGGAGTTTTCTTATGGCCTTGATTAAAATGCGTTAAAAAATTCAATGAGGGAAGCGGTTAAAAAATCCTTGTGTTTGACCGAAGGGAGTTTCAAGGATTTTAAGCTTAACTAATTGAATTTTAGCCATTTTGATCACAGCCTTGAATTCTTTGCGTACTCGTATGTTTGATTCCTAAAGTTTCTTTGGAGATAAAAGGCGAGGAGAGTGGGAGAAATATTTGCTTAAAGGTAATCAAAGGATATACCGGAAGAAAGTGTACCTCCCCACTTTCCTATCACTTCTCCAAGTCTGAACAGTACTTAGGGAACTCCTCTAAAAAGTATCCCGCATATTACGAGTATAGACCGTAAGAAGCTGCCTATTATTTAATCATAACATCAAAATTATGAAGGTTCTTAAACAATCGATAGGCATTGACATTTCTAAAGACAGTCTCTCATGTTGCTTTGGCTATGTAGATCAAAAGCAAAATGAGCATTTCTCAAAAAGCAAATCATTTCCTAATAATGAACGAGGCTTCAAATCGCTGCTGAAATGGGCGGAGGAAAAGTCCTTAAACAAAGATGTTTGGTTCGTGATGGAGGCTACAGGAGTGTATTATGAGAACTTGGCCTATTGGCTATTTGAGAAGAAGGTTTTGGTAAGTGTTTTCCTGCCTGTTAAGGTCAAACATTACGCCAAAACCCTGGAAATTAAAACCAAGACAGATCTGGTTGATGCCATGATCTTATCAAAAATCGGACTAGAAAGAAAGCTCCGTAAATGGGCTGTTCCATCCCCAATAATGCATCAAATCAAAGGATTAACTAGAGAGTATAGGGAAAATAAAGCCAAACTGGTAGCCTCTAAAAATCAGATGCATGCGAAAACTTATGCCCATAAATGCTTGAGTAGTTCGCTGAGAAGATTAAAGAAACAAATCCGACTACTGGAAAATCAATTAATCGAAATCGAAGCTGAGCTAAGAGTTTTGATCATGACTGATCCTGTTTTGAGTGACAGGATTGAAAGGGTTCAATCAATACCTGGTATTAGTTTTATGACAATCGTCTGTATACTCGGTGAGACCAATGGATTTGCTCTTGTCTCTAACGGCAAGCAGCTCGCTAGTTATGCCGGGTTAGATATTCGTCATAAACCAGTCCGGAAAGAAAGAAGGCAAGTCCAGAATTTCTAAACAAGGCAACAGTTTCATTAGAGGCGCACTCTTCATGCCTGCGCTTTGTAGTAGTGTACACAATCCAGATCTGAAAGCGTTCTACCACAGGATAAATGAAGGTAAACCCAGCAAGAAAGTAGGTGTCATTGCTGTGGCTAGGAAGCTTTTGATATTAATGTACACACTCTGGAAAAACAATACAGAGTATATTCCTAATTATAGTACTGTTTAAATTTGGATTTTAACACAGTACCTCGTATGTTTCAAGACAGAAAGTATGAGCCCGTCTGGCTTGAAGACATTAGTTGAATAATCTAGGAGGCCCTATCATAGACTTCGTAATAAACACCCCTCTAACTCTCCCCTCAAGGGGAGAGTTGAACGCGTCTTATTAGCAATTTTATCAACCAACAACGAAATCAACTCCCCCTAATGAAGGGGGTCAGGGGAATGTCTGCATAAACTTACCTTAACTAGTACTTCGAATTAATAATACTCTTGGAGATCAGTCTATAAAGCTCTTGAAAGTCACTGTTAAAAGATAAATTCTCTAAATGCCTCTCCATGGTCTCATTGTCTTCTCTGATAGCCGGTCCGGTTTGTGCGTCCGATGGCCTTTGGTCAAGGGCTTTTTCGATGGTTTCCCTGATCAGGGGTTCAAGTAGCTCAAAATCCAACTCATTATTATCCATTACCTGGCTGGCAATAGCCATCATATGATTGGTATAGTTGTTGGCAAAGACCGCTGCCAAATGAATGCTCAATCGATCCTCTGAGTTGACTGTCTTAACGTTCGGGCTGATGGATGAAGCGATTTTCTCCAGAATTTCATGGGCGTACTCATTATTTGCTTCAATGAGCATTGGCGCCTCGGAAAATTTGACCTTACGATCCTTACTAAACGTTTGAAGCGGGTAAAAAACACCTGTGTTGTCGAGGGCTGTCAGTTCAAGGATGGACATAGGCACCGTTCCCGAAGTATGGACTATCAGGGCTTTATCGGGGAGCACTATCTCAGAAGCCACAGACTCGATGGCATTGTCACTGACCGCAATGATGAAAAGCGAAGAGGCGCTTGAGGAGAAATCAAGACTTTCTGCAACGGCGGGATTATAGAGATTTTCGGTTATTTGAAGGGCTTTATCTTCAGATCGGCCATAAATCTCATTGATCACATGACCGGCGCTTTCCAATGCCGGAGCCAGATGCCAGGCTAGATTCCCTGTACCGATGATTGTGATCTTTTGCGAGATCATTTTATGAGTAGATATACTTTAAAACCTGAGTTCCTTTAGGTTAGCATTCTAGAATTATTCTAAGAATCTATTATTACTATAAGATTTTCTTTTTGCTTCTTTTTCTTTTACTCTTATCCACGATTGTGGATAACTAACAATGGTAAAGGCGAATTAACCTGAGTTCCAGGTTCAAGACCTACATCTCGATTCAATCCTTTACCATCTGTTTTGAACAATGCATCAAATAGAAATTCGGGTTTGTGACCCATTAGTAAGGTATTGATTGTGTTCAAAACTGTTAGTTACCTTTTGTTCAATTTTATTTTAACAGCTGAGATCAACTAATAAGTGCAATTGAAGGATGAAAAAGCTTTTAAGGGCTTTTTCATCCTTCAAAAGCCTGAACAGTGCAATCTTTGGATTGCAAAATGTCAAAAAACTACACACATCTCAGTATTGATCAAAGGTATCAAATTGAAGCATTATTAAAAACAGGAGCTACTCAAAAGGAGATTGCCTGTATCGTTCATTTTCACCCATCTACGATCTCACGTGAGCTTAAGCAAAATGTGGGTTCAAGAGGTAGGGGAGCTGGTGTCTATCGAACAGCAAATGCACAAAGGAGGACCAATCTTCGTCATCAAGAAAAGCCAAAAAGAGTGATTTTCACCAAACCCATGAAAGACTGGATAGTTAACCGGCTCCAAGAAGATAGATGGAGTCCTGAATTGATCAGCCATCAGGGAAAGAAAACGAGAGAATGTCCACTTAGCCATGAATGGATTTACCAATGGATATGGGAATGTAAGCACACCAACCACCAGGAGAACCAAGAATACAAACAACTATACACATATCTAAAACATGGCAAACGAAGGCGCAAACGAGGAAACAGAAAAGATCGTAGAGGTATTATCCCGAATAGGGTATCAATTGAACAGCGACCCCAGATCATTAACAAAAGGGAACGATTGGGAGATATAGAAGTCGATTTAATGATGGGTAAAAACCACAAAGGCTCTTTGTTGGTGATGACAGACCGAGCAAGTCTTTTTACCAGAATCAGAAAGATGCACAGTAAAAATGCCGATCAAATGGCCGAAGCTATTGTGGAGGAACTCTCTCAGGATAAACACAAACTGGAAACACTCACTTTTGATAATGATATGGCATTTTCTAAACATGAGTTGATTGCTCAATCCCTTGATGTGGATGCCTATTTCACTCGTCCTTATACTAGTCAGGATAAAGGGACAGTTGAAAATAGGATTGGGGTAATCAGAAGGTTTTATCCTAAGAAAACAGATATTAGATTTGTTACAGAGGAGCAAATCAAAGTTGTTGAAAACAAAATCAATGAACGCCCTGTTAGAAAATTTAATTACCTAAACGCAAAGCAAGTGCTACAAAGGAAAATTGCACTTATTACCTGAACTTACAACATCTTAAAATTATGAAATTTACTTATTACATCGGTGTTGACGTATCTAAAAACAAATTAGACGTTGCTGTTTTCAAGGGAAAGATTTTTGGTTATCATAAGGTAATAGGTAATACCAAAAATGCGATCAACAAATTTCTTAAGGAATTAAAACAGCTGGAAGGCTTTAGCCTCTCGGGTGCTGTATTTTGCATGGAACACACAGGTATCTACAACAATCCATTGCTTGTATGCTTGCATAAAAAGAAAGGCAATATTTGTTTGGAATCAGCCTCACAGATTAAAAGTTCCTTGGGCAATATCAGGGGTAAAAACGACAAAATTGATGCCAATCGAATCGGTGAATATGTCTATAAAAACCGGGGAGAAGTAAGATTATGGATTCCAAAGAGGGAAATCATTGTTAAACTTGAAGGGCTGACTGTATTGCGTGACAGGCTCATTGGAGCAAGAAAACAACTGAGCATCCCATTAAAAGAACAAGAGGGTTTTGTAAAAAAAGCTTTAAACAATTTAGAGAAAAATCTTTGCCAGCGTACCCTTAATTCGCTTCAGGCAGATTTGGGAAAAGTGGATAAACAGATAGAAAAAATCATTAAGGAAGATGGACATCTGTCCCACTTGTTTAAAATCATTACTTCGGTACAATCGGTAGGAGCCCAAACAGCTGCTCAGATCATTATTAGGACCAATGAATTTAAAGATATCGATGACCCTAAAAAGTTTGCTTGCTATAGTGGGGTTGCTCCCCTCACAAAGGAATCGGGACTGTTCAAAGGTAGAGGAAGGGTATCCCATATGGCCAATAAGAAAATGAAAACCCTCCTCCATATGTGTGCCATTGTAGCCATTGGATATAACAACGATCTAAAGGTGTATTATCAACGAAAAGTAACAGAGGGAAAAAACAAGATGAGTGTGATCAATGCAATAAGGAACAAATTGATCCACCGCATATTCACCTGCGTAAATGAAAATCGAAAATATGAAAATATTTATATCAAATCACTTGCTTGAACCATAGAAATCGGGATAAGAAAAACAACAAAAACCAAATAAACGTCACTCAGAGCAATTTTTGGAGGAATTGTGATAGGATAATTGCGTGAGCGTCTCCTAAATAGGAGATTCCTACGGCTTCTTCCCTCGCAAATCAACCCTGAAGCCTACCGATGACGTATTTTTCAAACTACTTGATTTACAGTGAGTTGATAGCCCATGTCTTTAGCAGTTTTTACTAGCCATCTTTCACGTTGCATATTGACTCGAGCTTCATAGTCTTTTATTCCCCTTTCAGTATAATCCAGACCTTTGACCATTAACCTCCAGTAAAGTGTGGCCAGTTTTCTGGCCGTTGCCTTCACTGCTATACCAGGACCTCTTTTGGCTTTCAACTTTCTACCGAAAGCCCCAATAGCTATTTTTTTGCTTTCAATTAGACTCTGTGAGATTTGCCTGAATATTTGTCCTGCTTTTGGCCTGTACTTTTTATTCCTTGTCTTTTTCAGTTTGCCAGACTGATGTTGGCCTGGGGCAAGGCCCAACCATGAAGTAAAATGCTTTTCTGTAGGCCATTTGTTAAGATCATTTCCGGTTTCTGAGTAGAGTTGTAGCCACGTATAATCAGTAATGCCCGGCAAGTCTGTGGCATCTTTACCGGTAAATATCTTGAGCAGGTGTCCACCTAAGTGATCTACCTGTGGCTTGTTGTGCCTTACCGGCTTGCGTCCTTTGACAGATTCTATCTCCTTTTTGGCAATATCGTCCTGATCATAAAGATTTACCCTCTCCATGGCCTGTTGGATTTTTTTATCACATTCCCTGATCTGTTGCTGGTAAAACAGATAGCCCTGATAGGCCTGCTGTAGAGCAAACAATCCTGCTTCTGTGTAATGCCCTTCCATAGCTTTCAATACCAAGTGGGCTTTTTTCTCTTTGATGCTTTTATGACAAAGGCCCAAAAGTACCTGAGGATTCCACTCACCGTCCAGGATAGCCTTTACAATGGCCATACCACTTGACCCATGGACCTGGCTCAATACCTCTTTAAGTCGGATGTTCATCTCGGTCAGGGCTTTTTGCATATGGTTTATATGCATGGCCGCTGTTCTGATATGGTCTTCACGTATCCGTTGATAAGCCCTGATTTCTTTGACTTGATCATTAGGAACAAAGCAACGGTTGAGCAACCCATAACTATGAAGTTGCTGTATCCACTGGCAATCTTTAACATCGGTCTTGCGGCCGGGCACTTGTTTTGTTTGCCTGCCATCGACCAACCATACATCAAGCCCGGCATTTTCAAGCATCTCATATAGGATTACCCAATAAACTCCGGTAGCCTCCATAGCCACGGTTTGAACCCCTTTTGATAGTAGATAGTTTGTCGCTTGGCGAAAGTCTTCCGTGAATGTTTCAAAAGACCTGACGGGTTCTTGTTCAACTGATAGAAAGATATTTTTCGCCCCAATATCTATCCCAGCTGCATTTACTCTTAGTTTTTCCATCGTGTAGAATGTTTACTGATAATTAAACCCATACAGGAAAGAACTATGTGACACGAAAGACTACCGAACGGACATTTCCTTAAATCCAGGAAAGTACCATAATTTGTGACTCCATTCTCTCCAACCAGACTCTGAGACAGGCATTAAGCACTAATCGAATTTCGGCCAAGTTGTACAGGGTATCTAAGTTACACTCGTCATCTCATTTTGTGTGTTTGGGTTTCCCAAAAATTAAGCCTCTGAGTGACGGTTTCTGTTTTTTTATTTCATCTCTTCACGTTTTTAAATCGAATTCAGGTTTTAAAAGTAACCAATGGCTTTGTGTCCTGGTGCCATAGTTGCCATTTTTCTCCCCTTGGATAGCTCTCTTGAGGGAATCAAAGGTGAGTGAAGGCTAATAAAGGCATTTTTGAGACATCTTAATTAATATTCCGGGTCAAGACCTAACCTGTCTTTCAACTTTAACAAAACCGGATTGCGCTTAGCCATATCATTAAACTTATCCATGTCAGTATAGAGATTCTCACCCTCCTTTTCTTCTATTTGAATGTGATTGATCGAGATCTGACTGTTATTGAGTTCTCGTCTTAGGTAGCGGATAAGGTCCTCTTCCATTTTCTTCAGGATATTAATTTCAACACCATTCTTGATAGCCAACTCCAGCACATAATTCTCCCTGAGCGTTGGTTTTTTCTTCAAAACCATGGACTCAAAACTAGCTAAAGATCCCTTCTTGTGTTCGAAATAGGCATCCCAGACTTTATAAAGATCCTCCTCCTCAAATGGGCTGGAAGCTGAAGTTTCCTCTTCCTCCTGTGCCTGTTCAACCGGTTCTTCTTCACCAGGAATGTTCAGGCTTGGTGTCTCCCTGGTTCTGTTTGAATTGCTTGATTCTTTTTTTGGCGGGTTTGGTGTAACAACCAATTTATTCGAAACTTCTTCAGAAGTTTTCCCTGGTTGGTTGGCAACTACAGGTTCCTCATCTTTTCCCTTTGGAGGCTCTTCCTTCTGTAATTCAGTCTTTTTTTTGTCCTCTGCGGGATGCGGAGAGACAGTGGCGAGGTTAATGGCAGCATTCAAATGGGCCAGTTTCATCAGGGCCAGCTCAACGTGCAATCGCTGGTTTTTGCTGGTCTTGTAATTGACATCACATTGGTTGAGGATATTCAACCCGGACAGTAGGAACGACACTGATACCTGTTGCGCCTGTTGCTGATATTTTTCCTTGACAGAGTCGGCTACCTGTAAAAGTGGAATGGTGATCTCATCCTGGCAAACCATTAAATCTCTGAAATGCTCACTCAATCCAACAATGAAGTTATGACCATCAAATCCCTCTTTTAATATTTCATCAAATACCAAAATGGCTTCAGACAGGTTCTCACTCAAACAATGATCAGTCATCCTGAAATAGTAATCATGATCAAGAATGTGGAGGTTATCGATGGTGTCTTTGTAGGTGACTCCATTGCCTGAAGAAAATGTGACAATCAAGTCAAAAATGGACAATGCATCCCGCATTGCGCCATCGGCTTTTTGGGCAATAAGATGAAGCGCTTCGTCTTCAAATTTGATCCCCTCTTTCTCAGCAATTCCCTTCAGCTGATTGGTGATATCCGCTATCTCAATGCGGTTAAAATCATATATCTGGCACCGGGAAAGAATGGTGGGAATAACCTTATGCTTCTCGGTAGTGGCCAGGATGAATATGGCGTAAGACGGCGGTTCTTCAAGTGTCTTGAGGAAAGCGTTAAACGCCTGGTTGGACAGCATGTGCACCTCATCAATGATATAGACCTTGTATTTTCCCTCCTGGGGAGGATACCTGACCTGGTCAATGAGACTTCTAATATCTTCAACCGAATTATTAGAGGCTGCGTCCAACTCATAGATATTGAGTTTGGCCAAATTCTCCAGGGGTCCTTCTGGTTCAAAGTGGTTGATTAGCCTGGCAAGGATGCGGGCACAGGTTGTTTTACCAACCCCACGGGGACCGCAAAAAAGCAGTGCCTGAGCTAACTGATTGTTGTCTATAGCGTTTTTCAGCGTGGTGGTGATGTGCTCCTGGCCCACCACTTCCTCAAACCCCTGGGGCCGGTACTTCCTCGCCGAAACAACGAAATTTTCCATCCCCGAAAGTTAAGAAGGTTTGGGAGGATTTGTGAAAGACTGTCCGATTAAAAATCCGGATAAAATCTCCATTTTTCATTACTCAGTAATTTGTCTATTTTTATTTTGAATCATTTTGATAAAAAACTTAAAGAGAAACACCATGCCATGCAGAGTAGGTAATACCACTGACCCGGTTAAACGCAAAACCGATTGGGAAAGCAAAGTAATTGGAATGAAGAACTGGAAAATTCTTGCTTCCTACAATAGCCGAAAAAAAGCACAGGAACATGAAGATCGTTATGCTGAAAGATACGGATGCCACTCTTCTCACGGTGGGGCAGAAGCAAAAGGTCCCTGGCATGTATATCGTTTTGAATACCTGAGAAAGAAATAGAAGGCCTGACTTTCGTTTGATCCCCTAGTTCACAATAAACTACTCGATTCTTAGTAGTTTCAGGCTTTAGGATTCGCCTGCCAAAACCTGCCCGTCCGGAAGCCAGCCTGACAGAGTCATCTGGCGGGTCAATCAGGCGGGCACTTGTTTCTTCGCTCTACGACCACGTCATTATGAAGACCTTTTGCAAAGCATTAGCGAGGATGGGTCATCTATATTACTGATACACAGATCAAGATTGGCAATGAGGTTAAGACGTTAGATTCTGAGATGGGAGAATCCGAAAA
>CAXXNX010000072.1:0-11352 GCA_963664285.2 Cyclobacteriaceae bacterium
TACTTCAGCTTCCTAATGTGTTCGTAAGACCTACCCCGGCCGGAGATAATTTGGGTGGAGTGGCTAGGAAAACCAGGGAAGCAATGTTGTTGTGTGAAGCAGCGGGATACGATTATCTGATCATTGAAACAGTTGGAACCGGTCAATCAGAGACAACTGTCCAAAATATGGTCGATTTCCTTCTTCTCCTGTTACCTCCTTTGGGTGGTGATGAACTTCAGGGGATCAAGAAAGGAGTTGTAGAATTAGCTGACGGCATAGCCATAACGAAATCCGATGGAGACAACATTAAAGCAGCAAGTGCTGCTGCCCGGGAATACAAATCGGCTTTACAGATCTTGAGTTCATCGCGTAACCAAAGTATCGATGTTCAAACTTGTAGTGCGCTTGAAAACATCGGTTTAGAGGAAATTTATGAAGGTATCAATAGTTCAATTGACAACCAGCAGAAGACCGGAAAATTCTTGAAAAATCGGGAAGACCAACTCATAAGTTGGATGCATGAGGAACTAAAGCATCAACTAACCAACTCTTTTTATACTGATAAGAATAAATTAAGAGCGATAACGGATATTGAACAGATGATTCGAAATAATAAAATCTCCCCCCATAGTGCAGTGCAAAAACTGCTTGCAGGCACCTCTAATAACCCTACTGGAGTCTCAGAGGAGATTTAAAGGGTGAGATTTATTTCCTTTTCATAGAAGGCATAGTGTAACTAGTGCGGTGATTGCTAAATAGACCGACTAATTTTAATGCATTTTTTTCATTGTATAAGGCAATATTTAAAGCATAGCAGCGTTACGGTTGAAAATTTTAACCGCAATAGAAAGCAAAAGGTGATCATAACTGTAAACATTATCTTCAATAGTGCTGAATAATTGGATTCAACTGAAAATGATGAACTCAGTCCTATTCCAATCCGGCATGAAATCCAATGATTCTGAATCAATTATTGAAGTGAATGTTCCTCCGAGATCCTGATTTAACAATAGGGCGGGCATATGGTACAGAAAATCAATTATCAAGCACTAAATATGAGTATATTAACGCTGTAATTAACTGATTTACAAGCTATGGAATTGACTCGGAACCTCTGCGTATGTGCGCTGTTACTCACTTTTTCAACCAAAGCACAGCTTTTAGTAGATAAAATTATACCTCCTTCTCCTAATGCTGTGGCTATAATGAAGTATTGTGATCACCCCATTGGGAAAAATACTGGTCTTCAAAAAATACAAATTCCAATACACACTATTCGTCATAATGACATCACTTTACCGTTGAAATTGAATTACCATCCATTAGGTATTAAGGTAGAAGAAGAAGCAACCTGGGTAGGATTGGGTTGGCATCTTAATGCCGGAGGAGTGATTGCTCGTTTGATAAGAGGTAAGAATGATATCGGTATAGCTGAAACTGATCTAGGCATACACGCTCTAGGCTATCCGTTTGAACATATAAAACCTTGTTTGGATGACTGTCCGGAGAGGAAAACGAAGATTTTCAAAGAGACAGTTTGCAATGGGTTGATAGATTCAGATCCGGATGTTTTCTTCTATGACATTTTTGGGATGCGGGGGAAATTCCTACTTACGGCAAATCATGATATACACGTGCCATCTTTAGTTATCAATCTTGGGGGCGATCACCCCATGGTGGCAACTTATACTCTTGCTGATAATTCCTGGGAATTTAAGGAAGAAGGCGGGTTCATTTATCGTTTTAAAACACGTGAATTAACTGAAACCCAAAGGCATTATTTTGACTACCAATTTAAGGCGCACAGCCTATTATTTAACTATTATTCAGATGTTGCGACTACGAGTTGGTACCTGAATGAGGTGATTTCGACATCAGGGGCTAAAGTTGTGTTCGAATACGACGTGGACGCCAACGGCAAATCGCACTATGGCACCAATGGAGCCCACACCAGAATGAATATCAACGACCACGATACCTGGGATGTTCACTACTCTCACTATTGTTTCCCGGATATTGAGAATGTTCAAATACTAGCAGAAAACATCTACAATGATGTATATCTAAAGTCAATTAGATATGGAAACAACAATATCCAATTTATCAAATCTGGCCGGGAAGATATGCATTCACCAGCAAAAGAGACCCGGGAGAGGTTATCCGGACTTGATTTTTCACTATTTCTGGACATTTCTAAAGAACCTCAGAAGCTGGACAAAATTGTGATCAACGAAGATGGCGAAAAGTCTAGTTACGATTTTAGTTATGACTATTTCAATCAGTCAACTTCTGACACTATTCCAAGACTTCATAAAAGGCTGAAGCTTGTCAAGCTCGTTCACATAGCTGATGACTTGGAATTCCCACCATTCACTTTTTCTTATATCGAAAATCACTCATTGCCATCAAAAGAAGGCCATTCACGTGATCTTTGGGGATATTATAATGGAGAAGAAGATATACACAACATTACGCCCTCCGATTTTTTCAACTATAACCAGCCAGAAAGGTTATTAGAAGTTAAAGGGCGGGCCAAACACTTTTCACAGGATTATGAAATGACTGGCTTACTTCAGAAAATATCTTATCCTACAAAGAGAACAGTTGAGTATGAATATGAATCTCATGATTATCACACGGTAAGCAATCAAATTACCGGTTATTATGGTGGTAAAATGGGCGATGGCAATTTCAGTCACACAGTCGAACCATTTGTATCCGGAGGTCTTAGGGTTAAAAGAATTAAACAGACCTTTCCCAGTGATGAGTTGATAAAGGATTTTGTCTATATCAACCCAAATGGTGTAACTAGTGGTGAATTGACAATAACCACATTTAATCACGACCATGAAAGCTATGGTCACAAATCATCCGGAAATCATTACATTCGCTACAAGCATGTAGAGGTAAAAAGTGGCAAAATACATAAAGGGGAAGAATACCTTTTTAGGAAAACGAACTAGCCTAATCCATAATTAATTACTCCATGAAGAATTTGGCATTCGCATTGATCATACTTTATTTTTGTTTGTTTAATGCGGCATTTGCTCAAACAGAATCTCAATTCCACGATTCAAGAGAAGGCAAAACATATCAAACGATCATTCTTAAATACACAACCGAGGATGGTTCGAGTATCACCAAAGAGTGGTTTGCTCAAAACTTAGACTTCAAATCTGAAAATTCTTTCTGTTATAAATCCGAACCTGCTTATTGCGAAGTATTTGGAAGACTCTATTTGAGAGAGGCTTCCTCAAGCGCCTGTCCTTCAGGATGGCATGTTCCTTCCAGCGATGAGTGGCAGACACTTATTAAATCATACGGTGGGTTGAAGAACGCCGGAGCAGCGCTGAATGAAAGTGGGGATTTGGGACTTAACCTACAAATGGGCGGTTTTGGTGACGTCGGCAACCATTATCAGGGGATCGGAGCAAGTGGCTATTATTGGTCTGTCAAAGGGGCAAGTTCAGAGCTTATTACCGTAGATGCATCAACTGATGAAATTCTGTACGACCCAATTGGCAATGCCAACAAGAATAGCATCAGGTGTGTTAGGAATTAAACGCTTTCTTAAGAGCACATCTAAAGGCCCTTTATTACATCTTTGTTAAAACCAAACAAGTCCTGTTTGGTATAGGGCGTCTTTGAATAAATTAAGATTCTGATAATCAAAGAGTTAAAAGAGGTTTGAAAGGATAAAGAACCCCGAAATCGGCCGAATAGGGTTTTTTTCGGGGTTTTTGTTTTGCTAGATTGTGGTGTAGAACACATCTAACACCACAAATTAGAATGCAAAAAAGGCTTTTCCAACCCGAATATAGTTTAACTCCAAAATGGTATTTGTTTAAGAGCAGTAAATTGGGTGCAGTTTATGATAGTCTACCGTGGAATCAGTTAGCGGACTGCCTGCCTGAAGAAAATAACGGACCTGGTGCTCCCCGGTGGTTTTCCTCAAAAGGGATGTTTGCGCTGATGTTTCTTAAGTCCTACCTGAGTATCAGTGATGAGAAACTAATAGAACGCTTTAACTCCGATTGGAGCCTACAGTTGTTCTGTGGCAAAATGTTATCAGACACAGAGAAGATTCGAGACAATGCTATCGTAAGCCGCATCCGCAGTTATCTGGCTGAGCATACAGACTGGCAACAGCTCCAACAAATATTGATCGAACATTGGAAAAGAGACATGAATAATACCCATGTGCTTTTAATGGACGCTACCTGTTATGAGAGTTATATCCGTTTTCCTACTGATGTAAAGCTGTTATGGGAATGCTGCCATTGGGTGTTTGAAAAGCAATTGTTCCGATGGTGTAAAGTAGTGAGAAAGAAAAGGCCTCGCTCCAAATATGTTGAACAAAAGCGCAGACAACGCGATTATGAGAAAAGACGCAGGAAGACCTATAAAGAAGGACGTAAGCGTAAAAAAGCCCTGTTGTATCTGCTACACAAGGGGTTGATCCAACTTCAACAAGTTCTCAACGATGCTAAACTGCCACTGCTTAATGAGCAGGAAAGAGATTACTTGAGAACCATCAAAAAAGTACTTGAACAACAGCAGTTCCTACAAACCCACCCGGCCAAAGAGTTAAAAAACCGCATCGTATCATTGGCAAAACCCTATGTCAGGCCGATAGTCAGGGGAAAAGAGAACAAAAGAGTTGAGTTTGGCATGAAGGTACATATGCTGCAAGTGGATGGGATCTGCATGATTGAGTGTATGAATTTCAACGCTTTCAATGAATCCACCCGGCTCAAGATTAGTACTGTAAAGCACAAACGACACTTTGGAGCACTTAATCAATTGGGAGCTGACCTGATCTATGCCACAAATGCCAATCGAAGATTTTGCACCAAAAAGAAAATCTTCACTTGCTTTCCTAAGAAAGGCCCCCAACCTCTTACTAAACAAGACAGTCGGCTCAGTGGACTCATCGCCAATCAAAGGGCTACAGTGATGGAAGGCAGCTTCGGTGACCACAAAACTCATTACGGGACCAACAGGATTAAAGTTAAAGGAGAGAAAAATGAAAGACTGTTTGTCTTTTTTGCTGTGATGACCGCTAACGCAGTAAAAATTAGTAAAAGAAAACTATTGCTAAATACAGTTGATCCACCATTCCAACAGGCCGCATAACTAAAAAACAAAAGTTCGTTTTCTACTTCAAAGGAAGCACTATGTCTATACACCAAAAACGCACTTTCAAACTCTATTTTGTAACAAAAATTGTACTCTTTCAAGAGCAGGGAATCAGTATGATGATCAATCTCTCCTCTATTGAAAATCCTGATCCCATTTTTAACCCCTCTTTCTTCTCGCTGAACTAATTTTCAAGGACGCCCTGGTATATAAACACTGAGAAAATGCTCTCCCATCAATTTGGCAGTCGGATATTCAATGGCATTATCCACGCGGTTAAAACCTCCAAATTGTGGATCATCTGAATTCAAAATAATCTTGTAAGTACCCTCAACGGGCACTTTGAACCGGTAGTCAGGTATACTGTTGGCCCAGTGGAAGTTAAAAATAAAGATTAGGTTTTTGCCCTCAAATATAAGGGGTCAGATTATCCAGGTCCAGGTTAAGCTGCCGAGCAGCAAGTGCATCTAATACATGATACTTATCAGTAAGATGCACAATTGCCCGATCGAAGTTATTCAGGAATTGATAGCTAAGGTCGGACTGTTCTACAAGAGACCATTGACGTCTGGCGTACCTGTAGCTCCATTCATTCCCTTCACGAGGAAAGTCAATCCATTCAGGATGTCCAAACTCGTTGCCGATAAAATTAAGATAGCCTTCGCCACCAAGCGCCATAGTAAAGAACCGAATCATCTTATGTAAGGCAATACCCCGATCTATAACCAAGCTATCGTAATCTTTGTGCATATGCGTATACATCTCCTTATCCATCAGCCAGAAAGCGATGGTTTTATCTCCCACTATGGCCTGGTCATGTGACTCAGCATACGCAATAGTTCGTTCACCATAACGACGATTTGCCATGGTTCCCCATAATTCATGTACGTTCCAGTCTTCATCCTTCTTTTCTTTCAACACTTTAATCCAATAATCGGGGATTCCCATTCCCAAACGAAAATCAAAACCAATGCCCCCCTCCTTCTGTGGTCGGCAAAGTCCCGGCATTCCACTCATATCTTCAGCGATGGTAATAAAGCCCGGCTTCAAGGAATGCGCCAGTTCGTTGGCAAGTTGCAAGTAAAGAAGGTTGTCCCAGTCCACACCAGACGCAAAATATTTGTCATAATTATCAAATGAGGTATGGTCTCCATGATGGAGATACATCATTGACGTGACACCGTCAAGACGGAACCCATCAACGTGGTATTCATCAATCCAATAGCGCACATTTGATAGCAAAAACTGCCTTACCTCCCATTTACCATAATTAAACAACTTGCTGTCCCATGCATTATGATACCCTTTACCCCCGGGATGAAAATACTGGTCATCACTGCCATCAAATTCATTTAGACCCTCGGCAACATTTTTAACCGCATGGGAGTGAACCAGGTCCATTATAACCGCAATACCCAATTGATGTGCCTTATCAACCAAGTATTTAAAATCATCGGGTGTGCCAAACCTGCTTGAGACCGCAAAAAAACTACTCACGTGATATCCGAATGACCCATAATAAGGATGCTCCTGGATGGCCATTGTCTGGATAATATTATAGCCGAGGTTTTTGATTCTAGGAAGAATATTGTCCGCAAACTCTCGAAAAGTGCCTACTCTTTCCTCTTCCTGAGCCATCCCAATGTGACACTCGTAAATGAGTGGCATTTCGCTTGATTTCTTCAGCGAATAATTATTATCCGTCCATTTGGAAGGTTTCGGGGGATTCCAGAACTTCCCAACAAAATCAATTTGTCCCGCAGGTTGTACTGTCCTCTCAATATATGCAGGCATTCTATCAAGCGCGCCATTTCCAGCAACGACGTGGACTTTTATGCCTGAGTCATGCTTGAGTTTGGACTTGTACTCGTGGTCAGGAAGAAATACTTCCCAGACACTTCCCTTTTGCTTTTTTAGTGGGTTTGCGGTTCTTTTCCAGTTATTAAAATCTCCAATAAGGCTCATTTTTTGGGCTTTGGGCGCCCATTCACGATACCACCAACCCTTTTTCTTTTTGTCATAATTGAAACCAAGAAATTGATGCTCTAATGCAAATTCCTTGAGTCCTCCAGACACTTTTTTAAGGTTATTCAATTCACCTTGAAAACTATCAATACGACGTTGAATTTCGTCCGCAAAAGGCTCTAACCAACCATCGTTTTGAACGAGAATGGGTAGCTTCTTCGTAGTCGGTTTAGGCCGCGTACTTTTCGTCATTGTTCAAGGTTTGGATTGATAGTTACAACTATACAAAGAAATCGGGCATTAAATCATTTCCCGGAACAACATTGTAATCGCTTAACTCTGTAATACCTTCTTCTTTCAGCACTTCTTCATCAATAAAGTAGTTTCCTGTTGTTTCGGAGCTATTTCGTCGTAAAATGTAATAGGCGGCATCGCCCATCACCTCGGGCTTCCTTGATCGTTGAACCAATTCATCTCCACCAAGAAGGTTCTGTACTGCAGCCGTTGCAATCGTTGTTTTTGGCCATAAGCCATTTACAGCTATGTTATGCTCCCTTAGTTCATCCGACATACCCAAAACACACATACTCATGCCAAACTTGGCCATGGTATAAGCAACATGCGGTGCAAACCACTTTGCTTCCATATTCAGTGGTGGTGAAATATTCAAGATGTGAGGATTATCCGATTTCATCAGATGAGGAATGCAGGTTTTTGAAGTCAAAAAAGTGCCCCTTGTATTCACCTGATGCATAAGGTCATAGCGCTTCATATTGGTCTGTAGGGTAGGGGTCAAGCTAATGGCACTGGCGTTATTAATACAAATATCAATCCCCCCAAAAGCTTCTACAGATTTATCTACTGCCTCCTGGGCTTGTTCCTCAAAGCGGATATCAACAATCAGGGATAAAGCCTTTCCTCCGGCCTGTTCGATTTCCTCAGCTGCTGTATATATAGTACCTGGTAATTTCGGATGAGCTTCAGCAGTTTTAGCGGCTATCACAACATTGGCTCCTTCCCGGGCCAATCTTTTACCAATAGCTAAACCAATACCACGACTGGCACCGGTAATAAAAGCAGTTTTATTTTCTAATTCCTTCATGGAATCAATATAGCCAAATGAAGCGTAATAAATCTCATATTATCTGTGAGATTTATTAATTGCAGAAACTAAACCTAGAAAGATAAATTTCGATTAAGCTGAGATCAACTAATAAGTGCAATTGAAGGATGAAAAAGCTTTTAAGGGCTTTTTCATCCTTCAAAAGCTTGAGCAGTGCAATCTTTGGATTGCAAAATGTCAAAAAACTACACACATCTCAGTATTGATCAAAGGTATCAAATTGAAGCATTATTGAAAACAGGAGCTACTCAAAAGGAGATTGCCTGTATCGTTCATTTTCACCCGTCTACGATCTCACGTGAGCTTAAGCGAAATGTGGGTTCAAGAGGTAGGGGAGCTGGTGTCTATCGAACAGCAAATGCACAAAGGAGGACCAATCTTCGTCATCAAGAAAAGCCAAAAAGGGTGCTTATCACCAAACCCAAGGTTGCACCGTAGGCCATACTTAACCGGCATCCAATGCCTTTGATAGATGGAGTCTTCTGAATTGCTCAGCCGTTTTGATGCAACAGCTTTAACGAGTAGAATCTCCCCCTTAGCGTTCAACCGCTGTTACTACCTGGACAACTGTGACCTCTAAGCTTTCACCATATTCCGCCATGAGAATCAAGTTTCCCCTCTTTCTATGCTGCCCTATCTAAATTTCGACTGGCAAACCTTGTTGTTAACGAGGAAACAGTTCCAAGATCATCACAGGTATCTACTTCCGAATAGGGTATCAACTGTTCAGGGACCCCAAACTCATTAACAAAAGTGAACTCAATGGGATCTTATGCCGCCAGTCGAAGCTTGTAATGGATGGCTAAATTCCGACAAAGTTTTGCTATCTTTGTTGGTGATGACAGACCGAGCATGCCCTGCTACCATACAGCGCAGATAAGATTGCACATTTTGATTTAAGCTTGATGTCGATACAAAGGTGTCCGAAGCTGTTGTTTCACTGTACCATCTTTTAGGATAAACATTGCAAACTGGATACATCTGCACACCTTTGATAATGATCTGCCCCTCTTATATACCTGAGTCTCGCTTGCTGCAATCCCTTGGACAGTGGTTTCTTCTTTCTTTTCGTCTGCTATACTTGTCAGGATTGAGCGGACAGTTGAAAATAGGATTTGCCTAATCAGTAAGGTTCCTGCTCCTGGAGAAAACTCATCCAACAGATTCGGTTACAGAGGAACTTATCGGCAAGTTGTTGCAAACAAAATTTTTGAACGCCCTCTTAGAAACTTGATATTACATATACGCAAAGCAAGTGATACATAGGATAATTGCACTGTGTTATTTAGAACTTAGCATAATTAATTAGTAGCACATTTGAAACTTAAACAATTATTGAATCATATAACTATGACATGAACCCGGATGTTAAATTCATTCACCTGGAATAAATTGAAAACTCTCTATTGTTCAAGTCAAAGCAGAATAAATTTCAGACTTAAACTATGCCATATCAAATAAGACAATGGACTGTTGGCAATTTTGTGTCATGATATTTACATCAATACACCCCCATATTATTATCTTTTTGAGTTACACTCTCGTTGGCCATATAGCAAAAACCGTTTTAACAAGATATTAATCCGTGCCTGTGATCAGGTGAAAACGATCGTCAACATTAATGTTAGTGGATTGAGGATCATCCAATGGACTAGCTGATCTTCCTGAACTTGATCGTTACAAGAAATTAGAAGCAATGACAAACAAATTGATTTATTGAAGTAGGCATATAATAAATAATGATTTTGACTCTAAAAACAGCTTGAAATACTTTGTTAAGTCACTGATATTCAGTATATTAATATCAATTAAGAGTAAAAGTTAAATTTCAAGATATGGAGAAAAAGTATGAAAGTCTAACACTTTTCGAGTTTCAGGAGAAATTCCCCGATAACGACAGTTGCCAAGAATACCTGGCCGAATTGAAATGGCCCAAAGGGTTTAAATGTGAGAGGTGTGGCCATGACCGGTATTGCGGTGGGAAGCTGCAGCATACACGGCAATGCACTAAATGCAAGTATCAGGCTACTCCCACTAGTAGCACCCTATTCCACAAGGTTAAATTCCCACTTTTAAAGGCTTTTTATATTGTTTACTACATGAGTACAAATAAAAAAGGAATTGCTTCTACTGAACTGAGCCGAAAACTGGGGTTGCGCCAAAAAACCTGCTGGCTGTTCCAACACAAGGTTATGAAAGCAATGGCCAGCAGTGGCAAATACCCGCTAATGGGCAAAGTAGAAGTCGATGAAACGGTAGTAGGAGAACAGGAAGAAGGTGTTGTAGGGCGTCAGAATAACCGAAAAAGGCAGGTTTTAGTTGCAATTGAGAAGAAAGGCAGAGGAGTTAGCCGAATGTATGCCAGGATAATTGACAATGCAGGTACCAGGCAGCTAAAGCCTTTTTTCGAAGATCATATATCCTGTCGGGCTAATATCAAAACCGATAAGTGGAGGGGATACATGCCCTTAAAAAATAAATACAGCCTCCTGGTTCAAACCGACAGTGGAAAGAAGGGTAAGAACTTCCCAGACTTACACAGGACAATTATGATGTTCAAGGCCTGGCTTAGAGGTATCCATCATTCCGTAGATAACCTTCAGGCATACATTGACCAATATTGTTATAGGTTTAACCGCAGTCAGATGAAAGGTGGAATATTTGATAATCTGTTGGACAGAATGGTGAATCATAAGCCTTGTCCTTATAAAATGATTTGTATTTATTAAATGCCTACTTCAATTGATTTAAATGTAAATTGTGAAGTTTTCATATTGTTTATGGTTATGTTGCTAATTGTGAATCTTTAATGATAAACTAAATTGTTAGCCTGAGCAACTAATATCCTGAGCAACTAATAATAGGTTTATGCCATTTTCTCATGGTTTGATCCATAATATAATATGAAGAATACTCCACTGGTTGAGAAAATTATTCTTAGCCCTGGATGTCAATAGTCTCCCCACTTAATGTAGATTTCCAGATCTTTATCCCCGCGGCCTGAAAGATTAATTACTACGCGATCATTAGTCTTGAAATCCAATTGATCCAATGATGCCAATGCATGAGCAGATTCGATGGCTGGAATAATCCCTTCAAGTCTGCTTAGGAGTATTCCAGCTTTCATCGCCTCCTCATCAGTT
>CAXXNX010000073.1:0-161022 GCA_963664285.2 Cyclobacteriaceae bacterium
TCAAGAGTAACACCTACACCCTTTCCGGCTTGCGTCGGGAGAACAAGAAACGAGGATATATGCGATGAGTGACGAGAAACAAACTGCCACACTGCACCTGGTGGAGAAAGCGGAAGTGCGCCCGGGCGAGTTGGAACAGGAAGGGGTAACGCCTATCGTTCCTGTGCGTGCTGCGATTCTTGCTCTATACGCTCCCACCACTCAAGAATGGCCGGGTCCGTCTCGGCCGGGAGAGTTATGGTTAGCATTTTCCCCTGCCCAAGCGAGGGCCATTGGAACCGCCATGCTGACTGTGGCTCAAGCGCTTGATTCGGATCGGCATTGAGGTCTGACATTTCCGGTTCTCCTATTTCTGTCGTCATGAGGGTGCTCCATGAAACCAATGTTAATTCCAGAACGCGACCTGAAAGGCGCAACTCCCGAGACGCTGGCCCGTGCCTTAATGGGACCGCGCCGCGCTGGAAAGCCCATTATCGGCGATAAGACTCCGGTAGAGAAGCCTTCTGCCGACAAACCGGGCAACGGTTTCGCACATCTGATCAATCGTTCCTGATTCCCGCATGTTGTGGCGGGCGACAAACTCCTGAACATAGCGATCAAGGTGCTTGGGGCTCATCTTGTGGAATGTTCCTTTATGCGCTCGCTTCAACATGCTCCAGAAAGATTCTATTCCGTTTGTGTGAGCTTGTCCTCGAACAAATTCTTTTACTGAATGTTTAACGCTCTCGTGTTGATAACCGTTGAAGATCATCGGGAGAGAGTGATAAGCAGAAGCCTCATCGGTATAGATGGTTGAACCATTTGCCGCGTGTTCCTCTACAAACGGAATCAAAGTAGCTGCATCCGTAGAATCCACAACCTTGGCGCTGACCTTTTTTGTTTCTCTGTCCTTCAATCCAACAACAGCAGTCTTACCTACAGGGCCGCGACCAGTGTCTTTTAGCTCTTTCCTCTTCTGGTTAGACATGTTGGCCCGTTTCCCCCCAACGTAGGTTTCGTCAACCTCTACCGGGCCGCCGAAATCGTTGTCGTCTTTCGCGGACCACGCTTCCCGAATGCGATGAATCATGAACCAGGCTGTCTTCTGCGTTACACCGATGTCGCGGTGCAGTTTCATGCTGGAAACGCCTTTCAGCGACGTGAGGCACAAATAGATGGCGATAGCCCATTTGCGCAGCGGGACGCGAGACGATTCGAGCAGCGTTCCTGTGCGGACGCTGAAGTAGCTCTTGCAGTCGCGGCAGCGATACGGCTGCGGCTTGCGCTTAGGCGTTTCGTACGTATTCATGCTGCCACAGTGTCCGCAGCATCTGACAGTCGGCCAGAAGATTGATTCAAACCAATCGACGGCGGCTTCCTCGGTAGCGAAGCGGTCCATCAACTGGACCAATGTCATGCCTTCTCGATGGGACTTTCCGGGGGCTTTCTTAGTCATGATATTAACCTCTCAACGTTGAGTAAATTGTCTCATGATTCTGCCGAATTGTCAAACTAAGTATATAATCCCCTTTTAATAGACCAGTCTTTCTCTCTACTTTTTCACTTAACAATATCGCTCCGTCTGAGCTAATCGCTGATGCTGAAAAATCAAATTTAAAAGCTTGTTTTCCTCGATAAAATACGGTATCTTTTCCTTATATTCAGGCATAAATTAATTGCTTATTTTGTTGTCTAACTATCTCAATATAAGCAATTTATGCCTGTTTTTTATTGTCTACTATGAATTTTTCGGGTTAACGAGATCTGTGAATTAGCAAGAAATGTTGGAATAAATATTGAACAGGACTATGCCGACAAAAACCGTGGCGTTCATAGACACACTTCCACCAGGATCAACCTCATCAATGGCCAGAGATATTTGGGAGGGATACCCTTCCGAGATTGAATATCATAACGGAACAGTAGTCCGGTTGGCGGATAAGTTTGGTTTGGATGTTCCGGTAAACAGGTTTATCTACCATTCTCTGCTGCTCATGGAAAAAAGGGCAAGGACCAAAGGCTGTTCGTAGGAAATTGGCTGTCAACACTATACCAAGATCCTTTTGTCGCTTAGTTTTTTACAAAAGATTTGTCGTTTAAGCTTGAACTAAATTAGCGGTATTGATATGTAAAGAAAATATCGAAAACACGGATTCCTGGTGGCGGAAGATAGATTTCCTGGTTTTACACCTGGCGGTGAGCATTTTTCTCTTCTTCATATTCAGACAATTCGGGATGCTGGATATTTTCCCTTTAAATGAAAAACTCCATCAATGGGATACAGGATGGTACAAAATCAGCTGACATGATTTGGACTATTGACCATCCATGTTTTTGTTCTATTATAGGTTTCGAGAAAGTTAAATAACAAACTTACTTATTTGGCTTATTTATGCGGTGAGCTTGGCTTTACAATTCTACTTATTTGAACTATTTCCTAAAAGGCGGACGGGATGGTTAGAATCTACTTGTTCATCGGCTGCATTCTCAAATAAGTAAGAGATCGCCATAGCCACTCAAATGGACCAAATTGGTAACAGGCAATAATAAAAAATCCCAATGACCTCAACCACCGGGATATTTTATTATTGTCCACATCTTCCTATAAACCGAAGGGGACAATTACCAACGCGTCATCCCAAGCGAGTACAATTTCTGTTCCTTCGCCTTCCTCAAGGGTAATGGTGAATTGTTCAACAGTTCCATCGGTCGGAAACACCTCCACTTTGGTAGTCAAGACATCATTGGCGGGATCTCGGTTATCTTCACCACTTGGTCCTTTTACGCCCCATTGACCAGTTTCAGAATTAAAAATCACAACCCACGAGTCTTTTTGTGGAATGGTCCATAGGCTGTACTCTCCAGCTGAAAGTACTTGGCCATTAATCTTCAGGTCCTTGTTTGTTTTAAACACCGTAGCTTCATTCGCGCCGGTCCTCCACACTTTTCCGTATGGAACCAATTCTCCAAAAATTTGCCGGCCCTTTTTGTATGGCCTGCTATAGGTTATAGATACATCAGCCAAGTCACTTTTAAGTGAAATCGTTTCTTCAGGGCTATGGGATTTTGTGTATGCGATCCCTATTTGAAATGCAATGAATCCAATTACCACAAGACCACCAACAACAATTAGTGTCCACTTTAAGACTTTATTCATGATTTATTTGTTTAAGTAGAGCTGAGATCAACTAATAAGTGCAATTGAAGGATGAAAAAGCTTTTAAGGGCTTTTTCATCCTTCAAAAGCCTGAACAGTGCAATCTTTGGATTGCAAAATGTCAAAAAACTACACACATCTCAGTATTGATCAAAGGTATCAAATTGAAGCATTATTGAAAACAGGAGCTACTCAAAAGGAGATTGCCTGTATCATTCATTTTCACCCATCTACGATCTCACGTGAGCTTAAGCGAAATGTGGGTTCAAGAGGTAGGGGAGCTGGTGTCTATCGAACAGCAAATGCACAAAGGAGGACCAATCTTCGTCATCAAGAAAAGCCAAAAAGAGTGATTTTCACCAAACCCATGAAAGACTGGATAGTTAACCGGCTCCAAGAAGATAGATGGAGTCCTGAATTGATCAGCCATCAGGGAAAGAAAACGAGAGAATGTCCACTTAGCCATGAATGGATTTACCAATGGATATGGGAATGTAAGCACACCAACCACCAGGAGAACCAAGAATACAAACAACTATACACATATCTAAAACATGGCAAACGAAGGCGCAAACGAGGAAACAGAAAAGATCGTAGAGGTATTATCCCGAATAGGGTATCAATTGAACAGCGACCCCAGATCATTAACAAAAGGGAACGATTGGGAGATATAGAAGTCGATTTAATGATGGGTAAAAACCACAAAGGCTCTTTGTTGGTGATGACAGACCGAGCAAGTCTTTTTACCAGAATCAGAAAGATGCGCAGTAAAAATGCCGATCAAATGGCCGAAGCTATTGTGGAGGAACTCTCTCAGGATAAACACAAACTGGAAACACTCACTTTTGATAATGATATGGCATTTTCTAAACATGAGTTGATTGCTCAATCCCTTGATGTGGATGCCTATTTCACTCGTCCCTATACTAGTCAGGATAAAGGGACAGTTGAAAATAGGATTGGGGTAATCAGAAGGTTTTATCCTAAGAAAACAGATATTAGATTTGTTACAGAGGAGCAAATCAAAGTTGTTGAAAACAAAATCAATGAACGCCCTGTTAGAAAATTTAATTACCTAAACGCAAAGCAAGTGCTACAAAGGAAAATTGCACTTATTACTTGAACTTACAAGATCCGAAGATAACAGCTTTCCATCAAGTGTTCAATCATAAATGAAATCACCGTTTGGGCCACAAATAGTGACTTGTGCTTTGTCATAAGTCTCAACGCTCCCAATCACTTGAGCATCTACATTAAAACTTCTTGAGATATCGATGATCTCTTTCGCTCGGGAATGATCAACATAAATCTCCATTCGGTGTCCCATATTGAAAACCTTATACATTTCTTTCCATTCAGTACCACTTTGCTCCTGTATCAACTTGAAAAGTGGGGGTACCTCAAATAAATTGTTTTTAATGATA
The DNA here is from genome assembly GCA_963664285.2 of Cyclobacteriaceae bacterium. Lineage (GTDB taxonomy): Bacteria > Bacteroidota > Bacteroidia > Cytophagales > Cyclobacteriaceae > JAJCYL01. The sequence goes on from CAXXNX010000073.1 coordinate 4,561, forward strand.
TGAAGATCATCTATGAAATGCAGAATTTTGGTTTGAGCGCCACCACTGCAGTGGATCATACCATGAATTTCATTTCTCATCTCATTCAAAATACTTTTTACTATTGGAGCGTAGGTTCTTGTCGGAGACAACACCAGTTTGCCTATATCGACATGGACCCCTTCCAATTGATCAGTCAGCAAACAGTTGCCTGAATAGATGAGATCCTCCGGTATGGACGCATCATAACTTTCGGGATACTTCTCACGGTAAACTGAGGAGAACACATCATGCCTTGCGGATGTCAGCCCATTACTCCCCATTCCTCCATTGTACAACTTTTCATAGGTTGACTTACCATACGAGGCCAATCCAACAATGAGGTCACCCGGTCTGATCCGATCGTTGGATATGACCTCAACTCGCTTCATTCGCGAAGTAACTGCGGTATCCACAATGATAGTCCTCACCAGATCACCTATATCGGCGGTTTCACCACCGGTGCCTATGATATTTACACCAAAATCATTCATTTCTTCTATGAATTCCTGGGTACCATTAATAATTGCCGAAATGACCTCTCCGGGTATAAGGTTTTTATTTCTCCCTATGGTTGAGGAAAGCAGAATGTTACTTGTGGCTCCAACACAAAGCAAATCATCAAGGTTCATCACAACAGCATCAATCGCTATACCCTTCCAAACCGAAATATCTCCTGTTTCCTTCCAATAGATGTAGGCGAGTGAAGATTTAGTGCCTGCACCGTCAGCATGCATGACATTACAATACTTGGGGTCGCCACCAATGAAATCTTCAACTATTTTACAAAATGCTGTTGGGTATAATCCCTTATCAAGATTTTTAATGGCTGAATGGACGTCCTCTTTAGATGCAGATACTCCACGAAGATTATACCGGTCAGACATGGACAATGTTTGTCGCAAAAATAAAAAAACCTCCGCAAAGGGAGGTTTAGGTTTTTCGGATATTGGTTAGTTACTAAAGGGCACCACTAGAAACCCTATTCTGGTCTCACCATTACAGGGATTCTAGTAGTGCCCTTAACCATTACATGTTGAGTGAATTAATTTTCACACTTTCTATATACTCAAAATCCATCTATGATATAATTATTTCGAAACCAAATCCACACTTCTCTTAATAAAAGATGTCAGGTCGCTTCCTGAAAGCATATTTTGAGATAAAAGCGCCAGATCATAAGCTTGTTTTGCATACTTTTTCTTCGTGCTATCTGTTTTGGCCTTTAGTATCTTGGTAACCACCGGATGATTACCATTGATACTTGCTGTATAATGATCAGGCATATCTCCCATCATCATCATTCCACCACCGCCACCGGTTTTTTGCATGTCTTTCATCCTTCTCATGAACTCCGGCATGGTAAGAATGACGGGCATGTCATCCGGTGAAAGAGATTCTACATTGAGAGTCACATTCTTATTATTGATTGCTTTTTCAAATATGCCCTTAACGTCCTCTTTTTCTTTGTCAGAAAGTACCGCTTCTTTCTTTTCATCCTTATCGATCAATTTGTCAAGAATGTCGGCATCAACCCGCTTGAGACTGGAGTTTTCCAACTTCATCTCAATGTGATTAACAAAATGACTGTCTAGCACACCATCCAACTTCAGCACATCATAACCTTGATCTTTGGCTGACTGGATGTATGCATCTTGTTTCGATACATCAGTAGTGTACAAATGAACGATCTTCTTGTCCTTATCAGTCTGGTTGGTCTTTATGTGATCAGCATATTCAGCAAACGTGAAGAATTTGCCATCAACGTTTTCGAATAACGCGAAATCCTTGGCCTTTTCATAGAATTTCTCCTCGGAGATCATGCCGTATTTAACGAAAATGCCAATGTCATTCCATTTTTTCTCGTACGATTCACGTTCTTTCTTAAAAAGTCCGGCCAGTTTTTCCGCTACTTTTTTGGTAATATAAGAATTGATCTTCTTTACATTACTGTCAGACTGTAAATAGCTTCTTGAAACATTAAGAGGAATATCCGGTGAATCGATCACACCATGTAATAACATGAGAAACTCAGGAACAATATCCTTCACCTCATCGGTAATGAACACCTGCCGCGAATAAAGTTGGATCTTGTTACGCTGAACCTCGAAATCGTTCTTAATTTTAGGGAAATATAACACCCCTGTCAGGTTAAACGGATAGTCTACATTTAAATGTATCCAAAACAGTGGCTCATCTGTGAATGGATATAACTCCTGGTAAAAGTTTTTATAATCTTCATCCTTCAGCCCAGATGGTGCCTTGGACCACATGGGGTTGGTATTATTGACCAGGTTATCGACTTCAACTGTCTTGTATTTCGGCTTGTCATCTTTATCTTTTCCATCCTCGACACTCTCATTCTTTTTGCCAAACCTAATAGGAACAGGTAGGAATTTGGCGTACTTGTCCAGTATGCCCTGGATCCTGTGTTTATCAACAAACTCCTTTGAATCGCTATTGATATGAAGTATGACCTCGGTTCCTCGTTCCTTCTTAACTGCCGGTGAGATCTCAAATTCCGTGCTGCCGTCACAAACCCAATGAACCGCTTTTGCGCCTTTTTTGTACGACAATGTGTTAATCTCGACCTTGCCTGACACCATAAAGGTAGAATAGAAGCCCAATCCGAACTTTCCGATTATCTCATTGGCGTCTTTGGCATCTTTAAACTTTTCCACGAATTCGGTAGCCCCGGAAAATGCAATCTGATTGATAAATTTCTTTACCTCGTCTGCGGTCATCCCAATCCCTCTGTCCGTCACAGTAATGGTCTTTTTCTTTTCGTTAAAAGAAACGTCAATAGTAATGTCTCCTAATTCCTTCGAGTATTCTCCGAGAGAGGCTAATCGCTTAATTTTCTGAGTCGCATCAATAGCATTGGAAACCAGTTCCCTCAAGAAGATCTCGTGGTCTGAGTAGAGAAACTTTTTGATTATTGGGAATATATTTTCGGTTTCAATGGATATAGTACCTTTTTCTCGCATGATTATTCGGATTATTCAGTTTGGCTACCCCTATTCAAATTCTATTCCAATTCAGAGAAAATGACATCTTGACAGTTTTTTATTGGCAAATGGCTTTGAGAAATTACCAATTTGTTACGCTTTGTTTTGTGTGGACAATTGAGATTGATGACTAACTTTGCCATCTTTTCCAAATCAATTCAAATTAAGAAATGCCATATTTATTCACTTCGGAATCAGTTTCTGAAGGTCACCCGGACAAAATAGCAGATCAAATATCTGATGCCATACTAGATGCTATGCTCACCCAGGATCCTCATTCAAGGGTTGCTTGCGAGACCTTCGTTACAACCGGATTGGTTGTTGTAGGTGGTGAGGTTACTACTAAAGCTTATGTTGAGATACAGGATGTTGTACGTGAGACAATAAAGAAGATCGGTTACAACAGTGATGACTTTCAATTTGACGCTGAATCATGCGGTGTGATGGTTACCCTGCATAGTCAGTCACCTGATATTGCTCAAGGTGTAAATGAAGGCCAGGGTGTGGACAAAGAGCAAGGCGCTGGCGACCAGGGGATGATGTTCGGATATGCTTCTAATGAAACTCCTAATTACATGCCTATGGCTTTATCTTTCTCCCATAGGCTGGTTGAGGAGTTAGCCAAAATTCGTAAGAACGAACCTCAATTAATGCCCTATCTAAGGCCTGACAGCAAGGCACAGGTCACCATTGAGTATGGTGATGATAACAGACCAAATAAAGTTCATACCGTAGTGGTTTCAACTCAACATGACGCTTTCGATGAAAGTGAAGAAATGATGCTGGAAAAGATCAGGAAAGATGTCATTAAAATCGTTGTTCCACGGGTAATTCCTGCCGAACTACTGGATAGCGATACTGTCTATCACATCAATCCAACCGGGAAGTTTGTAATTGGAGGCCCTCATGGGGATGCCGGTCTTACAGGACGAAAAATTATCGTTGATACCTATGGAGGTAAAGGCGCTCATGGTGGAGGGTCCTTCTCTGGAAAAGACTCTTCAAAAGTGGACCGTAGTGCGGCCTATGCTTCAAGGCATATCACTAAAAATATGGTGGCCGCTGGTGTTTGTGATGAAATGCTGGTCCAAGTAGCTTATGCTATTGGTGTTTCTAAACCGGTTTCTTTGAATATCAATACTTACGGCACTGCGAAAGTTGATCTTACCGATGAACAGATAGCAGAGAAGGTATCTACTATTTTCGATATGCGACCAAAATCTATTGTTGAAAGGTTGGGATTAAGGAATCCAATTTTCTTAGAGACCGCAGCCTATGGTCACATGGGTAGAGAATCTTTTAGCAGAAAAACTGAATTGATCAGGCTGGAAGTCAAAGAAAATGGTGTGGGAACCCAGGAGATAAAGACCAAAGAATTAAAAGATATTGATTTCTTCACCTGGGAGAAGCTCGATTATGTGGATAAGGTGAAGGAGGCTTTTGGACTGTAGGCCTACATGTCAGGTTGAGCTTGTCGAAGTGTCATTTATGAAGATGGGTTTCGACAAGCTCAACCCTGACAACCCTCATTTCAAATTCAACATTCCCTCACCAATCGGTACACACATACCACCAACCAGCACTTTCGAAATCTGATCGCCCTTCTTTTGTATTTCAACTCTTAGCTCGCTTGGCCTGCCAAGTTCACAACCTTGTTCACTGACAAATTGAATGTCGCCCTGTCCAAGCACTTCGTGAATGGCAAGATATCCTCCCAAAGGGCCGTGTGCGGATCCGGTTGCAGGATCTTCCAATATTCCCGCTTCAGGTGCAAACATTCGGCAGTGTACATCATTTTGGTGATGAACTGTTTCACAGGTGTAAGCCAGGGTAAAAGGCAATTTGTGCTTTTGGTACAACTCATCGTAGATGTCAAGCCTGAACTTAATAGACTGAACTGATTTAACCCGAAAAATTCATAGTAGACAATAAAAAACAGGCATAAATTGCTTATATTGAGATAGTTAGACAACAAAATAAGCAATTAATTTATGCCTGAATATAAGGAAAAAGATACCGTATTTTATCGAGGAAAACAAGCTTTTAAATTTGATTTTTCAGCATCAGCGATTAGCTCAGACGGAGCGATATTGTTAAGTGAAAAAGTAGAGAGAAAGACTGGTCTATTAAAAAGCTTCGCCGCACTGATTCCTGACTATCGAAACCCCTTTTTTATCGAATACACTTATGAAGAAATGCTTCGCCAACGGGTGTTTTTAATGATGCAGGGCTATCAGGATTGCAATGACGAACAAAAACTCCGAGAGGATCCGGTGATCCGTAAAGTACTAGATAGCGGATTATGTTCCCAGCCTACTTTAAGTCGATTTGAAAACAAGGCCGATCGGAGTCTGATCTACCAGATGAGTCAATGGTTTGTAGACCGTTATGTAGAGGAGTTGAAAGAGAAGACTGGTCAAATCATCATTGATGTAGATGGTACCGATGACCCTACTCATGGATCCCAACAACTCAGTTTGTATAATGGCTATTATGGACAGACTATGTACCATGAGTTGTTCTTTAAGGACGGGAACACCGGTCAGGTCATTTTACCAGTACTACGTCCGGGCAATTGCCACTCCAACAAATGGTTTGTGGCCTTATTGAAAAGGATTGTCATTAAAATCAGAAAAAAACTGCCCTCAGTAAAGATCCTTATTCGAGCGGATAGTGGCTTTTCAGGAGCATCTTTTTATCGGATAGCTAAGCAGTTTGACCTTCAATTTTGTTTAGGTATTAGTAGTAATGAAGTTTTAAAGACTTTTACCAAACAGACTATCATTGAAGTAAAAAAGGAATATGCTTCAAAAATCATCAAACATCAAGAGTTTGTTGGCCCGTTTACTTACCAGGCCAAAAGCTGGGATCGTTCTGAAAAGCTGTACGCCAAAGTGGAGTCTACCGGAAAAGGAATGAATGTCCGTTACTTTGTGAGCAACTTTGAAGCGATGACCGCTCAACAGATTTACTTTGATTTTTATGTCAAGCGAGGTGATGCCAGTGAAAATCGAATAAAGGAACTCAAAAACATGACTTATTCCGACCGGCTTTCCTGTCATCGCTACTGGGCCAATTTCATGCGTTTAATCATCGCTACCCTCTGTTATGAAATGTTCCGGCAGATTAAATTATTAATTGCCAAAACAAAACACCACTTTGCTAAACGATGGCAAGTGGACAATATCCGGCTTTACCTGATGAAGGTTGGGGCGTGCCTGAAAGAAAGGAAAAGATCATTGACAATACAATTCTCAAGAGCCTTTAGATATCAATACCTGCTGGGCGATTTGCTTACGGTGAACTGACCGATCAGTTAAACGGTTTGGTTTAATCAAAAAAATGTTCTTCCATAAGAACACAATAGAGCTTTGACTGAAAATTGAAAAATTCTAACAAAAAAACGCTCTAATGTCCTTTGAAATCCAGAAACCTGGTTGATCTTCAAATTAATACATACACTCCAATCAAAAATAGTTAGCAACCCATTATTAATCCCAAAATTGGTGGCCTATGAATAATGCGGGTTAAGATCTGTAACCGGAATGATCATATAAGGAACACCACAGTCTAAAATTTGTATAGGAAGCTCATCCACCAATCGTTCCTCACTCAAAGACAGCAGTTGGGCAATTGATTTCCTATCTTTAAATGGCGCTGAAACCTTAGGGTTTGGTTGCTGCATGGTAATGAGACCTGGAATCCCATTTTCGATTTGCAGATCAACTTTGATTGGGCCAACTCCTTCTTCAAGTATAATAGTTAATTCTTGATTGGCTGAAATATCTCCGAGACTGGCCAGAATGTATGCAGTCCCCAGTGTGGGATGTCCGGCCATCGGTAATTCCTGTCCCGGAGTGAATATCCTTACCCTATAGTCGCATTCGGGGTGTTGAGTTGGATAAACAAAAGTGGTCTCAGCGAGATTCAACTCATTAGCTATTTTCTGGAGTTTGTCTTCAGGTATTTCACCAGCAACCGGAAATACGGCCAATTGGTTTCCGCCAAAGGCTACATTAGTAAAGACGTCGAGTGTATAGTATTTAAAACTTTTCAAAGTATCCAAGTTTGTGATTTAATCTTGAATCAATGATACGTACAAGACTCCAAATTGATTGACTGGTCTACATGATATAATTGGAATGATCTCCTTTGGTGTAAATGACGTGAGTTTGAAACGAAATCATCAGGGTTTAAAATTGAGATACCCAATACATTAAGTCCCTTTTGAATTTAGGGCTGAATTATCCGGTATGACGACTTAGATTGTATGTTGAACCGAATTTTATTTCCTGGTTGCCTGAAGATGCGCCTGAAGTGAAAATAGAAAGACAAAAAAAGTCAACATAAACCAGTGAATATTCCATGATACCGAAAATGCCAGACATAAAAACGACCGAGAAGAATGTATTTATTGGGATCTGACGAAATAACGTCTTCGGAGTCACCTGCTTCAATGTTCCTTAATATATCTCGGTGTAACCAGGAGTGGTTGATTCATCAAAATGACATTTTTCAGATTCCGGATTTCCGACTCCAAATCCTTCGATTGTAGTAATTTGATGGTGCCAGACCACGGACCTTTCTTTTCAATTATTTCAGCAAACTTTGATGAGTTTTTTTCGCTGAAAACCTGGATATTTTCAATACCAGCAGTTAATAGAGAACGAATAGTTCGCTCAAAGACAGTCATGTTATAGACTTTAACCAAAGGGGAATTCAGCTCTTTGCCTGAGTGATCAGGATCAAAAACTATGGCTGTTATGGGCCTCTTTCTTACATTTTAAAATGGATTCACTAAACCCTGGTGTGAGCTGACGAAGGCAATCACTGCATTGATTATAACATAAAGCCAAATCGCGACATATACCGGCACAAAATAATGTCTCTTTTTCATCATTTCAGGAAACAAAATGGGTTTTCCGGCGAACTTACCTCTTGGCCTATTGGGGAAGAAGAATGTTTTATAGGTTTCTATAGATGCTATGGTGAATCCAATGCTACAAAGTGTAATGATCACAAAATTGTCAGTGAGATTGGCAGCCAAAAAGGCACAAGTGTAAGAGATACTGGGACTTCTGAAGAATTTAAATGTTTCAAAACCTTCCAGGGGTGCATCTTTCCAGGCGCCACCAAAGGCAGAGATCCAACCACCTATACTGAGGAAAAGCAAGATCCAATAGGGGTTGATATTAATTGAACCATTCAAATAAGCCTGGTACAGTTGCCATACTCCCCAGCCGACAAGAACGATTGCACTAACATAAACAACAGCAGCAATATATCTTGTTCTTTTGCTTTCTATCGGCTTCCCAAATACACTCAATTGCATGGGTATGAAGTACTTTGACTGATCCTCTGAACGAAGGAATGTCTTCCAAATTTCGAGGGTTACTCTCTCACACAAGTAGGTAGATCCAAATAGTAAAACGATACCGGCAGATGTACTTAAGTCAAAGCCTACAATATTGTAAACTATAGGACCGTAGATCAAGCCAATCACAGGGCTTCTGAAGTATTTTGGCCATGAAAAGCCCTCATGCGGCGAGTCCTTATACATCCCCCAGGTAGAACAGTGTATACCGACTGCCAGTCCGGTGATTAATGCAACAAATAAATCCATGGAAATTATGTAAGAGTGACGGCTTGAAAAATTAAAGCCGCAAAGGTAAATGAATAGAGTAAGAAATCAATCCGAATTCTGATCTTCAATCTCGGCAGTCAATTGGTCATACCAAGATTCACCATACCTTCGTATCAAAGCTTCTTTAAGAAATTTATATACCGGTACTCCGAGGGATTTGCCGAGAGAACAGGCCGGGGAGCAAATATGCCATTGGTCATAGTTAATCGCCTCATAATGGCCGTATTTCGTAATTCGAATAGGATAGAGATGACAAGAGATAGGTTTTCTAAACTTCACTTTGCCATCATTGTAAGCTTGCTCTATCCCACATTTCAGTATTCCTTTCTCATCGTAAACAGAATAAGCACACTCCCTACCGTTTAAAGTTGGTGTGCTGTAATCTCCTTCTTCATCCAGTAAATAGGTGCCTTGTTTATCAATAACATCTATGCCTTCCTGCGATAAGTAGGGTTTTACTTTTTGGTAAATTTTGTCCAGTATCTCCAGTTCGTTCTTTTCCAACGGGGCCCCCAGGTCACCTTCAATGCAACAGGCGCCCTTACACTTTTCAAGGTCACAAACAAAGAATTGTTCTTTGATGTCATCGGAGATTACGGTATCGTCGATTAAGATCATAGGTCTTTCAAACTCTCATAATTAGCCATTACAATTTTGTCAACCAGGTCAAAGGTAATTGAAGTAGATACAAAAAGAGTTTCGAATTGAGAAGGAGCCAGGTAAATACCTTGACCAAGCATTTTTTGAAAATACTTCCCGAATAAGACTGTATCTGAGGTTTTTGCAGTTTCGAAGTCAGTTACTTGTTCACCGGTAAAGAACAGGCTGAACATGGAGCCAACATGATTGACAGTGAAAGGTAAACCCAAACGAGATAGATTGTCTTTTATTCCATCAACGATTGAGGTAGTGACGTCATTCAATTGGCTATAAATCTCCGGGTGGCTATTCAGATATTTCAACATTGACAGTCCGGCTGCCATAGCCACGGGATTACCGGATAAAGTGCCTGCCTGGTAAACTGGCCCTTCGGGCGATACATAATCCATGATCTCAGTCCGGCCTCCATAGGCTCCAACGGGCATACCACCACCGATAATTTTTCCCATTGTTGTCATATCCGGTGTAACTCCATAAAGTTCCTGGGCACCTCCAGGCCTTAATCTAAAGCCGGTCATTACTTCATCAAAAATGAGCAATATATCCTCCTGGTTACAAATCTCTCTCAGGCCTTCCAGGAATCCATCTATTGGAGGCACACAACCCATATTACCAACTACGGGTTCGAGAATGATAGCCGCAATCTCTCCCTTGTTTTTATTTATTACCGAACGAACTGCCTCAAGATCATTGAATGGCGCCAGAAGTGTGTCTTGGGCAGTACCTGCCGTTACACCCGGACTGTCAGGTGTGCCCATGGTTACCGCTCCAGATCCAGCAGCAATGAGAAAAGAATCTCCATGGCCATGATAACAACCTTCAAATTTTAGGAATTTGTCTTTATCGGTATAACCCCTTGCAACTCTAATAGCTGACATTGTTGCTTCAGTTCCCGAATTAACCATTCGCACTTTTTCCACTGATGGTACCATTTCAGCTATTAATTCAGCGATTTCTACTTCCCGTGCAGAAGGAGCGCCAAAGGACAATGAGTTTTCGACGGCATTATTTACGGCGTCCTGAATTATGGGAAGGCCGTGCCCCAGTATCATTGGACCCCAACTATTAATCAAATCAATTAACTGGTTTCCATCCTCATCATACAAAAATGCCCCTTTGGCGGAGTTGATAAATAATGGATCCCCACCTACTGCCTTAAAAGCCCTAACCGGCGAGTTTACTCCCCCGGGTATAACTTTCTTTGCTTTATTAAATAGCTCCTTACTGATTGTTTTGTTCATTGCCAATTGAATTTACAGCCTCTAATCCATATCCACTCGGTGTAGTTGAGCATCTTGAAATCTTATGAGAGGAACCAGTTGATTGTCATTACTTTTGCCAAATTGAACACCCTGAAGTATTTGTCCGGGAACTATTTTTCCAGCTCTAGCCCCCGTTTGAAAGTACTTACCGTAGGAATGCAGTACTCTTCCAAAATATCGTATAAGTTCATAACCTATAACGTGGTATTGATTAGGAGCAGTCTTATATCTCTCGATAACTTTTCTTCTGAACAGTTGATAAGCTAAACTTGTTTCATCATAAAAAGAGGGGGCGACAAGGGATACATCCAGTTGTTCAAGCTGATCAAAACCTATGGATGTATAATTAAGCCATTCTTCCCTGCCGATAAGCGGAATACTGCCTCCACGTATGTTGACAGCACTAATGCTATTAGCTGCAAAGACCACTTTGTTACTGGCGGTAATTATATGGCCAATACCGTCTGGCGCTATCACTAGCAATTCTTCATAGTATTCATCCGGATCGTTTGGATTTGCCTTACGGCGAAGTTGCATTGGGTAATCTTCGATTTCCAGCAGGGAGTCTAAAATATCTTCAGGAATATCACTTTCGTAAAGTGCTGTCAGCGTATCAATCAATTCGCGGGCATTTTCTTCCTTAAATTTCTTGAACCATACTACCTGAAACGAGTCTTTCTCAATTTCAGCCTTGTATAGGTGAGCAAAAAGTGAATCCCTGACATTGTCTTCATAAAGTATTACTGCCGTCTTATTAGTGTAGTTCTTTTTAGCGTAATCTGCAGTTGCTCGGGCTTGCGTTTCAGTGGCTGGTTTAAATAGAAACGAGTAGGGATTATTGCCAATCACCTCTGAGTTTGATGACAAGGGGTTAACCATATTGATGCGATAGTCAAATGAGAACTGGGAGGCCACCCTGCTTGGACCGGGATAAAGGGGACCTATGATCAGATCCACTGATTTCAACTCATTTTTGTTTATAATTCCAATCGTTTCATCTTCATCTCTTTTAGTATCATATGGAACGAGGCGCACTTTTCTACCCAGGGTCAAAAGCTCTTCCTCTGCTAGAAGCATACCTTCGTATAGAGAGGTCACTAGATTATTCCGCAGGATCATGCGGGTGTTTTCATATGAATTGAACATAAATGGGAGCATGACCCCAATGGTATAATCGTCCTTTATTACATTTTGTGAATAGTCAAGCACATTGTATTTCGATCTATCCAGGTCAAATCGATTAACCAGGCTTTCCATTAAGCCGATATCCTTATCAACCAGAGGTTGGGTTTTAATGTTGGTCACTAATGCTTCGGCTATCACCCTATCATCGGGATACTCCTCATGCAGCGTCTTCACTACTTCAATTGAATCGATGCTAAATAAATGAAAGCGTTTTAGCGCCCTACCTCTTTCCACGATCTGATTTGATACTATTTCGTCAAAGTATTGGAGTGCCTGGGAATAGTTTTCCAGTTCGAAATTGATCTGTGTGAGCCACAGATTGACTTCATCGATCTTTCTCCAGTTAAAGAATCGACTAATGATTTGTCTAAACATGTCTCTTGCGACATAGATTTGACCATCCTGATACGCTGATAGCGCAAAATAAAAGGAAGCGTACTCAGTGAGGTTATGCTTATTTTCAGGATCAGCAATGGACCGAAAAGTCTCCATAGCAAGCCGGTATTTCCTGATACGGAAGAATTCTTTCCCTTCAAGGTATTTTTGTTGATAATCCTGAGTATATCCCGATATGTAAATACTTAAGAGTAATATTGAGAGGAAGATCTTCAATGGAATTTCGTTATTTATAGCTAATTGACGAATTCAGAACATTCAAGGTAATGTAAGTTCAAGTAATAAGTGCAATTTTCCTTTGTAGCACTTGCTTTGCGTTTAGGTAATTAAATTTTCTAACAGGGCGTTCATTGATTTTGTTTTCAACAACTTTGATTTGCTCCTCTGTAACAAATCTAATATCTGTTTTCTTAGGATAAAACCTTCTGATTACCCCAATCCTATTTTCAACTGTCCCTTTATCCTGACTAGTATAGGGACGAGTGAAATAGGCATCCACATCAAGGGATTGAGCAATCAACTCATGTTTAGAAAATGCCATATCATTATCAAAAGTGAGTGTTTCCAGTTTGTGTTTATCCTGAGAGAGTTCCTCCACAATAGCTTCGGCCATTTGATCGGCATTTTTACTGTGCATCTTTCTGATTCTGGTAAAAAGACTTGCTCGGTCTGTCATCACCAACAAAGAGCCTTTGTGGTTTTTACCCATCATTAAATCGACTTCTATATCTCCCAATCGTTCCCTTTTGTTAATGATCTGGGGTCGCTGTTCAATTGATACCCTATTCGGGATAATACCTCTACGATCTTTTCTGTTTCCTCGTTTGCGCCTTCGTTTGCCATGTTTTAGATATGTGTATAGTTGTTTGTATTCTTGGTTCTCCTGGCGGTTGGTGTGCTTACATTCCCATATCCATTGGTAAATCCATTCATGGCTAAGTGGACATTCTCTCGTTTTCTTTCCCTGATGGCTGATCAATTCAGGACTCCATCTATCTTCTTGGAGCCGGTTAACTATCCAGTCTTTCATGGGTTTGGTGAAAATCACTCTTTTTGGCTTTTCTTGATGACGAAGATTGGTCCTCCTTTGTGCATTTGCTGTTCGATAGACACCAGCTCCCCTACCTCTTGAACCCACATTTCGCTTAAGCTCACGTGAGATCGTAGACGGGTGAAAATGAACGATACAGGCAATCTCCTTTTGAGTAGCTCCTGTTTTCAATAATGCTTCAATTTGATACCTTTGATCAATACTGAGATGTGTGTAGTTTTTTGACATTTTGCAATCCAAAGATTGCACTGCTCAGGCTTTTGAAGGATGAAAAAGCCCTTAAAAGCTTTTTCATCCTTCAATTGCACTTATTAGTTGATCTCAGCTAATAACTAAGCTTAAAAAAGAAAATAATTGAGACCAACCACTATTCCCACTCAATAGTTGATGGGGGTTTTGAGGAAATGTCGTAGACCACGCGGTTAACCCCTTTAACCTGGTTAATGATCTCACTTGAAATATGCCCGAGGAATTCATATGGCAAATGACTGAAATCAGCCGTCATTCCATCGACACTACCAACGGAACGAAGAACTACCACATTCTCGTAGGTCCTTTCATCACCCATAACTCCCACAGACTGGACAGGTAAAAGTACTGCAAGTGCTTGCCAAACATCGTCATAAAGGTTATGTTTTTTAAGACCATCAATAAAGATGTGATCTACTTCCTGGAGAACTCGCACTTTTTTGGCGGTAATTTCTCCGATAATTCTTATTCCTAAACCAGGGCCGGGGAACGGATGTCTTCCAAGGATCTTTTCGTCAATTACCATTGATCTTCCTACTCTTCTCACTTCGTCCTTGAAAAGTGTATTAAGTGGCTCGACCACATTCAGTTTCATATAGTCAGGAAGTCCGCCAACATTGTGATGAGATTTAATGGTTGCCGATGGGCCCTTAACTGATACGGACTCAATTACATCCGGGTAGATTGTTCCCTGTCCCAGCCACTTGACATCTTCAATTTTATGCGATTCCTGTTCAAAAACATCGATGAATGCTTTACCAATCGCCTTTCTTTTGGCTTCCGGCTCAGTTAACCCCTTCAAGGCATCATAGAATTGTTGCTTGGCGTCAACACCTTTTACATTGAGGCCCATTCCTTCGTAGGAGGCCAAAACATCATCGAACTCGTTCTTCCTCAAGAGGCCATTATCGACGAAAATACAATGGAGGTTTTTTCCTATCGCACGATGAATTAATGTTGCTGTCACTGAAGAATCAACTCCGCCAGATAAGCCCATCACTACTTTATCATTCCCTAATTTTTGTTTGAGTTCACTTATGGTCGATTCCACGAAGATATCTGGCGTCCAGTCCTGGCAACAACCACAGATGTGAACTACAAAATTCCTTAGAATTTCCTGCCCCTGAGTTGAGTGTGTAACTTCGGGGTGAAATTGTATTCCCCAAATATTTTGGTCTTTGTGTTTAAATGCTGCAGCTTTTACCGTTGGAGTACTGGCGATTAACTCCAGCTGATCAGGTAGACGGGCAATAGTATCGGCATGTGACATCCAGACTTGCGAGTCGACTTCTATTTCCTTCAAAAGTTCATAATGAGTGTCAACTTTGCTGAGCTTAGCACGGCCATACTCCCGCATTTCCGATTTCATAACTTCGCCACCAAGCTTGTGGGCAATTAATTGTGCACCGTAGCAGACACCGAGAACAGGACTACCGTGGTTAATCGTGTCCAGGTCAATATCAGGAGCATCGTCGTCTCTTACAGAACACGGACTGCCCGATAAAATTATTCCTTTTACGGATTCGTCTAGCTCCGGAGTGTGATTAAATGGGTGAATCTCACAATAGACATTAAGTTCTCTTACCCTTCTTGCAATGAGTTGCGTGTACTGCGAACCGAAATCCAGAATGAGGATTTTTTCTGTCATACGCAAAGGTAAAAATTACCATTACAATCTCTTTACAATGAATATCGCTTATTATTTTTTCCTTAAATTGTAAGTTCAAGTAATAAGTGCAATTTTCCTTTGTAGCACTTGCTTTGCGTTTAGGTAATTAAATTTTCTAACAGGGCGTTCATTGATTTTGTTTTCAACAACTTTGATTTGCTCCTCTGTAACAAATCTAATATCTGTTTTCTTAGGATAAAACCTTCTGATTACCCCAATCCTATTTTCAACTGTCCCTTTATCCTGACTAGTATAGGGACGAGTGAAATAGGCATCCACATCAAGGGATTGAGCAATCAACTCATGTTTAGAAAATGCCATATCATTATCAAAAGTGAGTGTTTCCAGTTTGTGTTTATCCTGAGAGAGTT
Organism: Cyclobacteriaceae bacterium; assembly: GCA_963664285.2. Classification (GTDB taxonomy): domain Bacteria; phylum Bacteroidota; class Bacteroidia; order Cytophagales; family Cyclobacteriaceae; genus JAJCYL01. Next base: position 20,074 of record CAXXNX010000073.1, read on the forward strand.
CCTCCACAATAGCTTCGGCCATTTGATCGGCATTTTTACTGTGCATCTTTCTGATTCTGGTAAAAAGACTTGCTCGGTCTGTCATCACCAACAAAGAGCCTTTGTGGTTTTTACCCATCATTAAATCGACTTCTATATCTCCCAATCGTTCCCTTTTGTTAATGATCTGGGGTCGCTGTTCAATTGATACCCTATTCGGGATAATACCTCTACGATCTTTTCTGTTTCCTCGTTTGCGCCTTCGTTTGCCATGTTTTAGATATGTGTATAGTTGTTTGTATTCTTGGTTCTCCTGGCGGTTGGTGTGCTTACATTCCCATATCCATTGGTAAATCCATTCATGGCTAAGTGGACATTCTCTCGTTTTCTTTCCCTGATGGCTGATCAATTCAGGACTCCATCTATCTTCTTGGAGCCGGTTAACTATCCAGTCTTTCATGGGTTTGGTGAAAATCACTCTTTTTGGCTTTTCTTGATGACGAAGATTGGTCCTCCTTTGTGCATTTGCTGTTCGATAGACACCAGCTCCCCTACCTCTTGAACCCACATTTCGCTTAAGCTCACGTGAGATCGTAGACGGGTGAAAATGAACGATACAGGCAATCTCCTTTTGAGTAGCTCCTGTTTTCAATAATGCTTCAATTTGATACCTTTGATCAATACTGAGATGTGTGTAGTTTTTTGACATTTTGCAATCCAAAGATTGCACTGCTCAGGCTTTTGAAGGATGAAAAAGCCCTTAAAAGCTTTTTCATCCTTCAATTGCACTTATTAGTTGATCTCAGCAATCCAGAAGATAGCCAATCGAAATATTTAAAAAGGAGGTATTGCTTAGCGGTGATGCTTCATTATCCAGAGTACGGGGTAAATTATAATTGTATCCTATTTCAAAATCGAAATTTCCATAGGTGAGGTTCAGTGGCAACCTGAATTGCGTATTTATAAGCCCATATTTTTCAACCGATGTCTCGGTCTCTATGATATTATCAATGAAACCTCGTCTGATAGACTGGCTGGCGGTTGAGAGCACAGACTCATTTCCAAATAATAAAGAAATTCCGGGTTCAAATCTCAATTTCTTTTGATATCCTTTGTTCCACAATTTGATATAACCGGTTAGTCTCCACGAAGCTTGTGTGCTGGGTTCGCTACCCAGTAGGAAAGAGAAATTAAAACTCGATCTCAGATATTTAAGTCGATAGGACGTACCCAGGGTTAGGCTGCTGTTAAATGAACTTTCTTCCAAACTGTCAATCTGCGCAAAGAAATATTTGTCGAATGAAGCTCTCAGTCTTAGTTTATTGAAGCTTTTACCATAGCCTAGCGAGGCGATGGTTGTGTTTAGCTTTGGTTCAAATTCACTGTAAAATATCCCGGCCAATCCCGCAGTAATGCCACTGAAATGAATGTAAGAAATCTGGCTTGTCATATTGAATTGATCAATTCCAATGTCTCTGCCGGCAAAATAGGTTTGATTGCGATAGTTCACCGAAGTATAGAGAAATTGGCACTTTTTCGCTCGCTCAAAAAGCGAGAGCAGTTCTTCATCTTCGAAAAGAAGATCATTCAGAACCGAATCAATATTTTGGGCCGGTAGTGCAGCCGAAAACTTCAATAGAATGAATAAAAGGGCAAGTATCTTCTTCAAGGTTTCTTCTTTTAGAGGTAGTTGTGCAAAGGGCTGCTTTTGACCACAGCCCATCTAATAATTAATTTCTGCGACCGCGTCTCTGCGACCTCTATCTCTTTGGGGTCTCTGCTCATGTCGCTGTTCCCGCAGGGGCACTTCGTTGCTCATCAGTCAAGGTCTCTCTGAAAGCTTCACGTTGTTCCCTGATGACTTCTCGGTTACCGTCCAGGAGCTCCCACGTTGCTCATCAGACAAAGTCGCTCTTAGTGCTTCCCTTTGTTCCCTTCTGTTTAATTCGGTGTTTTCAAGGACAGCCAATTGTTCTTCAGACAGAGTCGCTTTGAAAGCTTCCCGTAATTCCTGACTGTTTGCCTTGTTTTGATCGAGGATCGCCAATTGCTCCTCCGTTAAAATATCCCCGAACTTTTCTGTCAGATCTTGCTCCGGCATATCAACATCCTGAGCAATAGTTTTTCATCATCGACGCACCTAGCCACTTTCCTTAATAAAAATTTTTCATTTTCCTATTTATCTGCTGAGATCAACTAATAAGTGCAATTGAAGGATGAAAAAGCTTTTAAGGGCTTTTTCATCCTTCAAAAGCCTGAGCAGTGCAATCTTTGGATTGCAAAATGTCAAAAAACTACACACATCTCAGTATTGATCAAAGGTATCAAATTGAAGCATTATTGAAAACAGGAGCTACTCAAAAGGAGATTGCCTGTATCGTTCATTTTCACCCGTCTACGATCTCACGTGAGCTTAAGCGAAATGTGGGTTCAAGAGGTAGGGGAGCTGGTGTCTATCGAACAGCAAATGCACAAAGGAGGACCAATCTTCGTCATCAAGAAAAGCCAAAAAGAGTGATTTTCACCAAACCCATGAAAGACTGGATAGTTAACCGGCTCCAAGAAGATAGATGGAGTCCTGAATTGATCAGCCATCAGGGAAAGAAAACGAGAGAATGTCCACTTAGCCATGAATGGATTTACCAATGGATATGGGAATGTAAGCACACCAACCGCCAGGAGAACCAAGAATACAAACAACTATACACATATCTAAAACATGGCAAACGAAGGCGCAAACGAGGAAACAGAAAAGATCGTAGAGGTATTATCCCGAATAGGGTATCAATTGAACAGCGACCCCAGATCATTAACAAAAGGGAACGATTGGGAGATATAGAAGTCGATTTAATGATGGGTAAAAACCACAAAGGCTCTTTGTTGGTGATGACAGACCGAGCAAGTCTTTTTACCAGAATCAGAAAGATGCACAGTAAAAATGCCGATCAAATGGCCGAAGCTATTGTGGAGGAACTCTCTCAGGATAAACACAAACTGGAAACACTCACTTTTGATAATGATATGGCATTTTCTAAACATGAGTTGATTGCTCAATCCCTTGATGTGGATGCCTATTTCACTCGTCCCTATACTAGTCAGGATAAAGGGACAGTTGAAAATAGGATTGGGGTAATCAGAAGGTTTTATCCTAAGAAAACAGATATTAGATTTGTTACAGAGGAGCAAATCAAAGTTGTTGAAAACAAAATCAATGAACGCCCTGTTAGAAAATTTAATTACCTAAACGCAAAGCAAGTGCTACAAAGGAAAATTGCACTTATTACTTGAACTTACATCTCTAAGAAAACAGCCCTTTTTTATAAAATGAATTATTTGGATGAGATTTTCATTTTCTTTCTATGAGTTAATACCTGAGTATCAATCGATTAGAAAAAATGGAAAGATCGACCATAAGAATAATTTTTAATTTAGGTGTGTTTTCTTAGAGACACTATTTATTTAAATTTTGACTTTAGATTGTCTACAATGCAAAAGGTTTAATCAGTCATCAAAAAATATGAAGTAGGCCACAAATGTTTTAGCCCAATGGATATGGTGTTATTAAATTTGGATGATGAAGAAATATATTGCAGCGGTAGTGCAAGCCGCCCCGGTACTATTTGATCTTGAAGAGACACTTAAAAAAACAGCACGTCTGGTAGAGGCTGCTGCTGATAAAGGATCATCATTAACACTTTTTCCCGAGGCATACATCCCCTGTTATCCCCGAGGACTTTCATTCGGCACGGTAGTAGGAAGCTGAACTGAAAGCGGCAGGCAACTCTGGAGAATGTATTGGGAGAACGCCATTGAGGTGCCGGGAAAGGCGTGCGATGATCTCGGCAAAATGGCAAAAATGGCAAAGTGCCACCTATCTATTGGTGTAATGGAAAAAGATGGAGGGTCGAAAGGTTCGCTTTACTGTACGCTACTCTATTTCGGTCCGAATGGTAAATTATTGGGGAAACATCAGAAATTAAAGCCTACTGCAGCAGAACGAATCATCTGGGGTGAGGGTGATGGTTCGACCCTGGCGGCAGTAGATACTCAGCTCGGGAAATTGGGCGGTTTGATATGCTGGGAAAATTATATGCCCCTGGCTCGCATGGCTATGTATGAACAAGGGGTCGAAGTATACCTTGCTCCGACAGCAGATCAACGCGATTCCTGGCAGGCCACTTTGAGACACATTGCCTGTGAAGGTAGATGTTATGTGTTGGGCGCCAACCAATATGTAACAAAGAAAATGTATCCGGCAGCGGTTCGTGAGATGGAATCATTAGATAGTCAACCTGATGTGATGTGTATAGGAGGGAGTGTTATAGTTGATCCATTAGGTAATGCCGTCGCGGGTCCGCTTTTTGGAAGTGAGGGTATTTTAACTGCAGAAATTGACCTGGACAAGGTTGTTGAGAGTAAATTGGATTTCGACGTGTGCGGACATTATGCTCGCAAGGATGTATTCGAATTTAGAGTAAAATAGCTCCAATTATTTCCAATCCATAAGGTCCAGAATTTCTTCGCAGAAAACATATTCCCTTTTTTGGTTGGAGCACACAATCAATAGTTTTTTCCTGCCAAATCGATTGACTAATTCCAAATACCAATTGACTCCGCTCTCGTCTAAATTAGTGGTCGGCTCATCCAATATTATTAACTCTGATGCAGTAGTAAGTGAAAGCCCTATCTTGAGGCGCTGTTTCATCCCCGAAGAGAAATTTCTGATTTCCTTGTCAACCGATTTTTCTAAGTTGAACAGCTTGGTGATTTCGGATTGCGAAATGCCTTCAATAGGTTTCTTCAGTTTGAAATGAAAATTCAATAATTCATTAAGCGTGAACTCTTCAATCAGCTCTACATAAGGAGCGGCATAAGTGAGCAATTTATAGATATCCTCTTGGGCTAAATCAGTACCATTAAAATTATAATTGATGCTACCAGAAGTTGGAGTAGAATAGCCTGAAACTATTTGTGCTAATGTCGATTTTCCACTTCCATTTGGCCCTGTTATGGCGTAAGCCTTACCGGATTGAAAGGAATAACAGCAGTCGCGAATTATCCACTCTCGAATAAAACGCTTACTAATGCGATCCAATGTTATTAGCAACATATCAGGATTGATACCCTTTCATGATTCCTCTGTCTGAATTCCGGATAAAGTTCATGATCTCATCTTTTTCACTGGAAGGAGGAAGTTCCATATTGATCATATCGAGAGCTTTCGCGTTATTCCAGCCTCGAAGATACAGGTACCTGTAGATCTCTTGCAGTTCATGGATTTTGGCATCAACGAATCCTCTTCTCCTGAGTCCAATGGAGTTGATTCCACAGTAGGAGAGTGGATCTCTGCCGGCTAATGTATACGGTGGTACGTCTTTTCTCACCAGTGAACCCCCGGAAACCATGGCATGAGATCCGACCTTAGCAAATTGATGCACCGCTGATAGTCCACCAATTATGGCATGGTCACCAATATTCACATGCCCAGCGACCTGTACTGAATTGGCCAGAATGCAGGAGGCTCCGATTAAACAATCATGAGCAACATGAACATAGGCCATGAGTAGGCAATCCTTTCCAATTACGGTTTGGTTGCGGTCAGCCGTTCCACGACTAATCGTGACAAATTCCCTGATAACAGTATTATCTCCAATAATTGTGAGTGTGTCCTCACCTTTGAATTTTAAATCCTGAGGAACTCCGCTAATCACTGATCCGGGATGGACTGAAACCTTCTTGCCAATTCTAGCACCGTTGTTGATTACCACATTTGGACCAATCCAACTCTCTTCACCAACCTCAACATCTCGATGAATAACCACGAATGGTTCGACAGTAACGCTGCTATCTATTTTTGCCCCTGGATGGATATATGCCTGGGGTTGATTCATTGATTTTTCGGCTGAATGCTGGCTAGCATAATACCCTCGGCAACCAGATTATTGCCAACCCATGCATAACCTTTCATTTTAGCCAATCCACGTCTTATTGGAGCAATGAGTTCGCTTTTAATGATCATCTGGTCACCAGGCCCCACCATCTTTCTGAACTTGATGCCATCAAGACCCAGAAAATAGGTGAGATAGTTATCAGGATCTTCATACCTACTCATCACTAGTATGCCACCAACCTGTGCCATTGCTTCTACGATCAATACACCCGGCATAACAGGCTTACCTGGAAAATGCCCCTGAAAAAATGGTTCATTGATACTCACGTTCTTGATACCACATACCGTCTCCTTGTCCAGATAGAATATCTTGTCCACCATCAAAAATGGATAGCGATGTGGAAGCATTTCCATAATTCTATTGACGTCATACAATGGCGGTAATTTGGGATCATAAATAGGAATGTTGTCCTTCTCAGCATTTACCAGTACTTTTTTTAATTTTTTGGTGAACGCAATATTTGAAGCATGTCCCGGTCTGGCCGCTAGGATTTGAGCTTTTATTGGTCGACCTAGCAGTGCCATGTCCCCCATGAGGTCTAGCAGTTTGTGACGAGCTGGCTCGTTATTGTAACGCAGTGGCACATTGTTGAGTATTCCAGTACCATTCACTTTGACTTTGGGCTGATTAAAGAGCTTCGCTAATCGATCTAATTCTTTAGAATCCACTTCTTTGTCAACCACTACTATGGCATTATCGAGATCGCCACCTTTTATCAGGCCTTGGTTAAAGAGCTCTTCCAATTCGTGGAGAAAACAAAATGTACGGCAGGAAGCAATCTCATGGTGAAAGTTAGAAATATCATTTAGTGAGGCGTGCTGACTTCCCAGTACTTGTGATTTGTAGTCCACCATCACAGTTACCCTAAAATCATCCAAAGGCATCGCTGCAATTTCTACTTCATTATCCTTATCCCTGTAAAAAATGTTTTCCGGAACTTCGAAAAAGTTGCGTTGTACGTTTTGGTCCTCAAACCCGGCGTCAATCAGTGCCTCCGCAAAGTGTTTGGAGCTGCCATCCATTATAGGAGGTTCGGGACCATCCAGCTGCACCAGGATGTTGTCGATCTCAAGACCTGCAATTGCAGCCATTGTGTGTTCCACGGTTGCAACCCTGGCTCCATCCTGTTCCAAAGTCGTTCCTCTAGATAAATCAGCTACATTGTCGACATCTGCATCAATAACCGGTTGTCCTTCAATATCTGTTCGCTGGAATTTGATGCCATGGTTAGGTTGAGCTGGAACAAACGTCATTTTTACTTCCTGGCCGGTATGTAAACCTATGCCAGAAACAGTGACGGTCTTTTTGATTGTTTGTTGCTTAATATTCATTAAGATCTAGTTAGGATAAGGGTAATGAAACTGGCAGTTGGTAGTCAAATCTTCCAAGATCAATTTTATTATTGTAGACTCATGAGTAAAAATGACTGAGAAGCTTGTTTTTCCCCCAGAAAGGCTTCAAAGTTAGTACTTTTTGAAAAAGTAGGAATAGATTAAAAATCATAGACAACTTCTTTTGGCCAGCAGACATAGTACTTGGTTACTATCTTTTCATGGCCTGAATATTAGGGAGATCTGTAGCTTCTGCTACATCTATAACTGCCCCCGATTTTGTCAAAATACTTATTTGCCCCTCAGGGATGTAGGCGGCGTTGCTCACTGTGCCTTTGGCTAGAAAATAATTGGCCTCTTCTTGACTCAAATTGAGAGAATCGGCAATTTTTGATCTCAGTTTATCGATCTGACTTTTGGACGGTTTTCTATTTAAAAGTAGGATCCTAAAAAGCTTTCTTTGCAGCAGGCCAGTACATAGTCTTTTAAGTATAGGATCATCATACTTTTTCCATTGCTTCAGAGATGCCCAAATATCTGAATCATCAATTGAACTATAGTGGTCAAGGGCTAAGTTCTAAATAACACAGCAATTATTATTATCTTCGCTATATGATATCAAGTCAAGAGATCAAAAATTTATTTGCACAATTGCCGATAAGTTCCCAAACCGAATTGTTGGATGAGTTGCTCCAGGAGCAGGAATTACAAGGCAAAGTATTGATTGCCGCTCAACAACAAATAGCAGAGAAAAGAAAGAAGAAACCCTGTCCAAATTGCACAAGCGAGAAGGTATATAAGAGGGGCAGACAAAAAGGTGTGCAGATGTATCAGTGCAATGAATGTAAAAGATGGTACAGTGAAACAACAGGGACACCTTTGTATGACATCAAGCTTAAATCAAAATGGCAATCTTATCTGCGCTGTATGGAGCAGGGCATGCCGATAAAAAAGATAGCAAAACAAATCGGAATAAGCATCCAGACAAGCTTCGACTGGCGGCATAAGATATTGAGTTCACTAAATGAGTTTGTTCCCGAACAGTTATCCTCGGAAGTAGAATGTGATGAATTGGAACTGGCACTTAACAACAAGGGCAGTCGAAATTTAGATAGGGCAGCAAGAAAGAGGGGAAACGATTTCATACGGAATATGGGAAAGGAAGAGGTCACAGTTGTCCAGGTAGTAACAGCGGTTGAACGCAAGGGGGAGAAGTACCTTAAAGCTGTTGCATCAAAACGGCTGAGCAAAGAAGAAATTTCAAAGGCATTGGATGGGAAGTTGGCCTACGGTGCAACCTTGATTACAGATAAGCACCCTTCTTATAAGGCTTTTGCCAAAGACAACCCCTCCATAAAGCACAAAGCGCTATTGGCCAAAGATCATGTGGATAGAGATGATAAAACAATCCATCTGCAAAAAGTAAACAATGTTCACACTCAACTTAGGACATTCTTACGCCCATTCAATGGTGTCAGTTCCAAATATTTGCAAAACTACCTGAATTGGTATGCTTATGCTGACCGAATAAGAGAGAGTAAAACAACTTTGAAACAATGGTTTCTGACTATGCTATTAACGGATCAAGCCTATCATCTGTATGAGCTATTTAAACAAAATGCTGTTATAATTAGAACTTAGCTTGGTCAAGTAACTCATCATTACCCATAAAATCCTCTAATCGATAATCTTTCTGAAGAAATAGAATTAACCCGCATTATTCATAGGCCACCAATTTTGGGATTAATAATGGGTTGCTAACTATTTTTGATTGGAGTGTATGTATTAATTTGAAGATCAACCAGGTTTCTGGATTTCAAAGGACATTAGAGCGTTTTTTTGTTAGAATTTTTCAATTTTCAGTCAAAGCTCTATTGTGTTCTTATGGAAGAACATTTTTTTGATTAAACCAAACTGTTTAACTGATCGGTCAGTTCACCGTAAGCAAATCGCCCAGCAGGTATTGATATCTAAAGGCTCTTGAGAATTGTATTGTCAATGATCTTTTCCTTTCTTTCAGGCACGCCCCAACCTTCATCAGGTAAAGCCGGATATTGTCCACTTGCCATCGTTTAGCAAAGTGGTGTTTTGTTTTGGCAATTAATAATTTAATCTGCCGGAACATTTCATAACAGAGGGTAGCGATGATTAAACGCATGAAATTGGCCCAGTAGCGATGACAGGAAAGCCGGTCGGAATAAGTCATGTTTTTGAGTTCCTTTATTCGATTTTCACTGGCATCACCTCGCTTGACATAAAAATCAAAGTAAATCTGTTGAGCGGTCATCGCTTCAAAGTTGCTCACAAAGTAACGGACATTCATTCCTTTTCCGGTAGACTCCACTTTGGCGTACAGCTTTTCAGAACGATCCCAGCTTTTGGCCTGGTAAGTAAACGGGCCAACAAACTCTTGATGTTTGATGATTTTTGAAGCATATTCCTTTTTTACTTCAATGATAGTCTGTTTGGTAAAAGTCTTTAAAACTTCATTACTACTAATACCTAAACAAAATTGAAGGTCAAACTGCTTAGCTATCCGATAAAAAGATGCTCCTGAAAAGCCACTATCCGCTCGAATAAGAATCTTTACTGAGGGCAGTTTTTTTCTGATTTTAATGACAATCCTTTTCAATAAGGCCACAAACCATTTGTTGGAGTGACAATTGCCCGGACGTAGTACTGGTAAAATGACCTGACCGGTGTTCCCGTCCTTAAAGAACAACTCATGGTACATAGTCTGTCCATAATAGCCATTATACAAACTGAGTTGTTGGGATCCATGAGTAGGGTCATCGGTACCATCTACATCAATGATGATTTGACCAGTCTTCTCTTTCAACTCCTCTACATAACGGTCTACAAACCATTGACTCATCTGGTAGATCAGACTCCGATCGGCCTTGTTTTCAAATCGACTTAAAGTAGGCTGGGAACATAATCCGCTATCTAGTACTTTACGGATCACCGGATCCTCTCGGAGTTTTTGTTCGTCATTGCAATCCTGATAGCCCTGCATCATTAAAAACACCCGTTGGCGAAGCATTTCTTCATAAGTGTATTCGATAAAAAAGGGGTTTCGATAGTCAGGAATCAGTGCGGCGAAGCTTTTTAATAGACCAGTCTTTCTCTCTACTTTTTCACTTAACAATATCGCTCCGTCTGAGCTAATCGCTGATGCTGAAAAATCAAATTTAAAAGCTTGTTTTCCTCGATAAAATACGGTATCTTTTTCCTTATATTCAGGCATAAATTAATTGCTTATTTTGCTGTCTAACTATCTCAATATAAGCAATTTATGCCTGTTTTTTATTGTCTACTATGAATTTTTCGGGTTAAGCTCTCGTTTGAGCAATTGAGGTTCTCATTCCGAACGAGGAATTTTGCTCTTTCTATCAATTTGATGAGCATTTTTTCGGCGCACACAGTTGTTTTATGCAGGTAAACTTGCCAGTACATTAATCTTCTTGCGCTGAGAAAATTTTCGATGCTATAGATACCTTTTTCCTCAACCACCAGCTCATCATCTACCATATTAAGCATTTTTATGATTCTTTCAGCTCCGATTGTCCCTTCATAAACTCCAGTGAAATAACTATCTCTTTTCAGGTAATCCAATCGATCTATATCCAGTTGACTGGATACCAATTGATTGAGGAATCTCCGGGGATACTTATTTTGAAATACTTGTAAAGTGAATTCAAGTTTGCCTTTAAAATGTTGGTTGAAGTAGTTTATAATGACAATAGATAAATCCTCGTGACTTACGTCTTTCAACAAAGTGCATTCTAATGTATGAGAAAACGGCCCATGTCCTATATCATGTAGAAGAATAGCAAGTAGGGCTGCTTCGTACTCGGAATCATAAATAAAATGACCTTTGCTACGGAGTGTGTCGAGTGTAATTCTCATAAGATGCATAGCTCCTATCGCATGGTGGAATCGGGTATGATTGGCCCCCGGATATACAAGTTCTGTTAATCCAAGTTGCTTAACCCGAAAAATTCATAGTAGACAATAAAAAACAGGCATAAATTGCTTATATTGAGATAGTTAGACAACAAAATAAGCAATTAATTTATGCCTGAATATAAGGAAAAAGATACCGTATTTTATCGAGGAAAACAAGCTTTTAAATTTGATTTTTCAGCATCAGCGATTAGCTCAGACGGAGCGATATTGTTAAGTGAAAAAGTAGAGAGAAAGACTGGTCTATTAAAAAGCTTCGCCGCACTGATTCCTGACTATCGAAACCCCTTTTTTATCGAATACACTTATGAAGAAATGCTTCGCCAACGGGTGTTTTTAATGATGCAGGGCTATCAGGATTGCAATGACGAACAAAAACTCCGAGAGGATCCGGTGATCCGTAAAGTACTAGATAGCGGATTATGTTCCCAGCCTACTTTAAGTCGATTTGAAAACAAGGCCGATCGGAGTCTGATCTACCAGATGAGTCAATGGTTTGTAGACCGTTATGTAGAGGAGTTGAAAGAGAAGACTGGTCAAATCATCATTGATGTAGATGGTACCGATGACCCTACTCATGGATCCCAACAACTCAGTTTGTATAATGGCTATTATGGACAGACTATGTACCATGAGTTGTTCTTTAAGGACGGGAACACCGGTCAGGTCATTTTACCAGTACTACGTCCGGGCAATTGTCACTCCAACAAATGGTTTGTGGCCTTATTGAAAAGGATTGTCATTAAAATCAGAAAAAAACTGCCCTCAGTAAAGATCCTTATTCGAGCGGATAGTGGCTTTTCAGGAGCATCTTTTTATCGGATAGCTAAGCAGTTTGACCTTCAATTTTGTTTAGGTATTAGTAGTAATGAAGTTTTAAAGACTTTTACCAAACAGACTATCATTGAAGTAAAAAAGGAATATGCTTCAAAAATCATCAAACATCAAGAGTTTGTTGGCCCGTTTACTTACCAGGCCAAAAGCTGGGATCGTTCTGAAAAGCTGTACGCCAAAGTGGAGTCTACCGGAAAAGGAATGAATGTCCGTTACTTTGCGAGCAACTTTGAAGCGATGACCGCTCAACAGATTTACTTTGATTTTTATGTCAAGCGAGGTGATGCCAGTGAAAATCGAATAAAGGAACTCAAAAACATGACTTATTCCGACCGGCTTTCCTGTCATCGCTACTGGGCCAATTTCATGCGTTTAATCATCGCTACCCTCTGTTATGAAATGTTCCGGCAGATTAAATTATTAATTGCCAAAACAAAACACCACTTTGCTAAACGATGGCAAGTGGACAATATCCGGCTTTACCTGATGAAGGTTGGGGCGTGCCTGAAAGAAAGGAAAAGATCATTGACAATACAATTCTCAAGAGCCTTTAGATATCAATACCTGCTGGGCGATTTGCTTACGGTGAACTGACCGATCAGTTAAACAGTTTGGTTTAATCAAAAAAATGTTCTTCCATAAGAACACAATAGAGCTTTGACTGAAAATTGAAAAATTCTAACAAAAAAACGCTCTAATGTCCTTTGAAATCCAGAAACCTGGTTGATCTTCAAATTAATACATACACTCCAATCAAAAATAGTTAGCAACCCATTATTAATCCCAAAATTGGTGGCCTATGAATAATGCGGGTTAATTCTCCTGAGCCTCTGAAAAAATGGATGTTCGATAATATCAAACACTAATTCGCTGGGAATGGAAATAAATCCGTATATAGGGTCGTTGATAATTTTTCTCTTGTTCAAAGGACATTTTTTGATTTCAAGGGGGAAGTTTAAAGTATTTTTGACAAAACGAAGCCGACTCATGCAAAAATCCCGGATACTTTGGGCAGATGATGAAATAGATTTCCTAAAACCTCACATTCTTTTTCTCAATAATAAGGGTTATGATGTTACCCCTGTCAATAGTGGAGCAGACGCACTAGATGAAATTGATCATCAATATTACGATATTGTTTTTCTCGATGAGAACATGCCCGGAATGACTGGCCTAGAGACTCTCAGTTACATCAAATCCACTCATCCGAATTTGCCTGTTGTTATGATCACCAAAAGTGAGGAAGAACATATCATGGAGGAAGCTATTGGGTCCAAGATTGCTGATTATTTGATCAAGCCACTTAACCCCAACCAGATATTATTGTCAGTCAAAAGAATCCTGGACAACAGGAGGTTGGTCAGTGAAAGAACCAATCTAAGCTACCAACAGGATTTCAGAAACATCAGTATGGCTTATAATGATCATATGGATCACAATGAGTGGGCTGATGTATATAAGAAACTCGTTTATTGGGAACTGGAAATAAATAACACTGATGATAAGAGTATGGCTGAAGTCCTGGAGATGCAAAAGGATGAAGCAAACAACAATTTTACGCGATTTGTCAAAGACAACTATATTGACTGGTTAAACAACCCCAATATTGAGCGGCCTTTGCTTTCTCATCAACTGATGAAAACGAAGGTATTTCCGGAACTGAGTGAAGGTAAACCAATATTTTTTATTGTCATCGATAATCTGAGGTATGATCAATGGAAAATAATTGAACCGGTTATTCAAGAGAATTATAACCTTTTGGAAGAAGATAGTTACTACTCCATTTTACCCACTACTACAGCCTACGCCAGGAATTCAATTTTTTCAGGAATGCTGCCATCTGAAATGGCTAAAAACCACCCCGATATTTGGGTAGGAGAGGATCAGGATGATAAGAAAAATAGCCATGAAGAAGAGTTTATAACGCGGCAGCTAAAGCGTCATCGACTGGATATCAAATCTTCTTATAATAAAGTAATACATGTTAGTCAGGGTAAAGCGCAGGTGGACAACTTCAATAACCTGATGTCTAATGATCTCAATGTGATTGTATACAATTTTGTTGACATGTTATCGCATGCCAGGACGGATTTGCAAATGATCCGTGAATTGGCCCCTGATGAAAGTGCTTATCGGTCGATCACCCTCTCCTGGTTTTTACATTCGCCTTTACATGACTTGCTCAAAAAAGCGGCAAATCATGATGTCAAGGTAATAATCACTACCGATCATGGAACAATACGAGTGAAGCGGCCATTCAAAATAGTTGGAGACAGAAATACCAATTCCAACCTTAGGTACAAGCAGGGCAAAAACCTCGCTTTCGAAGATGAGAAAGTGTATGTGTGTCGAAAACCTGAAGAGATTTTCCTACCAAAGGTTAATGTATCAACAACTTATGTTTTTTCAGCGGAAGACTACTTTTTTGCCTATCCGAATAACTACAACTATTACGTTAACTATTACAAAGATACTTTTCAGCATGGAGGTATTTCACTTGAAGAAATGATTATCCCTATCATAACTTTGAGCCCAAAAGGGATCTGATGGTTATAGATATTTCGAAGGAGTCAGATTTACAAGAAGCAGCCATACAAGTTTTAAAAAATTCCGAGAATCATCATGTATGGTTGCTTCAGGGTGAAATGGGCGCCGGTAAAACGACTTTCGCTAAAGCGATTTGTGTGGAATTGGGAGTTGTAGATGCGATGAGTAGTCCGACGTTTTCACTAATTAATGAGTACGAAACTGCACAGGGGGAGGCCATTTACCATTTTGATTTTTATCGTATTAAATTCGAAAAGGAAGCTGAGAATTTGGGTTTGGAGGAATATTTTTATTCAGGCAGTCTGTGTCTTATCGAATGGCCTGAAAAGATTCCCAACTTAATTCCTGATCAATACCTTAAAATAAGCATTAAATTTATAGCTGAGAAGCGTACCATTCACCTAACCAAACATGGGCCAGATCAAGGGGATTGAAGAATTAACAAAGGCCAGCCTTTCACCGCAGGAATCGCTGCTTAAAGTCAAAAAGAATAATCCAATCTTGAATATTGGTGTTCCGAAAGAACGCTTACTACAGGAAAACAGGGTGTCGTTGAAACCGGAATCGGTAGCTGTTTTGGTAAGTAGGGGGCACGAGGTGGTGGTAGAATCGAGTGCCGGAAAAACAGCTAAATTTTTAGACCAAGATTACAGTGAAGCAGGAGCTAAGATTTTGTATTCTGCTAAAGAAGTTTTTGAATGCCAGATCATACTAAAAGTTGAACCACCTACTGTCGAAGAGATCAGGTACATAAAACCGAATTCAACGCTGGTATCAGCTTTTCAAACTGGAAAACAAAGTCCCGATTTTTTGAATGAATTGAATGCCAGGAGGATCACTGCTTTGGCCTATGAATTTATTGAGGACAAAGTTGGAGGATTGCCCTTGGTTCGCTCAATGTCAGAAATAGCGGGAAGTACTGTAATGCTGATTGCAGCGGAGTATCTGAATAGCGTCAGTAATGGTAAAGGAATTATTCTCGGTGGTGTTAGCGGTGTACCACCTACTAAAGTGGTAATAATAGGAGCTGGGACGGTAGCGGAGCACGCTGCGAGAGCCGCTCTTGGTTTAGGAGCAGACATTCAGATTTTCGATAGCCACATTTATAAACTCAGGCGTATCAAGCACGCACTTGGTCACGAGGTCTACACATCAACCATTGATTCTGCAATTTTGACTACTGCGCTAAAAGAAGCTGATGTAGTAATTGGTGCGCTAAGGCTTGAAAAGGGAAGAAGCATTTGTGTGGTTACTGATGAAATGGTGGCACAAATGAAGCCAGATTCAGTGATTATTGATGTAAGTATAGACCAGGGAGGGTGTTTTGAATCCTCCGAAATGACGACTCATAAAAATCCTGTTTTCAGAAAGTACGATGTAATTCATTACTGTGTCCCCAACATTGCATCCAGGGTGGCAAGAACCGCCAGTATTGCTTTGAGCAATATTTTAACTCGAATCCTACTTCAAATTGCTGACCACGGCGGTATTGAGGATATGATCTTTGCCCATAGTTGGTTTATGAAAGGCGTGTACACATTTAAAGGAAATGTTACCAATCAGCATATTGCAAGGAAGTTTAATCTCAAACATCATGATTTGAACCTGTTAATGGCAGCCAGGTTTTAGTCCATTAATCATGTCAACAGAAACAGTAGTCTTTAACAGGCCGACACTTGCTGACATCAAGAAGGCTCATCAGCGAGTTTCCAGGTATGCAAGCGTTACACCGGTGCTTACTTCAGAAAGTATCAATGAATTAACCGTGGCTAATATTTTCTTTAAATGCGAAAATTTCCAAAAGATTGGGGCATTCAAAATGAGGGGGGCGACAAATGCGATTCTTTCGTTACATCCTGATGAAAGGGCTATGGGAGTTGCTACACATTCCTCAGGGAATCACGGTCAGGCTGTAGCATTGGCAGCCAGACTATCTGGAATTAAAGCCTATATTGTCATGCCCAACAGTTCGCCAAAGGTTAAAAAGAAGGCGGTTGAGCATTATGGGGCTGAAATCATTTTCTGTGAGAATACACTTGAGTCTAGACAAAAAGCTTTGGATAAAGTGCTTACAAAAACAGGAGCCATATTTATTCCTCCTTATGATAATTATGCTGTGATTGCCGGACAAGCCACGGCTGCAAAAGAACTAATCGAGGAAATAGATGATTTAGATTCAATTATAACTTCTGTTGGCGGGGGAGGTTTATTGAGTGGTACAGCTCTATCAACGAGTTATTTATCACCAAATGTTAAGGTGTACGGCGCTGAACCAAAAAATGCAGATGATGCTTACCGATCTTTTAAATCGGGACAATTGCTACCGGTTGAAAACTCGAATACCATAGCTGATGGCTTGAAAACCTCTTTAGGAGTAAGGAACTTTGAAATTATCAAAGACCTCGTAAACGACATTTTTACAGTCACCGAAGAGGAAATCATTGATGCAATGCGACTGGTTTGGGAACGCATGAAACTTATTATTGAGCCATCTAGTGCTGTGGCAGTTGCCGCAGTTTTAACGCAGAATGAAGTATTCAAAAACAAAAAGATAGGATTAATCCTAACTGGTGGCAATGTTGATTTGGGCAATCTGCCTTTTTGAAGACGGTTGAAAGATCATGAGGGGGATGATTTTCTGTCATCGGATTATTTTACAGATTGTTGAACCACAGTGTGATAATTAAGACTATCAACCTGAGTTCCTTTAGGTTAGCATTCTAGAATTATTCTGGGCGTCTTTGAATAAATTAAGATTCTGATAATCAAAGAGTTAAAAGAGGTTTGAAAGGATAAAGAACCCCGAAATCAGCCGAATAGGGCTTTTTTCGGGGTTTTTGTTTTGCTAGATTGTGGTGTAGAACACATCTAACACCACAAATTAGAATGCAAAAAAGGCTTTTCCAACCCGAATATGGTTTAACTCCAAAATGGTATTTGTTTAAGAGCAGTAAATTGGGTGCAGTTTATGATAGTCTACCGTGGAATCAGTTAGCGGACTGCCTGCCTGAAGAAAATAACGGACCTGGTGCTCCCCGGTGGTTTTCCTCAAAAGGGATGTTTGCGCTGATGTTTCTTAAGTCCTACCTGAGTATCAGTGATGAGAAACTAATAGAACGCTTTAACTCCGATTGGAGCCTACAGTTGTTCTGTGGCAAAATGTTATCAGACACAGAGAAGATTCGAGACAATGCTATCGTAAGCCGCATCCGCAGTTATCTGGCTGAGTATACAGACTGGCAACAGCTCCAACAAATATTGATCGAACATTGGAAAAGAGACATGAATAATACCCATGTGCTTTTAATGGACGCTACCTGTTATGAGAGTTATATCCGTTTTCCTACTGATGTAAAGCTGTTATGGGAATGCTGCCATTGGGTGTTTGAAAAGCAATTGTTCCGATGGTGTAAAGTAGTGAGAAAGAAAAGGCCTCGCTCCAAATATGTTGAACAAAAGCGCAGACAACGCGATTATGAGAAAAGACGCAGGAAGACCTATAAAGAAGGACGTAAGCGTAAAAAAGCCCTGTTGTATCTGCTACACAAGGGGTTGATCCAACTTCAACAAGTTCTCAACGATGCTAAACTGCCACTGCTTAATGAGCAGGAAAGAGATTACCTGAGAACCATCAAAAAAGTACTTGAACAACAGCAGTTCCTACAAACCCACCCGGCCAAAGAGTTAAAAAACCGCATCGTATCATTGGCAAAACCCTATGTCAGGCCGATAGTCAAGGGAAAAGAGAACAAAAGAGTTGAGTTTGGCATGAAGGTACATATGCTGCAAGTGGATGGGATCTGCATGATTGAGTGTATGAATTTCAACGCTTTCAATGAATCCACCCGGCTCAAGATTAGTACTGTAAAGCACAAACGACACTTTGGAGCACTTAATCAATTGGGAGCTGACCTGATCTATGCCACAAATGCCAATCGAAGATTTTGCACCAAAAAGAAAATCTTCACTTGCTTTCCTAAGAAAGGCCCCCAACCTCTTACTAAACAAGACAGTCGGCTCAGTGGACTCATCGCCAATCAAAGGGCTACAGTGATGGAAGGCAGCTTCGGTGACCACAAAACTCATTACGGGACCAACAGGATTAAAGTTAAAGGAGAGAAAAATGAAAGACTGTTTGTCTTTTTTGCTGTGATGACCGCTAACGCAGTAAAAATTAGTAAAAGAAAACTATTGCTAAATACAGTTGATCCACCATTCCAACAGGCCGCATAACTAAAAAACAAAAGTTCGTTTTCTACTTCAAAGGAAGCACTATGTCTATACACCAAAAACGCACTTTCAAACTCTATTTTGTAACAAAAATTGTACTCTTTCAAGAGCAGGTAATCAGTATGATGATCAATCTCTCCTCTATTGAAAATCCTGATCCCATTTTTAACCCCTCTTTCTTCTCGCTGAACTAATTTTCAAGGACGCCCTATTCTAAGAATCTATTATTACTATAAGATTTTCTTTTTGCTTCTTTTTCTTTTACTCTTATCCACGATTGTGGATAACTAACAATGGTAAAGGCGAATTAACCTGAGTTCCAGGTTCAAGACCTACATCTCGATTCAATCCTTTACCATCTGTTTTGAACAATGCATCAAATAGAAATTCGGGTTTGTGACCCATTAGTAAGGTATTGATTGTGTTCAAAACTGTTAGTTACCTTTTGTTCAATTTTATTTTAACATCTTAAAATTATGAAATTTACTTATTACATCGGTGTTGACGTATCTAAAAACAAATTAGACGTTGCTGTTTTCAAGGGAAAGATTTTTGGTTATCATAAGGTAATAGGTAATACCAAAAATGCGATCAACAAATTTCTTAAGGAATTAAAACAGCTGGAAGGCTTTAGCCTCTCGGGTGCTGTATTTTGCATGGAACACACAGGTATCTACAACAATCCATTGCTTGTATGCTTGCATAAAAAGAAAGGCAATATTTGTTTGGAATCAGCCTCACAGATTAAAAGTTCCTTGGGCAATATCAGGGGTAAAAACGACAAAATTGATGCCAATCGAATCGGTGAATATGTCTATAAAAACCGGGGAGAAGTAAGATTATGGATTCCAAAGAGGGAAATCATTGTTAAACTTGAAGGGCTGACTGTATTGCGTGACAGGCTCATTGGAGCAAGAAAACAACTGAGCATCCCATTAAAAGAACAAGAGGGTTTTGTAAAAAAAGCTTTAAACAATTTAGAGAAAAATCTTTGCCAGCTTACCCTTAATTCGCTTCAGGCAGATTTGGGAAAAGTGGATAAACAGATAGAAAAAATCATTAAGGAAGATGGACATCTGTCCCACTTGTTTAAAATCATTACTTCGGTACAATCGGTAGGAGCCCAAACAGCTGCTCAGATCATTATTAGGGCCAATGAATTTAAAGATATCGATGACCCTAAAAAGTTTGCTTGCTATAGTGGGGTTGCTCCCTTCACAAAGGAATCGGGACTGTTCAAAGGTAGAGGAAGGGTATCCCATATGGCCAATAAGAAAATGAAAACCCTCCTCCATATGTGTGCCATTGTAGCCATTGGATATAACAACGATCTAAAGGTGTATTATCAACGAAAAGTAACAGAGGGAAAAAACAAGATGAGTGTGATCAATGCAATAAGGAACAAATTGATCCACCGCATATTCACCTGCGTAAATGAAAATCGAAAATATGAAAATATTTATATCAAATCACTTGCTTGAACCATAGAAATCGGGATAAGCAAAACAACAAAAACCAATTAAACGTCACTCAGAGCAATTTTTGGAGGAAGTGTGATATGATAGGATAATTACGTGAGAGTCTCCTAAATAGGAGATTCCTACGGCTTCTTCCCTCGCAAATCAACCCTGAAGCCTCTGAATGACGGTTTTTGTTGTTTTTTATTTCATATCTTAACGTTCTTAAACCGAACTCAGGTTATCAGGAAAACGATTGTTTTGAAAGCATTCTTACGCTTTGGCATAGTAATTATCATCATTTTTTGTTTTGTTCCTTTTGTTCAAGGTCAGTCAGAAGAGTCCGCAGAAAGTAAGTGGTCCTTTAATGGGTATTTGAAGGATTTAGCAACATTTAACATTCTTGACGACAACACGCTTTTTGTAGATAATCTCATCCACAACAGGTTGAATTTTAAATGGTATCCGTCAGATAGCTTTTCAGCTTATTTGGAGATCCGAAACAGGTTTTTCCATGGTGATTTGGTTCAGTCATTGCCTAGCTATAGCAGTTTCATTGATGTGAATGATGATTTCGTTGATATGTCAATTAATGTAATCGATCGGGATAACGCTGTGTTGCATAGTATGATAGATCGGTTATATATTCAATGGAATCCGAATGACTGGGAAATAAGGCTTGGCAGACAGCGGATAAATTGGGGAACAAACCTCGTTTGGAATCCGAATGACCTTTTCAATGCCTATTCATTCTTTGATTTTGATTATGAAGAACGTCCAGGGTCAGATGCCCTGAGGATTCAGAAATACACTGGTTTTGCTTCCGGCATTGAGTTTGCGGTTAATATGGCCAAGACTATGGAGGATTTTGTGGGAGCAGGTATGTGGAAAATTAACTCCGGCGGATATGACATGCAATTTATTGGGGGGGTGGCAAATGAAAATGTAACTGTAGGATTTGGATGGGCGGGAAATATCAAAACCTCTGGCTTCAAAGGTGAAATGACATTCTTTCAACCCTTTGAGGTATCGGTTTCTGATGAGAGAGCTTACCTCGTTTCAATTACCTGGGATTACAGTTTCAGCAACTCACTGTACATTATGTGGTCCGGATTGTATAACAGTTCCGGGACAAATGAACCCAGTCAATTACAAACTTTGGGATTCACTACAAATCGGCGTTTAGCGGCAAAAAACCTCACACCCTACAAATTCTCATCCATCGCTCAGGCCAGTTATCCTGTTCATCCATTGCTGAATGCCGGACTTGCAATTATGCTCTTTCCAGGGGATAAGGCAATGTTTATCTATCCCACTGTGAGTTGGTCAGTTGTTCAAAATCTTGATCTTGATCTGTTTGGACAGTTTTTTTGGGATGATCCTGGGGACAAATTTGAATCCACAACAAAACTCATTTTTATCAGGGCAAAATGGAGTTTTTGAGGTTACATTCCTGGCTTAGAAAGAACAGCTAAGTTCTAATTATAACAGCATTTGTTTAAATAGGGCGTCCTTGAAAATTAGTTCAGCGAGAAGAAAGAGGGGTTAAAAATGGGATCAGGATTTTCAATAGAGGAGAGATTGATCATCATACTGATTACCTGCTCTTGAAAGAGTACAATTTTTGTTACAAAATAGAGTTTGAAAGTGCGTTTTTGGTGTATAGACATAGTGCTTCCTTTGAAGTAGAAAACGAACTTTTGTTTTTTAGTTATGCGGCCTGTTGGAATGGTGGATCAACTGTATTTAGCAATAGTTTTCTTTTACTAATTTTTACTGCGTTAGCGGTCATCACAGCAAAAAAGACAAACAGTCTTTCATTTTTCTCTCCTTTAACTTTAATCCTGTTGGTCCCGTAATGAGTTTTGTGGTCACCGAAGCTGCCTTCCATCACTGTAGCCCTTTGATTGGCGATGAGTCCACTGAGCCGACTGTCTTGTTTAGTAAGAGGTTGGGGGCCTTTCTTAGGAAAGCAAGTGAAGATTTTCTTTTTGGTGCAAAATCTTCGATTGGCATTTGTGGCATAGATCAGGTCAGCTCCCAATTGATTAAGTGCTCCAAAGTGTCGTTTGTGCTTTACAGTACTAATCTTGAGCCGGGTGGATTCATTGAAAGCGTTGAAATTCATACACTCAATCATGCAGATCCCATCCACTTGCAGCATATGTACCTTCATGCCAAACTCAACTCTTTTGTTCTCTTTTCCCTTGACTATCGGCCTGACATAGGGTTTTGCCAATGATACGATGCGGTTTTTTAACTCTTTGGCCGGGTGGGTTTGTAGGAACTGCTGTTGTTCAAGTACTTTTTTGATGGTTCTCAGGTAATCTCTTTCCTGCTCATTAAGCAGTGGCAGTTTAGCATCGTTGAGAACTTGTTGAAGTTGGATCAACCCCTTGTGTAGCAGATACAACAGGGCTTTTTTACGCTTACGTCCTTCTTTATAGGTCTTCCTGCGTCTTTTCTCATAATCGCGTTGTCTGCGCTTTTGTTCAACATATTTGGAGCGAGGCCTTTTCTTTCTCACTACTTTACACCATCGGAACAATTGCTTTTCAAACACCCAATGGCAGCATTCCCATAACAGCTTTACATCAGTAGGAAAACGGATATAACTCTCATAACAGGTAGCGTCCATTAAAAGCACATGGGTATTATTCATGTCTCTTTTCCAATGTTCGATCAATATTTGTTGGAGCTGTTGCCAGTCTGTATACTCAGCCAGATAACTGCGGATGCGGCTTACGATAGCATTGTCTCGAATCTTCTCTGTGTCTGATAACATTTTGCCACAGAACAACTGTAGGCTCCAATCGGAGTTAAAGCGTTCTATTAGTTTCTCATCACTGATACTCAGGTAGGACTTAAGAAACATCAGCGCAAACATCCCTTTTGAGGAAAACCACCGGGGAGCACCAGGTCCGTTATTTTCTTCAGGCAGGCAGTCCGCTAACTGATTCCACGGTAGACTATCATAAACTGCACCCAATTTACTGCTCTTAAACAAATACCATTTTGGAGTTAAACCATATTCGGGTTGGAAAAGCCTTTTTTGCATTCTAATTTGTGGTGTTAGATGTGTTCTACACCACAATCTAGCAAAACAAAAACCCCGAAAAAAGCCCTATTCGGCTGATTTCGGGGTTCTTTATCCTTTCAAACCTCTTTTAACTCTTTGATTATCAGAATCTTAATTTATTCAAAGACGCCCAGAATAGCTCATGCAGATGACAGGCTTGATCCGTTAATAGCATAGTCAGAAACCATTGTTTCAAAGTTGTTTTACTCTCTCTTATTCGGTCAGCATAAGCATACCAATTCAGGTAGTTTTGCAAATATTTGGAACTGACACCATTGAATGGGCGTAAGAATGTCCTAAGTTGAGTGTGAACATTGTTTACTTTTTGCAGATGGATTGTTTTATCATCTCTATCCACATGATCTTTGGCCAATAGCGCTTTGTGCTTTATGGAGGGGTTGTCTTTGGCAAAAGCCTTATAAGAAGGGTGCTTATCTGTAATCAAGGTTGCACCGTAGGCCAACTTCCCATCCAATGCCTTTGAAATTTCTTCTTTGCTCAGCCGTTTTGATGCAACAGCTTTAAGGTACTTCTCCCCCTTGCGTTCAACCGCTGTTACTACCTGGACAACTGTGACCTCTTCCTTTCCCATATTCCGTATGAAATCGTTTCCCCTCTTTCTTGCTGCCCTATCTAAATTTCGACTGCCCTTGTTGTTAAGTGCCAGTTCCAATTCATCACATTCTACTTCCGAGGATAACTGTTCGGGAACAAACTCATTTAGTGAACTCAATATCTTATGCCGCCAGTCGAAGCTTGTCTGGATGCTTATTCCGATTTGTTTTGCTATCTTTTTTATCGGCATGCCCTGCTCCATGCAGCGCAGATAAGATTGCCATTTTGATTTAAGCTTGATGTCATACAAAGGTGTCCCTGTTGTTTCACTGTACCATCTTTTACATTCATTGCACTGATACATCTGCACACCTTTTTGTCTGCCCCTCTTATATGCCTTCTCGCTTGTGCAATTTGGACAGGGTTTCTTCTTTCTTTTCTCTGCTATTTGTTGTTGAGCGGCAATCAATACTTTGCCTTGTAATTCCTGCTCCTGGAGCAACTCATCCAACAATTCGGTTTGGGAACTTATCGGCAATTGTGCAAATAAATTTTTGATCTCTTGACTTGATATCATATAGCGAAGATAATAATAATTGCTGTGTTATTTAGAACTTAGCCGAAAGAACTAATGGAATAGTAAAACTGATTAATTAAGTATATATTTGTAACTAATTAAGTATTAGGGACTTAAACTTCAACGCTATGAAAAACTTTCCCTTTATACCCTTGATCATGGTTACGGCAATGGTAATGATTATCATCCATGGTCTTCAGGTTAGTCGTGAATCAGCGCCAAAGGCTGAGTACAGCATGGCTGCAGGTGTTGATGCCCACCTGACGGCTGCGAGAATTGCTTTTATTGCGGAAAACAATTTTGTTTTCAAGAAGGAATTAACAGCTGCTACTGATTTGTTGAGCAAAGAAGCGTTTTGTGACCGCTGTATTGACAAGTAAATTGCTAAACGTAGTCTTTCCCCGCTTATTAATATAAAGCACCAGTATAAGCGAGATGTGCTTGAATTGGAAGAGATGGATAAGGTATTTGGAATTATCATTACTTCCCTGGCAAAAAATCATATTATATATACGCTTGAACATTTGACTGACCTCGATGACGAATTTTATCTGGAAGATGCTATCCGGCACCTGAAGTTTTCCATGAAATATGTGGATGAAGAAGTCCGGGAAAAAGAGAAGATTGCTACAACCACGTTAGAAAAAGCGCTTTCCAGCCATCAGATTGATGAGGAGGAAGCCAGGAAAGTGCTAAAAGAGGTAGTCAGCGGCATTTGAATTGCAGAATACTATTGATGAAGCAAGGCGAAATCTTTAAATGCAGGAATCATCACTTGGAACGCAATTTGTCAAGTAGTTGGTTCAGTTGCCTGGCCTCGTCTTCGTTTATACCTTGAATTTGGGATTCCCAGTCTTCCATTTTAACATCCAGTTCTTCCAGAAGTTTTAGCCCCTTTTCAGTTATAATTACATCTACAGCTCTACGATCATTCTTACATTGATTTCTTTCGACCAGTCCTTTTTTCTCCAGCTTGTCAACAATCCTTGATGCGTTTGACATTCTATCGAGCATTCTATCAATAATCAAGTTTATAGTTGAGGGTTTGGGATATTGCCCCCTTAGTATTCTAAGAACGTTGTATTGAGGTTCCGTTAAACGATATGGCTTGAAAAGGCTTAGTTCTTTCTCATGAACCCAATTGTTTGTAAAAATGATATTTACAATCGCTTTATTGAACTCGCTTTTAAAAACTTTTTGTTTGATATCTTCAGACAGACCCATTATATAACCTTAGACCTTAGGAATTACCAAAATGCCGGACCTTTCACAAATATACCACTGTAATTGATGTATATACTTTTAATTTTACACCGTTTGTTCAATACTATGAGCTTAATATCCGGTGTTTTTGCATTTTTTTTAATTTGTTCAACTCCAAATTCCAATGGATGGAAACTTGAAAAGGACAAAAACGGAATACAAGTCTTTACCCGATTAACAAAAGGTCGGAAAATCAAAGAATTCAAAGCAGTCACCAGGATAAATGCCAGCTTGGCCAGTGTGGTGGCTCTAGTTCGAGATGCGGATGCTGCTCACGAATGGTACAATCACGTTAAGTCCGGGGAGCCCCTCAAGATTTTCAATGAAAAGAGTAGTATCGTTCACCTAATATTAGATTTTCCATTTCCTGCGGCTGACAGAGATTTTGTAGCCAAATTCGACTACTCACAAGATCCAAATACAAAGATTGTGACATCTCGGGTGGTGGGGATACCCGATTACATCCCCAAAAAGGATAGTTTCATTAGAATCAGACACCTTGAAGGATCCTGGACCTTCACACCATTAGAGGAGGATTTGATTGAAGTCGAATACCAGTTTTATGCTGACCCCCCCCGGGGGGGGGTCTCCCAGTTTGGATTGTGAATATATTTATTGTGGACGATCCCTATAAGTCGTTGAAGCGGATGCAGGACTTTGTAAGAAGGGAGAAATATCAAAATGCATATATAGGCTTTATTCAAGAGTAGTTACTGATTTTCCACTACTCTTCATAACAAATCGGTAGACTGTAGGACCTTCTGCATGAGTCTTTCATTCGAATTCTTATTCTCATCAAGAAACTTATCAACGATGGTTAATGCCTCCTTGGACAGGTGTCCTGAGAATGTAGCATCTAACCAGTGCTTTGGGAAAAAGATATCACCTGTGAGTTGAATTTCTTCAAGCAGGTTCAGACTAGTGCGAAGGTTTGAAAGCAAATGCGATTTTAATAAAAAAAGAAATTTTATTGCATGTTTGGTATCTTCATTGAACTTGAAACCGGTTTTTGTTTTAATCGTATCCATTTAAAATTGTCCTGCCGAGACATTAGACTATGAATTGGAATACCATATTTCTCATACTGTGCAGCATTGGAG
Organism: Cyclobacteriaceae bacterium; assembly: GCA_963664285.2. Taxonomy (GTDB): domain Bacteria; phylum Bacteroidota; class Bacteroidia; order Cytophagales; family Cyclobacteriaceae; genus JAJCYL01. Next base: position 46,943 of record CAXXNX010000073.1, read on the forward strand.
CAGTTCAAAGTTTTTTTATAGGTGGGTTTTTTGTGAGCTCACCAAAGCTAAGAAGCTGTCGAACTTACTCTTAGGACTTTTATTCATAGCAGTAGCAATTAGAGTAGCCAAATCGACATTGTGGCTCTTCTATAGCGATGTCTCCATGATCATCCTCAATATAGGTTTCGGAGCACATCTGGCAATTGTTCCCCTTTTAATGCTATATGTACTTTCATCCAAAGCAAATTTTAAATGGGCATGGTATCATTTTTTTCATTTCATACCATGTTTTGTTGTATTTGTTTTGTCCGGAACACTTTCAACTTCAAATTTCTGGTATGTTGGAGGATATTCAGCACTCTTATACCATTCAGTTATTTATTTATTGACAACAATGTATTATTTGGCGGTTATTTTAAGACAGAACGATGTTCCGGCTGAAGCTAATACTTGGTTGAAAACGCTTTTCACTTCGGTAACTCTTTTTTGTATGGCTGAGATCAACTAATAAGTGCAATTGAAGGATGAAAAAGCTTTTAAGGGCTTTTTCATCCTTCAAAAGCCTGAGCAGTGCAATCTTTGGATTGCAAAATGTCAAAAAACTACACACATCTCAGTATTGATCAAAGGTATCAAATTGAAGCATTATTGAAAACAGGAGCTACTCAAAAGGAGATTGCCTGTATCGTTCATTTTCACCCGTCTACGATCTCACGTGAGCTTAAGCGAAATGTGGGTTCAAGAGGTAGGGGAGCTGGTGTCTATCGAACAGCAAATGCACAAAGGAGGACCAATCTTCGTCATCAAGAAAAGCCAAAAAGAGTGATTTTCACCAAACCCATGAAAGACTGGATAGTTAACCGGCTCCAAGAAGATAGATGGAGTCCTGAATTGATCAGCCATCAGGGAAAGAAAACGAGAGAATGTCCACTTAGCCATGAATGGATTTACCAATGGATATGGGAATGTAAGCACACCAACCACCAGGAGAACCAAGAATACAAACAACTATACACATATCTAAAACATGGCAAACGAAGGCGCAAACGAGGAAACAGAAAAGATCGTAGAGGTATTATCCCGAATAGGGTATCAATTGAACAGCGACCCCAGATCATTAACAAAAGGGAACGATTGGGAGATATAGAAGTCGATTTAATGATGGGTAAAAACCACAAAGGCTCTTTGTTGGTGATGACAGACCGAGCAAGTCTTTTTACCAGAATCAGAAAGATGCACAGTAAAAATGCCGATCAAATGGCCGAAGCTATTGTGGAGGAACTCTCTCAGGATAAACACAAACTGGAAACACTCACTTTTGATAATGATATGGCATTTTCTAAACATGAGTTGATTGCTCAATCCCTTGATGTGGATGCCTATTTCACTCGTCCCTATACTAGTCAGGATAAAGGGACAGTTGAAAATAGGATTGGGGTAATCAGAAGGTTTTATCCTAAGAAAACAGATATTAGATTTGTTACAGAGGAGCAAATCAAAGTTGTTGAAAACAAAATCAATGAACGCCCTGTTAGAAAATTTAATTACCTAAACGCAAAGCAAGTGCTACAAAGGAAAATTGCACTTATTACTTGAACTTACAAGCTTTTAAATTTGATTTTTCAGCATCAGTGATTAGCTCAGACGGAGCGATATTGTTAAGTGAAAAAGTAGAGAGAAAGACTGGTCTATTAAAAAGCTTCGCCGCACTGATTCCTGACTATCGAAACCCCTTTTTTATCGAATACACTTATGAAGAAATGCTTCGCCAACGGGTGTTTTTAATGATGCAGGGCTATCAGGATTGCAATGACGAACAAAAACTCCGAGAGGATCCGGTGATCCGTAAAGTACTAGTATATAGTTTCCTATATAGTATATCAATAATAAAAGTTCTATCTTAGCGGTTGGACCAAAAATAGTGAACCCTATGCCATTTGAGAGTAAAAGAGCGAAAATATCATTTACGACAAAGGAACAGCAAACATTGGAGGTTATAAGTAAATCACGGGTTGAGGCCAAATCACGGGTTGAAACGAAAATGCTTCTTGGTTATTGGAAAGGGCAAAGCATCAATTCGATAGCAAAACAACTTGGCACGAATCGGCCAAAGGTTGAAAGGACTGTTGATAGGGCAATAGGATACGGTATACTGACCTCTCTGAACGACCTTCCCAGAAAAGGGGCAACCCCAAAGATCACCAATGAGGCCAGGGCATGGTTTTTATCGATAGCTTGCACAAAACCAAAAGACTTGGGCATGGCCTCAGAATTTTGGACCTATAATGCATTGGCCAAGTATGTAAGGGGCAATTGCAAACAGGCGGGCCATCTTTCATTAGGCGAAATACAGAAAGGGACCGTTTCAAAGATACTGTCGAAAAGTGATGTAAAGCCCCACAAACTATCTTATTACCTAGAAAAGAAAGACCCTGACTTTGACCGAAAGATGTCCCAGGTATTGCATGTTTATAAAGAAGTGGCACTTTACAAAGCTAACAAACCGGAAGGATCAATGATTGCCATCTTGTCCTACGATGAAAAACCTGGAATGCAGGCGATAGAAAATACCGCCACTGACCTAAGCCCCATAGCAGGCAAGCACCCAAATTGGGGCAGGGACCATGAATATAAAAGACACGGTACAGTTTCGTTGTTGGCATCAATCGACTTGATTACCGGCAAGATATATGCACGGGTCGAGGATAGACATAGAAGTAGGGAATTTGTGGAATATTTGAAAGGGCTTGATGAACTCTACCCAGTCAGCTTTAAGATCAAGATAATCTTAGATAATCATTCGGCCCATATTTCAAAAGAGACAAAAGCATTCCTGAAAACAGTGCCTAATAGGTTTGAATTTGTATTTACACCTGTACATGCTTCCTGGCTAAATCTTATTGAAGTCTTCTTTAGCAAAATGACCAGGAGCTTTTTAAGGGGGATCCGTGTAAAATCAAAGAAAGAGCTCAAAGACCGGATATTGAAATACATTAATGAAATCAATGAAATGCCAACAATCTTTAAATGGAAGTGGAAAATGGAAGATTTAACTATCGCGTAATCATTGATATGTTAATTAAGAAACTTAATACTAGATAGCGGATTATGTTCCCAGCCTACTTTAAGTCGATTTGAAAACAAGGCCGATCGGAGTCTGATCTACCAGATGAGTCAATGGTTTGTAGACCGTTATGTAGAGGAGTTGAAAGAGAAGACTGGTCAAATCATCATTGATGTAGATGGTACCGATGACCCTACTCATGGATCCCAACAACTCAGTTTGTATAATGGCTATTATGGACAGACTATGTACCATGAGTTGTTCTTTAAGGACGGGAACACCGGTCAGGTCATTTTACCAGTACTAAACAATTGTCACTCCAACAAATGGTTTGTGGCCTTATTGAAAAGGATTGTCATTAAAATCAGAAAAAAAACTGCCCTCAGTAAAAATCCTTATTCGAGCGGATATGGCTTTTCAGGAGCATCTTTTTATCGGATAGCTAAGCAGTTTGACCTTCAATTTTGTTTAGGTATTAGTAGATAATTGCAGCTAAGTTATAATTATAACAGCATTTGTTTAAATAGCTCATACAGATGATAGGCTTGTTCCGTTAATAGCATAGTCAGAAACCATTGTTTCAAAGTTGTCTTATTCGGTCAGCAAAGCATACCAATTCAGGTAGTTTTGCAAATATTTGGAACTGACACCATTGCTCTGAATTCCTCAGCATAAGCGATACCAATTCAGGTAGTTTTGCAAATATTTGGAACTGACACCATTGAATGTAAGAATGCTTCGCTAAGTTGAGTGTGAACATTGTTTACTTTTTGCAGATGGGTTTTATCATCTCTTCCAATGATCTTTGGCCAATAGCGCTTTGTGCTTTATGGAGGGGTTGTCTTTGGCAAAAGCCTTATAAGAAGGGTGCTTATCTGTAATCAAGGTTGCACCGTAGGCCAACTTCCCATCCAAATGCCTTTGAAATTTCTTCTTTGCTCAGCCGTTTTGATCAACAGCTTTGACTTCTCCCCCTTAGTTCAATGTTACTACCTGGTGTGACCTCTTCCTTTCCCATATTCCGTATGAAATCGTTTCCCCTCTTTCCTTGCTGCCCTATCTAAATTTCGACTGCCCTTGTTGTTAAGTGCCAGTTCCAATTCATCACATTCTACTTCCGAGGATCCCAACAACTCAGTTTGTATAATGGCTATTATGGACAGACTATGTACCGATTTGTTTTGCTATCTTTTTTATCGGCATGCCCTGCTCCATGCAGCGCAGATAAGATTGCCATTTTGATTTAAGCTTGATGTCATACAAAGGTGTCCTGTTGTTTCACTGTACCATCTTTTACATTCATTGCACTGATACATCTGCACACCTGGTTTGTCTGCCCCTCTTATATACCTTCTCGCTTGTGCAATTTGGACAGGGTTTCTTCTTTCTTTTCTCTCAGAAAAAAACTGCCCTCAGTAATTCCTGCTCCTGGAGCAACTCATCCAACAAGCGGTTTGTGGAACTTATCAGGCAATTGTGCAAATAAATTTTTGATCTCTTGACTTGATATCATATAGCGAAGATAATTGACCTTCAATGTGTTATTTAGGAACTTAGCCGTAGTAATGAAGTTTTAAAGACTTTTACCAAACAGACTATCATTGAAGTAAAAAAGGAATATGCTTCAAAAATCATCAAACATCAAGAGTTTGTTGGCCCGTTTACTTACCAGGCCAAAAGCTGGGATCGTTCTGAAAAGCTGTACGCCAAAGTGGAGTCTACCGGAAAAGGAATGAATGTCCGTTACTTTGTGAGCAACTTTGAAGCGATGACCGCTCAACAGATTTACTTTGATTTTTATGTCAAGCGAGGTGATGCCAGTGAAAATCGAATAAAGGAACTCAAAAACATGACTTATTCCGACCGGCTTTCCTGTCATCGCTACTGGGCCAATTTCATGCGTTTAATCATCGCTACCCTCTGTTATGAAATGTTCCGGCAGATTAAATTATTAATTGCCAAAACAAAACACCACTTTGCTAAACGATGGCAAGTGGACAATATCCGGCTTTACCTGATGAAGGTTGGGGCGTGCCTGAAAGAAAGGAAAAGATCATTGACAATACAATTCTCAAGAGCCTTTAGGTATCAATACCTGCTGGGCGATTTGCTTACGGTGAACTGACCGATCAGTTAAACAGTTTGATTTAATCAAAAAAATGTTCTTCCATAAGAACACAATAGAGCTTTGACTGAAAATTGAAAAATTCTAACAAAAAAACGCTCTAATGTCCTTTGAAATCCAGAAACCTGGTTGATCTTCAAATTAATACATACACTCCAATCAAAAATAGTTAGCAACCCATTATTAATCCCAAAATTGGTGGCCTATGAATAATGCGGGTTAAGGACGGGATTACCGGTCACTGGTCATTTTACCAGTACTGCGTCCTGGCCATTGTCACTCCAACAAATGGCTTTGTTTTATTCAAAAGGATTGTCATCAAAAACAGAAAAAAAGCCCTCAGTAAAAATCCTTTATTCGAGCAGCATAGTGGCTTTTGAGGAGCATCTTTTTATCGGATTGCTTCCAGTTTAACAGCAATTTTTTTAGGTATTAGTAATAATTGCAGCTAAGCTAATTATAACAGCATTTTGTTTAAATAGCTCATACAGATGATAGGCTTGATCCGTTAATAGCATAGTCAGAAACCATTGTTTCAAAGTTGTTTTACTCTCTCTTATTCGGTCAGCATAAGCATACCAATTCAGGTAGTTTTGCAAATATTTGGAACTGACACCATTGAATGGGCGTAAGAATGTCCTAAGTTGAGTGTGAACATTGTTTACTTTTTGCAGATGGATTGTTTTATCATCTCTATCCACATGATCTTTGGCCAATAGCGCTTTGTGCTTTATGGAGGGGTTGTCTTTGGCAAAAGCCTTATAAGAAGGGTGCTTATCTGTAATCAAGGTTGCACCGTAGGCCAACTTCCCATCCAATGCCTTTGAAATTTCTTCTTTGCTCAGCCGTTTTGATGCAACAGCTTTAAGGTACTTCTCCCCCTTGCGTTCAACCGCTGTTACTACCTGGACAACTGTGACCTCTTCCTTTCCCATATTCCGTATGAAATCGTTTCCCCTCTTTCTTGCTGCCCTATCTAAATTTCGACTGCCCTTGTTGTTAAGTGCCAGTTCCAATTCATCACATTCTACTTCCGAGGATAACTGTTCGGGAACAAACTCATTTAGTGAACTCCAATATCTTATGCCGCCAGTCGAAGCTTGTCTGGATGCTTATTCCGATTTGTTTTGCTATCTTTTTTATCGGCATGCCCTGCTCCATGCAGCGCAGATAAGATTGCCATTTTGATTTAAGCTTGATGTCATACAAAGGTGTCCCTGTTGTTTCACTGTACCATCTTTTACATTCATTGCACTGATACATCTGCACACCTTTTTGTCTGCCCCTCTTATATACCTTCTCGCTTGTGCAATTTGGACAGGGTTTCTTCTTTCTTTTCTCTGCTATTTGTTGTTGAGCGGCAATCAATACTTTGCCTTGTAATTCCTGCTCCTGGAGCAACTCATCCAACAATTCGGTTTGGGAACTTATCGGCAATTGTGCAAATAAATTTTTGATCTCTTGACTTGATATCATATAGCGAAGATAATAATAATTGCTGTGTTATTTAGAACTTAGCCGTAGTAATGAAGTTTTAAAGACTTTTACCAAACAGACTATCATTGAAGTAAAAAAGGAATATGCTTCAAAAATCATCAAACATCAAGAGTTTGTTGGCCCGTTTACTTACCAGGCCAAAAGCTGGGATCGTTCTGAAAAGCTGTACGCCAAAGTGGAGTCTACCGGAAAAGGAATGAATGTCCGTTACTTTGTGAGCAACTTTGAAGCGATGACCGCTCAACAGATTTACTTTGATTTTTATGTCAAGCGAGGTGATGCCAGTGAAAATCGAATAAAGGAACTCAAAAACATGACTTATTCCGACCGGCTTTCCTGTCATCGCTACTGGGCCAATTTCATGCGTTTAATCATCGCTACCCTCTGTTATGAAATGTTCCGGCAGATTAAATTATTAATTGCCAAAACAAAACACCACTTTGCTAAACGATGGCAAGTGGACAATATCCGGCTTTACCTGATGAAGGTTGGGGCGTGCCTGAAAGAAAGGAAAAGATCATTGACAATACAATTCTCAAGAGCCTTTAGGTATCAATACCTGCTGGGCGATTTGCTTACGGTGAACTGACCGATCAGTTAAACAGTTTAGTTTAATCAAAAAAATGTTCTTCCATAAGAACACAATAGAGCTTTGACTGAAAATTGAAAAATTCTAACAAAAAAACGCTCTAATGTCCTTTGAAATCCAGAAACCTGGTTGATCTTCAAATTAATACATACACTCCAATCAAAAATAGTTAGCAACCCATTATTAATCCCAAAATTGGTGGCCTATGAATAATGCGGGTTAATAAGGATTAGGCACTGGCAGAAGTGCGTCCTGGCCAGGCTAAAACCCGGCTATTTTTATCAAAAACCATCAAAAACAATGAATAAAAGCAAAGTCACCCTTTATTAGTCAGCAAGGTGAGTGATTTTTTCATTGTTCCATTTTAAGCAATATTTTAATACGACCTAAAACTCGCTGTTTTCTTAGAGACACTAATTAGTACGAATAATAACATAGAGAATATTTGGTGAAGGAAAAAATAATCATTATTTAAAAATTTTCCCATCCAAATTTATTTGACATATCTAATTCAAATACTTTTATATGCTTATCCTGATATACTATTAGTTTATCCCTAATCATCTGATTCAAGTATTTTTGATTCTCCGAACATGAAAGAAACGATTTTAAAAAAGGATAAGCTTGCTCAAGAGTTCATGGCTTTTAATGGCCAATTGAAATCCTTTGTTTTGAGAATCACCGCGAACAAATCAGATACAGAGGATATTGTTCAGGATGCCTATATAAAAGCTGCCGAAAAGATTGAAACTTTCAAGGAGGAATCTTCTTTAAAAACCTGGGTCTTTTCCATCGCAGCAAACCTGGCCAAAGACACCCTTCGTTCAAAAAAGCGATGGTCAGAGGATGTTTTGGACGTTTGCAAAGAAGCCGCTTTGGGGAATAAACCCTTCTTTCAGGAGGCGATGAACATTAGACAAACATCTCCGCAAGGAGATTTTGAGATAAAGGAGCACATTGCATTTTGCTTTACTTGTATTAGCAAAACATTACCTATTGAACAGCAATTAAGTTTGCTGTTAAAAGAGGTGTACCAATTCAAAGTGGTGGAAATAGCTCAAATTCTTACCATTTCTGTAGCCATGATCAAACATCATATTCATTCTGGAAGAACAAAATTGATGAAGATATTTGATGACAGGTGCTCTATTGTCAACAAAAAAGGAATGTGCCATCAGTGCACGGAGTTAAACGCTATTTTCAACCCTAAGCAAAACGCCCAAGCTGAACTAAATAAAATAAAATTGGCAATCTTTTCTGTTTCCTCGTTTGCGCCTTCGTTTGAGATGCACAAAGTCTCGAAAAGGAAAGGTTATTCGATTTAAGAGTCGAAATTGTTCGTGGGATTGAGCCATTCGAATCCAATGCTGCAGAATTGCAACTTCACCATTTGGAACATAATCGTCAGGTAATGGAGAAATATCTGGAAAAACCAAAAAAAAATAGAGCATAAGCTATCATTTTAATCCTGTCAATCGTCTAAATAAAAATTTTAAACGAATAATTATGAATATTGAATTTGGACTAATTAATTGGCTTGCAGTGGTCGTATGCTTTATCGTTGGACAAGTATATTTAACCCTCTGGTTTTCAGTTTTTTTCGGTACCTCATGGGCTAGAGCATATGACCATACAAAATCCAAAACAGAGCATACTAAGGAGATCCCTGCTATACTTATGGGATTGGGGCCATTTGTACGTTTATTTTAATAATGGGTATTGCTATTTTACAATCTGCCTTAGGAATTAAAACCTTGACTGCTGGATTGGGAATGGCTACATTTATCAGCCTAACTTTCATTTTGACTACTACCGTTCCAGGTTATGCATTTTTGAAGCGCTGGAATGCCTTAATATTAGCGGTCGGTAGTCAGGTAAGTTTGATTTTCATTCTATCAGTGATATTAGCTCTATGGCAGAAGTGATTAGCCATAAGTTGGACTCAAATAGAAAGAGTCAATTATAAAGATCAAGACACTGTAGTAATGGAAAAAGTCTTATAAATCTGTCTACAATGGTGTACTTGTCAGCCTCTTTAAATCACATATTCCTTCTATACTGCCCACCCACCTCAAATAATGCATGAGTGATTTGTCCCAGCGAACAGTACTTGGAAGCCTCCATTAAGCCATCAAAGATGTTTTCATTGTTTATAGCTGCCAGTTGAAGTTTGCGGAGCATTTCAACTGATTTTTCACTATTGAACCCATGAAGGTTTTGCAGGTTTTTAATCTGCCCTTCTTTTTCTTCCGTGGTAGATCGAATAACTTCTTTAGGAAGAATAGTTGGTGATCCTTTAGAAGAGAGGAAAGTATTGACACCAATTATCGGAAATTCACCGCTATGTTTTAATGTCTCGTAATAAAGACTTTCTTCCTGGATCTTATTGCGCTGGTACATAGTCTCCATAGCGCCTAATACGCCTCCTCGCTCGGTGATTCGATCAAATTCCTCCAGAACAGCTTCCTCAACAAGGTCGGTTAACTCTTCAATAATAAATGAACCCTGTAATGGATTTTCATTCTTGGACAGCCCAAGTTCCTTATTGATGATCAACTGGATAGCCATAGCTCTTCTCACAGACTCCTCAGTAGGGGTTGTAATCGCTTCGTCGTAAGCATTGGTATGGAGGGAGTTACAATTGTCATAAATGGCGTACAAGGCCTGCAAAGTAGTCCTGATGTCGTTGAAGTCAATTTCCTGGGCGTGAAGTGATCGACCCGAGGTTTGAATATGGTACTTGAGCTTTTGGGCTCTTTCATCAGCGCCATATTTCAATTTCATGGCTTTGGCCCAAATCCTGCGGGCTACCCGGCCAATTACTGAATATTCAGGATCAACGCCGTTAGAGAAGAAGAACGAGAAGTTGGGAGCAAACTTGTTAACATCCATACCTATAGAGGCATAGTATTCCACGAAAGTAAATCCGTTTGATAGCGTCAGTGCCAATTGGGTAATAGGATTGGCCCCAGCTTCGGCGATATGATATCCTGAAATGGAGACAGAATAGAAATTCCGTACATTATGGTCTATGAAAAACTGTTGCACATCTCCCATCACCCTCAGGGAGAATTCCGTAGAAAAAATGCAGGTATTCTGGGCCTGGTCTTCTTTGAGAATGTCGGCTTGAACAGTTCCTCTTACCTGACTGAGTGTTTTGGCTTTAATACGGGTATAAATATCCGTAGGTAAAATCTGGTCCCCTGTTACCCCGAGTAGCATCAGACCCAAGCCATCGTTCCCCTTTGGTAGTTTTCCATTGTAGTCGGGTCGCTTCTTGCTGCTATCCTTATAAATCTTATTTATTTTTTTATGGGTCTCTTTCTCAAGGCCCTTGTCCTTAATGTAAAGCTCGCATTGCTGATCAATAGCGGCATTCATGAAAAAGGCGCAGATGGTAGCTGCAGGGCCATTAATGGTCATTGATACCGATGTGGCAGGGTTGCAAAGGTTGTAGCCGGAATAAAGTTTCTTGGCATCATCAAGGCAGCAGATGCTTACTCCCGAATTCCCAATCTTTCCGTAGATGTCCGGTCGATAATCGGGATCCTCTCCATACAGGGTTACTGAGTCAAAAGCTGTAGACAACCGCTTGGCAGGCATGTCCATGGAGACATAGTGGAAGCGTCTGTTGGTGCGTTCAGGTCCTCCTTCACCGGCGAACATCCGGGTAGGGTCTTCATTTTGCCTTTTGAAGGGGAATACACCGGATGTAAAAGGAAACTCTCCCGGCACGTTTTCCTGTAGCGCCCATTTAAGTAGGTCTCCCCATGCTTCATATCGAGGTAGACTGACTTTTGGGATCATGGTGTGTGATAGTGATTCTGTGTGAGTTTTAATCTTTATCTCTTTGTCACGAATCTTATAACTGAAGTTTTCACCCTTGTAGTTCGACACTTTTTCGGGCCAGCCCTCAATTAATTTCTTATTGCGAGGATCGAAGTTCAGCTCAATATTTCTATAGATTTCCTCTAATTGTGTTGAGATTTCAGTTTGGCCCGATTCTTTAAGTGTTGCGATGGTTTTTTGGATGCTGTATAGTTTTTGAGCAGTATCTGCTTGCTGATCTACCCAATTGTCATAATCGCGGATGCTTTCCGATATTTCTGATAGGTAACGCGTTCGCTTGGGTGGAATGATGTAGATCTTTTCAGACATTTCATCGGTGACCTCAAGCGATGATTTGAGATCAATGCCTGTTTTTTCCGTAATCTTTTCCATCAGGGCTTTATACAGCTTATTGGTACCTGGATCATTGAATTGTGACGCAATGGTTCCATAAACCGGGATGTCTTCATCTTTCGCTTCAAAAAGACCGTGATTCCGCTTGAATTGCTTTTTTACGTCCCTGATGGCATCAAGAGCTCCCCTTTTATCGAACTTATTAATAACTACGATATCAGCAAAATCCAGCATATCGATCTTTTCCAACTGGGTTGCTGCCCCAAATTCCGGAGTCATAACGTATAGCGATATATCGGAATGCTCTATAATCTCGGTATCTGATTGACCAATCCCCGAAGTTTCAAGAATAATCAGGTCATAATTGGCGGCTTTTAGTATATCGACTGCATCTTGTACATATTTAGACAGTGCAAGGTTTGACTGACGAGTAGCAAGGGAACGCATGTAAACTCTGGGGTGGTTTATTGAGTTCATGCGAATGCGGTCTCCTAGCAAAGCGCCACCGGTTTTTCTTTTTGAGGGATCTACAGAAACTATACCTATTGACTTGCCCCCAAAGTCCACAATGAACCGTCGTACCAGTTCATCCACCAAAGAAGATTTCCCGGAACCACCAGTGCCGGTTATTCCCAATATTGGTGTCTTTGATTCTTTGACCTTACTTTTTACCTGATCAAGTACTAACTTTGAGTTATCTGGAAAATTCTCTGCGGCAGAGATAAATCGGGCAATTGCCTTTGGGTCCTTTTTGGAGATTTCTTCCATTTCACCATTGAGGGTGGTACCAATGGCATAGTCACTTTTTTCCACCAGGTCATTGATCATGCCCTGTAGACCCATTTCCCGTCCGTTATCCGGGGAGTAGATACGGGTAATGCCATGATTATGCAATTCCTCAATTTCTTCAGGAAGAATGGTGCCGCCTCCACCAGCGAATATTTTGATGTGTCCACAGTTTTGTTCTTTCAGTAGATCAAACATGTATTTAAGATATTCCACATGTCCTCCCTGATAGGAGGTAATGGCGATGGCATTGGCATCTTCCTGGATAGCACAGTTCACTATTTCTTGTACCGATCTGTTATGACCCAAATGAATTACTTCAACTCCAGTGGATTGAATAATGCGCCGCATTATATTAATTGCCGCATCATGTCCATCAAATAAAGAAGCGGCGGTGACGATCCTGATGTGGTTTTTGGGTTTGTAAGGAGCCAATGAAGCGGACATACGTCAAGAATTTGGGGTGCAAATTTAGCGAATAAATGTGTCTCAATATCATTGAAGAGTAATTCATTTGAATAAATTAAATTTTATAAGGTTGATAATCAGTTACATAGCTATATAGCTAGTTGACTATACTCATAGCGAAAATTTTGTATTAAAGAGCTTATTAGGTTTGTTACCCTAAATTTCAGTAAATCTTCAAATGCTTATTTTTGAGTATGGAACTGGGTAATGGGATTTATATACTTAGGTAGCCAAAGTAGGGTTAGTGAAATATGTAGCTAATCTTAAAAATGGTAAGTCACTTTATAAGGAATTGAAAATCCTGCTGATGTCCCATTTGCCAGTGGATTCTTTGCGATACGAATAAAAAGACTGGTGTTCATCCAAAGCCTTCCTGAAGAAAGTGATCATTATCAAAGTTCCTAACAGGAACTTCTGAGAGCTGTAGGGGTGAGTGAACTCACTTTTTCCTCTTTTTCTGAATTATTTCTAATACCTCAGCATCGGCCAGGTCTTTGAATGTATTAAGTGCTTTTTTATTCTCGATTAAATCGTTTATATCAATAACTTTTATCTCAAACTCATCTAATCGATAGGTTTTTGCTTTCTTAAAAACTCGTGTGAAGTCTACGCCCTTTGTATCGTTTATGATATCTATGGTGGTAGGTACCTCGCCTAACCGGATATGTGTGGGAGCGAGAAAATCTTGTTTTTTCAAATTTTCCAGGTCATATCCAAGGCTGATGATAACCTTTTTTAATCTTGTAATATTGAGTTCAGAGTTTTCATAAAGTATGTCCATGTCACCGGTTGCCCGGTGATATCCATAAATATTAACTGCAATACCTCCAATAAGTACATAGCTTACTTCATGGTGATTCAATAATCTTATAAATTCTTGATATTCCGGGTGGAAGTAATCAATCATTGATCGGCATCACTTCAATTTTTTTAGCCATTGGAGCCATGGCTTTTTCCCCGTAGTTAAGAATCCTTAACTTATTCAATTCCCGGAGTCTTTCTTTTGGAGTAAGACCTAGGAAGTATTCAAAATCCTCTGTTTGAACTTCCTTTTTAGTGAGTATCCTGGCTTTAGACTTTGGCATAGTGCAAATTTAGCTATTTAGTGTCTTGTAAGTTCAAGTAATAAGTGCAATTTTCCTTTGTAGCACTTGCTTTGCGTTTAGGTAATTAAATTTTCTAACAGGGCGTTCATTGATTTTGTTTTCAACAACTTTGATTTGCTCCTCTGTAACAAATCTAATATCTGTTTTCTTAGGATAAAACCTTCTGATTACCCCAATCCTATTTTCAACTGTCCCTTTATCCTGACTAGTATAGGGACGAGTGAAATAGGCATCCACATCAAGGGATTGAGCAATCAACTCATGTTTAGAAAATGCCATATCATTATCAAAAGTGAGTGTTTCCAGTTTGTGTTTATCCTGAGAGAGTTCCTCCACAATAGCTTCGGCCATTTGATCGGCATTTTTACTGTGCATCTTTCTGATTCTGGTAAAAAGACTTGCTCGGTCTGTCATCACCAACAAAGAGCCTTTGTGGTTTTTACCCATCATTAAATCGACTTCTATATCTCCCAATCGTTCCCTTTTGTTAATGATCTGGGGTCGCTGTTCAATTGATACCCTATTCGGGATAATACCTCTACGATCTTTTCTGTTTCCTCGTTTGCGCCTTCGTTTGCCATGTTTTAGATATGTGTATAGTTGTTTGTATTCTTGGTTCTCCTGGCGGTTGGTGTGCTTACATTCCCATATCCATTGGTAAATCCATTCATGGCTAAGTGGACATTCTCTCGTTTTCTTTCCCTGATGGCTGATCAATTCAGGACTCCATCTATCTTCTTGGAGCCGGTTAACTATCCAGTCTTTCATGGGTTTGGTGAAAATCACTCTTTTTGGCTTTTCTTGATGACGAAGATTGGTCCTCCTTTGTGCATTTGCTGTTCGATAGACACCAGCTCCCCTACCTCTTGAACCCACATTTCGCTTAAGCTCACGTGAGATCGTAGACGGGTGAAAATGAACGATACAGGCAATCTCCTTTTGAGTAGCTCCTGTTTTCAATAATGCTTCAATTTGATACCTTTGATCAATACTGAGATGTGTGTAGTTTTTTGACATTTTGCAATCCAAAGATTGCACTGCTCAGGCTTTTGAAGGATGAAAAAGCCCTTAAAAGCTTTTTCATCCTTCAATTGCACTTATTAGTTGATCTCAGCTCTCTCTATGAAAACAACCGTTCTTTTATAAAATAAATTATTATGGATGAGACTTTCATTTTCTTTCAATGAGTTGATGCCTGAGTATCAATCGATTAGAAAAAAATGGAAGATTGCCATAAGAATCATTTTAATTTAGGTGTGTTTTCTTAGAGACACTATTTATCAGATCTGAATGTAGGTGTTGTCAAGCGCTTTCATTTGACAGCACCTCGAGCGCAAAGGGGACTTCCATCCCTTGTGATTACTCACTTCTCAGCCCTGCACTCGGGCTTGAAGTTGCTGGCTTTAATACAACTATTGAAGTCATCACAAGTGCGGCGATCACGATAAATAAACCGACCGGAATTCCAGTGATAGGTGAAACATCGATGTAGTAGAGATAAATCATAGCCAGGATCGAATCTGCTACAAAATAACCAAAAGTAGTACATCGGCGATCAGGGAAAGCCCAAGTATCTTGATGAATGGCTTATTGACGCTAACAATAATCTGGCTGAGTGAAGCGCCCAGTACTTTTCGGATACTGATTTCCTTGGTTTTTTTAGCAACATTTAATGAAGCCAACGACATTATACCAATAAGGCTAAGAAGACACCCCAAAATAGACAGCCACAAAAAGAGTGTTTTTAAACGATTAGAATCCTTCATAGAATCCCCGTATGCAATATCATCCTGCCACCTTTTGGAAAATGGCCTATCAATAGTGTTGGCCCATAGAGCGCTTATTTCAGATTCAACATCTTTTTGGTCTATTCCGGCAGTTTGAATAACGAGTTTTTTATAAGCCGTATCTGCAATTGTGCTGTAAATAATAGGTTCGGGGGAATAATCTACATAAACCTGACCATTGATGAGATCATCAATTACGCCAATAATGGTTTTGCGTACGCCCTCCATCTTCACAACTTGATTTAATACATTAAAATCTGCGAAATATTTTTCAGCAAACCTTTTATTGACAATAATACTCTTGTCGATGTCATTTTCGCTGCCCTGATAAAAATTCCGTCCTTGAACGAAATTTACTCCCATTTTTGGCAGGAACTCTGCGCCAATGTCGTATGTTGTAACTTCCGCTTTGAGCGTATCGAACTCTATAATCTCCCTGCCAGACCAACCACCAATGTGATGCACAGTGCCGAAAGATTGCCGGATGAAAGGCAACTTGTCAATCTTTTCTTTTAGTGCTACATATTCATTCTGATCATCAACGTCTAAAATCAAGGTATTTTCAATGTCATAACCGTAATCCATGTTTTTGACAAAGTCTACATTTTTCATGAAAGCAAGTCCGGCGACCAGAACTGTGATTGAAAAACTATATTGGGCAATAGTAAGGATCTTGTGTAATACGCCAACTCCCTTCAAATTCTGCTTGTGGTTCAAAATAGAAACGGGTTCGAACTTCCAGGCATATAAAGCGGGAAAAAGCCCTGTGATCAGTGTACAGAAAAGAAGGAATGCAGCAACAAAAATGGACACAATGATTTCGAGGTTAATTAGATTTTTGCACCTGTCTGAGGAAATATTCAGGGTAATTAACGAATATAAGAAAAGTGGCCAATAATGATTGTAATCTATCAAGTGGTTCAAATATTTCCCAAATGCAAGGATCTATTTTCTATGACTCCACCATCTCACAATGAAAATGAAGATTTTATTTTGACGGCTATTGATTTTGCCAACAGTGGGGGCACAGAATTACCTATCTGATTGTATTGTGATAAATTATCTTCTAATTCTTGACCTTTCCTTTTTAACAACTTGCTTGAAATTTGAGTTCTTTTACCCTTAAAAACGTACCAATCGGGAAAGGATTGTAACCTTGCAGCTTCTCGTGCTGTGATATTTCTTGGTTTGAAGGGATGAATAAAGTTTGAGTAAAAATGAGCCGGAATGGTGTAAGAGACTTGGGCTGGTTTTAAGTGCCTGTAATTAGAATGATACTCCTTATTAGACAGTTCACCATTCCCACTTCTTTTTCTTACTCGGTAATCATCATGTAAGTCGCTTAACGAGTAGCCCTGCTGAATTTGTTTAAAACGCTCTACAAGTCTTTTAGTGTGCTTCATCGCAACGTGATTATGCAATTTGTCAGAATTCCCCCTAGCCCATCTTTGAAAATCATTGAAATATTCACTAACGTACTCTTGAACTTCAATACCCTCACCTGCATCGATATTAGGCAGATCAGAAATTGCTTCTTCAACTGTAATGTAGGGTAATAAGTCACCTACTTTAGTAGAAGAATCTGTATGAGTAGGAGAAGGTTTACCTATCGTTTTTCCTTGTAAGTTTCCAACAAGAAAAATCCTATCTCTGAATTGTGGAACCCCGTAATCAGCAGCATTTAATATCCATTTCTCAAAATGATAGCCATTTTTTTGAAATTCTTCCTTTATTATGTGCTGAGATCAACTAATAAGTGCAATTGAAGGTGAAAAAGCTTTTAAGGGCTTTTTCACCTTCAAAAGCCTGAGCAGTGCAATCTTTGGATTGCAAAATGTCAAAAAACTACACACATCTCAGTATTGATCAAAGGTATCAAATTGAAGCATTATTGAAAACAGGAGCTACTCAAAAGGAGATTGCCTGTATCGTTCATTTTCACCCGTCTACGAGTTAAATCAGCGCCAGAAGTGTTAAGAGGAATCTTATCTCTACCTACTTGTTTTTCTGCGAAAATCACGTGAGCTTAAGCGAAATGTGGGTTCAAGAGGTAGGGGAGCTGGTGTCTATCGAACAGCAAATGCACAAAGGAGGACCAATCTTCGTCATCAAGAAAAGCCAAAAAGAGTGATTTTCACCAAACCCATGAAAGACTGGATAGTTAACCGGCTCCAAGAAGATAGATGGAGTCCTGAATTGATCAGCCATCAGGGAAAGGAAACGAGAGAATGTCCACTTAGCCATGAATGGATTTACCAATGGATATGGGAATGTAAGCACACCAACCACCAGGAGAACCAAGAATACAAACAACTATACACATATCTAAAACATGGCAAACGAAGGCGCAAACGAGGAAACAGAAAAGATCGTAGAGGTATTATCCCGAATAGGGTATCAATTGAACAGCGACCCCAGATCATTAACAAAAGGGAACGATTGGGAGATATAGAAGTCGATTTAATGATGGGTAAAAACCACAAAGGCTCTTTGTTGGTGATGACAGACCGAGCAAGTCTTTTTACCAGAATCAGAAAGATGCACAGTAAAAATGCCGATCAAATGGCCGAAGCTATTGTGGAGGAACTCTCTCAGGATAAACACAAACTGGAAACACTCACTTTTGATAATGATATGGCATTTTCTAAACATGAGTTGATTGCTCAATCCCTTGATGTGGATGCCTATTTCACTCGTCCCTATACTAGTCAGGATAAAGGGACAGTTGAAAATAGGATTGGGGTAATCAGAAGGTTTTATCCTAAGAAAACAGATATTAGATTTGTTACAGAGGAGCAAATCAAAGTTGTTGAAAACAAAATCAATGAACGCCCTGTTAGAAAATTTAATTACCTAAACGCAAAGCAAGTGCTACAAAGGAAAATTGCACTTATTACTTGAACTTACAAAGTGCTACAAAGGAAAATTGCACTTATTACTTGAACTTACATATTGATATCTTTCTCGATGCTCAACATATCTTCGATACCTAGAGATCGATGAATTAAGGAGAAGTCACTAAAATATGCTGAACCGAAACCGACATATTTATACGATTCTATTTTGTCAAAAACTGCGAGTCTTTTTATCGCCTCACAGAGCATTTTCCTCTCAACGGATTTCGCCGGCCTTAGACTGTAATTAATCTGCATGTAGCTTTCAGACATCAATCATTGATTTCCATTTCAAAAAAATAATCAAAAGTCTTTTCGCCAACTTCCTTATTGGAGCGTACATCCAATGCAGTTTTGATTTGATCTATTTGGTCGATAGGTCTCAAATATGAGATTTTTGCTTCATTTGGACCTTTTTTGTGTTTGGCTAGTGTTTCAGGATAAATAAATTTCTGTGAAGTATTTTCTTTAATATTTACGTTTTGCAAGTATGTCGGACTAGCTAAAGTTGCCTTCATTTCTAAAGGTCTTTCATCTGGTTGAGAACCTTTTTCTCTTTCTTTTTTCATATTATTCAAGAAAGTTATTACCGGTTTCATCAATTGGATCATTTTCTGTCTCACCGACCTATATCGAGGTGAATCTAAATCCATATTATTTTTTGTCGTATTCCATGGAAGTAAACTTGAGTCCTCTGCTTCAAAAAAGACATACCCTCTAAATCTATTGAATTGGCCGTGGTATTTCGGTTCTCCATCAGTTCTTCCTCCCCGTCCAGCCAGTAACTTCTGTTTGTTCAGGTCCCACTACAAGTCTATCATTACAGAATATATACCAACCCCCGTCTTCAAGACTTGGATGCGATATACCAGCGAATATTTCAACTGTCATTTTTTCGGAGTACTCATTTTTCCAGTATGCTATTCTAAAGTCTGGTGATGTTAATAATTCAAGTTTTCGTGGTTTTAGTTTGTGCTTATTTATTTGAATTCTAAGACCTTTGTAAATGTTGTAGAGATTTTCCAACTCAATTTCGGAATATAATTTCTTTATAAAATTTTCATTTTGGAATTGCTCCTTTACATCCGATCTTAAATCTGTAACAATGATAATAGTCCCTCTATCCATAATAGGAATTTCATCTAACTCCTCTTCATAAGATTTAAATTCAAATTCCCATGTTTCCTCATCATCTTGCCATTCTGAAACGTCTACTTCCATTTCAAACTTTGAAGTACTAGCTACAGAACTTATCACAAACTTTTTGCCTAACTTGAAGAGTGCTCGTTTCATACCTATTCCGAACTGACCAACAGAACCTGGTGTTAATGGTTGATTTTTGGGCCTACCGAATCGAAAGGCATAATCTCGGGCTGTTGCAACCGAAATTCCACCACAATTATCTCCTATTACATATCTATCTTCATGTGCCTCAATGTCGACCCAAAAGTTATGATAATCACGGCTAGAGGACAGAGACCTAACGCCATCTACGCAATTATCCACTAAATCACCAATTGCATCTCTTAAAGTAAGGTCCCTGATAAGCATCGATATGAAGAGATCTTTGGTAGGAAAGGCATTAATTATTTTTTTTGGATCTGAATTACTCATCAAAAAAGATTGTATAGTTAAGTGTATGAATGGAAAACCACTTCGATTATAACGTTTTCGTAGTTATCTGAATGGCAATATACTGAATATCAGGTTTCGTAAACAGATTACAAAGCTTCAGATATATTGACATGAATCAAAATATATGTTCGAAAGCGTTACCCAACCGTTACTCCATCATTGTTCAAAATGTCATTAACCACCTTTAATACCTGTATCAGTTCATAACATTGGTTCATTTCACTTTTGTAAGTAAAACATAATAAGAAGTCATTATTTATTAAATAATCCCGGGTAGGATAGGTCTAATTCATTGGTTGTCATTACTCCTTTTTTAAGTTTTTAAAGCTGGTTAAACTGATAGTCCAGTATTTATATCTTTGCTGCTCCAAATTGACCCAACATGAAAAGACAGATCTTGAAGCTATCAATATTTTTTTCTGCAATACTTTTTGGTTGCCAGACACCCGGTTCTGAAAGTGATTCACTACCCTTAGTGCAGGACACAGAGGGTTTCCGATGGCAAACAGAGCAATTCGCAGACCTTAAGATTGTCCGCTATCAAATCCCGGGATGGGAAGATCTTACCCCTAAGCAAAGGATTTTTGTTTACTATCTCGCCCAGGCTGGTTACGAAGGCAGGGATATCATGTACGCGATGAATTATCGCCACAACTTGGCCATCAGAAAAGCCCTGGAAAATATTTACATTAACTATCAAGGCGACCGGACCACATTTGAGTGGGAAAATTTCCATACGTACCTCAAACGAATTTGGGTCTCAAATGGGATTCACCATCATTATTCAATGAACAAAATAATGCCAACATGTTCAAAAGAGTTCTTTTTGGGACTTTTTGATGAAATTGATACGGGAATAGAAGGGGAGACCATGCGAGCGATGGCTGATCCGGAGTTTGAAGCCAAAAAAGTTAACCTTGACCCCGGTAAAGACCTTTTGCTCTCATCAGCGGTAAATTTTTACGATCCCGATGTAACTCAAGCTGAAGTGGAGGCTTTCTATGCTGAAAGGATTGATAAAAATGATGACACTCCAATTTCATATGGACTCAATTCAAAAATTGTTAGAATGGAGGATGGATCCATTGCCGAAGAAGTTTATCGGGTAGGAGGGCTTTATGGTCCGGCCATTGAGAAAATGATTGGATGGCTTGAAAAGGCCGTCGTTGTAGCTGAAAATAAAGCACAGGCTGATGCACTCGAATTATTAATTGAATACTACCAAACCGGAGATTTTGAAATTTGGGATAAATACAATATCATTTGGTCACAAGCTACCGACGGTGATATCGATTATATCACAGGTTTCGTGGAAGTTTATAATGACCCCATGGGCTTTAGAGGATCATATGAAACAATAGTAGAGATCAATGATTTTGAGGCGTCGTCCAGGATGAAAGTACTGATGGACAATGCCCAGTGGTTCGAAGACAATTCACCGTTGATGGAAGCACATAAGAAGGATAGTGCGGTTGGCGTTACCTATAAAGTGGTGAATGTAGCTGCTGAATCCGGGGATTCTTCTCCAAATACACCGATTGGCGTAAACCTGCCCAATGCCAATTGGATCAGGTCAACTTACGGTTCTAAATCCGTAAGTCTCGGTAATATTATTGATGGCTATGCTGAGGCTAGCAGTGGTGGTCTAACGGATGAATTCGCATTGACTGATCAAGAGAAACAGAGAATTAAGACATATGGCGCTTTCGCTGGTAAGCTTCATACTGCATTGCATGAGGTTGTTGGCCATGCATCGGGGCGTTTAGAACCGGGCGTGGCTGCACCCAAAGAAACATTGAAAAGCTACAGGTCTGCGCTGGAAGAGGCCCGGGCTGATTTGGTCTCTTTGTACTACATCACTGATAACAAATTGATTGAGCTTGGTTTGGTAGAATCGGAAGAGGTCGGGAAGGCTGAATATGACAGCTACATCCGCAATGGCATCATGCTGCAATTGAGAAGGTTGCAACCTGGTGAAGTGATTGAGGAGTCACATATGCGAAACCGGGCGATGGTGGCTCGATGGGCCTATACTAATGGTCTTGAAGATAATGTGATTGAAAAAGTGATCCGGGATGGCAAGACATACTACAAGATCAATGACTACGACAAATTGAGAGAATTATTTGGTCAGCTCTTAAAGGAAGTTCAGCGAATTAACCCGAAAAATTCATAGTAGACAATAAAAAACAGGCATAAATTGCTTATATTGAGATAGTTAGACAACAAAATAAGCAATTAATTTATGCCTGAATATAAGGAAAAAGATACCGTATTTTATCGAGGAAAACAAGCTTTTAAATTTGATTTTTCAGCATCAGCGATTAGCTCAGACGGAGCGATATTGTTAAGTGAAAAAGTAGAGAGAAAGACTGGTCTATTAAAAAGCTTCGCCGCACTGATTCCTGACTATCGAAACCCCTTTTTTATCGAATACACTTATGAAGAAATGCTTCGCCAACGGGTGTTTTTAATGATGCAGGGCTATCAGGATTGCAATGACGAACAAAAACTCCGAGAGGATCCGGTGATCCGTAAAGTACTAGATAGCGGATTATGTTCCCAGCCTACTTTAAGTCGATTTGAAAACAAGGCCGATCGGAGTCTGATCTACCAGATGAGTCAATGGTTTGTAGACCGTTATGTAGAGGAGTTGAAAGAGAAGACTGGTCAAATCATCATTGATGTAGATGGTACCGATGACCCTACTCATGGATCCCAACAACTCAGTTTGTATAATGGCTATTATGGACAGACTATGTACCATGAGTTGTTCTTTAAGGACGGGAACACCGGTCAGGTCATTTTACCAGTACTACGTCCGGGCAATTGTCACTCCAACAAATGGTTTGTGGCCTTATTGAAAAGGATTGTCATTAAAATCAGAAAAAAACTGCCCTCAGTAAAGATCCTTATTCGAGCGGATAGTGGCTTTTCAGGAGCATCTTTTTATCGGATAGCTAAGCAGTTTGACCTTCAATTTTGTTTAGGTATTAGTAGTAATGAAGTTTTAAAGACTTTTACCAAACAGACTATCATTGAAGTAAAAAAGGAATATGCTTCAAAAATCATCAAACATCAAGAGTTTGTTGGCCCGTTTACTTACCAGGCCAAAAGCTGGGATCGTTCTGAAAAGCTGTACGCCAAAGTGGAGTCTACCGGAAAAGGAATGAATGTCCGTTACTTTGTGAGCAACTTTGAAGCGATGACCGCTCAACAGATTTACTTTGATTTTTATGTCAAGCGAGGTGATGCCAGTGAAAATCGAATAAAGGAACTCAAAAACATGACTTATTCCGACCGGCTTTCCTGTCATCGCTACTGGGCCAATTTCATGCGTTTAATCATCGCTACCCTCTGTTATGAAATGTTCCGGCAGATTAAATTATTAATTGCCAAAACAAAACACCACTTTGCTAAACGATGGCAAGTGGACAATATCCGGCTTTACCTGATGAAGGTTGGGGCGTGCCTGAAAGAAAGGAAAAGATCATTGACAATACAATTCTCAAGAGCCTTTAGATATCAATACCTGCTGGGCGATTTGCTTACGGTGAACTGACCGATCAGTTAAACAGTTTGATTTAATCAAAAAAATGTTCTTCCATAAGAACACAATAGAGCTTTGACTGAAAATTGAAAAATTCTAACAAAAAAACGCTCTAATGTCCTTTGAAATCCAGAAACCTGGTTGATCTTCAAATTAATACATACACTCCAATCAAAAATAGTTAGCAACCCATTATTAATCCCAAAATTGGTGGCCTATGAATAATGCGGGTTAAATCACAGGGCGACTATGCAGCTGTCAGGGACCTGTTTGAGACCTATGGGGTGCAGGTGGATGCAGATTTACATGCTGAAGTCTTGGGAACGATCAGCCAAACTAAATAGTGCTCCATATGGTAGTTTTATTAATCCACTTTTGGTACCAATCATGGAAGGGGGTGAGATCATGGATGTTCGATTAGAGTATCCGGATGACTTTACCGAGCAGATGTTGTACTATTCGGAAAATTATAGCAATCTATAGCCAAAGTGCAAGAAAGAAGCTAGCTTAAAAGTGTGTGATAATCAATCCAAAATACATAAGCAACCGGAATCTTAAAACTTCATTTTGAGTGAAAGCTTCAGTTTCAAACTGAACCATTAACTCCTGGAATAGAAACAAGATTGAGGGTGTAATTCTACACCTAAATAAAAAGTATCCAACCTGCCGCCAAAGTGCCGAAGAGAGCTCCTCCGTAACAAATTACAGCTATTAATTCATTGAGATGCTTAACCTGAAGACCATCGTAAAGCGTAAAGCGGAAACGATGTGCCCAATGGAACAGCGAAAGAAAAATAAGTGCAAATAAAAATAGTTTAGTGATCGGTGATGCTAGCAATGATCGTAATTCCTCATAAGAAGGCTCAGCAAGCCATCCCAGGGGAAATGCCAGGCCATAGAGAAAAAGTAAAATGGGGATAAAAAAGGCAGAAAGAGTTCCTCCCGCTCCGAATAGTGCCCACCAAAAGGGTTCATTACTTTTCTTCATGTTACATCAATTTAATAAGAACCAGCCTAATAAAGCAGACAGCGCAACCCAGGCGCCATAGTTTAATCCTGAAATAATAAATCCCGGAACTTTATTTGTGCCAATCTGTATAACCATCGCCTTGGGCGCCAGGTTGAACCAGGTGATACTATGGTACAATGCCAGCGCCAAGGCTAATAAGTGTAGCGCCATCGAAATTGGGCTTTTCAACCACGTCTGAAACTCCGCATAGGCTTCAGGTCCCTGGTTAATGGCGTTAATCATTAGGATCAAAACGATTGCATAAAAGCCAACCGCTAAGCTTGTCATCTCCCGAAGGATAAAGAAAAAACTGCTCCACTTTTTCAACCACCAAAATATGGGTTTGACTCTGATGTAAAGTTTGGGATAACCCTTGTAATAGATGACGTATTGATCCGGCTTAAAGAATTTCATAGCGCTTATTTATTTATTGCCCCAGGGCATCAGGACCGATTTCCACCAATTGGTTGTGCTTTCAACTTTGTACCGCTGAATAGCTCCGGCAGGATCGACATTTTTCGGACACACTGCGGAGCATTCGCCTACAAAAGTACATTGCCAGATGCCGTCATCCTGTGAAATAACATTTTCACGTTCCTTTTTCCCTTGATCCCGATTATCATAGTTGTATCGTTGTGCTAAAGCGATGGCTGCTGGCCCCAAGAATTCAGGTTCCAGGCCATAAACCGGACAGGCTGAATAGCATAACATGCAGTTGATGCACATGCTATATTGTTTATAAGCCGCTAATTGAGCCGGGGTTTGATTGTACCCACCTTCTGATAGCGACGGCTCCTCCTCCCTGATGATCCAGGGTTTCACCCGTTTAAGCTTTTCAACGAAATCACTCATCTCTATGATCAAATCCTTGACAACGGGGAAATGATCTAGTGGTTCGATACGAATCGGGCCCGGTAAATAATCCTTTAAAAATGCAGCACAGGTTAAGATTGGTTCATTGTTGATCATCATACCACAGCTACCACAAACACCCATTCTACAAGACCATCGATAGCTGAGAGTGCCATCGAGGTCGTCTTTGATATAATTGAGGGCATCTAAAATAACCCAATCCTTGTTGCATGGAACCTCATAGCTCTGAAATGATGGTTCCTCGTCATTTTCCGGGTTATATCTGAATACTTCCAGTGTAATTTTTGAAGACATTGAGACTTTGATTTATATCTGTGTTCTTATTTTCCGTAAACTCTTTCTCCCGGAGGCCACTTCGTAATAGTTACCGGCAGGTATTCAATTTTAGGAGATCCTTCGCCAGTTTCATAAGCAAGACTATGTACCAGGTAATTTTTGTCATCTCGTTGCTCATAATCGGTGCGTTGATGTGAGCCACGAGATTCTTTTCTATTAAGGGCTGACTGAATTATGGTATCCGCAATCTCCAACATATTTGATAATTCAATTGCCGCGATAAGTTCTGTGTTGAAAGCCAGGCTGTGGTCATCGATTGAAACATTCTTAAACCGCTTCTTCAGTTCCATAATCACCTTTTGGGATTTTTTCAATGAATCCTCATTGCGATAAATACCTGCACCTTCTTCCATGGTTTTGTGCATCTCTTTTCTAATGACCGACAATTTCTCATCACCTTTTTTGTTCGTTAGGTATTGATCATTGAGTCTTTTACGCTCTGCCACGGCGTATTCCAGCAGATCAATCTTTGGTTCGGGATGTTGTTTGGCGTTTTTCACGGCAGATTTACCAGCCCTGGCGCCAAAAACAAGCAGTTCTGTTAGGGAATTTGACCCAAGGCGATTGGCTCCGTTGATACTGACACAAGCTGTTTCACCAGCAGCGTAGAGTCCTTGTAGCGGAGTAGCGCCATTAATATCCGTGTGAATGCCACCCATCATGTAATGAACAACCGGCCTTACGGGGATCATTTCTTTTACAGGATCTATGTTTTCGTATTTGAGGCAAAGCTCCCTCACAAATGGAAGCTTACTATTGATTTTCTTTTCTCCTAAATGTCGAATATCGAGATTGACATAGTGCCCGTACTCCCCTTCCAGGGTTTTGCCTTTTTCCAATTCTTTCATAAATGCCTGGGAAAGTCGGTCTCTTGGCCCCAACTCCATGGATCGTAGAACAGGCTCCGGTTGCGGTGTCCCAAGATTATAATCCTGTAAATAGCGATAGCCATCTTTATTGAGAAGATGACCACCTTCGGCCCTGGTTGCTTCAGTGATCAATATTCCTGAAAATGGCAGTCCGGTAGGATGGTACTGGATGAATTCCATATCCTTCAGAGGAACACCAGCCAGGTAAGCGAGCGCCATGCCGTCACCTGTTTTAATATTTGCGTTGGTAGTAAACGGGAAAACCTTACCACAGCCTCCTGTCGTAATGATCACGGACTTGGCAGCAATAGCCTGGATATCACCTGTAGCAAGTTCAATGGCAATAACCCCCTGGCATCTGTCATCCTCTACAATCAATTGAGTCACAAACCACTCATCATATCGCTTGATGGGGTCGTATTTAAGCGAAGTTTGATACAGTGCATGCAACATATGGAAACCGGTTTTGTCCGCGGCATACCAGGTCCTTTTGATCTTCATGCCACCAAATGGCCTCACTGCAATTGAGCCATTATCTTCTCTGCTCCATGGACAGCCCCAGTGCTCAAGCTGGATCATTTCTTCAGGCGCTTCGCTAACAAAGGCCTCAACAGCATCCTGATCGCACATCCAGTCCCCGCCTGAAATTGTATCGTATGCGTGGAGGTCAAGGGTATCATCGGGTTTAATAGCCGCCGCGGCTCCCCCTTCAGCAGCCACCGTATGGCTCCTCATTGGGTAAACTTTCGAAATAACGGCAACGTTGATGTTGGGATCGGTTTCGGTAACAGCAATGGCAGCCCGCAAGCCGGCACCTCCACCGCCAACTATTAAAACATCATGGGAATACTGATCAAACTGACCCATTTTGAGAATTTAAGATTTTGTCTATGCTGAGATCAACTAATAAGTGCTTTTGAAGGATGAAAAAGCTTTTAAGGGCTTTTTCATCCTTCAAAAGCCTGAACAGTGCAATCTTTGGATTGCAAAATGTCAAAAAACTACACACATCTCAGTATTGATCAAAGGTATCAAATTGAAGCATTATTGAAAACAGGAGCTACTCAAAAGGAGATTGCCTGTATCGTTCATTTTCACCCATCTACGATCTCACGTGAGCTTAAGCGAAATGTGGGTTCAAGAGGTAGGGGAGCTGGTGTCTATCGAACAGCAAATGCACAAAGGAGGACCAATCTTCGTCATCAAGAAAAGCCAAAAAGAGTGATTTTCACCAAACCCATGAAAGACTGGATAGTTAACCGGCTCCAAGAAGATAGATGGAGTCCTGAATTGATCAGCCATCAGGGAAAGAAAACGAGAGAATGTCCACTTAGCCATGAATGGATTTACCAATGGATATGGGAATGTAAGCACACCAACCACCAGGAGAACCAAGAATACAAACAACTATACACATATCTAAAACATGGCAAACGAAGGCGCAAACGAGGAAACAGAAAAGATCGTAGAGGTATTATCCCGAATAGGGTATCAATTGAACAGCGACCCCAGATCATTAACAAAAGGGAACGATTGGGAGATATAGAAGTCGATTTAATGATGGGTAAAAACCACAAAGGCTCTTTGTTGGTGATGACAGACCGAGCAAGTCTTTTTACCAGAATCAGAAAGATGCACAGTAAAAATGCCGATCAAATGGCCGAAGCTATTGTGGAGGAACTCTCTCAGGATAAACACAAACTGGAAACACTCACTTTTGATAATGATATAGCATTTTCTAAACATGAGTTGATTGCTCAATCCCTTGATGTGGATGCCTATTTCACTCGTCCCTATACTAGTCAGGATAAAGGGACAGTTGAAAATAGGATTGGGGTAATCAGAAGGTTTTATCCTAAGAAAACAGATATTAGATTTGTTACAGAGGAGCAAATCAAAGTTGTTGAAAACAAAATCAATGAACGCCCTGTTAGAAAATTTAATTACCTAAACGCAAAGCAAGTGCTACAAAGGAAAATTGCACTTATTACTTGAACTTACATATCATTAATATCCAACATAAGAAAAATCCCTTGCGGGATTAATTTAGGTTGCCTAAAATAATGAACAAAGGCATGTGAACAAACGGAAGCTTGACAGAGGGGGAGAGTAGTCAGTAGGTTGACAATTTCATTGATCAAGAAAATGCTTTACCAATGATTCCCATTCCTTATCCAAGTTGATAGACGGCCGTGATTTTCCGGCTTTGCCATACCAATAATCCGCATTCCAGGTATCACCTTCTTTGCGGTGTAGATAAGCATGAACCCACGAACCTTCTTTTGTATAAATGTCCTGGGCAATGATGTGGGATTTTTCCCATCTACCTTTTTTATCCCACCAAAGAGCAGTAAGAAGTGGTGAACATCTTGGTGGAGAATTACTTTCTAAGGACGATTTAAATTCTGACCAAATCAAATGCCTAGTTTTATTGTCCTTTTAGCAATTTTCTGAAATGCAATTGAAGTTATCAGACCGACCAACCCAAAACAAGCAAGTACTGCAAATACATGTTGATGACCTGATGCACCGGGCGAACTGTCCAGTAAATAGCCTATTAAGGGTCCCATAAAAATGTCTGGGGTAAATCCAATTACAGAGACCAATCCAACAGCACTTCCTGTGTGTACAAGTGATACTTTTGCTTCCTGAAATAGAGCAAAATACACACCTCTCACTGCATATATTCCAGCACTCGTACCTGCAATTGTCATTATCAGGAATAAATCTAAGCCCGGAACCAAAAGACCACTGGCAATTACTAAACTTCCTATTACTAATATAACGAAACTGATAGCAGTCATTCTTGAAGCTTTTATATTGTCACTAAGAAAACCTGCACCAATGGCGGCTATTGGTCGTACCCAAAATGTGACGGTACCGATCTGAGCAGCTTGTACATCATTATAACCAAAAGCATCACTTGCGTACAATGAAAAAATATCTGTGCACTTGTATCCGACATACGCGCATACCACAATTACCGCTTGAAGCCAAATTGCCGGCATTTTAAAAACTCTACGAACCCCAACTAAAGATAATTTTTCCATTTGATCTGTAGTGTCCTCCATTATCCTTTCTGGGATGGAAAACCATACTAAAGCAGCTACAATGAATGTAATTCCTGAATAAATCAAAATGATTTCACTAAGTGCCGAGGTGAGTTGCTGTAATGTGGCCGATTCAACATCTGATGGTAGCAAAGAGGCGAATACCATAACTGAAATTGATGCTAATAGGGCAGCAACCAACCCGCGACCTCCGTCAAGCAATCCGTATGCTTTTCCCTGGCCAGAGGTACCACCCCATTCCCTGGTAGCCCGGATTAAGGCCGCCCAGAATAATAGAATAGTAGTTAGTCCCCAAAATGCATACAATAAAGTCAGGACTCCCAATGGCGGTATAGTCGTCATTACAAACCCTCCCAGGGAGGTAGCAATCAAGGCCAGAGACATTAATCGACGAGCTGAAAAACGATCCGCCAGCGGTCCTCCTGCGAAATAGGATATCATGGCAATAATTCCGTACAGTGAAAAGGCCGTTCCCAATTCCAGGTTAGTGAGTTGAAAAACACTCAAAAAAGTAGGTCTGAAAATTCTTGCTATGACAAAAGGAAGAAGAAAGACCACCTCTCCCGATGTTATGAGGGCGGTCATAATCAGGAGTTGTCTCCATTTGAATTGATTTTCTTCAGCCATATGGAAAGGTGGTAATCATAAATAAAAACAATTTTCCCCAATCTCCATTTTTATCCCATAATAAGGCAAATAAAAATTGCGGGCACTTAGGTGGTGTACTACTTTCCAATGACGACTTAAATTGAGACCAATTCAACCCTATTGCTGGATTCCTCACATCCTCAAGGCAAACTGTTTATCTGATTTTGAGCTTCCCCCAGGGCTAAAATCGCTGCCTGTAAATGTGGCAGCAATCCATGAGGCGAATCGACACTCTTGGCCCTTGAAATTTTTACCAGGATAAGTTGAACTATAAATGATACAATTAGAGATATGATAATAAACAGTAGTAATAAACCAATCCCTATGAATATTAAATTCTCCATTAACTCAAAATGCTTTAGTTAACATCAGTTTGAACTATTTACATTTGTCCAATTGCGCTCGGAGATCGGCTGCAATTTCATTCTGTCTTACAGCTTCTGCAGCATTCATCATTGCCTCCTCAGCATTTTTTTGGCTACCTCTTGAGCCATAAGTGCTGCATTGTTCTGCTTTACTGCTTCAGCGACTTGGATTGCAGCAAAAATCGCGAAAAAACCGAAAATAATTGTGCAAAATCCAGCAACTGCCAGCCGGCCGTCTTAGGCCCTTTCTTGTGAGAAACTTTAGTGACAAGTAATTTTGCTAGCGACGCTATTATAATTGTGACGACAATTTAGGGGATTAAATTTTCCATGATTCAGTAAGTGAGTTCAGAGTATTGTTTGAGTTAATTCTTATAAACCTAAAATTCGCTTATTTGCCTCCTCGTCTGTGCCGGCATCTGCAAAGTCATCAAATGCTTTTTCGGTTACCCGTATCATATGATCCTGAATGAATATTGCGCCTTCTTCAGCTCCCTGTTCAGGATGTTTGATGCAACATTCCCATTCCAGCACTGCCCAACCCTCAAAATCGTATTGAGCCAACTTGCTAAAAATACTTTTGAAGTCAACCTGTCCGTCACCCAGTGAACGGAACCTTCCGGCCCGGTTTACCCAATCCTGGTAGCCGCCATAAACACCAACCCGACCTGTCGGATTGAATTCGGCATCCTTAACATGGTACATTCTTATTCGCTCATGATATAGATCGATAAAATGCAGGTAATCCAATTGCTGTAAAACGAAATGACTTGGGTCATAGAGTAGACATGCTCTTTTGTGATTATTCGTTGCCTCTAAAAACATTTCATAAGTTACTCCATCATGAAGATCTTCGCCGGGATGCACTTCATAGCAAACATCTACTCCCATTTCATCAAAATAATCCAAAATAGGTGTCCAGCGATTGGCCAGTTCCTTGAATCCTGTTTCGACTAACCCAGCGGGTCGTTGAGGCCAGGGATACATATAAGGCCAGACTAGTGCACCTGAGAAAGTGGCATGTGCTGTGAGTCCAAGATTATTACTGGCTTTAGCGGCCGATTTCATTTGGTTTATAGCCCATTCAGTTCGTGCTTTCGGATCCCCATGCACTTCAGCTGGTGCAAAACCATCGAACATTGTGTCATATGCGGGGTGAACTGCAACCAACTGACCCTGAAGGTGAGTAGATAACTCAGTGATTCGTAGCCCATGTGATTCAACAATGCCCTTGATTTCGTCAGCATAATCTTTGCTTTCGGCGGCTTTTTGTAAGTCAATTACTCTGCCATCCCAGGAGGGGATCTGAACACCCTTGTAGCCAAGAGAGGAAACCCACTGACAGATGCTATCAAGACTGTTGTAGGGAGCTTCATCTCCCAGGAATTGTGCTAAAAATATGGCTGGTCCTTTAATGTTTTTCATTGCTTTGATTTTATGAGTTTGTAGTAGGTTAACTGAATTTGGTCCATTTTTGACTACTTGCGGAAGAATAGACAACTGCATCGATAAACTCCATTCCCCTTATTCCATCATGAATTGAAGGGAAATCATAAGTTTCTGTATCGTGTGATGTGCCTTCGATACTTGCTCTGACGGCCATGGAGAAGTTCCTGTAGAGGTTTGCAAATGCCTCAAAGAATCCTTCCGGATGGCCAGCGGGGAGCCTGGTATGGGCCTTACCTTTATCGCCGATATAAGGATGTCCGCTTCGATAAATTTCAATTGGGCGATCCGGCCATTTAACCAAAAGGGTGTTAGATTCTGGCTGGAACCATTCTAGCCCTCCTTTTTCGCCATAAATTCTGATTCGCAGGTTGTTTTCTTCTCCAACTGAGATTTGGCTGGCATAGAGGACGCCTTTTGCCCCATTCTCCAGTTTCACCAGAACGTTACCATCATCATCCAAGGCTCGTCCCTCAACGAAAATGGTCAAATCCGCACAGAGTTCTGTGATCCTAAGTCCTGTTATGTACTCCATCAGGTTTTCGGCATGCGTGCCAATATCTCCCATACTTCCAGCTTTACCTGATTTCTTGGGGTCTGTTCTCCAGTCCGCTTGCTTTTGCCCGGAGGCCTCAATCCTTTCGGAAAGCCAGCCCTGTGGATATTCAACCACTACCTTTCTGATTTTTCCAATTTCCCCCTCCTTGACCATCTGCATGGCCTGTTTCACCATTGGGTACCCTGTATAGTTGTGAGTTAGTCCGAATACAAGGCCGGTTTTTTCAACAATTGAAGCCAGTTCTTTGGCTTCCTCCAGACTGAAAGTGACAGGTTTATCACACATTACATGGAAACCGTTTTCCAGTGCCATCTTGGCTGGAGGGAAGTGAACATGATTCGGTGTAACAATTGAAACGTAGTCCATTCGTTCACCTTCCGGAAGCTCTTTTTCTTTTTGGAACATCTCTTCAAAGTTGCCATAGACCCTGTCTTCGGGTAGATAGAGTGACTTTCCAGTTTCCTTTGATTTTTCTTCACTGCTGCTAAAGGCTCCGCAGACCAACTCTATTTGTCCATCAAGATTGGCAGCTATTCGATGTACTCCACCGATGAAGGCCCCGACTCCTCCACCGACCATGCCCATTCTTATTTTTCTACTCATATTACAGATATAATTTAGGATTACGATTCGGTTCGAATTTTGAATCTATTGATTGTTGGTCTAAATGTCAAAGATGATTTTTGAATTTGAGGTAAGATTGTTTTATGCAATGCTGAGATCAACTAATAAGTGCAATTGAAGGATGAAAAAGCCCTTAAAAGCTTTTTCATCCTTCAAAAGCCTGAGCAGTGCAATCTTTGGATTGCAAAATGTCAAAAAACTACACACATCTCAGTATTGATCAAAGGTGTCAAATTGAAGCATTATTGAAAACAGGAGCTACTCAAAAGGAGATTGCCTGTATCGTTCATTTTCACCCGTCTACGATCTCACGTGAGCTTAAGCGAAATGTGGGTTCAAGAGGTAGGGGAGCTGGTGTCTATCGAACAGCAAATGCACAAAGGAGGACCAATCTTCGTCATCAAGAAAAGCCAAAAGAGTGATTTTCACCAAACCCATGAAAGACTGGATAGTTAACCGGCTCCAAGAAGATAGATGGAGTCCTGAATTGATCAGCCATCAGGGAAAGAAAACGAGAGAATGTCCACTTAGCCATGAATGGATTTACCAATGGATATGGGAATGTAAGCACACCAACCGCCAGGAGAACCAAGAATACAAACAACTATACACATATCTAAAACATGGCAAACGAAGGCGCAAACGAGGAAACAGAAAAGATCATAGAGGTATTATCCCGAATAGGGTATCAATTGAACAGCGACCCCAGATCATTAACAAAAGGGAACGATTGGGAGATATAGAAGTCGATTTAATGATGGGTAAAAACCACAAAGGCTCTTTGTTGGTGATGACAGACCGAGCAAGTCTTTTTACCAGAATCAGAAAGATGCACAGTAAAAATGCCGATCAAATGGCCGAAGCTATTGTGGAGGAACTCTCTCAGGATAAACACAAACTGGAAACACTCACTTTTGATAATGATATGGCATTTTCTAAACATGAGTTGATTGCTCAATCCCTTGATGTGGATGCCTATTTCACTCGTCCCTATACTAGTCAGGATAAAGGGACAGTTGAAAATAGGATTGGGGTAATCAGAAGGTTTTATCCTAAGAAAACAGATATTAGATTTGTTACAGAGGAGCAAATCAAAGTTGTTGAAAACAAAATCAATGAACGCCCTGTTAGAAAATTTAATTACCTAAACGCAAAGCAAGTGCTACAAAGGAAAATTGCACTTATTACTTGAACTTACATATCCTTAAATTTGCAATCGTTAAATTATTTCACAGACTTACATTACCTGAGTGCCGAAGCGTTTCGGTGTGTAGCACAAAGAAGCACATAGTTACACAAACAACTAAATGTCTTGGACAAAAAACTAACCCATATTACCGAGGAAGGGAATCCCGGAATGGTGGATGTTTCCCGGAAGAACATTTCCGACCGTAAGGCCCGGGCCCGGGCCATCGTCCATCTTGGACCGGAAATCATCTCTCATTTGAGTGACGGGGAGATCAATACCGAGAAAGGTCCTGTTTTTCAAACGGCCATTATCGCCGGAACTATGGCAGCTAAGAAAACAGGGGACCTGATTCCGCTTTGTCATCCGCTGGGACTGGAAAGTTGTGATTTTGAAATCAAAGTTTCCCATAATGACGTAGTTATCTATTGCACAACTGGGATTAATGCAAAAACAGGAGTAGAAATGGAAGCATTAACCGGGGCCGGCCTTGCGGCTTTGACCATTTATGATATGTGTAAGGCCATGTCACACGATATTGTGATCAAAGAAATTAAGTTAATGGAGAAAACAGGAGGTAAGAATGACTTCAAAAGAGAAGACTAACGGGCATGAGAAACATGCCTTCCTGGTCAAACCGCAGCTAGGAAACTTTCATCGAAATGAATGGGCCATCCTAGGCACACCCTGTGGACGTATTAAGAAATTGGCATTTGCCATCAGTGAGATGCTGTCGGACAAACTTAAGGTGGCTTATGTGGATGCCGACCACAAGTCAGCCGATGAAGAATCAGAAAAGGGGAGAGACCCTCGTTCAGTGCTTGGACATGGAGGGTTTCTGGAATACACGGACAAGATCACTTTTAGCCGTTTCGATTTTGACGGGAAGTTGAACGATTTTCAATCTAAACCCAATTTTAACGCTCAGGATTTAGTATTGGTGAATGGGAATCATTTCCAAGCTCAAAAACAGATTGTTGTGATAGATCCCAAGAAGAGCCTGGAAAAAAGAATTGATCAATTGACGGATGTCGTCCTAATTCTTACAACTGAAGAGGGTCACGAAATCCCTGACATACTCAAAAACAAAATCCCTGAGGTAGACAAAGTGCCGGTTTTATCTCTCGATGATCCGGAGGGTGTTGCTACATTTCTGAAAAAGCAATGGCAAGCCAATATTCCTCAACTCAATGGAATGGTATTGGCAGGAGGTAAGAGCGTCAGAATGGGACAGGACAAAGGCAAGATTGACTATCACGGCAAGGACCAGCGGATTCATATGTGGGAGCAGTTGAAGACAGTCTGCGATCAGGCGTTCATTTCTATTCGGCAGGACCAGCAAGAGGAATTGCGTGATTTCCCGACCCTGGTCGATTCCTTCATGGATTTGGGTCCTTATGGCGCTATTCTCAGCGCTTTCAGACAAGATCCTAACGCGGCCTGGATGGTTGTTGCTTGTGATCAACCCTTTTTGGATATCCAAGCTTTAGCTTACCTAAAGGAAGCCAGGAACCTATCCAAAATAGCCACCTGCTATCACAACCCCGAAACTGACTTCCCGGAACCCCTGATCACCATCTGGGAACCGAGAGCATATCCAACATTATTAAATTTTTTAAGCCTGGGTTATTCCTGTCCGAGAAAAGTACTGATCAATTCCGATTGTGAGGTATTAACAGCGCCTAATAGGATGGTTTTGAAGAATGTGAACACACCGGAGGAGTATGAGGTGATGATCGAATCGTGAGTTTATGATTCATTTCGTATAGTTTTATTGTGTGATAGATCTTAATAAGACAAGATATTAACCTATTCACT
Organism: Cyclobacteriaceae bacterium; assembly: GCA_963664285.2. Lineage (GTDB taxonomy): Bacteria > Bacteroidota > Bacteroidia > Cytophagales > Cyclobacteriaceae > JAJCYL01. The sequence goes on from CAXXNX010000073.1 coordinate 83,412, forward strand.
AATTATGCTATTAAAAAAGGACCAGGCGGAATTTCGTAGTAATTTATTTCGCCACCTGGATGGCATAGTCACTGCACCCACTGCCTATGCACTACACGAAAAAGGAGTACTTGAGTATCTGTTAGAAAAAAAAGGAGCTTCTCTTCAGGATCTTACTACTCGCTTCAGAGCAAATGAGGGGTATCTGAATGTAGCTTTAAGAATTCTTTGCTCACAAGGATGGCTTTTCAGAAGATTAACAATAAGGATGACCAGATTTATTACACAATTTCTGATGTAAGCGAGTTAGCGTTCAAAAATGTTTACTTATACAAAGACACTGTACACCTGCTTAAATTTTCCGAACAGTTCCATTCCCGAAAATTTGAAATAGAGCCTTTTATACTGCTTGAAAAGATCTTCAAAGATCTTAAAAATGATTATGGCATAAAGTTTAATGAGAATAGCCCGGAAGTGGCCATCCAAAAACAACTTCTCAGCATATTGAAGGAATAATTGTTGGCCCGACTGTAGTGCATTTAGGCATGAGCGGGATGTTTCATAAGTATTTTATGGAGGCTAGCTTCAAACCGGAAGAATTTCATGAAGACCCGAACAGTTTTAGGAGATTACTTGATGTGTTTGTTTAATTAGTGTCTGTATGAAAACAGGCTAATATGCTGATTATCCATCATATTCGTATTTTTTCCATCAAATCAGCGCTGAATTATTCTCGAATCTGATTCAGTAGAATTATCAAATTCACAAATATTATCAAGAACAGTTGCGTTGTAGCCTGTTAATTGGCCATTTGAAGGTTTTCCATTCAAAAACCCCAAAGAATTCACTTTGAGATTCGCAGGCTTTTTAGTCTGTCGGGGAGTAAAATCCCTGTCCTTTTTTTGTTCATTCAGTGTAGAAAAGAAACGATTTTTTCGGTTGGTTTATCAGGATTAACCCGAAAAATTCATAGTAGACAATAAAAAACAGGCATAAATTGCTTATATTGAGATAGTTAGACAACAAAATAAGCAATTAATTTATGCCTGAATATAAGGAAAAAGATACCGTATTTTATCGAGGAAAACAAGCTTTTAAATTTGATTTTTCAGCATCAGCGATTAGCTCAGACGGAGCGATATTGTTAAGTGAAAAAGTAGAGAGAAAGACTGGTCTATTAAAAAGCTTCGCCGCACTGATTCCTGACTATCGAAACCCCTTTTTTATCGAATACACTTATGAAGAAATGCTTCGCCAACGGGTGTTTTTAATGATGCAGGGCTATCAGGATTGCAATGACGAACAAAAACTCCGAGAGGATCCGGTGATCCGTAAAGTACTAGATAGCGGATTATGTTCCCAGCCTACTTTAAGTCGATTTGAAAACAAGGCCGATCGGAGTCTGATCTACCAGATGAGTCAATGGTTTGTAGACCGTTATGTAGAGGAGTTGAAAGAGAAGACTGGTCAAATCATCATTGATGTAGATGGTACCGATGACCCTACTCATGGATCCCAACAACTCAGTTTGTATAATGGCTATTATGGACAGACTATGTACCATGAGTTGTTCTTTAAGGACGGGAACACCGGTCAGGTCATTTTACCAGTACTACGTCCGGGCAATTGTCACTCCAACAAATGGTTTGTGGCCTTATTGAAAAGGATTGTCATTAAAATCAGAAAAAAACTGCCCTCAGTAAAGATCCTTATTCGAGCGGATAGTGGCTTTTCAGGAGCATCTTTTTATCGGATAGCTAAGCAGTTTGACCTTCAATTTTGTTTAGGTATTAGTAGTAATGAAGTTTTAAAGACTTTTACCAAACAGACTATCATTGAAGTAAAAAAGGAATATGCTTCAAAAATCATCAAACATCAAGAGTTTGTTGGCCCGTTTACTTACCAGGCCAAAAGCTGGGATCGTTCTGAAAAGCTGTACGCCAAAGTGGAGTCTACCGGAAAAGGAATGAATGTCCGTTACTTTGTGAGCAACTTTGAAGCGATGACCGCTCAACAGATTTACTTTGATTTTTATGTCAAGCGAGGTGATGCCAGTGAAAATCGAATAAAGGAACTCAAAAACATGACTTATTCCGACCGGCTTTCCTGTCATCGCTACTGGGCCAATTTCATGCGTTTAATCATCGCTACCCTCTGTTATGAAATGTTCCGGCAGATTAAATTATTAATTGCCAAAACAAAACACCACTTTGCTAAACGATGGCAAGTGGACAATATCCGGCTTTACCTGATGAAGGTTGGGGGCGTGCCTGAAAGAAAGGAAAAGATCATTGACAATACAATTCTCAAGAGCCTTTAGATATCAATACCTGCTGGGCGATTTGCTTACGGTGAACTGACCGATCAGTTAAACAGTTTGGTTTAATCAAAAAAATGTTCTTCCATAAGAACACAATAGAGCTTTGACTGAAAATTGAAAAATTCTAATAAAAAAACGCTCTAATGTCCTTTGAAATCCAGAAACCTGGTTGATCTTCAAATTAATACATACACTCCAATCAAAAATAGTTAGCAACCCATTATTAATCCCAAAATTGGTGGCCTATGAATAAGGCGGGTTAAGATCGTTATCACTAACATTCTTTTGAATATTGGCGTCGTAAAATTGATTTGCTTCCGTGCGGCGAAGGGCAAATATTTCATCATAATTATCAAAAGGAGCAACCAGTTCATCTTTTGAGAGTCGAATTTTTATCCGGTAAGATTCTCCAGCAGGAATCTTTACTTTACAGATTCCACTGGCTTTTGTGCCATTCTTTTTAGGGTTGACCGCCGTTTTTTCTTCTGAATCAAATATTCATGAAAAGCATCTTTGACAAATTTTGACTGACTCTTTGAGCTATATAATTTTTCCCGGTTGGTGTCATTGTTGGTAAATACAGCTAAGTTCTAATTATAACAGCATTTTGTTTAAATAGCTCATACAGATGATAGGCTTGATCCGTTAATAGCATAGTCAGAAACCATTGTTTCAAAGTTGTTTTACTCTCTCTTATTCGGTCAGCATAAGCATACCAATTCAGGTAGTTTTGCAAATATTTGGAACTGACACCATTGAATGGGCGTAAGAATGTCCTAAGTTGAGTGTGAACATTGTTTACTTTTTGCAGATGGATTGTTTTATCATCTCTATCCACATGATCTTTGGCCAATAGCGCTTTGTGCTTTATGGAGGGGTTGTCTTTGGCAAAAGCCTTATAAGAAGGGTGCTTATCTGTAATCAAGGTTGCACCGTAGGCCAACTTCCCATCCAATGCCTTTGAAATTTCTTCTTTGCTCAGCCGTTTTGATGCAACAGCTTTAACCCGCATTATTCATAGGCCACCAATTTTGGGATTAATAATGGGTTGCTAACTATTTTTTGATTGGAGTGTATGTATTAATTTGAAGATCAACCAGGTTTCTGGATTTCAAAGGACATTAGAGCGTTTTTTTGTTAGAATTTTTCAATTTTCAGTCAAAGCTCTATTGTGTTCTTATGGAAGAACATTTTTTTGATTAAACCAAACTGTTTAACTGATCGGTCAGTTCACCGTAAGCAAATCGCCCAGCAGGTATTGATATCTAAAGGCTCTTGAGAATTGTATTGTCAATGATCTTTTCCTTTCTTTCAGGCACGCCCCAACCTTCATCAGGTAAAGCCGGATATTGTCCACTTGCCATCGTTTAGCAAAGTGGTGTTTTGTTTTGGCAATTAATAATTTAATCTGCCGGAACATTTCATAACAGAGGGTAGCGATGATTAAACGCATGAAATTGGCCCAGTAGCGATGACAGGAAAGCCGGTCGGAATAAGTCATGTTTTTTGAGTTCCTTTATTCGATTTTCACTGGCATCACCTCGCTTGACATAAAAATCAAAGTAAATCTGTTGAGCGGTCATCGCTTCAAAGTTGCTCACAAAGTAACGGGACATTCATTCCTTTTCCGGTAGACTCCACTTTGGCGTACAGCTTTTCAGAACGATCCCAGCTTTTGGCCTGGTAAGTAAACGGGCCAACAAACTCTTGATGTTTGATGATTTTTGAAGCATATTCCTTTTTTACTTCAATGATAGTCTGTTTGGTAAAAGTCTTTAAAACTTCATTACTACTAATACCTAAACAAAATTGAAGGTCAAACTGCTTAGCTATCCGATAAAAAGATGCTCCTGAAAAGCCACTATCCGCTCGAATAAGGATCTTTACTGAGGGCAGTTTTTTTCTGATTTTAATGACAATCCTTTTCAATAAGGCCACAAACCATTTGTTGGAGTGACAATTGCCCGGACGTAGTACTGGTAAAATGACCTGACCGGTGTTCCCGTCCTTAAAGAACAACTCATGGTACATAGTCTGTCCATAATAGCCATTATACAAACTGAGTTGTTGGGATCCATGAGTAGGGTCATCGGTACCATCTACATCAATGATGATTTGACCAGTCTTCTCTTTCAACTCCTCTACATAACGGTCTACAAACCATTGACTCATCTGGTAGATCAGACTCCGATCGGCCTTGTTTTCAAATCGACTTAAAGTAGGCTGGGAACATAATCCGCTATCTAGTACTTTACGGATCACCGGATTCTCTCGGAGTTTTTGTTCGTCATTGCAATCCTGATAGCCCTGCATCATTAAAAACACCCGTTGGCGAAGCATTTCTTCATAAGTGTATTCGATAAAAAAGGGGTTTCGATAGTCAGGAATCAGTGCGGCGAAGCTTTTTAATAGACCAGTCTTTCTCTCTACTTTTTCACTTAACAATATCGCTCCGTCTGAGCTAATCGCTGATGCTGAAAAATCAAATTTAAAAGCTTGTTTTCCTCGATAAAATACGGTATCTTTTTCCTTATATTCAGGCATAAATTAATTGCTTATTTTGTTGTCTAACTATCTCAATATAAGCAATTTATGCCTGTTTTTTATTGTCTACTATGAATTTTTCGGGTTAACCTCTTTTTATTTTTATTGAGGAGGTCCGTATATGGGAAGGCCTTTTGCGGATACTTATATAGCATCTGCATATAGGAATGGGTTGGGGTGTTATCGAGATAATAGTAAAGTTCCTTTACGTCCTCTCCATGGTTTCCTTCCATGCCACTAAGACCAAAGAGGCGTTCCTTTAAGATCAAGTCCTGACCGTTCCAAAAGGCCCAGGAAAAACAAATTCTCTGACCGTCATCAGAGAACCCGCCAATACCATCTTCACCCCAGCGATAGGCCTTACTACGGGAGTCATCATGAGAGATATTTTCCCATGCGCTTCCATGCTTGCTATAATCTTCCCTAACCGTTCCCCATTGGCGCTCGGACAAATAGGGACCCCATTTTTTCCAGGCTATACCTTCACGACATTGCTGTAGCCGAAATTCTTCTTCTGTCATAAAAGATTTAATGGTGACTAAAGATCAAATATGCAAAATTGGGTTTCAATCAAATTACTACCAAAGCGATTTTATAAGGCATAAACAAGGTATCTATTTAGAATAATTCTAAATAGTAAAGATATTGGCAATATGATTTGACATTACAACATTGATTTTCAAATATTTATCTTTCGACTTAATCGGTGTAGATAGGACGGTCAATTTGGGCCGAAAAGATCGCTTGTATAAGAATACGCCGGATATTACATTTGTCGCACTTGGTACAGACGAACCTAACCACAACGCAGAAAACTTATAGTCTGAGCTTTATCAATCACTTGGTTCGATTTATTGCATTTTCTTTCATCCTTTATTTCAATAGTTTCGGTACAATACAAGGCCAGGAATTATCAGAGAATGAGGCAGTTATTTCACAAGGAGAAGAATTCTTCAAGGGGAATTGCACCGCTTGCCACAGGATCAACGAACGGGTAATTGGTCCGCCGTTAAGAGATGTAACGGAAAGACGCGAACTGGATTGGTTACTTACCTATATTAAGAACCCACAAAAAATGATTAGTAGCGGCGATCCTATTGCCGTTGAACTATTTGAGGAGTACAAGGTGGTGATGACATCCTTTCCATTTTCGGATGATCAGATCATTTCTATTCTTTCTTATATTAAATCCGAATCTGCTAAACCAATAGAAGTAGCAGCTGCGGCTCCAACCGCGGGTGGGGATGCAGCTGTCTCTGCTGATCAGGGAATACCACAGGGCTACATGAACGCCATCATGATCGGATTGATTGTGGTATTGGCCATTTTGCTAATTGTACTTTTCTTAGTAATTAATGTGCTGACCAGGTTCCTGAAGGAGAAAGACCTGGATGTCACAGATCGTGAAGTAGTCGATCAAAAACTTGATTTAGGAGCAATGGTTAGGAGCAATGCGTTCCTCGGATTTGCCGCCTTCTTCTTTACGGCAGTTGTGCTTAAAACAGCCATTGATGGGCTTTTCACGGTAGGAGTACAGCAGGGCTATGCACCCACTCAACCTATAGCCTTCTCACATAAGATACATGCCGGTGATTATGAAATTGATTGTAATTATTGTCATACAGGGGTCAGGAAAAGTAAGAATGCTAATATTCCTTCTCCGAACATTTGTATGAATTGTCACAGTCTGGTGGCAACTGAATCACCCGAAGTTGAGAAGATCTATGTTGCCATTGAAACCAATACACCAATCGAATGGGTACGGGTTCACAACCTTCCTGATCTTGCCTATTTTAATCACTCTCAGCATGTAGAAGTTGGTGGAATTGAATGCCAGACCTGTCATGGCCCGGTTGAGGAAATGGACGTCATCCGACAACATACGACATTGACCATGGGATGGTGTATTAATTGCCATCGTGAAACGAATCTGAATACAAAAGGCAATGCCTATTACAATAAATTAGTTGAATTGCATTCTGAAGTGAGTAAAGGACCGATGAAAGTAAAGGACAATGGTGGCATTGAATGTGCAAGGTGTCATTATTGATCTTTACTTATTGACGAGATTCATTTAAATATGGAAAAACCGAAAAAACAATACTGGAAAGGCCTGGAGCAACTAACCAATGATCCCTCATTTGTTGAAATGGAAAGAAATGAATTTCCTGAAATGCTTCCAACAGATAATGGTGCTTCAGGAGCATCACGAAGGGATTTCCTAAAGATGATGGGTTTCAGTGTAGCAGCTGCTTCTTTGGCAGCCTGTGAGGCCCCGGTTAGAAAGGCCATACCTTATCTAAACAAACCACTGGAAATTGATCCCGGAGTACCTGTATACTATGCTTCCTCATATATTAATGGAGGAGACTATTGCAGTATAGTTGTAAAGACACGAGAAGGTCGCCCTATCAAAATTGAGGGTAATGAATTATCTGCAGTGTCAGGAGGCGCTACCACAGCCCAGGTAGAGGCTTCCGTACTGTCACTTTACGATAAGCAAAGATTGCAGAATCCTACCAAAGGCGGAGCTCCTATTACCTGGGAGGAGCTTGATAATGAAGTGACCAGCCAACTCGAAGCAATAAGTGTCGCAGGTGGACAAATTAGAATTGTTGCAAATTCTATTTATAGCCCCTCGACGCTGGCAGCTATAGAAGAATTTAAGGCCAAATATCCGGGCACTGAGGTCGTGACCTATGATCCAATATCCAACTACGGTATCGCAAAGGCGAACGAATCTTCATTCGGAAAAGCAATTGTACCACAATACGACTTTAGCCAGGTTAAAACTGTTGTCAGTTTTGATGCGGATTTTCTGGGTACCTGGATCAACCCGGTTCTATATAGCAAGCAATTTTCGAAGACCAGGAAACTTGGTCCGAATAAGAAGGAAATGTCGAAGCTTTACAGCTTCGAATCAAATATGTCACTTACCGGAGCTAATGCAGATTACAGAACCGCTATTAAAGCTTCGGAACAAGGCGCTCTTATTGTTGGGCTCTATAACGCAATTGCCTCTAAGGCAGGAGCTGCAACAATTTCAGGAGGAGTTAACAACGAAAATCTTACTAAAGCAGCTAATGACCTTTGGAGATCACAAGGGGCTTCGCTGGTGGTTAGCGGATCCAATGATCCCAATATACAGGTAATAATCAACGGTGTTAATAGCCTATTGGGTAACTATAGCGCCACTATTAATATGAATAAGTCTGTCAATTTCCGAAGTGGAAATGATGAGATGATGGAGAAGTTTGTGGCTGACTTAAGTACTGGGTCACTTGGTGGAGTAATATTTTATAATTGTAACCCTATTTATGATTATCCAAAAGGAGGGGCAATAACCTCCAACTTAAATAAGGCATCGTTAACACTTTCTACATCGGACAGAGCTGATGAGACCACAAGTGTAGTTGCATACACCGCTCCTGATAACAATTTCTTAGAATCATGGAATGATGCAGAACCAGTAACAGGACATTATAGCTTATCACAACCGACAATTTCAAAATTATTCAATACGCGTCAGGTACAGGAGTCCTTCCTTAGATGGTCTGGAAATCAATCATCCTATTATGATTTTATAAAGACCAATTGGGAAACTACTCACTTTGCCAGCCAGACTACAGAAACTGATCTTCAAATATTCTGGGATAAGATGCTGCATGACGGTGTATACGTACCCGAAAGTGGAGGTGAAAATGAAGTTGTAGAATTTGTTGGTGATCTAGGTGCAGCGGCAGCGAATTTACCTAAAGGTGGTTCTGGACTTGAATTAATACTTTATCCAACTATCGCGATTGGATCTGGTAATCAGGCAAATAACCCGTGGTTGCAGGAAATGCCCGATCCGATAACTAAAGCATGTTGGGAAAATTATTTGACTATTTCCCTGAGTCATGCTACTGAATTGGGCATTGTTATGTTTGAAGGTAGCAACACCCGGAAAGTAGATTTGTCAGTTGGAGGAACAACACTGAGTGTTCCGGTAATTGTCCAGCCAGGTCAGGCTGCAGGAACGGTTGGATTGGCTCTCGGGTATGGCAGGTCGAAGGCAGGTATTGTAGCTGACAATATCGGGGTTGATGCCAATCCACTGGTGGAGGTGGTTAATGGATCAAGATCATATGCAGTATCAGGAGTAAGCATAAGTGCGGCAGGTGAATCTTACAAGATAGCTCATACTCAGATTCATCACACTTATATGGATCGTCGCAATGTAGTTCAAGAAGCTACTTTAGAAGAATACCAGAAAGATCCCACTGCAGGAAGGTATTTTCCAAAGATCAGCACCGCTCAAGGCAAGAAGCAACCTTACGACGTTTCACTTTGGGAGGGGCATACTTATACCAATCATCACTGGGGTATGGTGATCGACATGAATAGCTGTACAGGCTGCGGTACGTGTACAATTGCTTGTCAGGCAGAAAATAATGTCGCGGTGGTGGGTAAGGAAGAGGTGTTGAACAGGAGAGAAATGACCTGGATTAGAATTGACAGGTATTACAGCTCTGATGCCGACCCTGGTGATTTGAAGGGTTTGGAGAAAGCCGCTGAAAATCCTGAAGTTACGTTCCAACCGATGATGTGCCAGCATTGTAACAACGCTCCTTGTGAGACAGTATGCCCTGTGGCGGCAACCAGCCATAGCACAGAAGGTCTCAATCAAATGGTGTACAACCGGTGTATTGGTACCAGGTATTGTGCCAACAACTGTCCTTATAAAGTAAGAAGATTTAACTGGTTCAAATACCACGATAACGAGCAGTTTGCTAATAACCTATCAATGAGTAACGATTTGGGTAAGATGGTTCTCAACCCTGATGTAACGGTGAGGTCACGAGGTGTTATGGAGAAATGTACCATGTGCGTACAACGGATTCAGTATGGCAAGTTAGAAGCGAAGAAAGAGAAACGACGGGTCAACGACGGCGAGGTGGTTATGGCCTGTCAAAAAGCTTGTCCTACTGAGGCTATTACCTTCGGTGACTTACTTGATTCGAACAGCAAAGTGGGTAAGATGCTCAAAATTGAGAGGGATGATAATAGTATGAGATGGAAAGAAGAGCGAGCATACCATGTTTTGGAAGACCTGGCAGTGAAACCAAACGTATGGTATTTGACTAAGATTAGAAATAAAGAAAAAGAAGCTTAAATAATACTTATGCAAGTTACAGCACCTGTAAGAGAAGTATTAGTAACCGGTGGAAAAACCCTTCATGACATCACACAAGATGTCTGTAGTAGGGTAGAAGAGAAGCCATCCAAATCCTGGATGATGGCTATGGCAGTTGCTATTGGTATGTTGGCCGTTGGCGTCTATGCGTTGTACATGCTTCTCTGGCATGGTATCGGCATGTGGGGTTTAAATAAAACTGTTGGTTGGGCCTGGGACATCACCAACTTCGTGTGGTGGGTCGGTATTGGTCACGCTGGCACGCTGATCTCAGCTATTCTTCTCCTTTTCAGACAAAAATGGAGAATGTCTATAAATAGGGCAGCAGAAGCGATGACCATATTCGCGGTGATTTGTGCCGCCATGTTCCCCATTTTCCATATGGGTAGGCCATGGTTAGGTTTTTACTGGGCTTTGCCTCTTCCAAACACATTTGGTTCCTTATGGGTGAACTTTAACTCGCCACTTCTTTGGGATGTTTTTGCCATTAGTACCTATTTCTTGGTATCATTGGTTTTCTGGTATATGGGACTGGTCCCCGATTTTGCCACTATACGTGACCGGGCAAAAGATAAGATTTCACGAGCCGTTTATGGGGCATTAAGCCTTGGTTGGGATGGTGCAGCAAAGACCTGGCAGCGATACGAATCAGTATCACTCATCCTGGCCGGATTGGCAACACCGCTGGTACTATCGGTTCATACCATCGTATCCATGGACTTTGCTACTTCGGTGATTCCCGGGTGGCACACTACCATCTTCCCGCCCTACTTTGTCGCCGGGGCGATTTTCTCAGGTTTTGCCATGGTGCTAACCCTTCTTCTGATCACCAGAAAAGTTTATAAACTGGAAGACTACATTACGATCAACCACATTGAATTGATGAATATCATTATCATCATTACCGGTTCGATCGTGGGTATTGCTTACATAACAGAGTTCTTTATCGCCTGGTATTCGGGAGTACCCGCTGAACAATATGCGTTCATTAACCGGGCTACAGGACCTTATTGGTGGGCTTATGCCTCAATGATGACTTGTAATGTGCTCTCACCACAGTTATTCTGGTTTAAGAGAATCAGGACCAGCATCGCTTCCACCTTTGTCCTGTCTATCGTGGTAAACATTGGAATGTGGTTTGAACGATTTGTGATTATAGTAACTTCCCTTCACAGGGATTTCCTTCCTTCGAGTTGGGCCTTGTTCTACCCTACATTCTATGATGTGGGTGTGTATCTCTTCTCGTGTGGATTCTTCTTATCCGCCTTCCTGTTGTTTGCCAAATATTTTCCGGTGATCAATATATCTGAAATGAAGAGTATACTTAAATCGTCATCTGAAAATGTAACAACATAATCATGGCAAGAGGAAAGAATTTTGTACTTGGAATTTATGATGATGAGGATGTTCTGCTAGAAGCAGTGAAGAAGATCAGGGAGGCTGGAGTTAAGATCCAGGAAGTTTATAGTCCATTCCCGGTTCACGGGTTGGATGATGTGCTTGGGTACAAGAGATCAAGACTGCCCATCGCGGCATTTCTCTTCGGTTTGACTGGTACTACTTTGGCCCTGGTCATGCAGATTGGTATGATGACCGCTGACTGGCCTATGATTATTGGCGGTAAGGATTTCCTTCCGTTACCGTCTTTCATTCCTGTTACATTTGAGATGACAGTGTTGCTGTCAGCCTATGGGATGGTATTTACATTTTTTGTAATCAGTAATTTGAAGCCGTGGGGTAAACCCAATCTTTTGGATATCAGGAGCACTGATGATAAACATATCCTTGCTGTTGATTTGGATGCCAATCGTATTAGTGAAGCGGATATTAAAAATGTGCTGCAGGAGAGCGGAGCAGTTGAGGTCAATAATAAAACCCGCGGATAAATTGAAAGAGATGATTTTAAAAAAGATATCGCATCTTGTTGTTTTTGGAGCATTAACCTATGCCCTCGCTGCATGTGCGGCAAAAGGAGACAATCCCGGTACTGAATACGCCCCCCAGATGTATCACTCGGTAGCTTATGAAGGTTTATCCCAAATAAAGGACAAGGAAGCAGGTCGGTTTATCACTTCCATTGATGGACCTGGAGAATTTTATACCAGCAATCCGAACAATCCTAACGAGATGAACATGAGGGAGCCGGTGCCTAATACCGTTCCAAGAAACAAAAATGGGTATTTGCCTTATCGAATAGCCCAGGCGGATCTTGATCTAGGAGCAGAAATCCTGAGTCCGTTGGATTCAGGCAATCAGCAGGTAGTGGCTGATGGAAAATTGCTTTTCGACCGATTCTGTGAGCATTGCCATGGCTCGAAAGGCTTAGGGGATGGCCTGGTGGCTGATAAGTATCCGGGAATAGCCAATTTAACTGGCTTGGCCTACATAGACATCACTGAAGGGCATATCTTTCATGTAATCACTATGGGTAAAGGATTAATGGGAGCACATGGGTCTCAGTTAAGTCCTGAAGAAAGATGGAAAATAGCGAGGTATATTAAAGAAGTAATTCAGAAATAAGAACAAAAAATATTGAGCATGTTAGAGGAAAGATTTGAATTTACCGGCTCCGTAAAGAAAAAGATCCTGATTACAGGAGTAGTCGGTGTGGTATTGCTCATCCTTGGCATTATCATGCTCAACGTTGGTGGTCAAGCTGATCATGGTGATGCCGCCGATGGTCATGGTGCTTTCCATTGGACTCAGCGTCTCTATGCTAATCTTTGGATCAATAATGTTTATTTTACCGGTTTGGCAATAATAGGCCTGTTTTTCGTAGCTATTCAGTATGCAACTCAGGCTGGCTGGTCTGTGGGAGTGAAACGCATTGGACTGGCAATGGCTCATTGGTTACCCATCGCCGGAGTACTGATGCTGGTTACCTGGTTACTCACCAATCATGATCTATTCCATTGGACACACCATGAGCTGTACGACCCCAATAGTGAGGGCTATGATGAAATCGTTGACGGGAAGGGTGGATTCTTCTACTGGCCAATGGCAAAGGGAACTTTTCCTATGTTCTATGTAATCCGAATGGTTGCCTACTTTGGCATTTGGTATTGGCTCTTTACCATTATTAAGAAGCACATGTTAGCCGAGGATATCGAAGGTGGAACGGGTCATTGGTATGAGGCAAGAAAATTCTCAGCTATCTTCCTGGTGTTATTTGCAGTAAGCTCTTCTGTAGCGGCATGGGATTGGATTTTGTCAATTGATGTACACTGGTTCAGTTCGATGATAGGATGGTATGTTTTTGCCAGTTGGTGGGTGAATGGCCTGGCTTTTATCACTATCGTTACGGTAATATTAAAAGAGGCCGGTTATCTTAAAATTGTTAATGCAAACCACCTTCATGATCTTGGTAAGTTTGTTTGGGGTTTTACCATTTTCTGGACCTACATCTGGTTCTCACAGTTACTCTTGATCTATTATGCTAATATTCCTGAGGAAACGACGTATTTTGTTGACAGATGGAAAAGTGACCATTATGGATCCGTATTCTTTATAAATCTGATATTAAACTTTTTCTTTCCTTTCTTATTCTTCATGACCCGGGACGCAAAAAGACATATGACCTTCCTTAAGATTGGATGCCCGGTGATAATTTTTGGTCATTGGTTAGATCATTACTTAATGATCACGCCGGGTATCTTGAAAGAAAATGGAGGATTTGGTTTTATGGAGATAGGGTTGATGATGATATTCTTGGCAGCATTTCTGATGGTTATGATGGGGGCTTTATCAAAATTCCCATTAGTTGGAAAGAACCACCCAATGCTGGAAGAGAGTTTACATCATCATATTTAAAACTTAAGTTTGAATAAAATTTACTAACCTATTATGTCAGGAATTGTTCTCGGTCTCGGTCTACTCATAGTGGTGGCAATTCTTATCGCTATTTTTAGGGTATCCACATTATTAGGTATTGCAAAAAAGGAGGGTCAGGAAAGTATAAGCAGGGTCAACGGTATAAATGCATCCCTGATGGTACTCTTCCTAATTGGTAGTATGTCCCTTCTGTTTTGGTATTCGATCACTCATTTCGATACATACAACCTTCCCCTGGCATCAGAACATGGTGCGGTTACCGATAGACTTTTCTGGATCACCATGGCGGTTACGGGTGTGGTTTTTCTTATCACTCAAGTATTGTTATTTATTTTCCCTTTTAAATATCGGTATAAGGAGAACAATCAGGCTTTGTTCTACCCTGACGATAACAAACTTGAACTTATGTGGACCTTAGTACCTGCAGTAGTGCTGAGCCTTTTAATTTTCTCCGGTTGGAGAGCCTGGGTAGATATTATGGACAAAGCGCCGGAAGATTCTGAACAAATTGAGATCATGGGATATCAATTCGCCTGGGCAGTTCGATACGGTGGAACGGACGGACAGTTAGGTGGTTCTGATTTCAGGTTAATCGATCTGGACAACAGAATGGGTGTTGACTTTAGCGACAGAAAAGCACATGATGATTTTATCCCTTTGGAAATCCATATTCCTAAAGGAAAGAATATTCAATTTAAGATCAGAGCTACGGATGTGATTCATTCCGTATATGTTCCGCATTTTCGACTTCAAATGAATGCCGTGCCGGGTATGCCTACCAGTTTCTGGTTTGTGGCTACAAAAACAACCGAAGAAATGAGAAGTGAGTTGGGGGACGAGAATTTCAATTTTGAATTGGTTTGTAACAAAATATGTGGACGGGGCCATTTTGCCATGCGATACTTAATTTTTGTTGATGAGCCTGATGACTATAAAAAATGGTACCAGTCACAGCAGTCATGGTTAAAACTCAATCCGGAATATTTATCAAAAGTTCCAGAAGATTTAAGAGAAGTTGCCGCTATTTCGGCAGGGATAGATGGAACTACTGATTAGTTTATTAGATACGATTTAAAGACTAATACTAAATGTCAACTACTCAGATACATGTAGAAACCGAAGCTCACCTCGATGAACACGATCATAAGCAGAGCTTCGTAAGGAAATATATATTTTCGGAGGACCACAAGGTAATTGCCAAGCAGTTCCTGATCACCGGCATCTTTTGGGCCATCATGGGTGGCGCAATGTCTATTCTTTTCCGACTGCAATTAGGGTTCCCGGAAATGGATCTGGGCTTCCTCAAGCCAATATTGGGTGACTGGTTAACTCCATTTGGAAAGATTGATCCGGAATTCTATCTGGCTTTGGTAACCATGCATGGAACCATCATGGTATTCTTTGTATTGACTGCCGGATTGAGTGGTACTTTTAGTAATTTTCTCATCCCATTGCAGGTCGGGGCAAGAGACATGGCCTCCGGATTTATGAATATGCTTTCTTACTGGTTCTTTTTCTTATCCAGTGTGATCATGTTCATCTCAATTTTTATCGAAACCGGCCCTGCCTCCGGAGGGTGGACCATTTATCCCCCGCTTAGTGCACTTCCGGAAGCGATGTCAGGATCAGGATTGGGCATGACCCTGTGGCTGGTGTCTATGGTGTTCTTCATAGTTTCGACGTTGCTGGGTGGGATTAATTACATTACTACAATAATCAACCTACGAACAGAAGGTATGTCGTTTGCAAGGTTGCCATTGACTATTTGGGCGTTTTTTCTTACCGCAATTCTTGGTCTTTTATCTTTTCCTGTTTTGTTCTCAGCTGCATTATTGCTGGTCTTTGACAGATCATTCGGAACGAGCTTTTATTTATCTGATATATATATAGCGGGTGAGGCATTGCCTAATATCGGGGGTAGTCCAATCCTCTTCCAACATTTATTCTGGTTCCTGGGTCACCCTGAAGTATATATAGTATTACTTCCTGCCCTCGGAATCACATCGGAAATTATTTCAACAAATTCCCGAAAACCGATTTTTGGATATAGAGCCATGATAGGCTCACTCCTCGCCATTGCGGTATTATCATTCATAGTTTGGGCACATCACATGTTTGTTACGGGTATGAACCCATTCCTGGGATCGATATTTATGTTCCTTACCCTGATCATTGCCATTCCTTCGGCTGTCAAAGTGTTTAGCTACATAACGACACTCTGGCGGGGAAACATAGTGTTGACGCCAGCCATGCTTTTTTCTATTGGTTTGGTGTCATTCTTTATATCAGGTGGTCTTACTGGCATATTCCTGGGTAACTCAGCAATTGATATCAATTTGCATGATACTTATTTTGTTGTGGCCCACTTCCATATTGTAATGGGTAGCGCTTCTTTTTTCGGGATGCTGGCTGGGGTCTATCACTGGTTCCCCAAGATGTTTGGGAGAATGATGTATGAGAAACTGGGTTATATCCATTTTTGGATCACTTTCGTCGGTGTTTATTTTGTGTTTTTCCCACTTCACTACATTGGTTTGGCGGGATTCCCAAGGCGGTACTATTCGTTTACCTCTTTCGATGCCTTTAATGGATTTACTGATTTGAATACCTATGTAAGCATTGCTGCGATAGTAACTTTTAGCGCACAATTTATCTTTTTGTTTAACTTCTTTTACAGTATTTGGCGTGGCAAGAAAGCGCCTGAAAACCCATGGAAGTCCAATACTTTAGAATGGACTACTCCCCGGAATCCCCGTCATGGTAACTGGCCTGGCGAAATACCGAAAGTTCACAGATGGCCCTATGACTATAGTAAGCCAGGTTCTAAGGAGGATTTTATTCCTCAGCACATTCCTTTTTCGGAAACGCCAGAGTCGAATTTGCCTCATGAGAAGGGGTGATTGCTCTTGATGCAATCCAGCTATGAAGGAGCCTGGAGGATTTTACAGAAAGTTTCTCCTTTTCACCATAGCTGCAGTCTGCCTACTGATACTAGTTGGAGGTATTGTGAGAAGCACCGGGTCAGGCATGGGCTGCCCTGATTGGCCGAAGTGTTTTGGGAGTTGGATTCCTCCGACCGAAGCTGCAGAGTTACCAGTTAATTACAAAGATATCTATTCTCAAAAACGCTATCAAAAGAATATCAGGTTAGCCAATTACCTGGAATTTTTAGGTTTTAAGGAGTTGGCCAATAAACTGAAAAATGACCAGTCAATCCTTGCAGAGGAATCTTTTAATCCAACGAGGACCTGGATTGAATACTTCAATAGGTTGTTGGGAGTGTTTGTAGGGTTTTTGTTCATATTAAATGTGACCCTATCCATTGTCCATCGTCAGCTCAATTCAAAGTTTACACAGCTTGCCATTCTTAATCTCGTCCTAGTGGGATTTCAGGGATGGGTAGGATCTGTTGTTGTTTCCACCAATTTGTTGGGAGGCTTGATCACCTTTCATGTGATATTGGCGCTTCTTATCCTTGCTGTTCTGATTTACAATTATTGGCTTACAGAAGCCGGTGAACAAATTGAAATTGCTGATGATATTTTGGTTAAGAGGGCCTATTTCCTAATTACATTAGCGCTTATTCTTTTCACAATCCAAGTGATTTTGGGCACGCAGGTTAGAGAATTTATAGATTTGATTGCAGCCAGGATGGGAGAATCCAGAAGGGCTGATTGGGTGCAGCAATTGGGTCTCACTTTTTACATACACCGTAGTTATTCAATTGTAGTCCTGGCAATACATGTATATTTTGCTTACGTGGCCATCAAAATGTTAAGTGGAACTCCATTAATCAGCTTTGTTTACGTGCTGGTTGGGTTTCTTGTGGTTGAAATCATAACTGGATCGATAATGGCCTATTTTGCTATTCCACCGGTATTTCAACCAATTCATTTATTACTGGCAACATTGATCTTTGGTATTGATTTTTATCTATTACTATATGTCAATAAATTTCGCAAACCGAATTACATTCAGGGTGAACTAAATAGGGTTCAGGAATGATGAATTGGGGCAGATTTACTAATTTCGCAGAGCCTAATGATTACCAACACTGATCACACATTAAGCGTTCCTCAAAACTTCGCATCAAAGGCCAGGGCATACTTCGAATTGCTCAAGTTTCGTTTGTCCTTCCTGGTAACTTTTTCTTCGGGAATTGGCTATGCATTGGCGGCAGGTCCATCTATAAATTGGAATAATTTTTTGTTGTTTTGCCTGGGAGGATTCTTGGTTGCAGGGGCATCAGTAACAATTAACCAGATCATTGAATGGGAGTATGATGCCATAATGGAGCGGACTAAAAGCAGACCAATCCCGACCAATCGTGTCAATCCGAATGAGGCTTTAAGCTTCAGCCTAATTGTCGGCCTGATCGGGCTAGCTATAATTTCTCTTTATGCCAATCCATTTACAGCTGTGTTGTCATTGCTCTCGCTTATTCTTTACAGTTTTGTCTATACGCCATTAAAGAGAGTAGGACCATTTGCCGTCTTTGTGGGGGCTATTCCAGGCGCCTTTCCGCCCTTATTGGGTTGGGTGGCCGCAACCGGAGTGATTTCGTTAGAGGCGTTGATACTTTTCGGGATTCAGTTTGTCTGGCAGTTTCCACATTTCTGGGCTATTGCCTGGGTAGCTGATGACGACTATAAGAAGGCTGGTTTCAAATTACTGCCTTCTGGTGGTGGCAAGGATCTTTCTACTGCCATTCAAATTATGGTTTACACGCTCTTCTTATTGCCCCTGGGACTATTACCGTCATTCTTTGGAATTACCGGTATCACATCAGCATTCATATCAGTCTTATGCGGTGTTTTGTTCTTGAGCCAGACATTTTTATTAATGAAGGATTGTTCTAATAAATCGGCCTTGAAAATTATGTATGGCTCATTTTTATATTTGCCGATCGTGCAAATAGCTTACTTGTTGGATAGAGTGTGATGGAAGCAAAAGCAGACATATCTCAAAATCAGTTACAGGCACTCAGGGTGAATCCCAAGAAATTCACTTTGTGGTTATTCATCGTCTCTATCGTGATGATCTTCATTTCCATGACAAGTGCTTACATTGTTAAACGTTCGGATGGAGAATGGTTGATTTTTGATCTTCCTGAAGCCCTATTGTACACCACCTTTGTGATTATCGCCAGTAGCGTAGCTATGCACTGGGCCTACCTGTCCGCTAAGAATGACAGTATCTCCAATTTGAAAGTAGGCCTGATACTGACTTTAGGATTATCATTAGTGTTTCTGGCAGGGCAATATTACGGATGGACTCAGTTGGTAGATAGGGACGTGTATTTTGTGGGAAATGCAGCTGGGTCTTTTGTTTATGTCCTGACCGGTTTACACGCATTTCATCTCATTTCAGGCATAATATTTCTAATAATCGTATTAATTTCCGCATGGAAATACAAAGTTCACTCACGTAGTATGTTGCAAATCGAAATGTGTACAACATATTGGCACTTTTTAGGTGGACTTTGGGTCTATTTATACTTATTTTTATCGATGTACAATTAAAACAATAAATAGAGCAATATGTCAGTATCTACTGCCGCTGTAGGACAAGAAGAAAAAGACGTTTGGATGGGAGGAACTTCCCCCATGGAAGTCAGCTATGGCAAACTGATGATGTGGTTTTTCCTGTTGTCAGACACGTTAACATTCTCGGCGCTTCTTGTTGCTTACGGTACTATCAGGTTTGCTAATCCGATCTTTGAAGGCGATTCTGATGCTTATATATTTTCACAGGATTACTGGCCAATCCCGGAAAGGGTTTTTGAAGCATATCCTGGTATGCACGCTATGGGTGTTGAAGCGGCACCATTGATATTTGTGGGAATTATGACATTTATTCTCATCATGAGTAGCGTAACCATGGTGTTGGCAGTTGAAGCCGGTCAGCGCATGGACAAGGCCGATGTGATCAAATGGATGTTATGGACGTTATTAGGTGGTATCGCCTTTTTGAGTTGCCAGGCCTGGGAATGGGGGCACTTCATAGTTGGTACTGATGCTGGAAGCACACTGGCCGACGGGACAAAGATTTTTGGAGCCAATTTGATCATCAATCAATACGGCCCACCTGCATTTGCAGACTTCTTTTTCTTCATCACCGGTTTTCATGGTTTCCACGTATTTAGTGGTGTGATATTCAACTTCATCATTTTCTACTGGACGGTTATTGGGAAGTTGGAGAAAGTAGGTCATTATGAAATGGTGGAAAAAGTTGGATTGTACTGGCACTTTGTAGATCTGGTATGGGTATTCGTATTCACATTCTTTTACTTGGTATAAAATTTTAAGATAAAAATATGGAAGAGCAAACATCTAATGTTCAAGTCTTACCACCTGACAAGGAGAAGATTAAGAAACTTTGGAAGATAGCTGCGCTGTTGGGTATAGTAACCGCGTTTGAGTTCGTGATCGCGTTCACTGTTGCAGATGGACCGCTCAAAGTTTCAATCTTTGTCTCTCTCACTATTGTTAAAGCCTTTTACATTGTTTCCGAATTTATGCACCTGGGACATGAAGTGAAGGCATTGATCTGGTCAATTCTCCTGCCGATAACATTCATAGTATGGCTGATAATTGCTTTATTGGCCCAGGGGGAGGCGATCTTTATGGTGAAGTACTAACGGAAATTAGAAGATATGTATTTAAGAATCATGGCTCTCAAGGGTCATGATTTTTTGTTTGTACAAATAGAGTAATGAAGTATATCGTATTGACTATAACACTTGTTGTCCCGTTGGTGGCATACCTTTTTCTCAAAAATTTTGGAGAGAATAAATATGCCATTCCAATATATTATCAGGACATTGTGGAAAGGGAAGTGTCAGGGTGCTTTCAGTTTAGCCTTCCTCATCATGTGAATTTTTCCGCTTATAAAAATTTTGGTATCAAAGCGCCTGTCGGATTGACTATCATTAATCCCGTTTTTGACAGTTGCTTCGATTGTGCACCTAACTTGAATAACGTTAAACGAGTTGTGCAAAAGCATGAGGATATCAATGTGCTAAGCCTGTACGTTCAGCAAATAACATCTTTTAAAAATTCCCAAAACAGCCTGGGTAAGAATTGGTTTATCAGAGAGGTGAATTTACCTGACTTGATCAGTATTTTGAGGTGTGAACTGTTGTTTGAGATCCCTTCCAAGACAAGTATTACCGAGCTGAATGAAAAGAATCAGTTGGTATTAATAGATGAACAAAATAGGATCAGGGGCTACTATGCGATGAATGATAGGGAGGAAATTGACCGTCTAATCCTGGAGATTAGTATTTTGAAACAAGAGTGATGCGAAATTCCATAAGCCGCCGGGCTTTTACAGCAATTATTATTTTGTCGGTAGTTGTGCCCGTGGTAATAGCGTTTATAATTTTTTCAGAAGGCAAAACAGGTTTCGGAAATTGGGCCCGGGTCCTTCCAGGCTTGAATGCCATTTTCAATACTGTAACTGCTATTGCTTTGCTTTTTGGGTTAATCATGATCAAACGAAAGAATGTTCAACTACATAGATTGGCTATGTCCATAGCTTTTGTTTTAGGTGCTTTGTTCCTCATTTCGTACATACTATATCATTCTTCTGTTCCTTCGGTAATTTATGGTGATCTCAATCAGGACGGAATCCTTGATGATATGGAGCAGCAGAAACTTGGTTCAATGAGGGATGTTTATTTGACTTTACTCCTGTCTCATATTGGTTTATCCATTGTGGTTGTTCCATTTGTTTTATCTGCTTTCTATTATGCACTTTCTGATAAAATTGAAAGTCATAAAAGGATCGTAAAATATACCTGGCCCATCTGGTTTTACGTATCGGTAAGTGGTGTTTTAGTATATTTGATGATCAGCCCTTACTACCAATAGCATGAAGAAATATCTGGTTTATTTATACCCTCGAAGAACCAGATGCCTCCATTGATCCGATATCATTCTACATTCCCGATGATGCAACTACTGAATTGGTCTCAAATTGGATTAATTCTGATCTAAGAATTAAAGCACCAGGAGATTTTATGATTGAAACTTTGGTTCGGATCGTAGACTTCGAAAATAATGCAGATATTTATACCGGTTATTAATAAGTTAAATCCATCAAAAACTTTGTCTTTTGGTATTCTTCAAGATGGAACAATTGTTAATGCTTTTATAGGAGTCACATCATTTACTCCAGAAGGATATATATTGAATGAGATATTTACACTCGAAGGTGCATTACAGTTAAGTTACATTGATGACATTCATGGGAATAATAGATATCAAATGGAACATGGCCAAAATTGAGAATTAAGTGGCATGACTGGTGGCAAAGATTTGACGATTGTATGGGGCAAATGAATAGTCCCGTTCTAAATAATAATACAGCAAACATAATTTTTGGAGTGATAGCAAATGCTGTAACCCTTGGGCTGTATACTCCTATGTCTGCTCTTATGTGTATGTGTACATGTGTGGCTACTGGTGGTTCTAAGTATGGAATTGCCCTTGGAAATGGTAGAAGAATAAACATTTATAACCTTAGAGTCAACATAAGTCGGTTTTATTGACTATGATCAATCATCGAATTTTAAAATTTATGAAAAATTTATTCATTTATCATTTCATAACTATAGTTCCCATCTTTGGATTTGTATATGCTTATAACTATGACTATATCTCTGTGGGGTGGCTTGTTATTATATCCTTTATTTATGCTTTCATATATAGACCGATGATAGATTTTTTGAGGTTAAAGGAATTAGAAATTATGACAAAGGATGACTTTTGAAAAATTTTTGGCCTTATAAGATTCAGACATTATCATGAATTAATGTTTAAAAAGTAGGACTAAAACCCATCGCTTGATATTATTATTGAGCCTGTCCAGAATCTTGTGTGTGGGGTCAACACTACAATGATTTCGAGGTTAAAAATTAGATTTTGCACCTGTCTTCAAATTTGATAAGGAATTGATTGACAATCAAGCCCCAATTCCAAATGGTATTTTTCCATTTTTGATTGATTTTGTTAAGTGCCAGGTAGATAATTTTGAACACTGCATCATCTGTGGGAAAGTGGTTTTTTAGCGGTCTGCCTTCTGACCAAACTGTTGAAACTTTCGATCACATTGGTAGTGTAAATGATCTTTCTGATGACTGGCGGATAATCGAAAAAGACTGTGAGCTGCTGCCAGTTCTACCTGCAGGACTGTATGGAGTGTGGGTATTTGTCACTTGTGATGGCCATAACCAACGTTGAAAGTTATTAGGGCAGTATATCCATATCCAGAGATAACCAGCCAAAAGGTGCTTTGTCCATGTTCACCGCATGATTTCTGGCTCAAGCAAAAACCAAAGACCCAAGCCTCCATTGAGCTTAAAGAGATCGTTCACTATCTCCCTTTATATTGAAAGTTTTGCTTTCATTTATAGTTTCTAATGCCCTTCCCATTGAGCATCTCTCATATTTCGCAATGACAGTGCTAATTGTGGCATTTTTTTTAAAACTTTCAAAAGCAGTAAATAAAGTATTTTAACCTGTTGTGTGAATTAGAAAAAATATCAAAGGAGTCTCCTCCTTGGAAGAGATTTAGAGGTGGGTCAACGTACTGAAAATCAGTAGAATAAAATCAAACCCACCCCAACCCCTCCCAGGAGGGGAGTTGAATGAGTAAACATTTGCTCGATAACAAATATTCTGTAAGGCACTTAAAATCAACGACTTATTAATACAATTTCACTAATTCACACAACAGGTTATTTTAACTAGTGTCTCTAAGAAAACAGCGAGTTTTAGGTCGTATTAAAATATTGCTTAAAATGGAACAATGAAAAAATCACTCACCTTGCTGACTAATAAAGGGTGACTTTGCTTTTATTCATTGTTTTTGATGGTTTTTGATAAAAATAGCCGGGTTTTAGCCTGGCCAGGACGCACTTCTGCCAGTGCCTAATCCTTATTAAACAGCTAAAAGGTGATTAAGCTGCTTGTTTCTGGCAATTGGCTTGCTGCTGGGCGGCCAGACGGTCAGCCTGGAGTTTACGCCCGATCTTGTGAAGGTTGTAGGCAGTAATGACCAACCCGATGTAGCTATTGAAAGTTTTGCGGGTACGGTTCGGGCATCGGTCCAATCCCCGGTGTTCCAGCTCATTAATGTTGGATTCGATAGCAGAATGCTTGTTTTTCAACCTTTTGAAGGCTGGCGCTGATTCGATGGCTTTTTCTTCTTTGTTTAACCTACCCTTTTTAGGCATGATCACTTCTGGGATGAAGGTTTGCAGAGTTGCTTTATCCTCTTTATCGGAAAACCCCTTGTCGGTGCTCAGGCTTTGGATGGGGTATTTCTCAGCGATACGCCGGGCAATTGATAGGGTAAGTTGGTTGTCGGTTTGTTTTTCAGCTATTTGCCAGTCTATGAGTAAATGGTATTGATCCGAAGTGATGGCCAGATTCTTACCGATCTCCACATTGGGGTGCAGTTTGCCTTTTTTGATCATTTCGGCATAAGGTTGAAAGATGGAAAAGACTTTTTCGGCATGGGGAATGGTCTCTGCTCTGATCAACCGCCTGTCGAGCAACTCGATGTGCTTTTCCAACATCTCAAGATAATAGGTCAATGCCATCAGGGCTGCGAACTCCTCGATAGAGTTTCCCTGATGTTTTTCCAACATTTGGCCCACTTTCTTGCTCAAAGCACGGGCTTTAGTCAGATAGGAAGTGGCAGCCTGCTCTACCCGCTCCTCTTTGTTTTTTCCTCCTGAGCCGGTGGTCCTGCCCACGCTGCGCATCAGCCTTTTGAGGGATCTGCGCCAATCCCTGGACTTACGCCAGCCAGTAAAATACCTTTTTGAGACCAATAAATCAGCTACATCTATACACTTTCTGGCACTGTCCCATAGCAGGTTGTAGTCGGTAGGAAAGTGGGTGTCGGTTTCTACCACGAAACTATCGGTCTTGCAACGCAAGGCAACTTCCTCCCCTCCGGTTTTTCCTTTTTTTTTTAAACACCTGGTGACCTGCTGCTACGATTACATCATTGATGCCGATGAGCAGTTCATCGTCCAGCAAGGTCACATTGTCATAAATGTTCTGGTACTTATACTGTTTGCCCACAGAGTAGTCGGTAGGTAGCACCCCCATAATGCCCCGTACCAACGTGTCGTAATTGGAGATATGGTGTAACTCATCGTAAGAGATGTTCATGCACAGGCGCACCTGGGCCAATACGAAGACCTCCCACAGACTCATACCCTCACGGCCCGTCTTTTTCTTTCCCTCAATGAGTTTGGAAGAAAGTAATTCAAAAATACGCTGGTTCCATTCAGGTTGGACATAGATATATTGAAGGGCGGCTGCCAGGGCAGCTAAGTGGCTTTTAGTTTTCACCGGAGCCTCTACTTGCTCGATGGGTGTGCATCTCAGGGTAAGTTGGGGCTGGAAGGATTTCCTCATGGTTTGTATTTATATCGGTTATATGCAATATAATGATTAATCCTGATAAACCAACCGAAAAAATCGTTTCTTTTCTACACTGAATGAACAAAAAAAGGACAGGGATTTTACTCCCCGACAGACCAAAAAGCCTGCGAATCTCAAAGTGAATTCTTTGGGGTTTTTGAATGGAAAACCTTCAAATGGCCAATTAACAGGCTACAACGCAACTGTTCTTGATAATATTTGTGAATTTGATAATTCTACTGAATCAGATTCGAGAATAATTCAGCGCTGATTTGATGGAAAAAATACGAATATGATGGATAATCAGCATATTAGCCTGTTTTCATACAGACACTAATTAAGAACTGCAACTTACTTTCTTATGAGAAATCAGGTTTTTATTAGAATAACAATTTTGAGTGCAACTCTTGCAACAAGTTCTTACGATAATACTGAGAAAACATCCCGTTAATTGTTGGAAACTAGGAGTTAAAAGAAATTATTATTGATGGTTTTCAAAACAATAAGGGAATTGTAATCCCATCTGTTCATATCTTCAGTCAGTATATAATTCTAATCGAGTCCGACAACAATTATAGTCGGAACGTAACACTGGCCAGTTTGGATATAACATTCGTATCGGTAAGTGGGGTTTTAGTATATTTGATGATCAACCCTTACTACCACTAAAGTGAAGAAATACCTCATTTCATTGCTGCTGCTAATTTTAATCACAACACAATCATTGGCGCAGTGCGCCATGTGTCGGTCTACTGTGGTGAACAATGTAAGTAATGGTGATCAGATTGGTTTAGCTGCCGGATTAAACACGGGCATTTTATACCTTTTCCTTACTCCATATTTACTGGTTGGCTTGATTGCTTTATTATGGTATAGGAATGCCAGGGCTAATAGGGACCAGTCAAGATTGGCTAATAAGAGAATTTGAAGACTCTTCCTGATAAGTTATTTCCTCCATATTGACATAAGGTAATCGTTCCATTCGATTAACCTCTAAGGTGTAAAACTCGAATTCTTCAACAATCTTCCCTTCAAGTTGATAGATACCTCTACCCCGGAAGGGATACTTGGCTACGGAATTGGGAAAATGGACAGTACCAATAAAAAATCCCTCTTCATCAATAAAAGTTCCGAAATTCATGGCCTGGCCTTTTGAAGTACGGGTGTTTTTTACAGCGATCAGGCAACCGGCCATGGTAATGTTTTTGTTCAGGTATTTTGCCATATTTTTCACCAGTATCCTGTTGCCGGGCACTTCCATTAAAAGGCGGAATGGATTGCACAATGGAAATCCTAACAATTCCATCTCATCAAAAGCATCTTCACGGGGATCATCATAGAGAGGTGGTAGCTGAAACGATCTGATAGGAGTTTCAAACAACTCCTGTTCGGCTGACTTTTTATGACCTTTGCCCAAAATGAAATGAGCCTCCCACAACAAAGCTTTCTTCGATTTTCCAGTGAAGCGCAGCGCTCCTGTTCTGATGAGGAGTTTCAATGATTCCAAGGAGACGTTAGTTCGCTTAATGAAATCGTGGAGGTTCTTAAAATCACCATTCAGATCTCTCTCACGAATGAGCCCTGCCACCAGCCTGTCTTCAAGATCTTTCACCAGTATAAATCCCAGGTAGATGGTGATCCCATAGATGGTGGTGGAGTGCTCGCTTTTATTAACGCAGGGAGCTTCAATGATCGCTCCCTCCATACGTGCTTCGTGAACATATAATTCAGTGCGGTAGAACCCACCAAAATTGTTGATCACTGCCACCATGAATTCAAGGGGATGACAGGCCTTCAGGTAAAGACTTTGGTAGCTTTCCACTGCATAGGAAGCGGAATGCCCTTTGGCAAAAGCATACCCTGCGAAGCTTTCAATCTGTCGCCAGATATCAAAGGTTAATGCATCAGCATAGCCTTTTGCCTTACAGTTATCAAAGAACTTTTGCTTTACCTTCTGGAATTCATCCCGGGAGCGGTATTTCCCGGACATCCCCCGTCGGAGCACATCTGCTTCTCCCAGGGTCAAGCCGGCAAAATAGTGAGCCACCTTGATTACATCTTCCTGGTAGACCATCACCCCATAAGTTTCAGGCATAAGATCCCGAAGGACCGGATGGGCATCATTTCTCTTCTCCGGGTGTCGAAAGCGTAGTATATATTGCCTCATCATACCGGATTTGGCCACCCCGGGGCGTATGACTGAGCTGGCCGCTACCAGGCCGAGATACTCATCCACCCTGAGCTTTTTGAGGAGCATGCGCATGGCAGGTGACTCTACGTAAAAACAGCCGATAGCCTGGGCATTACGCAAAAGGTGTTTGATTTTTTCATCCTCTTTAAAACGCTTGAAATCATGGATATCAAGAGGAGGGAGGAGGGGTTTGTTTTTAGCTACCACCTCTAACGTATCCTTGATCTTGCCCAAGCCCCGCTGGCTGAGGATATCGAATTTGTATAGCCCAACATCTTCAGCCACAATCATGTCGAAATGGGTAATGGGAAAACCTTTGGGAGGAAGAGAAGTTGCGGTGTAGTGGTGGATAGGTTTCTCCGAAATGATCACCCCCGCCGGCGTGAATGCTTAAGTGGCTGGGAAAGCCATGGAGCAAGCCACTATATTGGCGAATGAGTTTGCCAATATGATCCAACCGGTCGGGGGGATGTTGCTGCACCGCTTCAATCTCATGGGGGGGGGTAAACCAAATACTTTTCCCAACTCCCTGATTACAGCCCGGTGCTGGAAAGTGCTGTAGGTGGCCAAAAGGGAGACTTTTAACCCTCCGGCATCCTGGCCGAATCTTTCAAAGATGTATTGGGTTACATCATCCCGGTCCGTCCAGGAGAAATCAATGTCAAAATCAGGAGGGTTCTTCCGATAAAGGTTGATAAAACGTTCGAAATAGAGATCCAGGTCAATGGGGTCGACATCGGTGATGCGCAGTAAATAAGCGACAATACTATTGGCGCCGCTGCCCCGGCCTACATAGTAATAGCCTTTGCTTCGGGCATAATTGACGATATCCCAATTAACCAGGAAATAGGAAACGAAAGCTTTGACCTGGATAAGATCGAGTTCTTTTTCCAGTCGGTCTCGGATTTTCTGCCCGGGGTTTTCCCCGTAACGATAAATCAGATTTTTTTCGCATTCTTTCCGAATGAGTTTGTAATCCTCTTCATCTGAGCCGGTATAGCTTTTAATATTTTTATGCGGATGTTCGTCTCCAAATTCGAAGTGGATTGAGCATTGATCAATAACTTTTTGAGTGTTGTCAATGATCTCTGGATAATTCTGGTAAAGCTTTAAAAGCTGTGATTGATGGAGCATTAATTCGTTAGGAGAGCCTTCTTCCGATTTGGGGAGTTTGCTTAACCCGAAAAATTCATAGTAGACAATAAAAAACAGGCATAAATTGCTTATATTGAGATAGTTAGACAACAAAATAAGCAATTAATTTATGCCTGAATATAAGGAAAAAGATACCGTATTTTATCGAGGAAAACAAGCTTTTAAATTTGATTTTTCAGCATCAGCGATTAGCTCAGACGGAGCGATATTGTTAAGTGAAAAAGTAGAGAGAAAGACTGGTCTATTAAAAAGCTTCGCCGCACTGATTCCTGACTATCGAAACCCCTTTTTTATCGAATACACTTATGAAGAAATGCTTCGCCAACGGGTGTTTTTAATGATGCAGGGCTATCAGGATTGCAATGACGAACAAAAACTCCGAGAGGATCCGGTGATCCGTAAAGTACTAGATAGCGGATTATGTTTCCAGCCTACTTTAAGTCGATTTGAAAACAAGGCCGATCGGAGTCTGATCTACCAGATGAGTCAATGGTTTGTAGACCGTTATGTAGAGGAGTTGAAAGAGAAGACTGGTCAAATCATCATTGATGTAGATGGTACCGATGACCCTACTCATGGATCCCAACAACTCAGTTTGTATAATGGCTATTATGGACAGACTATGTACCATGAGTTGTTCTTTAAGGACGGGAACACCGGTCAGGTCATTTTACCAGTACTACGTCCAGGCAATTGTCACTCCAACAAATGGTTTGTGGCCTTATTGAAAAGGATTGTCATTAAAATCAGAAAAAAACTGCCCTCAGTAAAGATCCTTATTCGAGCGGATAGTGGCTTTTCAGGAGCATCTTTTTATCGGATAGCTAAGCAGTTTGACCTTCAATTTTGTTTAGGTATTAGTAGTAATGAAGTTTTAAAGACTTTTACCAAACAGACTATCATTGAAGTAAAAAAGGAATATGCTTCAAAAATCATCAAACATCAAGAGTTTGTTGGCCCGTTTACTTACCAGGCCAAAAGCTGGGATCGTTCTGAAAAGCTGTACGCCAAAGTGGAGTCTACCGGAAAAGGAATGAATGTCCGTTACTTTGTGAGCAACTTTGAAGCGATGACCGCTCAACAGATTTACTTTGATTTTTATGTCAAGCGAGGTGATGCCAGTGAAAATCGAATAAAGGAACTCAAAAACATGACTTATTCCGACCGGCTTTCCTGTCATCGCTACTGGGCCAATTTCATGCGTTTAATCATCGCTACCCTCTGTTATGAAATGTTCCGGCAGATTAAATTATTAATTGCCAAAACAAAACACCACTTTGCTAAACGATGGCAAGTGGACAATATCCGGCTTTACCTGATGAAGGTTGGGGCGTGCCTGAAAGAAAGGAAAAGATCATTGACAATACAATTCTCAAGAGCCTTTAGATATCAATACCTGCTGGGCGATTTGCTTACGGTGAACTGACCGATCAGTTAAACAGTTTGATTTAATCAAAAAAATGTTCTTCCATAAGAACACAATAGAGCTTTGACTGAAAATTGAAAAATTCTAACAAAAAAACGCTCTAATGTCCTTTGAAATCCAGAAACCTGGTTGATCTTCAAATTAATACATACACTCCAATCAAAAATAGTTAGCAACCCATTATTAATCCCAAAATTGGTGGCCTATGAATAATGCGGGTTAATCTACCGCTCGGTCATGTTAATGCCAGGGATGAACTTTTGGTGAACGAATTTACACTACGAGCCAGCGGAGACGCAAATACCTATTTAACTGTTAAATGGAGGGTGACGGGATTTGATAAGGGAAGCAATCTATCTATTGAAGAGTTTCTCCTGCATGAAGGTATTTTTGAACAACAAGTGGAATCTATCGGTAAGAAACTCAACGAATATTTGGGCAAATCCAGGTAAACAATCAAACGAGAGTAATCTTACAATCAATAACGTGACGTTATAAAAATGTGATATTTTTGTGACGCTAACGTAATAGGACAGACGTTTCTTTGAATAAGAAAATCTAAATTTTAAGTACTAATCTTGGAATATATGAAACAGAAGAGTTCTCTATTGATTGGTGCGATAGTATTCTTACTAGGGAGTTGTATTGAAACAGATGAAGTTGAGGATACTATTAGTTCAATAAGTATTGTGCCCCCTGAAAATGTTACCATTGTAAACGAAGGCAATTTTGCTAAAGTGCTTGGCCAGGAAGCATTACTACAAGTAGAAGCGAAGAGTGATTTGGGAGGGACATTTATTGCCGCGGCTCAAAACTTGACCTGGTCAAGCAGTGATCCTTCAATTGTATCAGTAAGTGCAGAGGGCATGGTAATTGCGGTTGGAATAGGAACTGCTACTATTTCAGTGACTTTCAGTGCGGAAAACACCACTCCGATTTCGGATGATGTTGAGATCTCTGTTGCGGGTGATGAAGATGCTATTGCACTTATTGAAATTACCAGTCCTGACAATTTGCTTATCATCTCCCCAAGTGATGAAATATTACTTTCAGGTAGGTCCTTGACTGCGACCGGGGTTGAAGTGAGTATTAGCACAAACCTCGTATGGAGTAGTTCCGATGTTACCGTCGCGACAGTTACACAAGAAGGACTGGTAACAGCAATAGCTGATGGCGAAGTACGAATTACCGCCGTTATGGATGAAGTATCCGGGTTTATTGACTTAATAGTTGGTACCGCCACCGCTTTAACACGAACAGCCAACTTCGAAGGGCTATCCGGATACTCAGCTTCCGGTGATGCTGTGCTGGAAATGGACAGCATCGGCTCGATAACCCTTCGATTTGCCAATAATTTTATGGTACAGAATGGACCTGGCTTATTTGTTTATTTGTCCAATTCATCTAATCAAATTACCGGAGCGGTTGAGCTTGGAGCCTTAAAAGAGGCAAGTGGTGCTCAGAACTATTTTGTCCCAGGAGAAGTTGGTTTGAACGATTTTGATCATATCGTGATTTATTGTAAACCTTTTGGTGTAGGGTTTGGTACGGCACCCCTAAGCGATTAGAAAATGAGAAAGAGATTCATAATATTGCTATTGACCTTATTTACTTACGCTAATACTACTTTTGCACAAGGTCCGTGGAATAAAAAAGCTAAAGAAGGTTTCTTTAAATTGAGTGAAATGGTCATCGTCTCAGATGATTTTTACACTCCGGAGGGCACCATCACCAATATTAAAACAACTGGGGTGTACATTACCAGCATTTATGCAGAATATGGATTTTCTGACAAGATTACGGGAGTGGCATTTGTACCTTTCTTTGTGCGCAATACAATAAATGAGCAAAAATTTTCCACTTCCTCCAATGTTGAACCTGGTGATGAATCAAACAGTTTTGGTGATTTTAATATTGGAATTCAGTACGGAATCAAACAATCTGGTTCACTGGTGCTCAGCGCCAGCCTCCTATTAGGCATTCCAGTTGGTGAGACAAGTGGCGGGAACTCCGAAATTCTTCAATCCGGTGACGGAGAGTTCAATCAACTGTTAAAGTTACACGCCGGTTATTCCTTTTATCCAGCGCCTTTTTATGTGGCTGGAGCCCTTGGATTTAACAATCGTACCAATGATTTCTCGGATGAATTTCATTTCATCTTTGAGGGCGGTGCGAGCATTAAGGAATCTTTGTTTGTGGCTATGAAATTTGGTTTTCTTCAATCATTCCAAAATGGTGATGCCATAAATAGCCAGACAGGTATTTTCTCCAATAATACAGAGTACTTTACTTTAGGTCCGGAGATCTCATACAGCTTTGGAAGAGGATTTGGTGTTTCAGCCAGTGTATTTGGTGCATTAAGTGGGGCGTCTTTGAATAAATTAAGATTCTGATAATCAAAGAGTTAAAAGAGGTTTGAAAGGATAAAGAACCCCGAAATCGGCCGAATAGGGCTTTTTTCGGGGTTTTTGTTTTGCTAGATTGTGGTGTAGAACACATCTAACACCACAAATTAGAATGCAAAAAAGGCTTTTCCAACCCGAATATGGTTTAACTCCAAAATGGTATTTGTTTAAGAGCAGTAAATTGGGTGCAGTTTATGATAGTCTACCGTGGAATCAGTTAGCGGACTGCCTGCCTGAAGAAAATAACGGACCTGGTGCTCCCCGGTGGTTTTCCTCAAAAGGGATGTTTGCGCTGATGTTTCTTAAGTCCTACCTGAGTATCAGTGATGAGAAACTAATAGAACGCTTTAACTCCGATTGGAGCCTACAGTTGTTCTGTGGCAAAATGTTATCAGACACAGAGAAGATTCGAGACAATGCTATCGTAAGCCGCATCCGCAGTTATCTGGCTGAGCATACAGACTGGCAACAGCTCCAACAAATATTGATCGAACATTGGAAAAGAGACATGAATAATACCCATGTGCTTTTAATGGACGCTACCTGTTATGAGAGTTATATCCGTTTTCCTACTGATGTAAAGCTGTTATGGGAATGCTGCCATTGGGTGTTTGAAAAGCAATTGTTCCGATGGTGTAAAGTAGTGAGAAAGAAAAGGCCTCGCTCCAAATATGTTGAACAAAAGCGCAGACAACGCGATTATGAGAAAAGACGCAGGAAGACCTATAAAGAAGGACGTAAGCGTAAAAAAGCCCTGTTGTATCTGCTACACAAGGGGTTGATCCAACTTCAACAAGTTCTCAACGATGCTAAACTGCCACTGCTTAACCCGCATTATTCATAGGCCACCAATTTTGGGATTAATAATGGGTTGCTAACTATTTTTGATTGGAGTGTATGTATTAATTTGAAGATCAACCAGGTTTCTGGATTTCAAAGGACATTAGAGCGTTTTTTTGTTAGAATTTTTCAATTTTCAGTCAAAGCTCTATTGTGTTCTTATGGAAGAACATTTTTTTGATTAAACCAAACTGTTTAACTGATCGGTCAGTTCACCGTAAGCAAATCGCCCAGCAGGTATTGATATCTAAAGGCTCTTGAGAATTGTATTGTCAATGATCTTTTCCTTTCTTTCAGGCACGCCCCAACCTTCATCAGGTAAAGCCGGATATTGTCCACTTGCCATCGTTTAGCAAAGTGGTGTTTTGTTTTGGCAATTAATAATTTAATCTGCCGGAACATTTCATAACAGAGGGTAGCGATGATTAAACGCATGAAATTGGCCCAGTAGCGATGACAGGAAAGCCGGTCGGAATAAGTCATGTTTTTGAGTTCCTTTATTCGATTTTCACTGGCATCACCTCGCTTGACATAAAAATCAAAGTAAATCTGTTGAGCGGTCATCGCTTCAAAGTTGCTCACAAAGTAACGGACATTCATTCCTTTTCCGGTAGACTCCACTTTGGCGTACAGCTTTTCAGAACGATCCCAGCTTTTGGCCTGGTAAGTAAACGGGCCAACAAACTCTTGATGTTTGATGATTTTTGAAGCATATTCCTTTTTTACTTCAATGATAGTCTGTTTGGTAAAAGTCTTTAAAACTTCATTACTACTAATACCTAAACAAAATTGAAGGTCAAACTGCTTAGCTATCCGATAAAAAGATGCTCCTGAAAAGCCACTATCCGCTCGAATAAGGATCTTTACTGAGGGCAGTTTTTTTCTGATTTTAATGACAATCCTTTTCAATAAGGCCACAAACCATTTGTTGGAGTGACAATTGCCTGGACGTAGTACTGGTAAAATGACCTGACCGGTGTTCCCGTCCTTAAAGAACAACTCATGGTACATAGTCTGTCCATAATAGCCATTATACAAACTGAGTTGTTGGGATCCATGAGTAGGGTCATCGGTACCATCTACATCAATGATGATTTGACCAGTCTTCTCTTTCAACTCCTCTACATAACGGTCTACAAACCATTGACTCATCTGGTAGATCAGACTCCGATCGGCCTTGTTTTCAAATCGACTTAAAGTAGGCTGGGAACATAATCCGCTATCTAGTACTTTACGGATCACCGGATCCTCTCGGAGTTTTTGTTCGTCATTGCAATCCTGATAGCCCTGCATCATTAAAAACACCCGTTGGCGAAGCATTTCTTCATAAGTGTATTCGATAAAAAAGGGGTTTCGATAGTCAGGAATCAGTGCGGCGAAGCTTTTTAATAGACCAGTCTTTCTCTCTACTTTTTCACTTAACAATATCGCTCCGTCTGAGCTAATCGCTGATGCTGAAAAATCAAATTTAAAAGCTTGTTTTCCTCGATAAAATACGGTATCTTTTTCCTTATATTCAGGCATAAATTAATTGCTTATTTTGTTGTCTAACTATCTCAATATAAGCAATTTATGCCTGTTTTTTATTGTCTACTATGAATTTTTCGGGTTAAAGGAGAGAAAAATGAAAGACTGTTTGTCTTTTTTGCTGTGATGACCGCTAACGCAGTAAAAATTAGTAAAAGAAAACTATTGCTAAATACAGTTGATCCACCATTCCAACAGGCCGCATAACTAAAAAACAAAAGTCGTTTTCTACTTCAAAGGAAGCACTATGTCTATACACCAAAAACGCACTTTCAAACTCTATTTTGTAACAAAAATTGTACTCTTTCAAGAGCAGGTAATCAGTATGATGATCAATCTCTCCTCTATTGAAAATCCTGATCCCATTTTTAACCCCTCTTTCTTCTCGCTGAACTAATTTTCAAGGACGCCCTAAGTGGACAGAATATTTTGGCCAGTCCTGCCTACTCATTGGGTTTGGTTTATAATCTTAAAAAATAATTTCCCTATATATCTAAGACAATTACCTGCTTCGTCCCTGATTAATTCTTCAATAACTCGAGAAACAGTAGAAGACTAACTGCGCTATGCCAGAGGGAAAGTATTCCGGTTATCTGCATTTTTTTAAACCTTTTAGACAACAAATCATGTGTGTTATGGACATTTTGACCAGATCGTTAAATTTCAAATAAATTCCCATAATATGAGCAACCTGAAAATCAATCATCTCGACACAGTGCCCTTAATTAACAATTTCGATCAGATCAATATTAAAGACCACATTGGCGTTCGGAGGTATATTATCACCCGATCCCCTTGTTCCCCAAGCATAGAAAGAGGGTATATATAGAGTAATACTTCCCCCTTCCTTGATTAAAGGAACACCAATTTGCCAACCGGCAATCAGCGAATTCAACAGTAATTTATCACCTTCTCCATCATCAAAAGTTTCACCCCTAAGCAATCGGCCTTCAAAATTCACTTTGATGCTATCCGAAGTCACGGGATTGTTTCCTGTACCTTCCTCATGTATGACATATCTAATACCTTTGGACTCTATTTCAACATTTTGTATTTGATTTTCGGCAATAAAGTTATCAATTATTTGGGTGTCAAGCGCGAATTGCTCCAGACGAGACAGGAAAACGATGTCATCATTATCATTCCCTTTGCATGACATTAATAAAGCACAAACGACTGAAAATTGCAGTACTAACTTCATTTATTTAATCATTATAAATCCAACCCAAAAGTAAGTATTAGTTTTCTTGTAATGAACGATGCCTTATCTGCATTATGTACAATTTCATGAACAACTACCCCATAATAAAATGCGTTCAAATTAATCCAATCTAAAGGATAACACCCCTTGCGAAGAACTTGATGAATATGGGATGATTCTTAGTTACTAACTTCAATCAAATCAATATCAAATACAATGTTGGTGTCAGGTGCAATTTCGTCAGCCCCAGTACTACCATAAGCATAGACAGATGGAATATATAGAGTAATACTCCCCCCTTCTCTGATTAGAGGGACACCAATCTGCCAACCGGCAATCAACCCATTCAAGAGAAAAGTAATTGTATCTCTTTCGTCAAATACATCTCCGGTTAAAAGTTGCCGACCTTCATAATTAACGGTGATACTATCGGTTCCCACGGGTGCTTCGCCGCTGCCTTGTTCGTGAATCACATATCGAAGTCTACTTACTTCATCTTCTGTGGCGTTAATGTTGTTCTCGGCTAAGAAATTGTCAATAATTCCCAAGTCAATTTCAAATTGCTCTTGAATTGTCAATCCCGGATCGGATGAATTATTATCCAGGCATGCTACCAGGAATACACAAATCAATGATATTGGTAGTATTAATCTCATTTGTTTAAATAATTACTAAACCTAAGTTCTACATTATAAAAGCATTTCGTTTCCAGGGACAAAGCCCTTACACCCTGATAGGCTTGATCCGTTAATAACTTAGTCAGACAACCATGGTTTCAAAGTTGTATAAATTAAAATCACTTATTTGGTCAGCATCCAACTGCAAACCAAGGGATTCAGGTAGTTTTGCCGCTGCCTAGTAAATAAGCGTAAAAATTGATGAAGTTGATCTGTGCTCATTGTTCACATAGGTTCGACAACCGGTTTTACCACTATACTTCATGAAATGTTGGATCTGGTGTGAATTACGAGCACTTACAAGAACCTGGGGCGTTAATGCCTTTGAAATTTCTTCGACTCATTCCGTTTCAAGGATAAGAAATTGTCAATGCAAATCGATGGGAGAATAGATTTCGGCTGCTGCCAAATCCAATCGCAGTTGTTTTCTTGCTGCCCTAAGTCAATTTCAAATTCAACGAAGCATAACTTGAATTGAATCCCTCATTAATGTCCCCTTGGAGAAGAACTCCAACAAGGGCTTAGTCGGATGCTTAATTATTCTATTTATTTTGACATGCCCGGCTCCCAGGCAGATGCTAGAATAGATGTCAGGAATCGCAGTTGTTACACAACATCAATGCCCCTCATATACGGAGCTAAAGCACTTGTGCAACAAGGACAAGGAATCTTCTTTCTTCGCATCTGCTAAATGTCCCCTTAGAGAAGCAATCCATACAAGGGCTTAGTAAGGGGATTCCTGCTCCTGGAGCACCTGCCAGCAAATTCTAATTCGATTTTGACACCCGGAATATCAGGGAGATCGTGGTGCAGATGATGGGAGAATTTTAGATCTCTTGACTTTGCCATTTCATTAGCGAAGATAACTCCAATCGCAGTTGCTGTGTCACCAAATAATTACTAAACCTGTCACAAAAATAAGCATTCGTTTCCAGGGACAAAGCCCTTAACCCTTGCTTAAGTTTGTAACTTAAGCCCAACAAATGGTTTAGTTTATAAATGAAAATCACTACCCGAAGCATCCAACTGCAAACCAAGGGATTCACCCATATTGTTGACATCACTTCTAAAATTCAGACTGTAGTAAATAAGGAAAAATTTGATGAAGGATCTGTGCTCATTTCAGCCATAGGTTCGACAACCGGTATTACTACCATCGAATATGAACCTGGTCTGGTCAATCACGATATTGCTGAAATGTTGGATAAACTGGCCCCTTATGGTGTGAATTACGAGCACAACAAAACCTGGGGCGATGACAATGGTGCGGCACACTTGAGATCTGCTTTGATTGGGACTTCCCAGACTATTCCTTTCAAGGATGGAAAACTTATCCTGGGCACCTGGCAGCAAATTGTCTTTGTTGATTTTGACACCCGACCCAGGAATAGGGAGATCGCGGTGCAAATGATGGGAGAATAGATTTCGGCTGCTGCCAAATCCAATCGCAGTTGTTGGCGTTCTTCACCAACAACTAACTCTCAAGTAGTTGTCCATACAACGAAGCATAACGCATATGAAAAACAAGGAAAAGGAATCCCTCGCATTACAAATGTCCCCTTGGAGAAGAACTCCAACAAGGGCTTAGTAAGGGGAAAACTTATCCTGGGCACCTGCCAGCAAATTCTATTTATTGATTTTGACACCCGGCCCAGGAACAGGGAGATCGTGGTGCAGATGATGGGAGAATAGATTCAGACTTCTGCCATTTCACTTGCGATTAACTCCAATCGCAGTTGTTGGTATTCTTCACCAACAACTAACTCTCAAGCATTGTCCATATAACGGAGCATAAAGCACATGAAAAACAAGGAAAGGAATCCCTCGCATTGCAAATGTCCCCTTAGAGAAGAACTCCAACAAGGGCTTAGTAAGGGGAAAACTTATCCTGGGCACCTGCCAGCAAATTCTATTTATTGATTTTGACACCCGGCCCAGGAACAGGGAGATCGTGGTGCAGATGATGGGAGAATAGATTCAGACTTCTGCCATTTCACTTGCGATTAACTCCAATCGCAGTTGTTGGTATTCTTCACCAACAACTAACTCTCAAGCATTGTCCATATAACGGAGCATAAAGCACATGAAAAACAAGGAAAGGAATCCCTCGCATTGCAAATGTCCCCTTAGAGAAGAACTCCAACAAGGGCTTAGTAAGGGGAAAACTTATCCTGGGCACCTGCCAGCTAATTCTATTTATTGAATTTGACACCAGGCCATGGAATAGAGAGATCGCGGTGCAGATGATGGGAGAATAGATTTCGAATCCGTTACTGTCTCAATTTGGCACAATTCTTTGTTTCATCTTACCCAGGTGATTAACATCATTTTTAAAATTTGATGAATGACATCAAAAACAGGAAATGTATTGGTAGTTGACGACGATAAGGATGTACTTTATACCGCCAAGCTTGTATTAAAGCCTTATTTTGAGAAGATCGTACTGGTTGAAGATCCAAATATCATTCCGGAATTGTTGGATAGGCTAACCTTTGATGTGATCATCCTTGATATGAATTTTCAGCAAGGCGCCACTACTGGTAAGGAAGGCCTCAAGTGGATGAAGAAGATTTTGGAAATAGATCCCGATACTCATATAATTATCAATACTGCCTATGGTGACATTCAACTGGCAGTAGATGCCATGAAATTGGGAGCCATTGATTTTATCGTTAAACCCTGGGAGAAGGAGAAGTTGTTGGCGTCAGTACAAACCGTTTTTGACCTTAGCCAGCAAAAGCTGAAGGTCAAGAAACTCGAAAACAGAGAAGCATTATTAAACCAGGATATCAATCGCTCATTCTCCTCTTTTATTAGTCAATCTGCCGCTATGAAAAATGTGTTTAACACCATCGAAAAGGTGGCAAAAACAGACGCTGATGTTTTGATTTTGGGAGAAAATGGAACTGGTAAAGAACTGGTTGCTCGTGAAATTCATCGTCAATCAACCAGGTCAAAACATCCGTTGATAAAAGTTGACCTGGGTTCTATTGCAGAAACTTTATTTGAATCCGAACTCTTTGGACACAAGAAGGGATCTTTCACCGACGCTAAGGAGGACAGAACCGGTCGGTTTGAAATTGCTTCCGGAGGTTCACTCTTTCTGGATGAGATTGGAAACCTATCGGCAGCCATGCAGGTGAAACTACTCACCATCCTACAAAGTCGACAGGTCATTCCCGTGGGGGATCCAACAAACCAGTAGATATTGATGTGCGCCTGATTAGCGCTACCAATACGCCCGTGCATGAATTAGTTGATAATGGTGAATTCAGGTCTGACCTATTGTACAGGATCAATACTGTTGAGATTTATCTTCCGGCTTTACGAGAACGAGTTGGAGACATTGCCTTAATAGCCAGACACTACTTGAAAGTTTATGGTGAGAAGTACAACAAAACAGGCCTTCGTATTGATGCCAAGGTAATTAAAAAGCTGGAAACCTACACTTGGCCAGGAAATGTTAGGGAATTACAGCACTCGGTGGAGCGGTCTGTCATCCTTACTGGCCAGAATGTCTTACGTGCTGAGGATTTCTTGCTCACTGCTGAACGCAAAAAATCAGCAAAAAAGTCAGCGTCCTATAATATTGAAGGAATTGAACGAAAGGCTATAGAGAACGCCATCGACAAATGGGAAGGCAATCTAACAAAGGCTGCAAAAGAGCTTGGTTGGGGTCGTAGCACACTCTATCGTAAAATGACAAGATATGGCCTTTAAAGGTTTCAGGATTAATGTCGTGGTGCGCATCTTGTTGGTGTTGCTATTGGGCTACTTTTCAGCTTATATTGTTTTTTTACACATTTCTGGTTGGTCGGTTTATGGACTTCATTGGCTGCGGTCATTCTGGTGTTCAGCCTGATACGATATGTGGAACGATCTAACCGTGAGATGGCAAATTTTTTACTTGCCATCAAACAAGGTGATTTTACCAATACCTATTCGGGAAGGGGTACATCGCAAAAGAATGCCGAGTTAAGCTAGGCTTTCTCAGAAATTCTAAGAGTATTTCAAAAACTGAGTACTGAACGGGAAACCAACCATCTCTTCTTACAAACGATGGCTGAGCATATATCAACCGCTTTGATCACATTTGATGAAAAGGGGGAAGTCATTTCTTCTAATAAAGCGGCAAAACGACTATTAAACAGACCTTATTTAAAAAATCTCAAGATACTGAAATAGTTTCACTTCAGGATATCAAGAGCGAACTGGAGGAGAAAGAAGTGGAATCCTGGCAAAAACCGATCCGGGTGTTGACCCATGAGATCATGAATTCAGCCATTCCCATATCGACCTTGTCATCGGTGATCAGTCAGATGTTGCAAGACGAAGAAGGAAAACCTCTTTCTATTGCTCAATTAAATAATGATGTTGGGCAGGATGTTCTTGGAGGATTGAAAACTATCGAAAGTCGAAGCAAAGGCCTTGTAAGGTTTGTGGATGCTTATAAAAGTCTGACCAAAATAACGACGCCGAAATTTGAGGAAATCAAGCTTATGGACTTAGTCAGAGGAGTAGAATCCTTAATGAACGCAGATACAAACGCCATAAAGATTAAGTGGATAACTAAAATTGATGAAGATCAAAACATAAAGGGGGATAAAGAACTGCTTGAGCAGGTATTGATAAACCTGGTGAAAAATGCCATCGAGGCTGTGGAGGGAGTTACAAAAGCGAGGATTGAAATCAAGTCCGAAGAGGATTTGTCGGAAAGAGTGGTGTTATCAATATCGGACAATGGACCTGGCATTAGCCATGAAAACCTCGAAAATATTTTTATCCCGTTTTTTTAGCACCAAAAAGAATGGTTCCGGAATAGGCCTCAGTCTTTCTCGTCAAATCATGCGATTACATAGAGGGTCGATTAAGGTGGTTTCAGAGCCCGGTGAGGGGACCAAGGTTAGTCTGAGTTTTTGATCCATTCCCATCAATGTGAAACCAAACGAATTCAAATAACCAACCAATTCATGCCTCTTTTGTTCATTCTGACCAGGTAAACATCAAATATGGCGTTATAATTTATAAGGAGGGAACTCCTTTTGTTTGTAGTTTTAGCACCAATGAATTTTTTATTTCCACAGTTTCTTTTTGGGCTCCTGGCACTGAGTATTCCAATTATTGTGCACTTGTTCAATTTCAGGAGGGCCAAGAAGCTTTACTTTTCCAATGTTCAGTTTCTGGAGATCGTTAAACAAACCAGCAGCTCCAAATTGAGGATCAAACATCTACTGGTGCTCCTTTCAAGACTGCTTTTTATAACCTTTCTCGTACTCACGTTTGCACAACCATTTATTCCCGGAAGGGAACAGGGGCTAAGTAACAAGGAGGTGTACCTCTATCTTGACAATTCCTTAAGTATGTCCAACCAGGTCGGAGGAGAAGTCTCCGCCCTGGATCAGGCCTATGTTTATCTGAGCACTATTGTCGGTTTATATCCTCAGGACACTCGCTATAAACTGCTTACTAATGATTTCGCACCCTTTTCTAATAATCTGAAAGGTAAAGAAGAGGTACAGGAATTGACCACAGAGATAAGCTTGTCAAATATCTCCCGTTCATTAAAGGAAGTATTTGGTCGGTTTAATCTGCATTCTAATATTTCCGCGAATGCCCGTGATCTCTATTTGGTAACTGACTTTCAGAAATCCACCACAGGCTCATTGAAGGATTTCAA
Source organism: Cyclobacteriaceae bacterium (assembly GCA_963664285.2). Taxonomy (GTDB): domain Bacteria; phylum Bacteroidota; class Bacteroidia; order Cytophagales; family Cyclobacteriaceae; genus JAJCYL01. Next base: position 125,805 of record CAXXNX010000073.1, read on the forward strand.
AGATTCAATAAACAACTTTTACGTTCTGCCGGTGCAGTATCCGCTGGTGGGGAATGTATACATTGACTCGGTTTATCTTAAAGATCCGTTTTTAACGGGTGACAGGGGGAATGAAATGTTTGTACGGTTGATAAACACTGGTGAAAACGATGTTATCGACCTGGTAGTTAAATTCTTCATGGAAGATTTGCAAGTAGCCACAGCAAGTATTGACTTGCAACCTCAAACTTATGGATTGGTATCCTTTGATCTTAACCCGGAGATCACTGGTAGTCAAAAATGCCGATTAAGTTTCGAAGAGTTTCCGGTAGCCTTTGATAATGATTACTACTTTATATTGAGTAGATCAGAGCGAATTAATGTTTTAGAAATCCGCTCAAAAGATGCCAGCGATGCTATCTCTAAAGTTTATGGGAATGAACAACTATTCAATCTTACCAGCTATGATGTAGGTAACCTGGATTATGCGAGAATAACTGACTCCGATATACTTGTTTTAAATGAATTATCAGTCATAAATGAAACATTACTGCCGGTATTCAAACAGTTCCTGACCAACCAGGGAGATATATTTATAATTCCATCCAAGGATCCTGATTCATTGTCATATCAAGCGTTGATTAATACTGTAGTGCTACAAAAATCCACACTTGATTCACAGGAAGATTTATCAACCATCAATGCCAGGAATCCTTACTTCGAGGGAATTTTTGAAACTGTCCATGAAAGTTTTGATATGCCCCAATCGCAATCAGTACTTAGTTGGCAACCTTCTGCTGGAGATTTACTCAATTATAAGAATGCAAATCCCTACCTCACTCGATTTGACATAATTGGGACGATTTATTTGGCAGGATCGCCGTTCAATGACGAGTTCACTGGGTTCCATAAGCATGCTTTATTTGTTCCCGTGATGTACCGGGCTGCAATCCTATCAAAAAATACCACTAATAGGCTGAGCTTTACCCTCGATGAATCCGTGATCACCTTGAAATTGGATGAGTTGTCAAGAAATATCGTCTATAAACTACGAAATTATGACGAGGAGATCATTCCCAACCAGCGGGTGACTGGTGATCAATTGGTACTTGACTTACCAAAATACACCTTAAGAAGCGGTTTCTACGAATTAGTTGACGGTAATGAAGTGAGAGCAGTACTGGCTTTCAACAATTCAAAGTCAGAATCAAAATTAGATCAATTTACTTCACAAGATGAGATTAGAGCGTTGTTTTCCAGCGTAGCCAACCTCGATGTTTTCGAGTTCGATGATGCCAAAGATTTTTCCAGAGCAATGAAAGAACGGTATGAGGGTATAAACTTATGGAAATATGCCTTAGTTTTGGCCTTGATTTTTCTGCTCGCGGAAGTTCTATTACTGAGATTTCTCTAGATGAAACCGACATGATTGAGATAATCATTAAAAACCGATGGGAATGATTATCTCAATTATCAAAGATTCCATGTGACCGATGAAAATAAATATAACCACATGAATCTAACCCTAAGTTCAGTCACCATATCTGACAAACGCTCTAAGTTCCATAATAAAAAAGTAGATATTCTCATTGAAAATGGCCTGATCACTAAGATTGGCAAGGTGGCTACGCCCAAAGGAAGAAAAATTGATGCTTCGCGAATGATCGCAACGCCCGGATGGTTTGATATGAATTGTCTCTTTGGAGATCCGGGTAATGAACACAAGGAAGATCGAACCAGTGGCAGTGACGCCGCAGCTGCAGGTGGTTATACCGGAATAGCTCATTTGCCCAATACCGTACCCATCATCGCTTATAAAAATGACATTACCTACCTCAAGGCTAACAACAGCCATCAGGTGACAGATATTTATCCCATTGGAGCAGTAACCGCTGGTACGAAGGGGGAAGATCTTACTGAGATGATCGATTTGCATTATGCAGGGGCAATTGCTTTTTCTGATGGGACCGAGCCGGTATGGAACTCAGACATTTTACTGAAGACATTACAATACCTCCAGAAATTTGACGGCCTGTTAATCAATCGACCGGAGGATAAAATGTTGACTCAATTCGGGACCATGAACGAGGGGATAACAAGCACCATCCTGGGAATGAAGGGCATGCCTTCGCTCGCGGAGGAATTGATGATCTCCCGTGACTTGGAAATATTGGAATACACAGGAGGCAAGATACATTTCAGCAATATTTCCACTGCGGAGTCGGTCAAATTGATCAAGCAGGGCAAGAAGAAAGGATTAAAGGTTACTTGCGATGTGGCTATTCACCAGCTGTTGTTGGATGACAGCCTCATTGATGATTTCGACACAAATTTAAAGGTCAATCCACCATTGAGAACCAAAAAGGACATTAGTGCATTGATTAAAGGAGTGCTCGATGATACGATAGATGTAATCGTTTCCTCCCACCGACCCCATGATGAAGAAAGTAAGAAACTGGAGTTTGACCTGGCAGATTTTGGTCACATTGGATTGCAGACGGTTTTGCCCTGTATTTTAGAGTTGAAGAAAGACATTCCGTCGGAAGTATTAATTGAAAAGCTCACCCATTCGCCACGCTCCATATTGAATATAACTCCGGTCGAGTTCAAAGAAGGTATGGAAGCGAATCTCACTGTTTTCGACCCAAAGGCCAAATGGACCCTTGACGATTCCTCGAACTACTCAAAATCACGGAATAGTTTTTACTACGGCAAGGAGCTGACCGGTAGGGTAGTGGCTACAATTAATGGGAGGAATAGCTATCTCGCTTAGTCTCTCGTCAAACAGAGCCGTCATATCGAGTGTAGCGAGATATCCCCCAACGTCTGGCACACCCTAATTCATGGAATTTCTCCTTTCAGTAGAAATGACGGTTGATTAATGGTAGAAGGATCAATTTACACTTAGTATTTTTGAGCAATGTTAAAAATCCAAAACCCACTGATAGTGGTACCACTCAAATTCGGTATGATTGGTGGGGCATTAAGCATCCTAATGTTTTTAATCACCTACTGGATGGGCAAAAATCCATTGATTGATATCAAGTTTTTCGATTTCATTATCCTTCCCATATTTCTGTTTTTTGCTATGAAGGATTTCCGGGATTATCGTAACAATGGCATTCTTCATTTTTGGCAGGGAATGACCATAGGGGTTTTGAGCTACCTAACTCTTGCTGTCTTTTCCGCAATCTTTATTGTACTCTTTCTCAATTTCATCGACGTTGAGTTGGTTGACCTCTATATCACTGATAGAATAGAGATCATAGATCTCAAAAAGGAGGAAATGATTAATCAAATGGGCGAGGAAACATATAACAGAAGCCGAATCGACGTTCTGAACACTTCCTCATCTATCTTATCTTTGGATGATTTCTTGAAAAAATGTCTGATTGGATTGACCTTAACCATTCCCATCGCTGTAATTCTTCGAAGGAGAGAAATATGATAAAGTTGATACTCAAAACGCTCCTGATTTTTCTTATGGTAATTAATGCCGGTTATCAGACTGTAGCACAATTCGATAAATTCAAAAAACTCAAAAAGGCAGTCAAGCAAAGGGTAGATAACATTGAAGATATCACTGGTGAAGAAATTGACCTTAAAAAATCCTATAAAAAGTTTAAGCAAATCCATGCAGATAAGGATACCGCCAGTTTTAATTTCGCCTTGGCGGCTATTGATAACGTCTCTTTTTTCGAGGACCAGAATAACTTTCGCGAGTTAATGAAAGTGGTGAATGTTGATGGAGGTGGCAAGGGTTTTATGAACCGGTTATTGTCGGATGAAGAAGAATCACTGACTGAGGAAGAGGTTATCCGGAAAGCCAATAGACTCAAAGTGGTTGGCGAAATAGCATTTAGCTCTCGTAAATTTAAAGCGGCCGAAAAAGCTTTTAATGCCGGTATCGAAACCCTTGATGATAATGGCAATCCTGATCCCTTACTTCGGATTAAGTTAACCGGTAATCTTGGCTTGCTATACCAGGCCATGGGTCGTTTCACTTTATCTGAGCAGTACACCCAAATCGCCCTTAATGATATTGAGGCGATGACCGGTGCACACAGTTATTCCTATGCCTCTTTACTCAATAACCAGGCAGTACTTTTCAAGGATCAGGGAAAATATTCTGAATCGGAGAAACTAATTGGGCAGGCGCTTAAAATACTGGAGGTTGAGGGAGGAGCGCCCTACTACATAGCGATGAATAATCAGGCTATACTCTACCAGGCACTTGGTCGGTATGAGCAGGCCATAACAATATTGGAGGACATCCTGATCAAACCTAAACGGGAAAGGGTTCGCAAGTCAACTACCTATCAGAAGATATTTATTAACCTGGCCTTGATTTATGAGGCCAATGGTGAATATGAAAGGGCGGAGAAGATCTATTTGAAAGCGATCGAAATCAAACAAGATCAGTGGAAAAAGAACCATCCGGATTATGCCTATCTCCTGACCAACCTTGCCTCGCTTTATCTTAAAATGGATAAGGAAAGTGAACGGGTAGAAAAAGCATTATTAAAGGCGCTGGAAATCAACAAGGACAATTATGGAAGCAATCATTTTGTAGCTGCTACTTCTCGTGTTTATCTAGGTAACTATTACCGCTCTATCAATAAATTGGAGAAGGCAGAGAAATTACTATTAAGAGCCTATGGTACAAGAAAGGAAACTTACGATCCACAACACCCACTAATGCTAGGTATCACTGAAAACCTGGCTATACTTAGATGGGAGCAGGGCAAATCGGATGAGGCAGCCAAGGATTACAAAGAAGTTATCCAACGTACCCTGGACTTTATCCGGAAAAATTTCCCATCAATGAGTGAAACGGAAAAGACCAAGTTTTGGAACAGTCAGCAGGGACGTTTCTATCGTTATTTCTCTTTTATTAAACAGACCTATCAAAATATTCCTGAATTAGCGAATCATTTTTTTGAGATCCAACTACGAACTAAAGGCATTTTACTTTCAGCCAGTACCAAGATCAAGTCTACCATCTTGAATGGCAATAACATGGAGTTGAAGTTGAAGTATCTTGAATGGGTGGACCTTAAAGAAAATCTGGCGACGCTTTATTCTTATTCCAATGAACAACTTGAGGAAGAACAAATTAATATTGATTCGTTAGAGCAAAAATCAAATGGGCTGGAGAAATGGCTATCGGAGGCTACTGGATTGTTTGATGATACCAACTCCAAAGTAAACTACCGCTCTCTTGCAAGTACTTTGAAGGATGACGAGGCTTTGGTTGACCTGGTACGCTTTCCTGAATACAAAAATGGCTTCACTGGAAATATCATTTACGCAGCTTTGGTAGGAAAGAAAAGCTCTGCCGCTCCTGAATTAATCTTTTTAAATAACGGTACTGAGCTGGAGGGGAAATTCTTTAAGTACTATCGTAACACTACCAGCCTGCAGATGGCAGATGATTATTCTTATGATAACTACTGGGCTCAGGTTGATCAGGAATTACAGGATATCAGTTCTGTTTATATTGCGAAAGATGGTATTTACAACCAGCTGAGTCTGCCTACGCTTTGGACTAGAGATGAGGAGCCACTGGTAAATTCAAAGAGTTTTGTATTACTGACTAATGTAGCTGATTTGGCTGGTTTAAAAGCTTCACAGCAGGGACAAAAACCCGGTAGCGCCTTTTTGATGGGGTTCCCTACTTATGGCTCTCAGGACATTAGCGCACTCCCGGGTACAAAAGTAGAGGTAGAGAACATAGAAGCCATTCTCAATAGTTCGCGTATTAAAGTGGACAAATACCTTGGGCTGCAAGCCAGTGAAACCAATCTGAAGAACGCTTCCGACTATGATGTGGTTCATGTAGCCACCCATGGGTTCTTCCTGGAAGATGCCTCCGGTGCCTATAGCGAAAAAGTGTTTGGTATCAACGTCAGTCATATGGAGGAAAATGTTTTCCTTCGTTCAGGACTAATGCTCAGTGGGGCAGGGTTGAGTGAGCAGTCGGGAGATTTTGCTTCTGAGGAAAACGGTATTGCCACTGCTTATGAAATCCTTAATTATCGTATGGAAAATGTGGAGATGGTGGTTTTGAGCGCTTGTGAAACTGGCTTGGGTGAGATTAAAGCTGGTGAGGGCGTTTATGGTTTGCAGCGATCACTTTTAGTGGCTGGTGCAAAGACCTTGCTGATGAGCCTCTGGAAAGTTGATGACCAGGCCACGCAAGAATTTATGACCACCTTTTACAAAAACTGGGTCTCGTTGGGTGATAAGTATAAAGCTTTCCGCAGCACTCAATTGGCTATGAGTAAGAAGTATGAAAAACCATACTACTGGGGAGCGTTTGTGATCATGGGGAGATAAATCCAACTACAAAATGAGTTTCGTAACTAAGGGCTTGTTAACCATTCCATTAGTATTATCTACTTTGTTAATCAAATCCCAGGATATGGCGTTGGTATGGTTTGATGAGTTTAAGTATGCAGGTCCCCCCAAGGGAATCGATGTGGAGTTATGATCTTGGAGACGGTTGCCCAGAAGTATGTGGATGGGGTAACAACGAGTTACAGTCATATACGAATACACAAAGGAATGCCAGGGTTGAAAACGGGAGACTTATTATTGAAGCCCATCAAGAGGAGATCGATAGTAGCACCTTTAGTTCGGCCAGATTGGTTTCCAAAGGCAAAGGAGATTGGAAATACGGCAGAATAGAAATAAAGGCCATGCTCCCTCAAGGCAAGGGTACCTGGCCAGCTATTTGGATGTTACCGACTCTTGATCAGGCAATGAAATGGCCTGATGATGGAGAAATCGACATCATGGAGCATGTGGGATTTAATCAGGGCACCGTCTATGGGACGGTCCATACGGGTGCTTATAACTGGATGAAGGGTACTCAAAAAATCGACTCCGTCAAAGTAGGTGGCGTATCTGATCAGTTTCATATCTACACCATTGAATGGAATAAGAAGTCAATCAAATGGTTTATTGATTACCATCTTTATCATGAAGTGATGAATGAAAATAAGGGCAAAGATGCCTGGCCATTTGACAAACCATTTCATCTGATTCTAAACATTGCGGTAGGTGGCAATTGGGGCGGGAAATACGGAGTAGATGATGAAATTTGGCCTCAACGAATGGAGGTGGAGTATGTCAGGGTTTACCAGGATACATCACCTTAACCCGAAAAATTCATAGTAGACAATAAAAAACAGGCATAAATTGCTTATATTGAGATAGTTAGACAACAAAATAAGCAATTAATTTATACCTGAATATAAGGAAAAAGATACCGTATTTTATCGAGGAAAACAAGCTTTTAAATTTGATTTTTCAGCATCAGCGATTAGCTCAGACGGAGCGATATTGTTAAGTGAAAAAGTAGAGAGAAAGACTGGTCTATTAAAAAGCTTCGCCGCACTGATTCCTGACTATCGAAACCCCTTTTTTATCGAATACACTTATGAAGAAATGCTTCGCCAACGGGTGTTTTTAATGATGCAGGGCTATCAGGATTGCAATGACGAACAAAAACTCCGAGAGGATCCGGTGATCCGTAAAGTACTAGATAGCGGATTATGTTCCCAGCCTACTTTAAGTCGATTTGAAAACAAGGCCGATCGGAGTCTGATCTACCAGATGAGTCAATGGTTTGTAGACCGTTATGTAGAGGAGTTGAAAGAGAAGACTGGTCAAATCATCATTGATGTAGATGGTACCGATGACCCTACTCATGGATCCCAACAACTCAGTTTGTATAATGGCTATTATGGACAGACTATGTACTATGAGTTGTTCTTTAAGGACGGGAACACCGGTCAGGTCATTTTACCAGTACTACGTCCGGGCAATTGTCACTCCAACAAATGGTTTGTGGCCTTATTGAAAAGGATTGTCATTAAAATCAGAAAAAAACTGCCCTCAGTAAAGATCCTTATTCGAGCGGATAGTGGCTTTTCAGGAGCATCTTTTTATCGGATAGCTAAGCAGTTTGACCTTCAATTTTGTTTAGGTATTAGTAGTAATGAAGTTTTAAAGACTTTTACCAAACAGACTATCATTGAAGTAAAAAAGGAATATGCTTCAAAAATCATCAAACATCAAGAGTTTGTTGGCCCGTTTACTTACCAGGCCAAAAGCTGGGATCGTTCTGAAAAGCTGTACGCCAAAGTGGAGTCTACCGGAAAAGGAATGAATGTCCGTTACTTTGTGAGCAACTTTGAAGCGATGACCGCTCAACAGATTTACTTTGATTTTTATGTCAAGCGAGGTGATGCCAGTGAAAATCGAATAAAGGAACTCAAAAACATGACTTATTCCGACCGGCTTTCCTGTCATCACTACTGGGCCAATTTCATGCGTTTAATCATCGCTACCCTCTGTTATGAAATGTTCCGGCAGATTAAATTATTAATTGCCAAAACAAAACACCACTTTGCTAAACGATGGCAAGTGGACAATATCCGGCTTTACCTGATGAAGGTTGGGGCGTGCCTGAAAGAAAGGAAAAGATCATTGACAATACAATTCTCAAGAGCCTTTAGATATCAATACCTGCTGGGCGATTTGCTTACGGTGAACTGACCGATCAGTTAAACAGTTTGATTTAATCAAAAAAATGTTCTTCCATAAGAACACAATAGAGCTTTGACTGAAAATTGAAAAATTCTAACAAAAAAACGCTCTAATGTCCTTTGAAATCCAGAAACCTGGTTGATCTTCAAATTAATACATACACTCCAATCAAAAATAGTTAGCAACCCATTATTAATCCCAAAATTGGTGGCCTATGAATAATGCGGGTTAATCAATCTTGAATAATAGATATGAAAACCCTCGTATTCGGAAATGAAGATGTTATGCCCATTCTTGGGTTGGGAACCTGGAACTCAGAGCCGGGAGAAGTGTCCAAGGCTGTCAAAGAGGCCATCCGAATAGGAACCGACATCTAGATTGTGCTTTCATATATAGAAATGAGAACGAGATTGGCCAGGCGCTATCCGAATCGATCACAGAAGAAATGGTAAAAAGAGAGGAATTATGGATTACCTCTAAACTATGGAATAGCGCTCACGCTCCGGAGGACGTAAAACCTGCTATAGAAAAGACCCTTAATGATTTGCAATTGAACTATCTCGATCTCTACCTGATGCACTGGCCGGTGGCTTTGAAAAAGGGTGCTTTACTGCCCCAGTCAGGACAAGACTTTGTCCCCATAGATGATTTGCCAGTCTCAGAAACATGGATGGCTATGGAAGAACTGGTGGGCAATGGTTTATGCAGGCACATTGGTGTCTGCAATTTTAGTATCCCCAAACTGCAGTCCCTTATCGAAGACGCTCGAACAAAACCTGAGATGAACCAAATTGAGTTGCATCCCTATTTGCAGCAGACTGAAATGCTCGATTTCTGCCAGAATAATGAAATTCATCTTACCGCTTATTCACCTTTGGGATCACCTGATCGTCCCGAGAGATTAAAAGTAAAGGATGAACCGATCTTAATAGCTGATAGTACGATTAGTTCAATTGCAGAACGACACAATGTAAATCCTGCACAGGTACTAATTAGTTGGGCAATTCATCGTGGTACCTCACTGATACCCAAATCCGTCAATCCAAAACGGCTTAAACAGAATTTGGAAGCTGCCGAACTTACCCTTAACGAGGGTGATATGCAAGAGATTAAAAAGCTGGACAAGCGTAGAAGGTATATCGGAGGAGGACTCTGGGCCATGGAAGGGAGTCCGTATTCTGTTTCAGGTCTTTGGGGTGAATGAAAAGTAGTGAAGGAGGGAGCGAATGACAAATGGGTTGGAATATTTCCTTTATTTGAACAAACAATTGTAATAGGGTTAAAAAAATAATCGAGGATATGAAAAGAAATTATACCGTGTTGGGGATCATTTCTGTCCAACTGATCATATTACTATCAGGGTGCAACAATTCTCAGACAAAGGAACAAGATGATAGTTTCATAACATTGTCTAAAGAAGTCCTAAAAGATAAAATTAAAGGAGCTTGGGCCACACAAACTATCGGTGTAACCTATGGAGGACCTACAGAATTTTAATATTTGAAAAGAATCATACCAGATAGCATCGAAGTTGCATGGTCCGATACGACAATGCTGCATTGGATGACCAATATTCCCGGTCTGTACGATGACATTTATATGGATCTGACATTTGTGGAGGTAATGGAAAAGGAAGGACTGGATGCCCCTGCTTCCTCCCATGGTAGAGCTTATGCTAATGCAAAATACTGGCTCTGGCATGCCAATCAGCAGGGAAGATACAACATACTTCATGGTATCCTCCCGCCTGAATCGGGTCACTGGCTTAACAACCCGCATGCCGATGACATTGATTTTCAGATTGAAGCGGATTTTGCCGGTATCATGAATCCGGGAATGCCTAATAGTGCCTTGGAAATATGTGATAAAGTAGGACATGTGATGAATTCAGGAGATGGTTATTATGGCGGTGTATTTGGCGGGAATGTACAGCTATGCTTTTATTGAAAATGACATTCCAAGTATTGTCAACAAAGCCCTCGCAATGATACCCCAGGAAAGTACCTTCTACCGGTGCATTGCTGATGTGGTACGATGGTATCAACAATACCCTAAAGACTGGAAAGAAAACTGGCAACTGATAGAAGATAAGTGGGGGCGGGACCTGGGCTGTCCTGACGGTGCCCATCGTGATTTTAATATCGATGCTAAAATAAATGCAGCCTATGTAGTACTCGGACTCTTATACGGGGAAGGTGATCTAAGTAATACCATGGAAATTTCCACCCGTGCGGGACAGGATTCAGACTGCAATCCGGCAACAGCCGGAGCAATAGTGGGGACTATCATTGGTTATGACAAGATTCCTGAATATTGGGGAAAAGGGCTTGCATCCATTGAAGACATGGATTTTCAACATACCACCACCTCTCTGAACGATGTGTATGAAATCAGCTACCGGCATGCGCTAGAACTCATCACTAAAAATGGTGGAGAAGTCACGGAATCAGAAGTAAAAATCAAACTTCAGGAGCCTAAAATTGCCCCTCTTGAGCAAAACTTCCCGGGGTATGAGCTCGCTTCCGATATTAAGATTGGCAGACGCTTTACCTCAAAGGATATCCAGGAATTGGAAGTGGAATTCGAAGGTGTGGGTGTAGTATTGAAAGGAAGGGCCAGACATGTTAACTTTGATGATAAGTATGCACTTGAATCCGACGAAGAAACCATGGATGGGTATCAGCTGAGAGTTGAGCTTTATATCGATGGGCAGTTGTCAAAAACAATGGATTTGCCCTTGTATTTTATTGAACGAGCGCATGAATTATTTTATCAGTACGAACTACCTGAAGGAAAACATATACTCAAATTGAAAATCACCAATCCCCATGACAAGGTTTATTTGGATGTAATGAACATGATCGTCTATCAAAAGAAGCAATCATGAAAAATGGCAAAATAGTTGTCATTGGCAGTAGCAACACGGACATGGTAGTTCAATCCAGCCATTTGCCATCACCAGGGGAGACCGTATTGGGTGACCGGTTTATTATGAACCCGGGTGGTAAAGGAGCCAATCAAGCTGTTGCTGCGGCCAGGTTGGGCGGAGCGGTTACTTTCATTGCCAAAGTAGGGGATGATGTCTTTGGAAAGGAGGCGGTAAACGGCTTTCAGTCCCACGGGATTGATACAACGTTTATTGGGATTGACCAGGCGTCTCCATCCGGTATAGCATTGATCATGGTAAATGACCGGGGAGAAAATTGCATTTCAGTGGCTTTGGGAGCCAATGCTGCAATGAAAACGTCTGACATTGACCGGGCAAAAGAAGTAATAGGACAATCGTCGTTCGTATTGATCCAGCTGGAAATTCCCCTAGATGTGGTTGAGTATACAGTAGAATTTGCCAGACAAGAAGGTATTGAAGTTGTATTGAATCCCGCTCCCGCCCAACCGTTGAATGACGACATGTTGAGTTCACTTCATATGATCACACCGAATGAAACCGAAGTTGAGCTGCTTACCAATATTAAGGTGATAAATGAAGTAACGGCCAGGCAAGCGGCTATGGTTATGAAGGACAAGGGTGTTGACACCGTGGTGATCACCATGGGAGCGCAGGGGGCTTATGCACTGTCAGATGAAGAGGAATCAGATTGTTCCAAGTCCAAAGGTACAAGCAGTGGATACTACAGCAGCAGGAGATACCTTTAACGGGGCCGCTAGTGGTCGGCCTCTCCGATGGGATGTCACTGATAGCTGCCATTGAGTTTGCCAATAAAGCGGCCGCATACTCGGTTACTAAAATGGGTGCACAAGTTTCTGCACCATTAAGAAGCGACATTGAGATAATGTAGGAAGTTAAAATTGAAAGAAATGCTGAGATCAACTAATAAGTGCAATTGAAGGATGAAAAAGCTTTTAAGGGCTTTTTCATCCTTCAAAAGCCTGAGCAGTGCAATCTTTGGATTGCAAAATGTCAAAAAACTACACACATCTCAGTATTGATCAAAGGTATCAAATTGAAGCATTATTGAAAACAGGAGCTACTCAAAAGGAGATTGCCTGTATCGTTCATTTTCACCCGTCTACGATCTCACGTGAGCTTAAGCGAAATGTGGGTTCAAGAGGTAGGGGAGCTGGTGTCTATCGAACAGCAAATGCACAAAGGAGGACCAATCTTCGTCATCAAGAAAAGCCAAAAAGAGTGATTTTCACCAAACCCATGAAAGACTGGATAGTTAACCGGCTCCAAGAAGATAGATGGAGTCCTGAATTGATCAGCCATCAGGGAAAGAAAACGAGAGAATGTCCACTTAGCCATGAATGGATTTACCAATGGATATGGGAATGTAAGCACACCAACCGCCAGGAGAACCAAGAATACAAACAACTATACACATATCTAAAACATGGCAAACGAAGGCGCAAACGAGGAAACAGAAAAGATCGTAGAGGTATTATCCCGAATAGGGTATCAATTGAACAGCGACCCCAGATCATTAACAAAAGGGAACGATTGGGAGATATAGAAGTCGATTTAATGATGGGTAAAAACCACAAAGGCTCTTTGTTGGTGATGACAGACCGAGCAAGTCTTTTTACCAGAATCAGAAAGATGCACAGTAAAAATGCCGATCAAATGGCCGAAGCTATTGTGGAGGAACTCTCTCAGGATAAACACAAACTGGAAACACTCACTTTTGATAATGATATGGCATTTTCTAAACATGAGTTGATTGCTCAATCCCTTGATGTGGATGCCTATTTCACTCGTCCCTATACTAGTCAGGATAAAGGGACAGTTGAAAATAGGATTGGGGTAATCAGAAGGTTTTATCCTAAGAAAACAGATATTAGATTTGTTACAGAGGAGCAAATCAAAGTTGTTGAAAACAAAATCAATGAACGCCCTGTTAGAAAATTTAATTACCTAAACGCAAAGCAAGTGCTACAAAGGAAAATTGCACTTATTACTTGAACTTACAAATGTTTATACCTGTAAGTTACGGACTGGCCGTCGTTCTATGTGTGATCACCATGCTATGTTGGGGCAGCTGGGCCAACACACAAAAACTGGCTTCAAAATCCTGGTCGTTCCCTCTTTTTTATTGGGATTATTCCCTGGGAATTCTTTTACTAGCTCTTCTCTTTGGATTTACACTGGGCAGTGCGGGTGAGTCAGGCCGTAGTTTTCTTCAGGATCTCATGCAAGGAAATACAGGTTCCTTTGTTTCTGCATTTACAGGAGGGGTTGTATTCAATATTGCCAATCTGCTGATTGTTGCTGCTATTGATATTGCAGGCATGGCAGTCGCCTTTCCCATAGGCATTGGTATTGCTCTTGTACTCGGGGTGATTGTAAATTATATGGCCACACCAGTTGGAGACCCGATGCTCTTGTTTATTGGTGTTGGATTGGTGGCGGTAGCGATCATCCTGGATGCCCTTGCCTATAAAAAAATGTCTGTTGAGCAAAAATCAACCCCGGTTAAAGGGATTATGCTTTCTGTGGTAGGAGGGGTACTCATGGGGGTTTTCTATCGGTTTGTAGCTGCAGCGGTATCTACAGATTTCACTACACCCGAAGCTGGTTTGTTTACCCCCTATAGCGCTGTCTTTGTATTCACCATCGGAATTTTCACTTCTAATTTCCTATGGAACAGTTTTTTTATGTACAAACCAATAAAAGGAGATCCGGTGAGCTATTGTGATTATTTTATGAAAGGAAATTACAGGCTCCATTTAATTGGACTATTAGGAGGAATCATATGGTGCATGGGTATGTCGTTCAGCATGATTGCTTCCGAAAAAGCCGGGTTTGCCATTTCTTACGGTCTTGGCCAGGGGGCTACCATGGTGGCAGCTGCCTGGGGAGTCTTTATCTGGAAGGAGTTTAAAGGAGCACCAAAAGGTACCAATACCTTAATAGGACTGATGTTCTTATTCTTTTTCTCTGGTCTATCTTTGATAATCATTTCGAGGTTGACCTGAGATAAATAGTTCCCATTCCCTTAAATAGTGAAAAAAGCAGTTAAATGAAGAATCATGATCTATAAAACCATAATCTTTTTCTTAGGTATTATTCTCCTGTCTTCCTGTGCAAGCAAGCCTCAAAAAGAACAAGGCTCTACAAATGAAACTAGAGATTTTTCAGATAGAATCCCTGTCCTGTTTGATACGGATGCAAATAACGAGCTAGACGACCAGCATGCACTGGCATATCTTTTATTCAATGGCGAAACGTTTGATGTTCGTGGAATTACGGTCAACGCCACTTTCAATGGCGGGGAGATTGAGGAACATTACAGGGAGGCCGAGCGTATTTTGCAGTTGTGCAATGTATTCGGTGAAATACCTCTTTATTCCGGGGCGAATGCCAACTTTGAAGATATCCTCAATTCGGTTAGTGAGGCGGAATATGATGGGAAGGATGCTGTGGAATTCATCATTGAAGAATCAAGGATGGTTCTTGCAGGGAAACTGGTGTTGCTGCCGGTTGGCAAACTGACAAACATCGCACTGGCACTGGTAAAAGCGCCTGATATTAAGGATAAGGTGCGCATTGTGTGGCTGGGCTCCAACTATCCCGAACCCGGGGAATACAACCAGGTCAATGATATTCCGGCCTTGAATTATATCCTTAAGCAGGAAGTGCCATTTGAAATGGTGATGGTGCGTTATGGTAAACCATCAGGCTCGGATGCGGTTCGCGCTTCCCCTACTGATATTGAAGTAAAAATGCCTGGAACCGGCCCCGGATCAGAGCCTGTTGAAGGCAGGCATGGGGGAAGATTTACAAATTTTGGGGATTACTCTGTTGATTTATTCGCTCATGCGGAAATGCAGGGTGATCCTCCGTCCCGGGCACTGTATGACATGGTGGCCGTTGCCATTGTGAAAGATCCTTCCTGGGGTGAGGCAAAGGAAATTCCTGCTCCCATTCTGATCAAGGACGAATGGCAAACAGTCCCGGATATTTTAAGAAAAATTGTCATTTGGGAAAACTTCGACAGTGAGATGATACTGGCTGATTTCTATGCAACAATGAAGAATCCAATAATTGCAAAACGAAATTAACCCGCATTATTCATAGGCCACCAATTTTGGGATTAATAATGGGTTGCTAACTATTTTTGATTGGAGTGTATGTATTAATTTGAAGATCAACCAGGTTTCTGGATTTCAAAGGACATTAGAGCGTTTTTTTGTTAGAATTTTTCAATTTTCAGTCAAAGCTCTATTGTGTTCTTATGGAAGAACATTTTTTTGATTAAACCAAACTGTTTAACTGATCGGTCAGTTCACCGTAAGCAAATCGCCCAGCAGGTATTGATATCTAAAGGCTCTTGAGAATTGTATTGTCAATGATCTTTTCCTTTCTTTCAGGCACGCCCAACCTTCATCAGGTAAAGCCGGATATTGTCCACTTGCCATCGTTTAGCAAAGTGGTGTTTTGTTTTGGCAATTAATAATTTAATCTGCCGGAACATTTCATAACAGAGGGTAGCGATGATTAAACGCATGAAATTGGCCCAGTAGCGATGACAGGAAAGCCGGTCGGAATAAGTCATGTTTTTGAGTTCCTTTATTCGATTTTCACTGGCATCACCTCGCTTGACATAAAAATCAAAGTAAATCTGTTGAGCGGTCATCGCTTCAAAGTTGCTCACAAAGTAACGGACATTCATTCCTTTTCCGGTAGACTCCACTTTGGCGTACAGCTTTTCAGAACGATCCCAGCTTTTGGCCTGGTAAGTAAACGGGCCAACAAACTCTTGATGTTTGATGATTTTTGAAGCATATTCCTTTTTTACTTCAATGATAGTCTGTTTGGTAAAAGTCTTTAAAACTTCATTACTACTAATACCTAAACAAAATTGAAGGTCAAACTGCTTAGCTATCCGATAAAAAGATGCTCCTGAAAAGCCACTATCCGCTCGAATAAGGATCTTTACTGAGGGCAGTTTTTTTCTGATTTTAATGACAATCCTTTTCAATAAGGCCACAAACCATTTGTTGGAGTGACAATTGCCCGGACGTAGTACTGGTAAAATGACCTGACCGGTGTTCCCGTCCTTAAAGAACAACTCATGGTACATAGTCTGTCCATAATAGCCATTATACAAACTGAGTTGTTGGGATCCATGAGTAGGGTCATCGGTACCATCTACATCAATGATGATTTGACCAGTCTTCTCTTTCAACTCCTCTACATAACGGTCTACAAACCATTGACTCATCTGGTAGATCAGACTCCGATCGGCCTTGTTTTCAAATCGACTTAAAGTAGGCTGGGAACATAATCCGCTATCTAGTACTTTACGGATCACCGGATCCTCTCGGAGTTTTTGTTCGTCATTGCAATCCTGATAGCCCTGCATCATTAAAAACACCCGTTGGCGAAGCATTTCTTCATAAGTGTATTCGATAAAAAAGGGGTTTCGATAGTCAGGAATCAGTGCGGCGAAGCTTTTTAATAGACCAGTCTTTCTCTCTACTTTTTCACTTAACAATATCGCTCCGTCTGAGCTAATCGCTGATGCTGAAAAATCAAATTTAAAAGCTTGTTTTCCTCGATAAAATACGGTATCTTTTTCCTTATATTCAGGCATAAATTAATTGCTTATTTTGTTGTCTAACTATCTCAATATAAGCAATTTATGCCTGTTTTTTATTGTCTACTATGAATTTTTCGGGTTAATATGAGATAATACTCATACCAATCCACCGCTAATCAGTAAAATGTGGGCGGATTCCCCTTTAGGGGCTTGGGGTGAGCGGGGAAATGGCGCTTGCGTAACATCAATAAATAATTAGGATGAGCTCTTCGAGAAACTGGGATAAGGAATAAATCCTTCTTATCCCAAAATCCTGCAAATCATGATCCTACTTCCTGCCAAAATCCGCTGGAATCTCCCCCCAGGCTCGGGTTTCCCATTTCAGGATCTTGTTGGCATAAGAGTTTGTCTTCAACCAGTCTTCAGCCCGCTCGATTAGTTCAAATAACTTCCCGTTCTCCAGGGTTTGAGCCTGTTTCGTTTTGGCTTGCTTACGTCTAACCCAGCTTATTGCGGTACGGCTGTCCGAATAGATGGGAAGGTCAATATTTTTTTTCTTGCAATACCCTAAAGCATGCACAAGCGCCAAAAATTCTCCGATGTTATTGGTGCCATCCTTATAGGGACCTCTTAGGAAAATTACCTGCCTTGTCTTGACATAAACCCCTTTGTATTCCACCTCGTGGGTGGATGAACTACTTGCTGCATCTACCGCAATACTCTCCAGGATAGGTTTCCCGATTAATCTCAGCTGGTCCGGAGTTAATTCGGTTTCAATGAGATCCTTTCCTAAGTAATTTTCACTCTTATTCTTGAAGGCCTTTTCCGCAGCTTCTCTCGTTTTGAATGACTTATATTGAGCTCCCTCAACTCCTTTGATCTGTTTTTCACATTCTTCCCAGGAAGTGTAGATACCAGACTTTTTTCCTGACCAAACAACATAAAATTTTTGTTTTGCCATCCTAGTTTAATGGTATGGATTGAGACTCTTGGGGATCCATTTCATTCTCGACAAAAGTGATCCCAAACCTCTCCAGTTCATTCAGAATACGATCGTAAATCTCTTTTCTTATGGGGATTTGTACCCCCGACGATTTAATTTTTCCGGTTAGTACCATTTTGGTGGCAATTCCAAGGGGAAGTCCAACCGTAAGACTCATGGCGGTATTCCGGGAGTCTTTACCCTCAATGACCATATGAGATTGTATCTGGCGCCTATTTCCTTCTGCTATGAAATCAAATTTGTGCCACATCACAATCATGTCTTTTTCATCCGGTCTCAATGTCCACTTCTTCTTAAGGATATACTCCAGTATTTGAGCAGGCGTTCCTGCCTGTATGCCGATTGGTTCATCTTCAAATATTCCCAGCCACCTCAGACGATGCATGACCTCAGCCTCCATATCAATATTGAGATAATGTGCCAGCTTCAATTCCACGGAATCGCTGGGATTATAATAAAGGAAAGAGTTGATGAATTCCCGATGTGTCATTTTATTAACACCATCCATGGTGTAGCCATCATCGGTGGCCCCGAGTTGTATAAAGACATTCCAGGCCTTACAAAACCCAGGCCTCCTCAAAGTTCCCCGGTATAATGTCCCAATCCCTTGCAGATTATAGACGTCGAGATACTTCAATGAGTCCCGATTGGCATATCCTTCAAAATACCCATATTCCGGGATGTGGATCATTTCGTATCGCCGGAAGAGTCGATGGTATGGGATGAATTTTAATTTACCTTCCTGTATGAATTTCACAATACCCTGGCCTGCGAGCACTACATTCCTGGGATTCCATGTGAATTTGTATTGCCATGGGTTATCATCTGTATTTGGCGCCAACAATCCACCGGTAAAAGTCTCAAACCCGGTGAGTTGATGACCGTCCTGTTTTATTTTGTCAAGGACCCTAATTCCAGACATGTGATCAATACCGGGATCGAGGCCACATTCCATCATCAATAGCTTCCGGTGGGACTTGAAATCCTGGTCTAGAGCCTTGATGTCATCAGTCACATATGAGGCGGTTAGCATGTGGATGCCCAACTCAGCACAGGTTTTTGCTGCCAATAAATGAAACCTTGCAGGTAACATACTGATTACTATATCGGCGTTTCCAACCTCCTTGTTTCTTAGTGTGTCATCATTGATATCAAATGAAATGGCTTCTCCGTTGGGATGGTCCTTTATGCATTTTTTGGCAAGATCGATATTGACATCACAGACCCTAAGTTTCCATTCAAGAGCAGAACTTTCATTTAGAAGATATTCTATTAACGAGGATGCAGATCTGCCCGCACCAAGGATTAGGACTGTTTTCATTAATGGTTACTGTTGAGGCGCCAAATTATAGTAATCAGAGGTAGTGATAAAAAATATTGCACAATTAAACAATTGCTATGCTTTCGAAGTCTAATTAAAAAGTTGACACAAGAATTGTCAATCCAATGACATAAAACTTTTAATAAGACAAATAATACTAAAAATTATACAATTATGTTAGAATTGGCAGAAATGAAAACAAAAGTCACCACCAAAGAGGAACAGGAGGTATCGACCTCAAAAAATGAAGATAGAAAGGAAATCACATTGACGGTGTTTGCTATTTTCAGCTAAGTTATAATTATAACAGCATTTTGTTTAAATAGCTCATACAGATGATAGGCTTGATCCGTTAATAGCATAGTCAGAAACCATTGTTTCAAAGTTGTTTTACTCTCTCTTATTCGGTCAGCATAAGCATACCAATTCAGGTAGTTTTGCAAATATTTGGAACTGACACCATTGAATGGGCGTAAGAATGTCCTAAGTTGAGTGTGAACATTGTTTACTTTTTGCAGATGGATTGTTTTATCATCTCTATCCACATGATCTTTGGCCAATAGCGCTTTGTGCTTTATGGAGGGGTTGTCTTTGGTAAAAGCCTTATAAGAAGGGTGCTTATCTGTAATCAAGGTTGCACCGTAGGCCAACTTCCCATCCAATGCCTTTGAAATTTCTTCTTTGCTCAGCCGTTTTGATGCAACAGCTTTAAGGTACTTCTCCCCCTTGCGTTCAACCGCTGTTACTACCTGGACAACTGTGACCTCTTCCTTTCCCATATTCCGTATGAAATCGTTTCCCCTCTTTCTTGCTGCCCTATCTAAATTTCGACTGCCCTTGTTGTTAAGTGCCAGTTCCAATTCATCACATTCTACTTCCGAGGATAACTGTTCGGGAACAAACTCATTTAGTGAACTCCAATATCTTATGCCGCCAGTCGAAGCTTGTCTGGATGCTTATTCCGATTTGTTTTGCTATCTTTTTTATCGGCATGCCCTGCTCCATGCAGCGCAGATAAGATTGCCATTTTGATTTAAGCTTGATGTCATACAAAGGTGTCCCTGTTGTTTCACTGTACCATCTTTTACATTCATTGCACTGATACATCTGCACACCTTTTTGTCTGCCCCTCTTATATACCTTCTCGCTTGTGCAATTTGGACAGGGTTTCTTCTTTCTTTTCTCTGCTATTTGTTGTTGAGCGGCAATCAATACTTTGCCTTGTAATTCCTGCTCCTGGAGCAACTCATCCAACAATTCGGTTTGGGAACTTATCGGCAATTGTGCAAATAAATTTTTGATCTCTTGACTTGATATCATATAGCGAAGATAATAATAATTGCTGTGTTATTTAGAACTTAGCCCTATTTTCTTTATAATCACCATTGGAATGCTGTTTTTGACAGCTTAGGGGCACCTCTAGAAGCCCTATACGGATTTACGCTTAAGCCGAAGCTGGCTACAGCGTATGCGCACAGAGGAGAATAGAAGTGGTGCCCTAAATGAACATCCCAAACAGTTTTTGGTCACCATTCAATAGCTTATAGTCAAATTTAAATTCCTCCATTCTTTGTAAAAGCGCATCGAAGTCGTCTTTGGCCTTGAGCTCAATGCCTATAACCGCCGGCCCATTTTCCCGGTTAGTCTTTTTGGCATATTCAAAAAAGCAAATGTCATCTTGTGGTCCAAGAACTTTGGTCAGGAACTCTCTTAAGGCCCCTGCTCTCTGTGGAAAATCAATTATAAAATATTGTTTAAGCCCTTCGTAAAGCATTGAGCGCTCTTTGATTTCGGCCATCCGAACAATGTCATTATTGCCGCCGCTTACCATAACCACGACATTTTTACCCTTTAACTGTGGGTTTAGTTGCTGAAGTGATGCCGTTGCCAGTGCACCGGCAGGTTCAACGATGACACCTTCCTCGTTATAGAGTTCCAGGACGGTTGTACAAATCTTGCCTTCATCTACCAATTCAACTCTTTCAAAGATCTCTTTGCACAATTGATAATTGATATCGCCAACTCTCTGAACCGCCGCACCATCTACAAATTTGTCGATATGGTCAAGCATGGTATTGTGACCATTCCGGATTGAGGTGAACATAGCCGGAGCTCCCTTTGGCTCAATTCCGATCACCTTTGTTTGAGGGCTAAGGGTGGAGAAAACGGTTCCTACTCCCGCAGACAATCCGCCTCCACCAACAGGAAGTAGGAGATAATCAATCGGCTGATCACACTGTTCAAGGATCTCGAGGCCAATGGTACCCTGCCCTTCAATCACCTTGAGATCTTCAAAGGGATGAATAAACGCCTTGCCTGATTCCTGGCAAACTTTCAATGCTTCCGCATAGGCATCATCGAACGTGTCGCCTGTCAGGATCACTTCGACGTATGATTTTCCAAATGACCGAACTTTATTCACTTTTTGGGTGGTTGTCGTACTTGGCATCAATATTTGCCCATGAATTCCCAGAATACTACATGACTGTGCAACACCTTGTGCATGATTGCCAGCGCTAGCTGCCACAATACCGGTTGTTTTTTCTGATTCTGACAGACTATTGATCTTATTGTATGCTCCCCTGATCTTATAAGAGCGCACTTTCTGTAGATCTTCTCTTTTGAGGTAAATATTGGCCCCAAATTTTTCAGAAAGACCAACATTTAATTGAAGTGGAGTTTTTTCAACTACATTTTTCAATCCTTCCCTGGCTTTTCTGATGTTATCGAGGGATATCATTTGTTTTAATTCTGTTTGCATTATTCTCGTTTCTGTTACTAATGAAAGACCCAAAACCCTTCGGCATGTTCCGGATTAACCGGAACATCCCATTATATTGAAAAGTCGTTGGCAATCATAGGTATTCCCCGGACAAGCCGTGCCTTGCCGTCAGGCAGGCGTGGAATGACGTTGTTAGTTTGGGTCTGGCATTTTTCATTTTGTTCTGGCCTGAATGTGCTAATGAATTATTAGTAATAATATTTTGCACATCCCCCTCTCCCCTTGAGGGGAGATTCAGAGGGGTGTTTCAATTAATCCTGCACTGCCTCTACACTCGCATTTTGAGGTCTCAGTTTTCTTACTTGTTTACCAGTCTGCCACATTTCCGAATTTTTCAATTCGTCTAATTCATTGTTTAATCCTGCTCTGTAATCTGACTGTCTGTTGGCTTCTATAGTGATTTTAGCTTCATTTCCTGAAGCCACGCTATCATAAAGTTCCTCAAAAACCGGAGCTAATGCATCTCTGAACTTTTTCCACCAGTCCAAAGCTCCTCTCTGGGCAGTAGTTGAGCAGTTAGCATACATCCAATCCATACCATTTTCAGCTACCAGCGGATAAAGTGATTGCGTGGCTTCCTCGACCGTTTCATTGAATGCCTCAGATGGTGAGTGTCCTCTTTTCCTTAGAAGCTCATATTGGGCTGCAAATAATCCCTGTATGGCTCCCATAAGGCTGCCTCTTTCTCCTGTGAGGTCAGAGTAAACTTCTTTTTTGAAGTCCGTTTCAAATAAATAGCCTGATCCGACGCCGATTCCAAGACTAATTACACGATCCCAGGCTCTTCCTGTTGCATCCTGAAAGATCGCATAACTTGAATTTAGGCCTGATCCGGCAAGAAAAAGCCTTCTCAGGCTGGTACCTGAACCTTTCGGCGCTACCAGGATTACATCTACTTCTTCCGGAGGAATAATACCAGTTTGGTCCTTATAGGTTATCCCAAAACCATGAGAGAAATACAAGGCCTTTCCAGCGGATAAGTTTTGCTTTACAGTTGGCCATACTGCTATTTGCCCGGCATCTGAAAGTAGGTATTGAATAATGGTGCCCTTTTGACAAGCCTCCTCGATATCGAAAAGATCAACACCCTCTACCCAGCCATCTGCTTTCGCTTTGTCCCAGGTTTTACTGTCTTTCCTTTGACCTACAATTACATTGAACCCATTGTCTTTAAGATTCAACGACTGGCCTGG
Source organism: Cyclobacteriaceae bacterium (assembly GCA_963664285.2). Classification (GTDB taxonomy): domain Bacteria; phylum Bacteroidota; class Bacteroidia; order Cytophagales; family Cyclobacteriaceae; genus JAJCYL01. Next base: position 149,140 of record CAXXNX010000073.1, read on the forward strand.
CCCTTGAACACCATACCCAATAATTGCGATTGTTTCGTCTTTTAATGTTTCACGTGCTTTTTCTAAGGAGAACTCCTCCCTGGTTACAACGTTTTCTTCTACGCCTCCAAAATTGATCTTTGCCATTTTACTATTTATTAAATGTGGTAATTCAGTTGATTGGGTTATTCAGATGTCTGCAACGACAGTTTATTGGTTGTCGATGCTTCCAGTTGTTCTATTAATGTAGATGTTCTTCTTTTTGACATGGACACAGCGACACGACCAGATCTTGCAAATTCAAGTACACCATAAGGTTCGAGTTTGTTAAACATTTCCTGAGTCTCTTCCTTGTGTCCTGTTTTTTCAATTATGATATAATCTTCTTCGATTACCAGGATCCTTGCGCCACTGGACCGGACCAATGTCTCAATCTTATTGCCGTTGAGAAATACCTTGGTTGGCACCTTATAGAGTGCGATTTCCTGGTAATGGATTTGGTGGTCTTCATAGACGAAAGCATCAAGAACATCAATCAATTTCCTTATTTGTTTGACAACCTTGTCAACCATTTCCCGCGTTGTCTTTGCAACGATTGTAAATCGACTAACTCCCTGAACCTCCGTTAGGGACACATTCAAACTATCAATGTTGATCTTCCTCCTGGTAAAGATGATTGTCAAATGATTAAGTAATCCTGCTTTATTCTCAGTCAGTACTGAGAGTGTAAACGGTTTTATATTATTGGTATCTGTCATTTTATTTCATGTTAAGTACTCCCAGGATCATCATTACTCTAACCTAATATCAGCTACAGAAGCGCCTGATGGAACCATTGGAAATACGTTTTCTTCTTTATCAACCACTATCTCTAGAAGATAAGGCCCTTTATTATTAAGTAAGTGCTTAATTGACTTTTCGAGATCCTCTCTCTTCTCGACCTTTTGGTTTTCAATACCATATCCCTGGGCTATCAATTGAAAGTCGGGATTGGTCAATTCAGTAAAAGAGTATCGCTTTTCAAAAAACATTTGTTGCCATTGTCTTACCATCCCGAGGAAACTGTTGTTCAGGATTATGATCTTGACGGCAATACCATATTGAGAAATGGTACCCAGTTCCTGTATAGTCATCTGGAAGCCGCCATCACCGATTATGGCGATCACTTCTTTATCCGCTTTAGCGAGCTTTGCACCCATTGCTGCTGGCAGGGCAAAACCCATAGTTCCTAAACCTCCGGAAGTCACGTTAGTATTAGTCCGACTGAATTTATAGTACCTAGACGTGACCATTTGGTGTTGTCCTACGTCTGTTACTATAACGGCTTCACCTTTTGTTTTTTCACTCAGAATTCGGATCACTTCACCCATCCTTAGTGATTCTGATTGAGGATGCATTTCATGTCGGATCACTTTTTCATGCTCCTCCTCATCACATTTTTTGAATTCGGCCAGCCAGTTCGGATAACTTTTTTGACTAACCTTTTCGGTCAGGGCTAATAAAGCAGTTTTTGCGTCTGCATTAATGGCTACATCAGTTTTTACATTTTTATCGATTTCGGAGGGGTCAATTTCCACGTGAATGATTTTGGCCTGTTTTGCATATGCCGCCAGGTTGCCAGTGACGCGGTCGTCAAACCGCATACCGATCGCTATCAGTACATCGCACTCATTGGTCTTCACATTGGGGCCATAGTTGCCATGCATTCCCAGGAACCCCACATATAGAGGATGATCATCCGGCATGGCAGAAAGACCTAAAAGGGTAGAAGCGAATGGAATACCCGATTTCTCAACGAATTGCGTTAACTGCTTTTGCGCCTGGCTGATGAGAATCCCATGACCAATTAAGAGATATGGTTTCTTGGCATTATTAATCAATTCAGCTGCCTCCTCGACCTTATTGAGATCTAGTGCAGGATAGGGATGATAACTTCGAATGCGCTCACATTTCTTATATTCAAATTCAAATTCTCCAAATTGAGCATCCTTGGTAATATCTATTAACACTGGTCCGGGTCGTCCTGAATTAGCGATATAAAATGCCCTTGAGATTGCTTCTGGTATTTCTTCAGGTCGGGTCACTTGATAGTTCCACTTTGTAACCGGCATGGAAATGCCAACCACATCAATTTCCTGGAATGCATCTGAGCCCAATAAGGCCGATGGCACCTGTCCGGTAATACAGACCAACGGTGTCGAATCTATCTGCGCATCAGCAATTCCTGTAATCAGGTTGGTTGCTCCCGGGCCTGAAGTAGCAAAACAAACACTGGTCCTGCCTGTTACTCGCGAGTAGCCTTGAGCAGCATGAGCAGCCCCTTGTTCATGACGAACAAGAATATGCCTGATCTGATCTTCGTAATGATATAAGGCATCGTAAATAGGCATAATTGCGCCACCTGGATAACCAAAAATCGTATCCACCCCCTCAGCGATGAGTGACTGCATGAGAGCCTCTGACCCGGTTAGCGTCTTACCTTTTTTTGATTCAACAGAATCTAATGTTAATGTCGATGTATTCATTTTCGTTTATTCATCGGTTACACAGCCTTCTGAGGCAGATGAAACCAGTTTACTGTATTTATACAGATATCCGCTTGTTGCTTTTGGTTTGGGTTGCTTCCAATTCTTTCTCCTCTCAGCAATAACCTCCTCGGAAAGATGGGCTTCAATTAAATCATTAGCCGCATCGATAGTCACTTCATCACCATCCTCCAGCAGACCGATCAACCCTCCGTCAGTAGCTTCGGGAGTGATATGTCCTACCACAAACCCGTGAGTTCCACCGGAGAATCTACCATCGGTTATAAGGGCGACAGATTTTCCCAGACCTTTACCTATTATGGCCGATGTCGGTTTCAACATCTCGGGCATACCGGGACCACCTTTTGGTCCTATGTTGCGAATAACAACCACATCTCCTTCTTTAACTTTTCCGGAAAGGATACCATCATTAGCTGAGAACTCATCTTCAAAGACTCTCGCGGTCCCTGTAAATTTTTCCCCCTCCTTGCCTGTGATCTTCGCAATCGCTCCTCCAGGTGCCAGGTTTCCATAGAGAACTCTAAGGTGACCGGTTTTCTTTATCGGTTGACTAACCGGCATTATCACTTTTTGACCCTCAATTAGTGGATTGGCCTCTTCCAGGTTTTCTTCAATTGTATTACCGGTTACAGTATGACAATCAGGATGTAAAAACCCTTCCTTTAGTAATAATTTCATTACTGCGGGCACACCACCCACTTTATGGAGGTCTTCCATTACATACTTACCGCTTGGCTTCAAGTCTGCTATGAAGGGTGTTTTGTCAGATATTGTTTTGAAATCATCAATGGTCAACGGCACTTTTGCCGCTTTGGCCATAGCAATCAAGTGCAATACGGCATTTGTTGAACCTCCCAAAGCAATTACTACCGATATCGCATTTTCAAACGATTTCCTTGTTAAAATGTCTAGTGGCTTAATGTCCTTCTCCAGAAGTTTGTAGAGATATTCGCCTACGTTCTTACATTCCTCTTTCTTTTCGGGGCTCACCGCAGGGTTGGAAGAGCTGTAAGGCAGGCTCATGCCAATTGCTTCGATAGCTGACGACATGGTGTTTGCAGTGTACATACCACCACAGGCTCCTGCACCGGGACAGGCATTTCTAACTATTCCTTTAAAGTCCTCATCCGATAACTGATTTGCATACTTCTGTCCAAGGGCTTCAAAAGCAGAAACAATGTTGAGGTCTTCACCTTTATAGGATCCGGGTGCTATTGTTCCTCCATAGACAAGTATGGATGGGCGATTTAATCGAGCCATTGCCATCATGGCGCCTGGCATATTCTTATCACAACCTACCACCGTCACCAGCCCGTCATAGAATTGCGCCTTAACTACAGATTCAATAGAGTCAGCGATCAGCTCCCTGGAAGGTAAGCTATAACTCATACCGGTGGTTCCCATGGAAATACCATCACTCACACCTATGGTATTGAAGATAAGACCAACCATGTCATTATCACTGACATTGGACTTGATTTCGGCAGCTAATCCATTGAGGTGCATATTGCAAGGATTGCCATCATAACCGGTGCTGGCTATACCAACTTGTGGTTTTGACATATCCTCTTCAGTCATCCCGATGGCATATAACATGGCTTGAGAACCGGGTTGCGTTTCGTCCTGGGTGAGTGTCTTGCTATATTTATTTAATTCCCTCAAAAATCTTAACATTAAAAAAGCCATTCTCTTAGAGAATGGCTTGAGTTTATATCTTCGTTCGTCTATACCATTCTCATCTGTGTTCCCTGATGACCACAATAATTGAGACGATATTGACGATTATATTCTGTAACATTTTCTTAGAACTAACGCAAACGTATACTATTATATTCTATGAATCAATGAAATGTGAGTAAGAAAATTTGGCTTGGGGACTGAAAAAGTAGTGTATTATGTGTTTTTCGCTAATTTTCAGTATTTGTTAACAAATTGAATATCAACAACTTAAAATTTAATACCGTATTACGAAACAGCGGATTTTCGCTAATAAATATTTTTTTGAATATTTCACTTTACTATGAGGGTTGGTACGAAAAATCCCATCCTGTGAAGAGAAGTAAGGGTTGTTTTGAATATAAATGATATGAATAAAAATGGGGTCATGGCTCAATAATAATTAATAAACCCACCCCCAACCCCTCCCTGCCTACCATAGTGATACTGCAGGCAGGCGTTGGAGGGGAGTTGAGATAAAGATTGGACTAACATTAAGAACTGATTTCGTGGACTTCTCCAATGGACCATTGAGTGAATTAAAAGAAAGCCCAAAAGTCCCCTCCTTGTATCTGTTTAGCGCTTCATGATTGAGAGAAGATAAATTTATTGGCAAAGTAATCAATGTTGTCGACTTGAATTTGTTTGTTTGTTGTGATTAGGCTCACCAATGTTTGCCAGGTATCTGATCCTTTAGGAGTCTTATTTCCACAAGATACTTTTCTGGCAATGACTGCGGGACGTAACTGTCTTTCCGCCAAATTATTGGTGGCTTCCACCTGATCATAATAGAGAAATGTGAATAGGTGGTCACGTTGTTTTCTGATCCGGTTTGCTATTTTAATTTCTGCCTCATTAGTGAGAGGAGTTTTGAGCAATTGCTCGACACTCCTCTCAAGGGCAGCGCACCGTAGAAGATAGATTTGCTCTACCAGTTCTTGCTTGCATGCTTTAAGGGCTATGGCTGCTTTAAGGATAATCCTAAGGGTTTTTAAGAATGTGGTTGAACCTTTTTTAGAGCCACTTTCCATAGCCTCACCGATAGCTTTCAGGTGATGGCTATAACATTTGTGCTGCTTGTCATTTAAATCATCGTAAATCATCAGACAGTCAGAGATTAAAACTCCTTTATAATTATCACCCATAATATGTCGGGCGGTTTGTCTTGCCCTGTTGTCTGCAATATGATAGAGAGTGGCGTGATGATTACAAAATACCCATAACCAATATTTGGGTCTTCCTACATACCAGGAGGTTTCATCAGCATGCAGATAGCTGCTATCCCGAAGTTGATTGATCAGATTGTTATAGTCTTTTTTACATCTTTTACCCATACGGTGTGCTGCATGCACCAGGCCTCCGGCCGTAACGGTTATCCCGAAATAATCTTTCATTATCCGGCAACTCTTGCGTTTGCTCAATCCATAGTTGTATTGCAAACTAATCGCCATCGATTGTGCCCGGGGACCTAACTGTACCCTGGCAGCCCCTACCGCATCGCAACTCTTTAATGGATGAGTGCTTTGTACCGGCCCACATTTCTCACACTCTCCTTGCCATGTAGTCAGTTGATATACTCTGGGCCTGATGGGCGGAATCTCTTCAATATACTGAATGATCGCTCGCTGATCCCTAACCTCTGATCCACACTGGGGGCAACCATCTAGTTTTACTTCTATTTGCTCATCAATCTGGGCGGGTAGTTGCTGATAATGACCTTTATGCCCCCGCCGTCGGCCTGGTGTTTTTTTATCTTTGCTAAGCTTTTTTTCTGATAAACGAAATGGGGCCGCCTGCCTTTTCCCTTCTGTTTTAAGTTGATCTATCTGCCTTCTTAACTTCTCGATTTCTAAATCCTTCTTCTTGATTTCTTCCTGCTGCTCTTTTACCTTTTTGTCCTTCTCAAGAATTTTCTTGATTAAATCCTCCTTCCGTTGAGCCATCAGTATTTTTGCGGTTAATTCCATCTTTTAACCGCTAGTTATTACATCAATAGCACATAACCTAGGATCTCTTCAGTTATTTTTCCCTTAGCCGATACTTTAAGGCGCTAAACAGATACCCTCCTTGGAGGGGAAAAGGGGTGGGTCCAATAACATTTGTTGTTAACTTCCAAATGTGAAGAAACGCAAGATCATACCTTATAATCCACGACTTAAACCACTTGCCAAGGCTCTGAGGAAGAATATGACCCTTGGTGAGGTTCTGCTTTGGAATGAACTCAAAGGGAAAACAACGGTTAGGGTATGACTTTGATCGTCAAAGACCAATTGACCAGTTCATTGTCGATTTCTACTGTAAAGATTTAATGCTTGCAATTGAAGTCGATGGTGATTCTCATGATCATGAAGACTCTGCAGGGTATGATGTCAAACGTCAAAAAAGACTTGAAGAATTGGGTATTCGATTTCTTAGATTTGACGATATAGATGTTAACCCGCATTATTCATAGGCCACCAATTTTGGGATTAATAATGGGTTGCTAACTATTTTTGATTGGAGTGTATGTATTAATTTGAAGATCAACCAGGTTTCTGGATTTCAAAGGACATTAGAGCGTTTTTTTGTTAGAATTTTTCAATTTTCAGTCAAAGCTCTATTGTGTTCTTATGGAAGAACATTTTTTTGATTAAACTAAACTGTTTAACTGATCGGTCAGTTCACCGTAAGCAAATCGCCCAGCAGGTATTGATATCTAAAGGCTCTTGAGAATTGTATTGTCAATGATCTTTTCCTTTCTTTCAGGCACGCCCCAACCTTCATCAGGTAAAGCCGGATATTGTCCACTTGCCATCGTTTAGCAAAGTGGTGTTTTGTTTTGGCAATTAATAATTTAATCTGCCGGAACATTTCATAACAGAGGGTAGCGATGATTAAACGCATGAAATTGGCCCAGTAGCGATGACAGGAAAGCCGGTCGGAATAAGTCATGTTTTTGAGTTCCTTTATTCGATTTTCACTGGCATCACCTCGCTTGACATAAAAATCAAAGTAAATCTGTTGAGCGGTCATCGCTTCAAAGTTGCTCACAAAGTAACGGACATTCATTCCTTTTCCGGTAGACTCCACTTTGGCGTACAGCTTTTCAGAACGATCCCAGCTTTTGGCCTGGTAAGTAAACGGGCCAACAAACTCTTGATGTTTGATGATTTTTGAAGCATATTCCTTTTTTACTTCAATGATAGTCTGTTTGGTAAAAGTCTTTAAAACTTCATTACTACTAATACCTAAACAAAATTGAAGGTCAAACTGCTTAGCTATCCGATAAAAAGATGCTCCTGAAAAGCCACTATCTGGCTCGAATAAGGATCTTTACTGAGGGCAGTTTTTTTCTGATTTTAATGACAATCCTTTTCAATAAGGCCACAAACCATTTGTTGGAGTGACAATTGCCCGGACGTAGTACTGGTAAAATGACCTGACCGGTGTTCCCGTCCTTAAAGAACAACTCATAGTACATAGTCTGTCCATAATAGCCATTATACAAACTGAGTTGTTGGGATCCATGAGTAGGGTCATCGGTACCATCTACATCAATGATGATTTGACCAGCCTTCTCTTTCAACTCCTCTACATAACGGTCTACAAACCATTGACTCATCTGGTAAATCAGACTCCGATCGGCCTTGTTTTCAAATCGACTTAAAGTAGGCTGGGAACATAATCCGCTATCTAGTACTTTACGGATCACCGGATCCTCTCGGAGTTTTTGTTCGTCATTGCAATCCTGATAGCCCTGCATCATTAAAAACACCCGTTGGCGAAGCATTTCTTCATAAGTGTATTCGATAAAAAAGGGGTTTCGATAGTCAGGAATCAGTGCGGCGAAGCTTTTTAATAGACCAGTCTTTCTCTCTACTTTTTCACTTAACAATATCGCTCCGTCTGAGCTAATCGCTGATGCTGAAAAATCAAATTTAAAAGCTTGTTTTCCTCGATAAAATACGGTATCTTTTTCCTTATATTCAGGCATAAATTAATTGCTTATTTTGTTGTCTAACTATCTCAATATAAGCAATTTATGCCTGTTTTTTATTGTCTACTATGAATTTTTCGGGTTAAACAGAATATAGGTTGGATTTTAGATGAAATCGATAGTTGGCTCAATAATAATTAGTGCTCTAAGAAAACAGCGAGTTTTAGGTCGTATTAAAATATTGCTTAAAATGAAACAATGAAAAAATCACTCACCTTGCTGACTAATAAAGGGTGACTTTGCTTTTATTCATCTGTTTATGAGCTATTTGAAACAAAATAGCCTGTTTTAGCCTGGCCAGACGCACTTCTGCCAGTGCCTAATCCTTATTAATTTTCAGCTCAAAGCTCTATTAAGCTGCTTGTTTATGGCAATTGAACATTGTTTGGGCGATTAAACGGTCAGCCTGGAGTTTACGCCCGATCTTGTGAAGGTCGTAGTCAGTTCACCCGATGTAGCTATTGAAATGCGGGTACGGTTCCAGCATCGGTCCAATTGATCCATCATTAATGTTGGCTCGATTGCAGAATGCTTGTTTTTCAACCTTTTGAAGGCTGGCGCTGATTCGATGGCTTTTTCTTCTTTGTTTAACCTACCCTTTTTAGGCATGATCACTTCTGGGATGAAGGTTTGCAGAGTTGCGAAAAATTTAGTAGCAAAGTGCATAAATTGTTTTTTAGTTGACAACAAAATAAGCAATTAATAATTATGCCTGAATATGATACCGGAACATTTTATCAGAGGGTAGCGATGATTAAACGCATCAGCGATTGGCTCAGACGTAGCGATATTGTTACAGTGAAAGCCGGTCGAGAGATAAGACATGTTTTTAAAAAGCTTCGCTTTATTGATTTTCACTGGCTATCGAAACCTCGCTTGACATATCGAATACACTCATGAAGTAAATGCTGTCGCCAACGGGTGTTTTTAATGATGCAGGTCTATCAGGCTTGCAATGAGAACAAAAACTGATCCTCACGTAAAGTAACGATACATGTTCCCATTCCTACTTCCGGTAGAGTCCACTTTGGCGTACAAGGCTGTTCAGAGTCGATCTACCAGATGAGTCAATGGTTTGTAGACCGTTATGTAGAGGAGTTGAAACGAGAAGACTGGTCAAATCATCATTGATGTAGATGGTACCGATGACCCTACTCATTGAAACAATCAGTTCCTATAATGGCTATTACTGGACAATGATGAGTCTGTTCTTTAAGGTAAAACCGGTCAGGTCATTAAAACTTCATTACTACGTCCGGGCAATTGTCACTCCAACAAATGGTTTGAAGGCCTTATTGAAAAGGACTGTCATTAGCTATCCGATAAAAAGACTGCTCCTCAGTAAAGAGCCACTATTCGAGCTCGATAGTGGCTTTTCAGGAGCATCTTTTTATCTGATAGCTAAGCAGTTTGACCTTCAATTTTGATTTTATTGTAGTAATGGCTAAGTTCTCAATAAGGCACAGCAATTACCATTTCGCTTATGATATCAATTGCAAGAGATCGTAGCACTGGTAAGTTCCCAAACCTGAATTGTTGGATGAGTTGCTCCAGGAGCAGGAATTACAAGGCAACAGTACTCATTGGTACTCAACAACAAATAGAAACCCTGTCCATAATAGCCAGGGGCATACAAACTGAGTTGTTGCAGATGGATCAGTGCAATGAATGTAAAAGATGGTCAGTGAAACAACAGGTACCACCTTTGTCTGACATCAATGCTTAAATCAAAATGACCAGTCTTATCTTTCATGGAACATCCTCTAAAAGGTCTACAAACCATTGATAAGCATCTGGTAGATCAAGCTCCGATCTGGCGGCTTGATTTTCAGTTCGACTTAAAGTGAGGCTGTTCCCGAACAGTAATCCGCGGAAGTAGAATATGATGAATGGAACTGGTACTTTACGGATCACCGGATCCTCTCGGAGTTTTTGATTCGTCATTGGAATCCTGGGATAGCCCTGCAAGAGGTCACAGTTGTCCAGGTAGTAACACCCGTTGAACGCAAGGGGAAGCAGTACCTTCATAAGCTGTTGCATCAAAACGATGAGCAAAGAAGGGGTTTCGATAGGCATTGGAATGGGAAGTTGGCCTACGGCGCAAGCTTTTACAGATAAGCACCCTTTCTCTATAAGGCTTTTGCACTTAGACAACCCCTCCATAAAGCTCAAAGCGTATTGAGCCTAGATCATGCTGGATAGAGCTGATAAAATCAAATCTGCAAAAAGTAAACAATGTTCAACCTCGACTTAGGACAATACGGTATTCAATGGTGTCAGTTCCTTATATTTGCATAAACTACCTGAATTGCTTATGCTTTGTTGACCGAACTATCTCAGAGTATAAACAACTTTGATGCAATGGTTCTGACTATGCTATTAACGGATCAAGCCTATCATCTGTATGAGCTATTTTTCAAAATGGGTTATAATTAGAACTATAGCTGTAGTAATGAAGTTTTAAAGACTTTTACCAAACGACTATCATTGAAGTCAATAAGGAATTAGTGTCTTCAAAAAGATCAAACAGCAAGAGTTTGTAGGTCGTTTATTACCAGGCCAAAAGCTGGGATCGTTCTGCTGTACGCCAAAGTGGAGTCTAATGAAAAGGAATGAATGTCCGTCACCTTGCTGAGCTAACTTTAAAGCGATGACTTTGCTCAACAGATTTACTTTGATTGTTTATGTCAAGCGATGGTTTTCGAATAAAGGAACTCAAAAACATGACTTTTAGCCTGACCAGGACTTTCACTGTCATCGCTACAGTGCCTAATTTCATGCTTATTAATCATCGCTAAAAGGTGATTAAGCTGCTTGTTTCTGGCAGATTGGCTTGTTGCTTGGCAAAACAAAACACCACTTTGGTCAACCTGGCAAGTTTACAATATCCGGCGATACCTGATGAAGGTTGGGGCGTGCCTGAAAGAAAGGAAAAGATCATTGGCAATACAATTCCCGATGTAGCCTTTAGATATCAATACCTGCTGGGTACGGTTCGGGCATACGGTCCAATCTGACCGGTGTAAACAGCTTTGATGTTGGAATCGATAGCAGAATGCTTGTTTTTCAACCTTTTGAAGGCTTGGCGCTGATTGAACGGTCTTTTGAAATCCAGAAACCTGGTTGATCTTCAACCTACCCTTTTTAGGCATGATCACTTCTGGGATGAAGGTTTGCAGAGTTGCTTTATCCTCTTTATCGGAAAACCCCTTGTCGGTGCTCAGGCTTTGGATGGGGTATTTCTCAGCGATACGCCGGGCAATTGATAGGGTAAGTTGGTTGTCGGTTTGTTTTTCAGCTATTTGCCAGTCTATGAGTAAATGGTATTGATCCGAAGTGATGGCCAGATTCTTACCGATCTCCACATTGGGGTGCAGTTTGCCTTTTTTGATCATTTCGGCATAAGGTTGAAAGATGGAAAAGACTTTTTCGGCATGGGGAATGGTCTCTGCTCTGATCAACCGCCTGTCGAGCAACTCGATGTGCTTTTCCAACATCTCAAGATAATAGGTCAATGCCATCAGGGCTGCGAACTCCTCGATAGAGTTTCCCTGATGTTTTTCCAACATTTGGCCCACTTTCTTGCTCAAAGCACGGGCTTTAGTCAGATAGGAAGTGGCAGCCTGCTCTACCCGCTCCTCTTTGTTTTTTCCTCCTGAGCCGGTG
>CAXXNX010000074.1:0-36476 GCA_963664285.2 Cyclobacteriaceae bacterium
TTGCTTAAAGATTATGTGGGGCGTCCTACCCCGCTTTATTTGGCTGAACGACTGTCTGAAAAGTATCAGGCGAAAGTCTATCTAAAAAGAGAGGATCTATGTCATACCGGAGCTCATAAGATAAACAATACCATAGGACAGATACTTCTCGCTAAAAGACTTAACAAAACTAAAATCATAGCGGAAACTGGGGCTGGTCAACATGGTGTGGCGACTGCAACAGTTTGCGCCCTGGCCGGTATTGAATGTATCGTTTACATGGGTAAAGTGGACATGGAACGCCAACACCCCAATGTAGAGCGAATGAAAATCCTCGGGGCTGAGGTAAGACCTGCCACATCAGGGAGTCAGACCTTAAAGGTCGCTACGAATGAAGCATTGCGTCACTGGATTAATAACCCATGGGATACGCACTACATTATTGGTTCCGTGGTGGGTCCTCATCCATATCCTGATATGGTTAGTCGGTTCCAGTCGGTAATTAGCGAAGAGATCAAATGGCAGTTAAGAGAGCAAACCGGAAACGAGAATCCTGACTATGTAATTGCTTGTGTGGGAGGTGGCAGTAATGCTATTGGTGCTTTTTATCACTATCTCGATGAAGAAGATGTACAGTTGGTTGGTGTTGAAGCAGCGGGTGAAGGGATTAATTCAGGAAGATCAGCGGCTACAACCCAATTGGGGCGAGAAGGTATTTTGCATGGAAGTCGATCACTGGTTATGCAAACTGAAGATGGGCAGGTAGTTGAGCCGCACAGCATTTCGGCCGGCCTTGATTATCCGGGCATTGGTCCGATTCACGCTCATCTTTTTGACGGCGGGAGGGCACAATTCTTAGGCGCAACTGATAAGGAGGCGATGAAAGCTGGAATACTCCTAAGCAGACTTGAAGGGATTATTCCAGCCATCGAATCTGCTCATGCATTGGCATCATTGGATCAATTGGATTTCAAGACTAATGATCGCGTAGTAATTAATCTTTCAGGCCGCGGGGATAAAGATCTGGAAATCTACATTAAGTGGGGAGACTATTGACATCCAGGGCTAAGAATAATTTTCTCAACCAGTGGAGTATTCTTCATATTATATTATGGATCAAACCATGAGAAAATGGCATAAACCTATTATTAGTTGCTCAGGATATTAGTTGCTCAGGCTAACAATTTAGTTTATCATTAAAGATTCACAATTAGCAACATAACCATAAACAATATGAAAACTTCACAATTTACATTTAGATCAATTTGAAGTAGGCATTTAATAAATACAAATCATTTTATAAGGACAAGGCTTATGATTCACCATTCTGTCCAACAGATTATCAAATATTCCACCTTTCATCTGACTGCGGTTAAACCTATAACAATATTGGTCAATGTATGCCTGAAGGTTATCTACGGAATGATGGATACCTCTAAGCCAGGCCTTGAACATCATAATTGTCCTGTGTAAGTCTGGGAAGTTCTTACCCTTCTTTCCACTGTCGGTTTGAACCAGGAGGCTGTATTTATTTTTTAAGAGCATGTATCCCCTCCACTTATCGGTTTTGATATTAGCCCGACAGGATATATGATCTTCGAAAAAAGGCTTTAGCTGCCTGGTACCTGCATTGTCAATTATCCTGGCATACATTCGGCTAACTCCTCTGCCTTTCTTCTCAATTGCAACTAAAACCTGCCTTTTTCGGTTATTCTGACGCCCTACAACACCTTCTTCCTGTTCTCCTACTACCGTTTCATCGACTTCTACTTTGCCCATTAGCGGGTATTTGCCACTGCTGGCCATTGCTTTCATAACCTTGTGTTGGAACAGCCAGCAGGTTTTTTGGCGCAACCCCAGTTTTCGGCTCAGTTCAGTAGAAGCAATTCTTTTTTTATTTGTAACTCATGTAGTAAACAATATAAAAAGCCTTTAAAAGTGGGAATTTAACCTTGTGGAATAGGGTGCTACTAGTGGGAGTAGCCTGATACTTGCATTTAGTGCATTGCCGTGTATGCTGCAGCTTCCCACCGCAATACCGGTCATGGCCACACCTCTCACATTTAAACCCTTTGGGCCATTTCAATTCGGCCAGGTATTCTTGGCAACTGTCGTTATCGGGGAATTTCTCCTGAAACTCGAAAAGTGTTAGACTTTCATACTTTTTCTCCATATCTTGAAATTTAACTTTTACTCTTAATTGATATTAATATACTGAATATCAGTGACTTAACAAAGTATTTCAAGCTGTTTTTAGAGTCAAAATCATTATTTATTATACGCCTACTTCAATAAATCAATTTGTTTGTCATTGCTTCTAATTTCTTGTAACGATCAAAGTTCAGGAAGATCAGCTAGTCCATTGGATGATCCTCAATCCACTAACATTAATGTTGACGATCGTTTTCACCTGATCACAGGCACGGATTAATATCTTGTTAAAACGGTTTTTGCTATATGGCCAACGAGAGAGTAACTCAAAAAGATAATAATATGGGGGTGTATTGATGTAAATATCATGACACAAAATTGCCAACAGTCCATTGTCTTATTTGATATGGCATAGTTTAACCCGAAAAATTCATAGTAGACAATAAAAAACAGGCATAAATTGCTTATATTGAGATAGCTAGACAACAAAATAAGCAATTAATTTATGCCTGAATATAAGGAAAAAGATACCGTATTTTATCGAGGAAAACAAGCTTTTAAATTTGATTTTTCAGCATCAGCGATTAGCTCAGACGGAGCGATATTGTTAAGTGAAAAAGTAGAGAGAAAGACTGGTCTATTAAAAAGCTTCGCCGCACTGATTCCTGACTATCGAAACCCCTTTTTTATCGAATACACTTATGAAGAAATGCTTCGCCAACGGGTGTTTTTAATGATGCAGGGCTATCAGGATTGCAATGACGAACAAAAACTCCGAGAGGATCCGGTGATCCGTAAAGTACTAGATAGCGGATTATGTTCCCAGCCTACTTTAACCCGAAAAATTCATAGTAGACAATAAAAAACAGGCATAAATTGCTTATATTGAGATAGTTAGACAACAAAATAAGCAATTAATTTATGCCTGAATATAAGGAAAAAGATACCGTATTTTATCGAGGAAAACAAGCTTTTAAATTTGATTTTTCAGCATCAGCGATTAGCTCAGACGGAGCCGATATTGTTAACCCGAAAAATTCATAGTAGACAATAAAAAACAGGCATAAATTGCTTATATTGAGATAGTTAGACAACAAAATAAGCAATTAATTTATGCCTGAATATAAGGAAAAAGATACCGTATTTTATCGAGGAAAACAAGCTTTTAAATTTGATTTTTCAGCATCAGCGATTAGCTCAGACGGAGCGATATTGTTAAGTGAAAAAGTAGAGAGAAAGACTGGTCTATTAAAAAGCTTCGCCGCACTGATTCCTGACTATCGAAACCCCTTTTTTATCGAATACACTTATGAAGAAATGCTTCGCCAACGGGTGTTTTTAATGATGCAGGGCTATCAGGATTGCAATGACGAACAAAAACTCCGAGAGGATCCGGTGATCCGTAAAGTACTAAGATAGCGGATTATGTTCCCAGCCTACTTTAAGTCGATTTGAAAACAAGGCCGATCGGAGTCTGATCTACCAGATGAGTCAATGGTTTGTAGACCGTTATGTAGAGGAGTTGAAAGAGAAGACTGGTCAAATCATCATTGATGTAGATGGTACCGATGACCCTACTCATGGATCCCAACAACTCAGTTTGTATAATGGCTATTATGGACAGACTATGTACCATGAGTTGTTCTTTAAGGACGGGAACACCGGTCAGGTCATTTTACCAGTACTACGTCCGGGCAATTGTCACTCCAACAAATGGTTTGTGGCCTTATTGAAAAGGATTGTCATTAAAATCAGAAAAAAACTGCCCTCAGTAAAGATCCTTATTCGAGCGGATAGTGGCTTTTCAGGAGCATCTTTTTATCGGATAGCTAAGCAGTTTGACCTTCAATTTTGTTTAGGTATTAGTAGTAATGAAGTTTTAAAGACTTTTACCAAACAGACTATCATTGAAGTAAAAAAGGAATATGCTTCAAAAATCATCAAACATCAAGAGTTTGTTGGCCCGTTTACTTACCAGGCCAAAAGCTGGGATCGTTCTGAAAAGCTGTACGCCAAAGTGGAGGTCTACCGGAAAAGGAATGAATGTCCGTTACTTTGTGAGCAACTTTGAAGCGATGACCGCTCAACAGATTTACTTTGATTTTTATGTCAAGCGAGGTGATGCCAGTGAAAATCGAATAAAGGAACTCAAAAACATGACTTATTCCGACCGGCTTTCCTGTCATCGCTACTGGGCCAATTTCATGCGTTTAATCATCGCTACCCTCTGTTATGAAATGTTCCGGCAGATTAAATTATTAATTACCAAAACAAAACACCACTTTGCTAAACGATGGCAAGTGGACAATATCCGGCTTTACCTGATGAAGGTTGGGGCGTGCCTGAAAGAAAGGAAAAGATCATTGACAATACAATTCTCAAGAGCCTTTAGATATCAATACCTGCTGGGCGATTTGCTTACGGTGAACTGACCGATCAGTTAAACAGTTTGATTTAATCAAAAAAATGTTCTTCCATAAGAACACAATAGAGCTTTGACTGAAAATTGAAAAATTCTAACAAAAAAACGCTCTAATGTCCTTTGAAATCCAGAAACCTGGTTGATCTTCAAATTAATACATACACTCCAATCAAAAATAGTTAGCAACCCATTATTAATCCCAAAATTGGTGGCCTATGAATAATGCGGGTTAAGTCTGAAATTTATTCTGCTTTGACTTGAACAATAGAGAGTTTTCAATTTATTCCAGGTGAATGAATTTAACATCCGGGTTCATGTCATAGTTATATGATTCAATAATTGCTGAGATCAACTAATAAGTGCAATTGAAGGATGAAAAAGCTTTTAAGGGCTTTTTCATCCTTCAAAAGCCTGAGCAGTGCAATCTTTGGATTGCAAAATGTCAAAAAACTACACACATCTCAGTATTGATCAAAGGTATCAAATTGAAGCATTATTGAAAACAGGAGCTACTCAAAAGGAGATTGCCTGTATCGTTCATTTTCACCCGTCTACGATCTCACGTGAGCTTAAGCGAAATGTGGGTTCAAGAGGTAGGGGAGCTGGTGTCTATCGAACAGCAAATGCACAAAGGAGGACCAATCTTCGTCATCAAGAAAAGCCAAAAAGAGTGATTTTCACCAAACCCATGAAAGACTGGATAGTTAACCGGCTCCAAGAAGATAGATGGAGTCCTGAATTGATCAGCCATCAGGGAAAGAAAACGAGAGAATGTCCACTTAGCCATGAATGGATTTACCAATGGATATGGGAATGTAAGCACACCAACCGCCAGGAGAACCAAGAATACAAACAACTATACACATATCTAAAACATGGCAAACGAAGGCGCAAACGAGGAAACAGAAAAGATCGTAGAGGTATTATCCCGAATAGGGTATCAATTGAACAGCGACCCCAGATCATTAACAAAAGGGAACGATTGGGAGATATAGAAGTCGATTTAATGATGGGTAAAAACCACAAAGGCTCTTTGTTGGTGATGACAGACCGAGCAAGTCTTTTTACCAGAATCAGAAAGATGCACAGTAAAAATGCCGATCAAATGGCCGAAGCTATTGTGGAGGAACTCTCTCAGGATAAACACAAACTGGAAACACTCACTTTTGATAATGATATGGCATTTTCTAAACATGAGTTGATTGCTCAATCCCTTGATGTGGATGCCTATTTCACTCGTCCCTATACTAGTCAGGATAAAGGGACAGTTGAAAATAGGATTGGGGTAATCAGAAGGTTTTATCCTAAGAAAACAGATATTAGATTTGTTACAGAGGAGCAAATCAAAGTTGTTGAAAACAAAATCAATGAACGCCCTGTTAGAAAATTTAATTACCTAAACGCAAAGCAAGTGCTACAAAGGAAAATTGCACTTATTACTTGAACTTACAAATCAATTTCAATACTTACATTCAGTTTTTAAAGTGAGTGACATCCCAAAGAGTTTAAGGCCGGAAACTAAAGCCATAAGAAGCACTTTAATGTCGGATGCCAACGCAGGTGCCGTCAGTACACCGATCACATTATCCACCAATTTTGAGAGAGAACATGATTATATCTACTCACGCCTTGACAATCCTAATCGGCAGTTGTTAGAACAAAGCTTGTCTGTGCTCGAGTCAGGTAAAGTAGGGATTGCCTTTTCTTCAGGAATGGCTGCAACTTCAGCGATTTTCCAATTACTTCAACCTGGAGCTCATGTTCTATTGCCAGATGATGCTTACTATTCAACTAAAGACCTAATGGTAGAATTGTTTGGTAAGTGGGGAATTAAAATGACCTCTGTAGATATGAGCGACGCCAATAATGTTAAAGACAATATAATCGACTCAACAAAATTAATCTGGGTAGAGACACCATCTAATCCTCAACTGAAGATCAGTGACCTTAAAACTATAGCGACCTTAGCTCACGAAAAGGGAGCAATTTGCGCAGTTGATAATACATGGTACACCCCCGTTAGTCAGAATCCTTTGTTATTTGGTGCCGACATTGTGATGCATTCAACCACCAAATATCTAGGTGGTCATGGTGATGTTCTTGGAGGAGCAGTAGTACTAAGAGATAAAGACCTGGAAGAAGCACTACGACGAAATCAACAGGTTTCCGGGGCTGTTCCTTCACCTTTCGATTGTTGGTTGGTAGCACGTGGAATAAAAACCTTACATGTTCGCTTTAATGCTCAAATGAAATCAGCAGGGCTATTATCCGAATACCTGGAAGGGCATTCACAAATCGAGAAAGTGCATTATCCTGGCCTATTATCACACCCACAACATGAAAAAGCGAGAAATCAGATGTCTGGATTTGGGGCAATGCTTTCAGTCCAGGTAAAAGGAGATGCAAAAAGGGCTCTTGATACCACAGGAAAACTCGAGTTATTTACGACGGCAACAAGCCTGGGTGGGGTAGAAAGTTTGGTAGAACACCGAAAATCTATAGAAGGAGAAGAAAGCAGTACACCAGAAAACCTGTTAAGGGTTTCAGTGGGATTGGAACATGTCGATGATTTGATTGCTGATTGGGATCGGGCTTTATACGTTTAGCATCAGGTTATGCCAACGATTCAAACACTTTTTCCTCTTTAATTGAGGACGTCGAATAGTCACCCATAGTTTCAGGTATAAATTTCCATACTAACGCAGCCATAGCTAGTATCGCACATGCTCCAAGAAGTACATTGCTGCTGAATCCATAGGAGGCATAAAGCCAACCGGAAAGTGCTGAACCTAGTCCCACGCCTAACTGGCCAATTGAAATGCTTAAGCACATCAGTTTTCCTCTGGAGTGGTCTGAAGCGATCTCCGATACCAAGGCCTGATATGGGACCATTCGTCCTGAGACCACGAGCATTAAGAAGAAAAAGAAAACATAAGTTGCCAATGAGATTGAATCAATAAAAGTGACGGTGCTAACCAGGATTATAGCCAAAATCAGGTTAGAAATGATAATGATGTTCTTTCGGCCTCTTTTATCCGAAATTCTTCCCGCAATTGGACCACCAATAACCATAGCCGAACCCCCTACCACGAAAATGAGAGCGATGTCATCTCCGGAAGCTCCCAAAGTCTCCAACCAGGTTGGAAAGTATACAACAAATGCACTCATGCCCAAAAACATAAGCATATAACCGAATGCGACTGAACGGTAAACCGGTTTTTTTAACATTTTAGCATATCCATGAAATACCGATGGTATAGTAATACTTCCCCTGTAAAAAGCAACCTGTGGTTGAGGAACATAAAGCCAAACCAGAATCGAGGCGATTGCCATGGTAATACAAAAGAAAATAAATGGCGCCTGAAAGCTGTATTGATTTGCCAGTACTGTTCCTAATGGAATACCTGCAATTTGACCAACTGCACTACCGGTCATTACAACTCCATTGGCCCATCCCCTTTTATGCTTGGGAAACCGATCGCCGACATAAGCAACACAACTCCCCGTGAGAACTCCTCCTGCTGCACCGGCCAGCGCTCGTACTATAATCATGGATGTATAATCAAACGCTAGATTATGTAGTAACAGGCTTACCGTCATTACTCCGCTTCCCCAAAGGAGGATCTTTCTTCTACCAATTTTATCAGAAATGGGGCCAATAATTAAGGCAAATATGCCGAGTGTAATAGCATATGATGTGTTTAACCCGAAAAATTCATAGTAGACAATAAAAAACAGGCATAAATTGCTTATATTGAGATAGTTAGACAACAAAATAAGCAATTAATTTATGCCTGAATATAAGGAAAAAGATACCGTATTTTATCGAGGAAAACAAGCTTTTAAATTTGATTTTTCAGCATCAGCGATTAGCTCAGACGGAGCGATATTGTTAAGTGAAAAAGTAGAGAGAAAGACTGGTCTATTAAAAAGCTTCGCCGCACTGATTCCTGACTATCGAAACCCCTTTTTTATCGAATACACTTATGAAGAAATGCTTCGCCAACGGGTGTTTTTAATGATGCAGGGCTATCAGGATTGCAATGACGAACAAAAACTCCGAGAGGATCCGGTGATCCGTAAAGTACTAGATAGCGGATTATGTTCCCAGCCTACTTTAAGTCGATTTGAAAACAAGGCCGATCGGAGTCTGATCTACCAGATGAGTCAATGGTTTGTAGACCGTTATGTAGAGGAGTTGAAAGAGAAGACTGGTCAAATCATCATTGATGTAGATGGTACCGATGACCCTACTCATGGATCCCAACAACTCAGTTTGTATAATGGCTATTATGGACAGACTATGTACCATGAGTTGTTCTTTAAGGACGGGAACACCGGTCAGGTCATTTTACCAGTACTACGTCCGGGCAATTGTCACTCCAACAAATGGTTTGTGGCCTTATTGAAAAGGATTGTCATTAAAATCAGAAAAAAACTGCCCTCAGTAAAGATCCTTATTCAAGCGGATAGTGGCTTTTCAGGAGCATCTTTTTATCGGATAGCTAAGCAGTTTGACCTTCAATTTTGTTTAGGTATTAGTAGTAATGAAGTTTTAAAGACTTTTACCAAACAGACTATCATTGAAGTAAAAAAGGAATATGCTTCAAAAATCATCAAACATCAAGAGTTTGTTGGCCCGTTTACTTACCAGGCCAAAAGCTGGGATCGTTCTGAAAAGCTGTACGCCAAAGTGGAGTCTACCGGAAAAGGAATGAATGTCCGTTACTTTGTGAGCAACTTTGAAGCGATGACCGCTCAACAGATTTACTTTGATTTTTATGTCAAGCGAGGTGATGCCAGTGAAAATCGAATAAAGGAACTCAAAAACATGACTTATTCCGACCGGCTTTCCTGTCATCGCTACTGGGCCAATTTCATGCGTTTAATCATCGCTACCCTCTGTTATGAAATGTTCCGGCAGATTAAATTATTAATTGCCAAAACAAAACACCACTTTGCTAAACGATGGCAAGTGGACAATATCCGACTTTACCTGATGAAGGTTGGGGCGTGCCTGAAAGAAAGGAAAAGATCATTGACAATACAATTCTCAAGAGCCTTTAGATATCAATACCTGCTGGGCGATTTGCTTACGGTGAACTGACCGATCAGTTAAACAGTTTGGTTTAATCAAAAAAATGTTCTTCCATAAGAACACAATAGAGCTTTGACTGAAAATTGAAAAATTCTAACAAAAAAACGCTCTAATGTCCTTTGAAATCCAGAAACCTGGTTGATCTTCAAATTAATACATACACTCCAATCAAAAATAGTTAGCAACCCATTATTAATCCCAAAATTGGTGGCCTATGAATAATGCGGGTTAAGGTTCCCCGCAGACTTTCAGCTATAGATAACTCTTCGCCAATTACAGAAAGTATAGGCACCACTATAAAGAACTGACTACTTGATGAGAACATCAAAAGCCACAACGCAGCCAGGATTAATGTGTTTTGTGATTTTTCTCGCATTTGCGTGAAGTGCTATACTTTCTACGCAGTATGACTAAAAAGGGTCAGAATTTTGGACAAATTGTTCTGGCTATGCAGTAAGAAGAACTTTAACCACTTGTATTAATAGTAAGTTAACAATTGATATACGTATTTTGATTGACAATTTTTAAACTAATGAATAAAGACAAATGGATTCCTGAAACCCTTCAATTTTGCAATGGATTAGTAACTGATTTCAATCAGATCTCTGATCAAAGAAAAGCGGAACTCGAGGAAGTAAGCACTTATATAAGGAAAAGGAAGAATGAGAAACAATCGATCAGATTTACTGTGATCTGTACACACAATTCCCGTCGGAGTCATTTCGGTCAGATCTGGTTGAAGGTGGCAGCTGACTATTATGACATAGAAATAGAAACATACTCAGGAGGTACAGAGGCGACGATATTTCACCCAAATGCCGTTGACGCGATTGAAAGATGTGGTTTTCAAGTCTCTCCAACCGGGGATAAAAGCAATCCTGTATATTCTATTTTTTACTCGGAAAATTCCGACCCCATCCTGTGCTACTCCAAGAGATTTGATAGTCCTGACAACCCATCGGAAGGCTTCGGCGCCATTTTAGTTTGCTCAGATGCTGCAGAAGCTTGTCCTCATGTTCCCGGAGCGGAAAGAAGATTTGTGCTGCCTTACAGAGATCCGAAGGAATTTGACGGGACAGATATAGAAACACAAAAGTATGATGAAAGATGTCGGCAAATAGCCCGGGAATTGTTTTATGCAGTAAGCAGGTGTGAGCAAGTTTTATTATAGATCGCCAGTTCGAGTTAAGGAAAGTAAAGACCCGATAAAAGAAACCAGAAATGCCATTCTGGCTAAAGCTGCCGAAGCAGGTTGTTAATTGATATCTTATTCTCAATCAGTCTTTTTAATTCCGGGATGGATACGCGTTCCTGTTGCATCGGATCTCTGTTCCTTAATGTTACGGTTTGGTCTTTAAGGGTCTGATGATCTATCGTAATACAATAGGGTGTGCCTATGGCATCCTGTCGGCGATATCTCTTGCCAATTGAGTCTTTGGCTTCATATTGGGCCATGAAATCAAATTTGATTTCATCCATTATTTCTCGGGCTTTTTCAGGCAACCCATCCTTGTTAACCAATGGTAGCACGGCCACTTTTACCGGAGCCAGGGCATGAGGAATTTTAAGTAAGACACGTTCACTACCGTCTTCCAATTGCTCGTTTAAATAGGCACCGGACAGTACTGCTAAAAACATCCTGTCAAGGCCGATTGAGGTCTCAATGACATATGGTATATAGCTTTTATTGTCTTCGTTGTCGAAGAATTGGAGCTTCTTACCTGAGTATTCCTCATGGCTTTTGAGGTCAAAATCCGTACGCGAATGGATACCCTCCAGTTCTTTAAAACCTATAGGAAAATTGAATTCGATATCGCATGCGGCATTGGCATAATGTGCGAGGTTCAGGT
Source organism: Cyclobacteriaceae bacterium (assembly GCA_963664285.2). Taxonomy (GTDB): domain Bacteria; phylum Bacteroidota; class Bacteroidia; order Cytophagales; family Cyclobacteriaceae; genus JAJCYL01. The sequence goes on from CAXXNX010000074.1 coordinate 11,501, forward strand.
GATCATGGAATCGATAGTTGTCATCTCCAATTCCCAGGTTTTTATGCCATTTTATACGGGCTTCTTTCCACTTCTCATACCAGGCCATTTCTTCTCCTGGTTTGATGAAAAATTGCATTTCCATTTGCTCGAATTCCCTCATTCGAAAAATGAATTGCCTGGCAATAATCTCATTTCTAAAGGCTTTACCAATCTGGGCAATACCAAATGGGATTTTCATGCGGCCACTTTTCTGCACATTTAGAAAATTGACGAATATCCCTTGAGCTGTTTCAGGTCGTAGGTAAATGGTATTGGCACCTTCTGCGGCCGCACCAAGCTCAGTACTAAACATTAGATTGAACTGTCGTACTTCAGTCCAATTTTTTGATCCGGAAACTGGACAGGCTATTCCAAGTTCTTCAATGAGTGTTTTCAAATCGGCAAAATCGGAATCATCCATCGCTTTTTTTAGTCTGGCATTGATGGTGTCAATCTTCTCCTGGTTCTGAATTACTCGAGGGTTAGTGGACAGAAATTCGTCCTTATCGAAGGCGTCACCAAATCTTTTGGCGGCTTTTTCCATTTCTTTATTGATTTTACCCTCGATCTTGGCAATTGCATCTTCAATTAAAGAATCCGCCCGATACCTTTTCTTGGAGTCTTTGTTATCTATTAAAGGGTCATTGAAGGCATCTACATGACCCGATGCCTTCCAGGTAGTAGGATGCATAAAAATGGCTGCATCGATGCCGACGATATTTTCATGCATCTGCACCATGGCTTTCCACCAGTATTCCTTGATGTTATTTTTCAGCTGAACACCATTCTGTCCATAATCGTAGGTTGCGCTCAGTCCGTCGTATATCTCGCTGGAAGGAAAGATGAAACCGTATTCCTTTGCGTGAGCAATAATATGCTTAAGAGGGTTGTTTTCGTCAATTTTAGCCATTGCCCGCAAAGATAAAAGGGCTGATCAGATTGAAGTGATTATGGAAGGAGGATTGTCAGTTTCAGAATCAAACACTATGTACGAATGGCGAGTTCATTTTTTAAGTGTAACGGCATGCTACATGCCATTTTTTTTAATCAGTTGACGAATGGGCAACGGGATGCTCTACATTATTTGGAGCTGCCGTTTTTACGAATTTTTCTATTCACGATCCAGCTAGATTACCTTTCAAATTTCAGGGCAATGTCTTCCAGGCTTTTGTTAGAACCGACAATTGTGATAATGTCATTTTTTCTAAGCCTAGTGTATCCATGCGAGATGATCATCTGCCCACCTCTTTTAATAGAAAGGATAATAACATCGGCGGGAAGCCTGAGATCTCTTAAAGCAATACCATGCAAGTTTGGATCAAGCAATTCGATGTCTCGTGAATCCTGACCTCTTTCCATACCAAGGATAAGAGAGGTGGCTTGTGGTGAACTTACAAAATGCTCTAAGAGGTTGACAATTGCCATTGAAGGATCAACGATCCTGGCGCCTAGGGCAAGGAACTTTTCATAGTTAATGTGCTCATTAAGCCTGACTATAAGATCCTTAGTGCCGAAATGTTGATAAGCAATTTCACAGATTTCGTAATTCTCATCATCTGAAAGCATGCATAAAATAGCTTCCGTCTTGTCTGCATTAAGAGACTTAAGTTGCTCAAATGAAATTTTGTTGATGTATTTGATAGTTAAGTCTTCTGGTTCCTGGAATGACCCCTTTTCTCTAAGTGTGGCCAATTGAACCTGCCACTCTTTTTCCAGAAGTTGTCGGGCCAGTGTTATAGATTGGTTTTCATAACCGATAATGATGACATCTCGAGTCCCACCAAATTGGGGTGTAGTTGCCCTGCTCCGATCTTCTCCCGATTTGTGCAAGGCCCATTTGAATAATGGCGGTCCAACCAATTGATTGAGCACTATTATGGCTATGATCAAGGTGGCAAATTCGTTTCCCCAACCGGGAAACTCGTTGGCTACTGCCGTGGATAAGCCGAGAGCTACACCAGCTTGTGTCAAATAGGGCATCCAACCTAAGTGCATTAAAAGTGGAGGTTCTTTGGCTGCCAAACCACCGGCGTAAGAACCCAATATCATGGCGACTAGTCTAATGCCAAATAAAATCAAGGCCGCCGGCCATACCTCCATCAGGATGTCTACTGACATCGTAGCTCCGGTTAAGGTAAAAAATGCTACATAAATGTAGTTGCCTGCGTCGTGAATGAATTTGAGAAAGTCGGCACGAAAACGAGTGTAGTTAGTCAGATAAAAGCTTCCAACAATGCATATTAGAAGAGGTTCAAGGATAATCTCATACCCCAAATATTGGTCACAAAAACTTCTGATAAAGTGAGAGAACAAGTAAACATGGTACCCAATTGTAATCAGTAATATCGATTTGCTTAGCGTCTGTATCCTCAATGAAAGAATAAGTGCCAGAATCTTGCCTAATAAAAGTCCAAAAATTATGGAGAGAGTAAGTTCTGCCAGAATGATCAGGAGGCTGATTAGGTTAATATCCAGACCAGAGATCAGGCTTTGAGCAAACGATAGACAAATGGTGAATACCACGATAACAATGAAATCCTTGAGTACTGTTACACCTAGTATTGTTTGGGTAAATGGCCCTTTCGCTCTGAGTTCTTTAATTATTGCTATGGCAGATGCAGGCGAGCGAGCGCCAAAAATTGCAGCGATTAACAATGAAGAGGAGAGTTTCGTAGCAAAATTCATCGTTGACATGAAAGGAATCATGTCAGCTATGAAAAATACGGCAATACTTCCTAAACCAAATGTTGTAATAAGCTGCCAAAAAGTATTCCATTTAATGCTGTTAAGCCTGCCTCTCAGTTCACGCAGGTAAAGTTCAGAACCAGCAGCGAAAGCAATAAAAGCCAGGGAGAGCTCATTGATGAAATTTAATCTGACCTTTGACTCAATGGGTATGAGGTCTAATACAAATGGACCGGTAATGATGCCGCTAATCAGCAAGCCAGTGATAAGAGGGAGCCTAATTTTTTGGAAAAAAGTAGCAATCCTGTCAGCTGCAATCGCGATGATCAGGAACCCTGCAATCAAAAGGGCAAACTCGATATTTAAATAAAGGTCGAACAAATAGCCTGTATGGTTTTGCTAAAAATAGCGAAATAAAATTTAGGCAACTTGATAAAAAAAGGGAAACTAACTGGTAGTTGATCTTAAAAGAAAAGGAGGTGACCCGCTCGGATTTCAGTGTTTTGAAAGATCAGATGTGCGAGAAGATCTCCAATATCTCTCACTTAATAGCAGAACTGATGAGGACTATTTGTACCGAACTTTTCTTCAACAGTGTTGATCTAGATATGGCTTCCACTCGCTTCCACGTTTAGGATGTCCTCCACCGGCACCTTGTTGCAGCGATGTCCTGCTTAAGGAATAAATCCTCTTGAGGTTGGATTTTATAACTTAAAGCAATTTCGCTAATGATTTATTTAATAATTACATAAGTTGGATTAGCTGAGATCAACTAATAAGTGCAATTGAAGAATGAAAAAGCTTTTAAGGGCTTTTTCATTCTTCAAAAGCCTGAGCAGTGCAATCTTTGGATTGCAAAATGTCAAAAAACTACACACATCTCAGTATTGATCAAAGGTATCAAATTGAAGCATTATTGAAAACAGGAGCTACTCAAAAGGAGATTGCCTGTATCGTTCATTTTCACCCGTCTACGATCTCACGTGAGCTTAAGCGAAATGTGGGTTCAAGAGGTAGGGGAGCTGGTGTCTATCGAACAGCAAATGCACAAAGGAGGACCAATCTTCGTCATCAAGAAAAGCCAAAAAGAGTGATTTTCACCAAACCCATGAAAGACTGGATAGTTAACCGGCTCCAAGAAGATAGATGGAGTCCTGAATTGATCAGCCATCAGGGAAAGAAAACGAGAGAATGTCCACTTAGCCATGAATGGATTTACCAATGGATATGGGAATGTAAGCACACCAACCGCCAGGAGAACCAAGAATACAAACAACTATACACATATCTAAAACATGGCAAACGAAGGCGCAAACGAGGAAACAGAAAAGATCGTAGAGGTATTATCCCGAATAGGGTATCAATTGAACAGCGACCCCAGATCATTAACAAAAGGGAACGATTGGGAGATATAGAAGTCGATTTAATGATGGGTAAAAACCACAAAGGCTCTTTGTTGGTGATGACAGACCGAGCAAGTCTTTTTACCAGAATCAGAAAGATGCACAGTAAAAATGCCGATCAAATGGCCGAAGCTATTGTGGAGGAACTCTCTCAGGATAAACACAAACTGGAAACACTCACTTTTGATAATGATATGGCATTTTCTAAACATGAGTTGATTGCTCAATCCCTTGATGTGGATGCCTATTTCACTCGTCCCTATACTAGTCAGGATAAAGGGACAGTTGAAAATAGGATTGGGGTAATCAGAAGGTTTTATCCTAAGAAAACAGATATGATTTGTTACAGAGGAGCAAATCAAATTTCAATGAACGCCCTGTTAGAAAATTTAATTACCTAAACGCAAACATAAGTTGGATTATTTTTTTGGCTTAATTGTGTTATTGAACTTTCTGGGATATTCAATAGTTGGTAATGACATATTTGGATACATGATATGAAAATATTTTTTCAGCTATTAATTGTTGTCGGATTTAATTTGACAGGTGCAGACAGTGCACCCATAAGCCACAAACTTTTAGATGAGATACTAAGAAGATATGTCAGCGAAAAAGGCTGGATTGATTACCGGGGGCTCAAAGACGACCCTCAACAACTTCAAGAATACCTGGATCTGCTGAGCAATAACCATCCAAATGATTCTTGGTCAAGGAATGAACAATTAGCCTACTGGATAAATGCATACAATGCTTTTACCCTTTCTCTCATAATCGAAAAGTACCCGGTTGAAAGTATTAAGGATATTGGGAGTTGGATTCAGATACCTTTCGTTAATACGCCATGGGATATAAAATTCATTGAAATAGGTGATAAAACATATGATCTCAACAATATCGAGCACGATATTCTGCGGAGTGAATTCGAGGAGCCTCGAATTCATTTTGCCATTGTTTGTGCTTCTTACTCCTGTCCTCGTTTGAGCCGACAGGCTTATACAGCCAAAAACCTGGATGCACAGTTAAATGCCGCAGCAAGGGACTTCCTCAATGATCCAGGAAAGAATATAATTGATGCTATCAAACCTAGGGTCTCCAAGATATTCAGTTGGTTTGGTGGAGATTTTAAAAAGAAAACCTCTTTAAGGGAATATATCAATCAGTACGCTGATGTGAAGATCAAATCAGAGGCCAAAATCTCTTTTCTTGAGTATGATTGGAGGTTGAACGATCAAAAGACACTCAAATAGGCCTTCCTGCTGGGACATTTCTTGATTGCATCATGTACATTTATCGGTATGCAATCGATATGTGTTTTCTGTGGATCCAGCAAAGGCAAGAATCCTGAATTTGCAAACTCCGCTCAATGGTTGGGCGCTGAATTAGCTAGGAGGGGCATTACGCTAATTTATGGAGGAGGTAAAATTGGTTTGATGGGTGTAACAGCCGATTCATGTATGGAGAACGGGGGAAAAGTGGTTGGTATAATTCCACGATTCTTAGCGAAGAAGGAAATTGCTCACGATGAGGTAACTGAACTCATCAAAGTAGAATCCATGCATGAAAGAAAACTAAAAATGTCTCAGTTGGCAGAGGGTTTTATTGCTCTGCCAGGAGGATATGGAACGCTTGAAGAGCTCTGTGAGATTTTAACCTGGGTACAATTAAGTTTGATAAGTAAGCCAATTGGAATTCTGAACATTGAGGGCTATTACGATGGACTGATCAGACAATTCCGAACTATGGCAGAGAATCACTTACTGAAAAAATCAAACCTGAAATTCTTCGTTCATTCAAACAGTGGAGAAGAGTTACTTCGACAGATGACAGCACTATCCACACGGGTTGGTTCGTTTAAAGATAAATTCATTCATACCTGATCCCTGTGAAAGCCATTATTATCTACCTGTTTTTTTCAATGGCTATTTCAGTATTTTGTCACGCACAAATAACCATAGGACCCAGAATCGGTTTTAATATTTCTGATATCAAGGAATTTGGAGTACCGTTTGCTTCCGACAATAATCTCTTCAATCCAAAGATTTCGTATCACGCCGGGGCTTTTGTTAAGCTTCCAACTTCCAAAAAGGTTTTCATTCTAGGTGAGATTGTATATTCACGTAAAGGTTCTCGCCTGCAGGATCAATTGGGAAACAGGTTCAACTTTCGGTTAAATTATTTATCTATGCCTACCCTTGTTGGTATTCAGATAAATGAATGGTCCGTTATTTTCGGGCCTGAATTCGGCCTCAATGTAAGTGAAAAGAACCCTAATTCTGATCTGGACATAAGTCTGGTAGGCGGTTTTAAATATTATAGTTCCAAAAAAATGCAATTGGGATTAAGATTCATCCAGGGTTTGACGGCACTAAATAATTTGGGATTATCAGATGGTGGAGGTATTACCGGCTTTAACAAACTAAGAAATCAGACATGGCAAATATCTCTGAGTCATGATCTATTTGAATTTTGAGTGAATTGAAGTCTTGGAAAAAACACAGGGTTACAAACGGGTTTAAGTATCTCCATTATTTGCTATAATTTTACATGGATGAAAGACAATTTCAATTTAAAGGTTGATATAGACGCCAACTCAGGGTTTTGTTTTGGAGTTGTGTATGCTGTAGAAATGGCCGAAGACGTATTGGTGGAGAATGGTGAGCTCTACTGCCTGGGCGATATCGTTCATAATGGTGAGGAGGTGAAAAGGCTCGAAGCAAAGGGTTTGAAGATTATTAGTCACGAAGATCTGGAAACCATACATGATGCGAAAGTGCTCATCAGGGCTCATGGGGAACCTCCATCTACTTATGAGTTGGCACTAAAGAATAATATCGAACTAATTGACGCGTCTTGCCCGGTCGTTTTAAAACTTCAAAATAGGATTAAAAACTCCTATGACAAAGGAGGACCGATGTACATCCTTGGTAAGCAAGGTCATGCTGAAGTCAACGGCCTTCTGGGGCAAACAAGTAATGAGGCGGTGGTATTTCAGGATCTCGAGGAATTAGATACTGAAGCCATGCCTAGAGAAATCACTTTATATAGCCAAACTACAAAGAGCACAGACAAGTTATACAATGTGCGGGATTACCTTGAAACCAAAGGTATTAAAGTTAATTTCAATGATACCATTTGCCGACAGGTATCCAATCGAGATAAATACCTCAAAGATTTTGCCACTCTCTATGATAAGATAGTTTTTGTTGCCGGTGCGAAATCTTCGAACGGCCAGGTACTCTATAATGTTTGTAAGCAATACAATCCGGACTCTTTTTTTATTTCTAATAAATCTGAGTTGCAAAAAGAATGGTTTAGCTCAAATGACACCATTGGTATTTGTGGCGCAACTTCTACACCCATGTGGTTGATGGAAGAAGTGAAAGAACAGTTAGAGGGTTATTAATAATGATAGATCATTCTTCTATTGCTAACAAAAAGGATTTATTTTGAACTGATGCTAAATTATGGTAAGTAGTCTGGATTAATCCGCACTTTTCTCCCGTCTTTACTATTAATTTTCCAATTTTGCGGCCTTAATTTTTGAAGAGGATGAAGGTTTTAAAGTTCGGTGGTACTTCATTAGGATCTGCGGAGAAAATCCGCCAGGTTTCCAGTATAATTAAAGATTACCATTTAGCCGGTGAAGAGATCATCGTTGTGGTATCTGCAATGAGCGGTGTGACTAACAGATTGATCAGAGTTGGCCAGCGAGCCGCAGTTGCGGATGATGAATGGAGAACCGAACTAATCAATCTAAGAAAACTCCATCTGGATGCTTCTGATAAGTTGTTAGGCGAAGGAAATAAGACAGTAGACTTCATTGTAAAGGAATTTGAAAATTTGGAGGCAATACTTACCGGTATATCACTACTCCAGGAATTGTCGGATAGAACTTTGGATTTGGTTCAAAGTTTTGGGGAGCGTCTAGCTTCAAGAATAATATCAGATTATGTATCCTCTCTCAAAATTGACTCCCAGGCAGCTGATACTCGTGAAATAATTAAAACAGACGATCAGTTTGGTGATGCTACTGTCGATTTCGAGGTAACAAATGCCAATATTCATAAATACTTTTCGAAAAAAAACCAGGTTCCTATTGTTACAGGTTTTTTAGCTAGTTCATCAACCAATCAAACCACGACACTAGGTAGGGGAGGTTCTGATTATACAGCGGCAATCATTGCAGCAGCGCTGGATGCTTCTGAGATAGAGATATGGACAGATGTGGACGGAGTTTTGACGGCTGATCCGCGGAAAGTTAAATCCGCTTATTCGTTACCCTCCTTGACCTTTAATGAGGCGATGGAAATGTCACATTTTGGGGCAAAAGTGATTTACCCTCCGACATTACAGCCGGCTATAGCCAAAAAGATTCCTTTAAAAATCAGGAATACATTTAATCCCGAATTCAAGGGAACTCTTATTTCGGAAGATCCGGATACTGCTAATTTCCTGGTTAAAGGAATCTCGTCTATTGAGCAAGTCTCCCTGATCAGCGTATCGGGAAGTGGTATGATAGGTGTGCCTGGTATTGCTTCTCGACTCTTTGGTTCGCTTGCGAATAAGGACATCAACGTCATTCTCATCACCCAGGCATCTTCTGAGTATTCGATCACCTTTGCATTAAAACCTGAACAGGCAACTGCCGCAAAAAAAGCAATCAAATATACTTTTGAGTTGGAAATAAATAGAGGCTTCATCGACGACATAAAGGTTGAGGACAATTTGTCTGTTTTAGCTGTGATTGGTGAGAATATGAGAAATACACCTGGAATTTCCGCCAAAATGTTTACTGCACTTGGCAGAAATGGGATAAATGTGGTAGCCATAGCCCAAGGTTCTTCAGAATTGAATCTTTCCATTGTAATTGGGTTTTCGAATCTCACTAAGGCTTTAAATGTATTGCATGAGGCCTTTTTTCTATCTAATCAAAAACAGGTCAATCTTTTTATAGCTGGAACAGGTCTTATCGGAAGTACATTGCTTCGACAGATAGATCAGAAACTGGCAGATCCACAGAAAGAAGAGAACATTAATATCAACCTTGTAGGAATTGTAAATTCCAGACATAAACATTTTAATGAGGAAGGCATAGATCTGAAAAATTGGAAAGACAAAATTGATTATCCAGGAAGGAGTGCGAATTTCCAAACATTTGTTGATCAAATGATCAAAATGAACATGCCTAATTCTATATTCATTGATTGCACTTCAAGCCAGGTTGTGGTTGATCATTATGAACGAATATTAGGATCAAGCGTATCAATTGTCACGCCGAATAAATTGGCTAACTCCGGTTCGCAGGAAACTTACAGTAAACTTAAAAAGACTGCATTTGATCAGGGGGTCAAATTTCTTTACGAAACTAATGTTGGAGCAGGTTTGCCTATTATTTCTACAATGAACGACCTTAAAAATAGCGGTGATGAGATCTTGGAAATCGAAGGAATTCTCTCCGGTACCATATCATACATCTTTAACAGTTTTACAGGTGATAAGAAATTCAGTGATGTGGTTAAAGAAGCTAATGAAAAAGGTCTGACAGAACCCGATCCAAGAGATGATTTGAACGGAATGGACGTTGCCCGGAAGATACTCATTCTTACCAGAGAGGCAGGTTACGAATTAGAACTTAACGATGTTAGAATTGAGCCGATTCTGCCTCAATCCTGCTTTAATGCCCCTTCGATTACTGATTTTTTCAAAGAATTGGAAAAGATTGATGATCAGCTAGAAAAGCTTAAAAAAGAAGCCAATAGAGGAGGAAAAGTGTTGAGGTATATTGCCTCTATGAGATCGGGTAAAGCAACTATCAAATTGGAGAAAGTTGCAGCTGATCACTCTTTTTATAATCTTTTTGTGAGCGATAATATTGTACTCTTTACTACTAAAAGATACAGCGAGCGACCATTAGTTGTAAAAGGTCCTGGTGCAGGAGCTGAAGTAACGGCTGCAGGTGTTTTTGCGGAAATCATTAGTATTAGTAATTATTTGTCACCGGAAAATTTGAAGATCTCCAATGGCAGATAGCATTAAAGTGTTTGCACCAGCTTCCGTTGGAAATGCTTGTGTTGGTTTTGATGTGCTTGGTTTTGCTGTTGAAAAACCAGGGGATGAGATCCAGTTAACTAAAAGTGATACCCAGGGAATAACTATAAAAGCAATTACCGGCGATGAGGGGAAATTGCCTAGTAATCCTGCAGAAAACACCGCTGGTATTGCCATTCAGGCATTTTTAAAGGAATTTGATCAACCTGTTGGAGTGGAGATGACGCTCCACAAAAAAATGCCCTTTGGCAGTGGATTGGGCTCAAGTGCAGCCAGTGCAGTGGCTGGTGCTTTTGCCGTAAATCAATTATTCGATTCCCCCTTTCCCATTGAGAAAGTCTTACACTTTGCCATGGAAGGAGAATTTTATGCCAGCGGGGCCTATCACGCAGACAATGTTGCTCCCTGTCTCTATGGCGGTTTTACACTGATCCGAAGTAGCAATCCCTATGATGTTATTAGGATTCCAATACCGGAAGACTTATTTGTTGTTTTGATATATCCTCATGTTGAAATCAAGACATCTGAAGCTCGCAGTTTACTTCCTTATAATATACCTCTGAAAACGGCCTCAAAGCAATGGGCCAACGTAGCCGGGTTAATTATTGGTTTAATGAGCAGTGATTTTGATTTAATAAGTCGTTCTATGACGGATTATGTAGCCGAGCCTTATCGTTCGAAATTGATTCCGGGATTTAATGAATTGAAGAAATTGGCTTTGAAATCAGGCGCTTTGGGATTAAGTATATCCGGTTCCGGACCCACTATGTTCGCTTTTTGCAAGGGCCGGGATGTAGCCGAAAAAGTGCGGTAGTGCACTAGCCAACTTTTACGAAAACAAGCGCATCAAACATCAGTTATTTGTTTCAACCATTAATAAAAAAGGTCCGGTTATTTTAAAAACCTTGCAAGTCCCGTAGTGACAATAAGACACATGAAATTTTATAGCACAAACCATCAAAGTCCAATAGTGTCACTCAGGGAAGCCGTGTTTAAGGGATTGCCTGACGATAACGGCCTTTATACGCCGGAGTCAATTCCGACATTACAGGATTCCTTCTTTCTTGGTGCTCAAAAGCTCACTTTTGTTAACATCGCATTTGAAATGTCCAGGTCGCTGATTGGTGATCAAGTGCCTGAAGAGGCATTAAATGATATTGTTTCTAACGCCTTTGATTTTGATGTGCCTTTGGTACAATTAGATGCAAATGTCTATGTCCTGGAGCTGTTTCATGGACCAACCCTCGCTTTTAAAGACTTTGGCGCAAGGTTCATGGCCCGGCTGATGAGCCATTTTATAGAGACAAGCCAGCAAGAAATTAATATTTTGGTTGCCACTTCTGGAGACACCGGAAGCGCTGTAGCCCAAGGCTTCTTAGGTGTTCCCGGAATAAAAGTCACACTTCTTTATCCTCGCGGAAAAGTTAGTGATTTACAGGAAAAGCAGTTGACAACCAATGGACAAAATATCAAGGCGCTTGAAGTTCAAGGGACTTTTGATGATTGCCAGAAAATGGTTAAGCAGGCATTCCTTGATGTTGAAGTAAATAAAAACCAGAAACTAACTTCGGCCAACAGTATCAATATTGCCAGATTAATTCCACAGTCATTTTACTATATGTACGCCTGGTCTCGATTGAAGGAATCGTCAAATGATATTGTCTTTTCTGTTCCTAGTGGGAATTTTGGCAACCTGTCTGGAGGTTTATTGGCACGAAAAATGGGCATGCCGGTTGATCAATTTGTGGTTGCTACTAATATCAATAGAATTATTCCAAAATACCTTGAGAGTGGCATTTTCGACCCACAGCCATCTATACAAACACTCGCAAACGCGATGGATGTCGGGAATCCGAGTAATTTTCCACGGTTGAAGTCACTGCTTGATGATGATTATGAAAACATAAAACACCATCTTAAGGGTTATTACTATGATGATGGCGATACCCTGGAGACGATATCGGAAGTTTATGATCAATTCAATTATTTCATTTGCCCCCACAGCGCTATTGGATACCGAGGGGTTAAAGATTACCTCAAAGATTTTCCTGAATCTAGGTTAATAACACTGGCAACGGCCCATCCGGCAAAATTTGTTGACACTGTTAATAGCGCTACTAGTAGTTATGTAGACATTCCGCCTGTTTTAAATGAAGTGATGAGAAAAGCAAAGGAAACAATAGTTATTGGTAATGAATACAATGACCTAAAGGAATACCTATTGAGTTAATGCAATGAATGTTGATGAACCAAATGAGGTTAGGAATGGTGAAGAATTAGATATCAATTCTCTTCGCAGCCATCTTTGTCAGCATTTGAGTCATAATGAGGAATTAACGGTTTCTCAGTTTCCAAGCGGGTTTTCGAACCTCACCTATCTTCTGAATTTCGGCACAAATGAATATGTGTTGAGAAGGCCTCCATTTGGTGCTAACATCAAGTCTGGCCATGATATGTCGCGTGAATATCGATTTCTTACAGCGCTGAGTGAGCCATTCAAAAAAGTGCCTAAGCCTGTACTATTCTGTGATGATGAGTCCGTCATTGGTGCACCTTTTTACCTCATGGAAAGAGTGAAAGGAGTTATTTTGCGAGGACATCTAACTGATGAAGCACGCCCTTCTGTCGATTCTATGCAGGCCATTGCCGAAGCTTCTATAAGCACGTTAGTTGAGCTCCATAAAATTGATATCGTTGGAAATGCTCTTGAAAATCTAGGAAAACCTGAAGGTTACGTGAGTAGACAAGTCAGTGGCTGGTCCGAGCGCTATAGAAAAGCTCAGACGGATGCGATTTCGGAGATGGATGAAATCGCCATTTGGCTGGAAAAAAATCAACCTACAGAAAGTGGATCTTCATTGATTCATAATGATTTCAAATACGATAATCTTGTCCTGAACCCACACGATACATCTAATGTTATAGCGGTTCTCGATTGGGAGATGGCAACTATTGGTGATCCTCTTATGGATTTGGGGACCACATTGGGTTATTGGGTTGAAGCCAATGACCCACAAGCGCTAAAGGAACTTAACCTCAGTCCATCACACTGGCCAGGAAATCCAAACCGAATGCAAGTGGCCGAGAAGTACGCTTCTTTGACTGGCGCTGATCTGAGACATCTTGTGTTTTATTACGTTCAGGGTTTGTTCAAAATTGCAGTTATTGTTCAGCAGATCTACTATCGATTCCAAAAGGGTCATACCAAAGATCCTAGATTCTCGAATCTCATTCATGCTGTAAAAGGGTTTGGAAGATTGGCTTCCCAAGCCATTAAAAAGAATAAAATTTCTGAACTCGGGTCCTAACAGATTTCCTTGTTACTCAATTATTGCTATTTTGGACAAAGCTGAGATCAACTAATAAGTGCAATTGAAGGATGAAAAAGCTTTTAAGGGCTTTTTCATCCTTCAAAAGCCTGAACAGTGCAATCTTTGGATTGCAAAATGTCAAAAAACTACACACATCTCAGTATTGATCAAAGGTATCAAATTGAAGCATTATTGAAAACAGGAGCTACTCAAAAGGAGATTGCCTGTATCGTTCATTTTCACCCATCTACGATCTCACGTGAGCTTAACCCGAAAAATTCATAGTAGACAATAAAAAACAGGCATAAATTGCTTATATTGAGATAGTTAGACAACAAAATAAGCAATTAATTTATGCCTGAATATAAGGAAAAAGATACCGTATTTTATCGAGGAAAACAAGCTTTTAAATTTGATTTTTCAGCATCAGCGATTAGCTCAGACGGAGCGATATTGTTAAGTGAAAAAGTAGAGAGAAAGACTGGTCTATTAAAAAGCTTCGCCGCACTGATTCCTGACTATCGAAACCCCTTTTTTATCGAATACACTTATGAAGAAATGCTTCGCCAACGGGTGTTTTTAATGATGCAGGGCTATCAGGATTGCAATGACGAACAAAAACTCCGAGAGGATCCGGTGATCCGTAAAGTACTAGATAGCGGATTATGTTCCCAGCCTACTTTAAGTCGATTTGAAAACAAGGCCGATCGGAGTCTGATCTACCAGATGAGTCAATGGTTTGTAGACCGTTATGTAGAGGAGTTGAAAGAGAAGACTGGTCAAATCATCATTGATGTAGATGGTACCGATGACCCTACTCATGGATCCCAACAACTCAGTTTGTATAATGGCTATTATGGACAGACTATGTACCATGAGTTGTTCTTTAAGGACGGGAACACCGGTCAGGTCATTTTACCAGTACTACGTCCGGGCAATTGTCACTCCAACAAATGGTTTGTGGCCTTATTGAAAAGAATTGTCATTAAAATCAGAAAAAAACTGCCCTCAGTAAAGATCCTTATTCGAGCGGATAGTGGCTTTTCAGGAGCATCTTTTTATCGGATAGCTAAGCAGTTTGACCTTCAATTTTGTTTAGGTATTAGTAGTAATGAAGTTTTAAAGACTTTTACCAAACAGACTATCATTGAAGTAAAAAAGGAATATGCTTCAAAAATCATCAAACATCAAGAGTTTGTTGGCCCGTTTACTTACCAGGCCAAAAGCTGGGATCGTTCTGAAAAGCTGTACGCCAAAGTGGAGTCTACCGGAAAAGGAATGAATGTCCGTTACTTTGTGAGCAACTTTGAAGCGATGACCGCTCAACAGATTTACTTTGATTTTTATGTCAAGCGAGGTGATGCCAGTGAAAATCGAATAAAGGAACTCAAAAACATGACTTATTCCGACCGGCTTTCCTGTCATCGCTACTGGGCCAATTTCATGCGTTTAATCATCACTACCCTCTGTTATGAAATGTTCCGGCAGATTAAATTATTAATTGCCAAAACAAAACACCACTTTGCTAAACGATGGCAAGTGGACAATATCCGGCTTTACCTGATGAAGGTTGGGGCGTGCCTGAAAGAAAGGAAAAGATCATTGACAATACAATTCTCAAGAGCCTTTAGATATCAATACCTGCTGGGCGATTTGCTTACGGTGAACTGACCGATCAGTTAAACAGTTTGGTTTAATCAAAAAAATGTTCTTCCATAAGAACACAATAGAGCTTTGACTGAAAATTGAAAAATTCTAACAAAAAAACGCTCTAATGTCCTTTGAAATCCAGAAACCTGGTTGATCTTCAAATTAATACATACACTCCAATCAAAAATAGTTAGCAACCCATTATTAATCCCAAAATTGGTGGCCTATGAATAATGCGGGTTAAGAAACTTCCCGATGAAGCTGTAGTGTATCTTGTAGCGCCGAATATTCCGCTTCCCGAGGTGGTCAGCTCCCCACTGACGTTTGTCCCGTCATTAAGTTCAATCGTCCATTGGGTCAGATTGATTCCAGCGGTAGTTATATACAACTCGATCCATTCATCGTCGGTATCGATCACATCACCCCCATTGGTTCCGTTAAAGCTATTGGTGCTCCAATCCTGCTGAGGATCGGTCCACTACCTCATTAATCACCACCGTACCGCTCAGTGAATTGGTTGAACCCAGGGTAGTTATGGTTTGAATGAAATCCGAAACGTCATTGTCAGTATCGGTTGCATTCGGATACCTGGCGATGGCCTCATCATCGGTGGTAGTAGCATTCCCTCCGTTCGCCGTACCATCTGGTGCACCATCTCCTGTACCGTCAGAAGCCGGGTCATCACCGATTTCCACTTCATCCACCTTTGAACCACTCGCATCTTTCAAGGTAACTAGTACATCATTATTTATAGCTCCGGATCCGGTTACATTTCCTAATACCAGGTAATCTCCGATTCGCGTATTTGTAAAAGAACCCCCTCCTGTGGCCACATAGTCAGAAACTGAGAATGCTCCGGAACTGGTGAGATCCCCAGTGACATTGGTTCCATCTGTCAGCTCAATACTCCAGCCAGCCAGATTGATGCCATCAGAAGCCACATAGAGCTCCACCCATTCGTCATCGGTACCTGCTGTACCTCCCCAGGAGGTGATCCGCTAAATGCTATGGAACTCCAATCTTGTTGTGGGTCGGTCACCACCTCATTGATCACCACATTGCCAGTGGGGGAATTGGTGGTACCGAGGGTGGCCCTGGTTTGCAGGAAGTCGTCTACATTAATATTGGTATCCGTACCATTGGGAATTCGAGCTACCGACTCATCACTGGTTCCCGTTGCTGCTCCTGTAGGGGCATTGCTACCCCCGTCAAGGATCACCTGGTCTATGGTATTGGTGCCATCGGTTATAGTTACGGTTATGGTATTGTCCATCGATCCGGAGCCGTCAACTGTTCCCAGAACTAAATAGTCACCAACATCGGTATCAGTAAAAGATCCGCCCGTGGTTGAAAGATAATTAGAGACGTCAAATGCACCGGTAGAGGTTAAGTCGCCGGTTACATCGCTGGCATCATCAAGTGTAATTGTCCAGTTAGTAAGGTCTAGACCATTCTGGTTGATAAAAAGCTCTACCCATTCGTCACTTGCATCTGCTGACCCGCCTGGACTGGGCGTCAAAGAAATTGCCACCGCTCCAATCTTGCTGCGGATCAGTGATCACCTCATTGATCAATACCGGCTTGGTTCCAATAGCTGAGGCTGAAGCATTGACAAAGCTGAAGAAAGCGCCATCATCCAGGTCGATGGTTCCTTCATAATCAGTTCCTGAATCAGTCATTTCCACCACTCGCCGAAGAGCATCTGCCGGGAAGGAAGCATCACTGGGATGACTGACTATGGAAACAGTACCTGTTGCCAGGGTGTTATCAAAACTTATTTCTACACTGCCCACAGTGCCGGTCTCATCTACTTTCCAGACCCGGGTCATGCGATTGGAAGTAGTGCCATCTGCGTTTGTAAAGTTTCCGCTTCCGAATGTATTGGCACTTCCATCATGACCCCAAATGAGGAACGAATCGTCCGCGGAAAAAGCAGAAGGAGAGGCGATATCACCATTGGCAATTAAAACTGCGGTTGAGGAGTTGACACTTTGGGAACTGCGTTGATCTAAATCAGAGTTATCGTCCCGGCCAACGCCGGCGATATCGGTGTGATAACTGCTATTGGCAGATGCATCCCAAGAAACTGTTCCACTGCTACTTACATAGTCTCCTTCATTTATTCCGTCACCATTTGGGGATTCCAGGGTTGATGCATCCCCGTCATTATCTTGTGTTGTAGTGAGACCATATTTTATTGCGAGGTATGATTCAATTTTTTGCCGGTTGATTGCAGATTGACGACTGCTAAAGCTGATGACTTCTGCTATTTTCCCATCAAAGTAATTAGATTGGTCATGTCTTGAGCCGATTGTAAAAGGTTCATCTGAGTAGCTTGCAAAAGAGCCGCTATTATCTTGATCATCCAGTAATTCGTTATTCACCCGAATCTCTTGCAGAGTCACTCCAGAATTCTCCGAAGAATTGATCAGCATCGCAGTAGTGTATGAAATTGAATTATCTGTATAACCGCGACGATAAAGTGCGCTTCCAATATAGTGGGTAATCACTTCGTCGGTCAATGTGCCATCTGTTACGCCCAGCCCTAGTCCAGATTGAGTTGGGTCAGTTACACTTGTAGCATTCCATCCCAATGGATACTCCGCAGTTGCACTACTGTTGATTGTGTTATCGGGATCCAATATTACGAAATACTCGTCGGTATAGAACCCTGCAGTTCCGGTTAAGAGATCAGTATTGGTCGAGTTAAAATCAATTACCGGGTTGCTATTAATGTTATCAGTTGTATTGTTTCTATAATCCGGCTGATTAGTAGATTCAGTGGCATGATTGTCATCACCACTTTGATCGTCCCATTGAGATAGTGCTGCCCCGTCAGTGGTGGTTGAAGTACCTACATCGCTCTTAAACCAAACCGTCAGATTAGTCGTCAAACCTCCTGGACCAACTTCTGAAGTAGCTATTGTAAAGTCTTCACCAGAATCGAAGTCTACACCTTGTAAACTCCAAACATTATCCGAAGCACTTGTATCACCATTTGTTCCGTCATCATAGAGTAAAACAGGAGTCTCATCATTAAGATTACCATCGTCATCGGTATCAATAACCAGATAATAATTTGTTCCGGATAATTTATCAGGCACGTCAAAATCTCCATCTTGTACATCAAATGAAACCGTAATTGCTCCAACGTCGCCTGTTTCCTGAACACTCCATTGCCTGCTTAATATCTGGTAAGTAGCGGGGGCATCTGTTGGCGTCCAAGATGCAGCCCCATCATCATTCCCCCAGGTAAGGAACTCAAGATTGGTTATATCACTTAAAGAGGGGCTTATATTAGTGCCTTCACCATCTCCAGTGATCGTGAGTATTGCATCGCTATTTGCAGACTTAGCTTCCGGCTGCGATAGCGCAGAATTGCTATCTCTTCCGATCCCGGTGATGTCATTATCATAAGTTGAAGCGTCAGTAGCGTCTTTATCCCAAATTTCGGTGGTACCATCAGATGCGGTATAATCTGTGGCGCTGGATTGGTTTAAAGTGATGCCGTATTTTAACGCCAAATAAGAGGCTATGCGATTTCGTTCAGTACTGGAAGCACTGGAACTATAACTAATCACTTCCGAAATAGTCCCATCAAAATAATTCGACAAATCATGTCTGCTTCCAATAGTATAGGGTTCGTCGGTAAAGCCCAAGAAGGTCCCGGTTTCTGCGTCATCCAATTGTTGATGATCAATGCGGATCTCCTCCAAACTTCCATTTTCGGTCAAATTGATCAAAATTGGTGTACTATATGACACAGAATTATCGGTATATGCTCTTCGGTACTGTGCACTTCCGATATAATAGGTGATTACTTCATCAGTAAGTGTTCCATCGGTAACACCTATTCCCAAACCAGATTGTGTGGGGTCGGTAGCGGTTGATGCATTCCAACCCAAAGGATATTCCGCTGATGCGGAACTGTTGATGGTATTATCGGGGCTGATTATCAAAGATATCTCATCATTATGGAAGCCGGCAGTACCAGTTAGTTGATCATCGGACCCGTTAAAATCAACGGCAGGGTAAAAATTAACATTGTCAGTGCTATTGTTTCTATATACTGGCGAGTTAGTAGCCTCTGTGGCATGGTTGGCTCCAGAGCTTTGATCACTCCATTGAGTTAGGTCAACTCCATCTGTAGTCGTGGAAGTACCGGTATTGGATTTTAGCCATAAGTCGAGATTGGTAGTCACATTTCCTGGCCCTTGTGCAATAAGACTGGTTGAAACTAATAGAGCAAATAGTGTTGTAATGTTGGACTTGTAGAATTTCATAACATGAACCGGTTAGAAAAGAGAAATTCAATATAGTAAAAAAAAATATGATAATAATTACATTTTCTTACCTTCATATGAATAGACTATCCTTAATCGTCAATTACTTTCCGCAAGATTTTTTAAGGATAAAATATTCGCTCTTCTTGTTTTTTCTGAAAATCTATTTCTACTTTAGCAGTCCGAATGAGCAAAAAGATACATATCAACAATTGGTGGTGGTGCAAGGAAGAGCTCCATACATGAACAGATTGTTGATTTATTAAAATAAAAAACAACAAAGGCCCGCTGTTCAGCGGGTCTTTTTTTATGCATTTTTTAAAAATGAAGAGGACAAAACTAAAAACGAATCATCGAAAACTACTGGCGGACACTGTGACTCCTGTAAGTATTTATTTAAGGCTGAGAGATCGCTTCGCCAATTCTGTACTTCTTGAAAGCTCTGATTATCACGGTCAGGAAAACAGTTTTTCTTTTATCTGTTGCGACCCTATTGCTGAATTCTCTTCTGACGGTAAAATGGTCAAAGTTGAAATACTCAATGAAATTACAGAAGAAGTATTGAACGAACCTTCAGACCTTAAAGGCCTTCTGACTGCGTTCATCAATTCGTTCGAATCCAAAACAAATGAGTTCAAATTCATAACCAATGGATTATTTGGGTACATGGCCTTTGATGCGGTACAGCATTTTGAAGACATAAAGTTTAATAACGAGAAATACTCAGAGTTTAATATTCCGGTAGTTAGGTACCAGGTATTTAAATATGTAATTGCTCTTGATCATTTCAGAAACGAATTGCACGTCTTTGAACATAACCCTAATCAACAAGAAAGAAATGGATTAGATGAATTGGTATCGTTGATTATGAGTAAAAATGTTCCGTCTTACGACTTTAGTTCCTCAGGTGAGTCGAAATCAAACTTTACAGATAAGGAGTATTTGGAAATTGTAAAGAAGGGCATAAGCCATTGCAAACTAGGTGATGTCTTCCAGGTTGTGCTTTCCAGGCGATTTTCAAGGGACTTTAGCGGTGATGAGTTCCAGGTTTATCGCGCTTTACGGTCAATCAATCCATCACCTTATCTATTCTATTTTGATTATGGTAGCTATAAAATATTCGGTTCGTCACCGGAAGCTCAGATTGTAGTTAAAGGAGATCAGGCAACTGTTTATCCCATAGCTGGCACATTCAAGCGAACCGGTGATGATCAAGCTGATGCCGAATTGGCAAAAAAGCTTTATGACGATCCGAAAGAGAGTTCTGAGCATGTAATGCTGGTTGATTTAGCTAGAAATGACCTGAGTAAGAGTTGTACCAATGTTAAGGTAGAGACATACAAGGAGGTGCAGTATTATTCTCATGTTATCCACCTGGTATCAAAAGTGACTGGAACTTTGTCCGAAGGAAATCATCCCTTTGAGATTGTAGCAAGTACCTTCCCTGCCGGTACTCTTTCGGGTGCTCCCAAACATCGTGCAATGCAGTTGCTAGATGAATATGAGACTGTTAAAAGGGGATATTACGGAGGGGCTATCGGTTTTATGGGATTCAATGGGGATTTTAACCATGCGATAGCAATTCGATCCTTTCTTAGTGAGGATAACAAATTGTTTTATCAGGCTGGCGCCGGTATTGTTGCCAAATCTGTTCCTGAAAATGAACTCCAGGAAGTTTATAACAAGGTCGCAGCTCTTGAATCTGCAATCAGTTTAGCGGCTGAATTGAAGATTTAAAGATTGGTGGATTAAATGATTAAAAAATGAAGACAATTAAGAGATGAAGATTTGGAAGTTTGGCAATACTCCATAATAATATTCATACAAGTGTTGGAGTTGTGTAAAGGCGAAAAATTAAAGAAGGAGTTTGGCATCAAAGATCAAATTATAAATTGAAATCTTTATCCATGAATGAGAAAATACTGGTACTAGATAATTATGATTCATTCACCTATAACCTGGTTCACTTAATCAGAGAGTTAGGTTTTGGTGGTCAAACGGAGATTTATCGCAATGATAAGATTGGGCTAGATGAAGTGAGTCGTTTTGATAAAATTCTGCTATCTCCAGGTCCTGGGTTACCCAAAGACGCAGGAATCATGCCCGATTTGGTCCAAAAATACGCTCCATCCAAAAGTATTTTGGGGATCTGTTTGGGGCATCAGGCTATTGCAGAGGCTTTTGGGGGAAAGTTGTTCAACATGCCGGTAGTTTTGCATGGTGTGGCTGACCAGGTAAAGGTGAATACGAAACACAGTCTTTTTGATGGACTACCAAAACAATTTTCAGTGGGCAGGTATCATTCATGGACTGTCATACCTGAATCATTGAATAGTTCATTAGAGATTACAGCGGTGGATCAAAATCAGAAAGTGATGGGTATAAAGCATGTCGAATATGATGTTCACGGCTTACAGTTTCACCCCGAATCGGTGATCACTGAGTTTGGTAAAGAAATTTTGAATAATTGGTTAACGAAGTAATTATGAAGGATATACTAAATCGCCTCTTTAAATATAAGTCGCTCACTAAAGAAGAATCAAAGGAAGTGTTGGTTAAGCTGGCTAAAGGGGAGTTTAATAATAGTCAAATGGCGGCTTTTCTTACTGTTTATCTAATGAGATCCATTACTGTTGAGGAACTTGAAGGCTTTCGTGAAGCGATGCTAGAATTGTGTATCCCGGTAGAAATAGAAGAATACGAAGCTATAGACCTATGCGGTACTGGTGGAGATGGTAAGGACACATTTAATGTTTCTACTTTGGCTTCATTTGTGGTTGCTGGAGCGGGACAAAATGTAGCGAAGCATGGCAACAATGGAGTTTCTTCTATCTGCGGTTCAAGCAACCTTTTGAATCATTTTGGATACAAGTTCACCTGTGATATCGACCAAATCAAGAGAAGTCTGGATGAATCAGGTATTTGTTTTCTCCATGCGCCATTATTTCATCCTGCCATGAAAAATGTAGCGCCGATAAGGAAGGAGCTTGGAGTTAAAACTTTTTTCAATATGCTCGGACCGATGGTCAATCCTTCATTTCCAAAACGGCAATTAGTGGGTGTTTTTAGTTTGGAATTGGCAAGATTGTACGGTTACCTCTATCAAAAAACAGATTGCAGGTTTTCTATACTACATTCATTTGATGGGTACGATGAGATTTCACTGACCAGTCGTTTTAAAGTTATTAGCCATGAAGGTGAGAAGGTATTGGATGGAAGGGAATATGGGCTATCCAATCATCGACCGGAAGAGCTTTATGGGGGCGCTACGATCGAAAAATCCGCCAAAATTTTTGAGAATGTCTTAAAAGGCAAAGGAACCCAAGCTCAAAATGAGGTTGTAATTGCGAATGCGGGCATGGCAATAAGCTGCGGAAAGAAAACAAGCTTTGAAGAGGGTATCGATCAAGCATGGAATTCACTAAAAAGTGGCAAAGCGCTTCAAAAGTTCAAATTGATGATTGACCCCAAAAGTACGGTTTCACTAAACTAATGGATTGAAGATGGGAACTATTTTAGATAAGATAATAGCCAAGAAGAAGCTGGAAGTAAAAGACAATAAAGACAGAAATCCCGTGAAGACATTAGAAGAAAGTGAACACTTCGAAAGAACCTGTCTGTCCATGAAGGAGTACATCCAAAGGCCTGACTTGAGCGGCATTATAGCTGAGATCAAGAGAAAGTCACCATCAAAAGGCATTATAAATCATCATGTCTCTGTAGAGCAAATCTCTTCTGGTTATGTTGAGGCCGGGGCATCAGGGTTGTCTATTTTAACCGATAATGAGTTTTTTGATGGTTCAAACGATGATCTCATTTTGGCCAGAAATATTAACTCGTGTCCCATACTACGGAAAGACTTCACCGTGGATGAATACCAGATCATTGAAGCCAAATCAATTGGGGCTGATATTATCTTATTAATTGCTGCTTGCCTCTCTTCGCAAGAAATAGTCAGTTTGGCCTCCTTCGCCAAATCTATAGGGCTTGAGGTTTTGATGGAGGTTTATAGAATGGAAGAGTTGAGTGAAAAACCTCAATGAACATCTTGATATTATTGGCGTCAATAATCGTGATCTTAAAACATTCGAGACATCTGTCAATACTTCCTATGAGCTTGCCGATTTAATTCCGAATGACTTCGTCAGAATCTCTGAAAGTGGTCTAAATGAGCCGCAAACACTCGTAGATCTTAAAAAAGTTGGATTCGGGGGCTTCCTGATAGGGGAAAATTTCATGAAACATGATCAACCGGAAATAGTTTGCCGGGATTTTATTATAGAACTCAAGGACCTGGAGCGTACGGCTAATAATCAGAAATCAACAACAATATCATGAAGTTGAAAGTTTGTGGGATGAGAGATTATAGGAATATCCAGGAATTGGGCTTAATCGGTCCTGACTTTATGGGATTTATTTTCTATAAAAAATCCAAACGCTTTGTAGGCAATAACTTTGATCCTGCGAATATTAAACTTCCAGAATCGATTGAAAAAGTAGGAGTCTTCGTCAATGCAAGCAAGGATTATATTTTCGATATGGTAAACCGGTTGAGTTTGGATTTTGTGCAGCTACATGGAGGAGAATCATCGCAAGATTGTCAATCGATAAAGGAAAGAGGAATTGGTGTGATCAAGGTATTATCAGTAAATGATGAGCTTCCGACAGCACTGATTGAGGAGTTCGAACCCCATGTCGATTACTTTCTTTTTGATACTAAAACACCAACTCATGGCGGTTCCGGGTTGAAATTTGATTGGGACATACTAAGGGGCTATTCATCGCCTATCCCATACTTTTTAAGTGGTGGAATAAGAGCGGAGGACATAAATGAAATAGGGCGAATGACTCTACCGGGTTTGTTTGCTATTGATGTGAATAGTGGTGTAGAAATTGAGCCAGGTATTAAGCATTTGGATAAAGTGAAGGAAACTATCAAATATCTAAGCGAACACCCCTCTGTGTCTCCCCTCAAGGGGAGAGTTCCTACTATTCACGTTGAGAACTCCCCCATTGAGGGGGGTAAGGGGGGTGTAAAACCTCGAAATAGAATTATCCCATATAAACCCTACCTCAAAAAAAAAGCGAAGGAACTACGAAACAATAGTACAACCTCAGAAATACTTCTTTGGATTGAACTTAAAAATCGTCAAATCGGGGGTTATCAGTTCCACAGACAAGTTCCAATGCTCGATTATATAGTTGATTTTTACTGCCATGAGTTAGGATTGGTAATTGAGATCGACGGTGACTACCATGAATATAAGGCAGATTCGGATTTCGATAGACAAAATCAAATTGAAGAATATGGAATCCGATTTCTGCGATTTGAAGATATTGATGTAAAACAAAATATGGGGTTCATACTGGAAATAATTAGTAACTGGATTTCTAAACATGGATAAAAACTCGAGATACGCAGTAAACGATAAAGGCTATTACGGAAACTTTGGTGGCGCATACGTCCCTGAAATGCTCCAGCCTAATGTGGAAGAACTTAGGATAAATTACCTGAAGATTATTGGTGATGCCCTATTCCAAACTGAATTCAAACAATTGCTTAAAGATTATGTGG
>CAXXNX010000075.1:0-68197 GCA_963664285.2 Cyclobacteriaceae bacterium
GCCTCTCCCCATTCGGCTGCTCCATTCTTAGAAGCCCGGACAGTCGATGGATACATTCCTGTAAGGAAACTTGCCCTGCTTGGTGTGCAAAAAGGAGACTGAACATGAGCCTTATTGAAACTCACTCCTTCCCGGACAAGACGGTCCAGATTAGGGGTTTTCACATAAGGGTTGCCCAATGCTCCTATGGTATTCCAACGTTGCTGATCGGTGCAAATCCATAAGATATTCGGTGAATTGTTTTTGACCTTTATAAAAGGCTGTGCCCATTGGTCTTTGGGTTCGGGCTTGATTTTGGCTTTTTGTGCACATATATTTTGAGCGGTGAAGCAGGAGCACAATATCAGGAAGCAGGGAACGATTGCGGTGTACTTATATTTTTTCATATCTATTTTATCAATTTATTGCTTAAACTTCAATTTCGGATCCATAAATGCAGCATACGGCACTACTACCCTGGGATTTTGATCCGTTCCCACGCCCTGGATAAGGTTGAAGAGTCTTATGGCCTTTTCTTTGTCAATTAATGGGTCTGAACTTTCCTTTTGCCAGCTCAACAAGGCTGACTTCAGTTGTTCCAGAATATCAGCATAAGATTCATTATCAGAGAGATTTTTAAACTCATACGGATCTTCCTCCAAATCATAAAGCTCATATTCAGGAGGGTTTTTCATTAACTCATATGCTTCTTTGAATTGCCGATCGGCATCCTTCAAAATCTCAGTATCCCCATATTTTATCAAACGATTAAATGTAAAAGCATAACCGGGATTCTCCCTTCCATGAGTCAGGTTGTGAATGAGTTTATATCGTTCATTACATACTGTTCGCTGGATGAAGGGATTATGGTTGGAATGGACATGAAACTCAGTAAACAGGAATTCTCTCCAATTCACCTCCTCCTGATGCAATAATGGAAACAACGATTTTCCCGGCAAATATTCAGGAACCTGTAGTCCTGCTGCCTCAAGAAAAGTTGGGAACAGGTCAATTGTGCTCACCAACTCCTTCGATCTTGTTGGTTTAAGTTTTTTTCCAGGCCAACTCACAATCATAGGAATGCGAACTCCTCCTTCAAAGCATGTTCTTTTTCCTCTTAAAATATCTGCGCCATGATCGCCGATGTAAACGATCAACGTATTCTCATATTTACCTGTTCTTTTCAATGCTTCAATTAAATCTCCGACGTAGGCATCTAGCCGCATCATACAGTTGTAATAATTGGCAGTCATTTCTTTTAATCGAGGATGATTGGCCCCCATATAGGGAAGAGCATCAACATCCTCTGCATCTAAAGGGCTATTTGGTAACCCATCAACCTCTCTGATAAATGGAGCATGTGCATCGGGGTGGTTTACCTGCAGGTAAAAAGGTTTATCGGCATTATGCATAAACTCCTCCGCTTCTTCTGCATATTGTGACATCTCCTTCCTTTGAAAATTGGCCGATGGAATAGCTTTGAAGTCAAAATCAAATGCAGATTCCGGATTAACATGAAGCTTACCAATGATGCCAGTGGTGTACCCTGCCAATTTAAGCGTAGTTGGAATATTAGGCGTTGATGGGTTGAACATTTGATATTTCCAGGTAGCCAAACCTATTTGACCATTCTGGTGAGGGTACAGCCCTGTAAGAAATGCTGCCCGTGACGGAGAGCAACCAGCTTGAGGCACATAGGCTCTTTCAAATAAAACTCCCTGATCAGCCAATTTATCAAAATTGGGTGTTTGTATTGGTGTCCCATAACAGCCCATTTCCGGCCCATTGTCTTCCGATACTATGAATAAAATATTTGGTTTATTTTCTTGTGCCGCGACCGGAAGCGATCCAATAAAAGATAAAAGCAATACAATCGTCAACCGCAAAAATTCTGATTTAAAATTCATCCTATCATTATTTTATTTTTACAAGATATTTTTGATTTCTAAAATCTGTTAGCAAAGTGCTTTAACCCGAAAAATTCATAGTAGACAATAAAAAACAGGCATAAATTGCTTATATTGAGATAGTTAGACAACAAAATAAGCAATTAATTTATGCCTGAATATAAGGAAAAAGATACCGTATTTTATCGAGGAAAACAAGCTTTTAAATTTGATTTTTCAGCATCAGCGATTAGCTCAGACGGAGCGATATTGTTAAGTGAAAAAGTAGAGAGAAAGACTGGTCTATTAAAAAGCTTCGCCGCACTGATTCCTGACTATCGAAACCCCTTTTTTATCGAATACACTTATGAAGAAATGCTTCGCCAACGGGTGTTTTTAATGATGCAGGGCTATCAGGATTGCAATGACGAACAAAAACTCCGAGAGGATCCGGTGATCCGTAAAGTACTAGATAGCGGATTATGTTCCCAGCCTACTTTAAGTCGATTTGAAAACAAGGCCGATCGGAGTCTGATCTACCAGATGAGTCAATGGTTTGTAGACCGTTATGTAGAGGAGTTGAAAGAGAAGACTGGTCAAATCATCATTGATGTAGATGGTACCGATGACCCTACTCATGGATCCCAACAACTCAGTTTGTATAATGGCTATTATGGACAGACTATGTACCATGAGTTGTTCTTTAAGGACGGGAACACCGGTCAGGTCATTTTACCAGTACTACGTCCGGGCAATTGTCACTCCAACAAATGGTTTGTGGCCTTATTGAAAAGGATTGTCATTAAAATCAGAAAAAAACTGCCCTCAGTAAAGATCCTTATTCGAGCGGATAGTGGCTTTTCAGGAGCATCTTTTTATCGGATAGCTAAGCAGTTTGACCTTCAATTTTGTTTAGGTATTAGTAGTAATGAAGTTTTAAAGACTTTTACCAAACAGACTATCATTGAAGTAAAAAAGGAATATGCTTCAAAAATCATCAAACATCAAGAGTTTGTTGGCCCGTTTACTTACCAGGCCAAAAAGCTGGGATCGTTCTGAAAAGCTGTACGCCAAAGTGGAGTCTACCGGAAAAGGAATGAATGTCCGTTACTTTGTGAGCAACTTTGAAGCGATGACCGCTCAACAGATTTACTTTGATTTTTATGTCAAGCGAGGTGATGCCAGTGAAAATCGAATAAAGGAACTCAAAAACATGACTTATTCCGACCGGCTTTCCTGTCATCGCTACTGGGCCAATTTCATGCGTTTAATCATCGCTACCCTCTGTTATGAAATGTTCCGGCAGATTAAATTATTAATTGCCAAAACAAAACACCACTTTGCTAAACGATGGCAAGTGGACAATATCCGGCTTTACCTGATGAAGGTTGGGGCGTGCCTGAAAGAAAGGAAAAGATCATTGACAATACAATTCTCAAGAGCCTTTAGATATCAATACCTGCTGGGCGATTTGCTTACGGTGAACTGACCGATCAGTTAAACAGTTTGATTTAATCAAAAAAATGTTCTTCCATAAGAACACAATAGAGCTTTGACTGAAAATTGAAAAATTCTAACAAAAAAACGCTCTAATGTCCTTTGAAATCCAGAAACCTGGTTGATCTTCAAATTAATACATACACTCCAATCAAAAATAGTTAGCAACCCATTATTAATCCCAAAATTGGTGGCCTATGAATAATGCGGGTTAAGTCGATTTGAAAACAAGGCCGATCGGAGTCTGATCTACCAGATGAGTCAATGGTTTGTAGACCGTTATGTAGAGGAGTTGAAAGAGAAGACTGGTCAAATCATCATTGATGTAGATGGTACCGATGACCCTACTCATGGATCCCAACAACTCAGTTTGTATAATGGCTATTATGGACAGACTATGTACCATGAGTTGTTCTTTAAGGACGGGAACACCGGTCAGGTCATTTTACCAGTACTACGTCCGGGCAATTGTCACTCCAACAAATGGTTTGTGGCCTTATTGAAAAGGATTGTCATTAAAATCAGAAAAAAACTGCCCTCAGTAAAGATCCTTATTCGAGCGGATAGTGGCTTTTCAGGAGCATCTTTTTATCGGATAGCTAAGCAGTTTGACCTTCAATTTTGTTTAGGTATTAGTAGTAATGAAGTTTTAAAGACTTTTACCAAACAGACTATCATTGAAGTAAAAAGGAATATGCTTCAAAAATCATCAAACATCAAGAGTTTGTTGGCCCGTTTACTTACCAGGCCAAAAGCTGGGATCGTTCTGAAAAGCTGTACGCCAAAGTGGAGTCTACCGGAAAAGGAATAAATGTCCGTTACTTTGTGAGCAACTTTGAAGCGATGACCGCTCAACAGATTTACTTTGATTTTTATGTCAAGCGAGGTGATGCCAGTGAAAATCGAATAAAGGAACTCAAAAACATGACTTATTCCGACCGGCTTTCCTGTCATCGCTACTGGGCCAATTTCATGCGTTTAATCATCGCTACCCTCTGTTATGAAATGTTCCGGCAGATTAAATTATTAATTGCCAAAACAAAAACACCACTTTGCTAAACGATGGCAAGTGGACAATATCCGGCTTTACCTGATGAAGGTTGGGGCGTGCCTGAAAGAAAGGAAAAGATCATTGACAATACAACTCTCAAGAGCCTTTAGATATCAATACCTGCTGGGCGATTTGCTTACGGTGAACTGACCGATCAGTTAAACAGTTTGAGTTTAATCAAAAAAATGTTCTTCCATAAGAACACAATAGAGCTTTGACTGAAAATTGAAAAATTCTAACAAAAAAACGCTCTAATGTCCTTTGAAATCCAGAAACCTGGTTGATCTTCAAATTAATACATACACTCCAATCAAAAATAGTTAGCAACCCATTATTAATCCCAAAATTGGTGGCCTATGAATAATGCGGGTTAAATCGTTTGTCATCATGGCAATAAGGTGGCAGGCGTTATTTCCTTAAAAGTGGACATGGCAGAAGGAGGTTTATCATTGAGTTTCTGTCCTGACAACACCTGTTCATACAATTCCAGATATCTACGAGTCATCAGTTCGGAGGTGAAATTTTTCATTACATATGTCTGGCAAGTTTCTGGGGAATATTCGAGTTCGAGTATTGCGGTCGTCAGCTCACTTTCGGAGTTAGACAGGAAGCCAACTTCTCTGTTCACAATTTCAGGTAAGGAGCCGTGAGTAGTACCAAAAACCGGGCAACCCAGGTAAAGGCTCTCAATCATGGCGATGCCGAAGGGCTCGTTCCAAAGGACTGGAAAGATCAACCCTTTGGAATGGTTAAGAATGTCATTTTTCAGTTGGCCTGCTACCATGCCATGGAATTTTATCTGGTTATCGAACAGGTGAGTCGCTCTTCTCTTCGTATTGATTCTGCTTCCGCCAATCACATGAATTTGCTCACCGGCATTTCTGGCAATTTTAATGGCACCATTGAGGTTCTTGGCTCTCCAGTTTGCTTTTGCCAGGAAATGAAAATAATCACGGTTCACATCCAATTGAGAATTTCCATATTCTTCAGTGTCTATCCCATTGTAAACAAAACATTCCGACTTATGCCTTCGGGCATGATTTTTTGACACAAAGATTGTGTTCTGATCCAGGGGTTTAAATTTATCCTGATTGGGAACATTGCCTTGGTTTGTTACTAAGTATGGTTTATTAATTTCTTCCCGCGGTTGAAAAAACAGATGGACCAAATTGATCTCTTCAGGGATTTGATCATTTAGGGTTTTGGTGTGATTATATTCCAGTATTTTGGCAAAAGGGCAGGTAGAGACTCGATTGACAAGATAAGTCACCTGGTGACCCAGCCGCACCAATTCTTTTCCCAGCCACCACATGATTCTTTCGGTACCTCCGTAGGTAATTACAGGAATCTTAGTTTGGTGGGCAATTAGGATACGCATAAGTGCAAATTAATCACGATGCAACCTTGACACCCCTCTGAATCTCCCTCAAGTGGAGAATTGATTTGGTTATTGAGGCAGCACTCGCCAAAATAAACGAAAATCACTCCTCGCTTGAGGGAGGTGCAGGAGGGTGTTTACTTTTAGAGAAGTATCTCTACCCTTAGCCTAATTCTTCTTTTTACCCTCAATTCCCAATTGTAATCCGAAGGGGAAGACATTGTTAGATCGGTCAATGTCCGCTATTCTCTGTGTAGCATCAATTTCCATGTGCTTGATGCTACTCATATTACCTGGAATAGTTAATTTGTAATAGGGATGTGTCCATGGCCAATCAGAGTAAACTGACCAGCCAAAATCTTCTATTTCTTGTAATTTTTCGCCACGTATTACTGACAATGGGATATAAAAAACTACTTTCTCCCCATTTTCATATTCAACGAACAACTCCACCGGCATGGGCATTTTCCCTATTTTCTCTATCAATACCTCGGTCTCCCCACCTTTACTCTGTACGGATTTTATAGCATAATCTATATAGTGTGTAGTGTTAATGAAATACTCGAAATACCAATCCAATTCCAACCCAGAATGCTTCTCCATTACCCGCTTAAAATCTGTGGCATTGGGATGCTTAAATTTCCATTCGTTATAATATCTTCTCAGACCACTATAGAATACGCTTTTACCTAGTATATAACAAAGCTGATTCAGCGAAATGGCACCCTTTGAATAGGCTCCTACTCCGTAAGCTGCATTCGAGCTATAATGGTCAGCGTGAGTGCTTAAAGGCTCTTCCTTACCGCTCTTCACCAGTGCGAAATAATTATTATAACTTCCTGCCAGGGGATGTATACTACTTTTTTTTTCATAAATGTGATGTTTGGTAATGGCTGAAGCGAATGATGTAAACCCCTCATCCATCCAAGGATAGAGGCTTTCATTGGTTCCGAGGATCATTTGGTACCAACTGTGAAGTGCTTCGTGAACTGTCACACTCACCAGGCTACTTAAACTACGACGCCCTGTAACCAGTGTAGCCATTGGGTATTCCATTCCACCATCTCCACCTTGTATGACAGAATATTTTTTGTAGGGATATTTTCCAAAGGTCTGATTCATGAACTGAAAAGCCTTGATGGTCATCGGTTGAAGTTCCTTCCAGTTTTGTACCAGCGTATCTTTCTGATAAAAGAAATGTAATTCCGGTCCGTCAGGTACTTGTATGATATCATGGGTATAATCCCTGTCTGCAGTCCATACGAAATCATGGACATTTTCAGCTTTCCAATGCCAGGTAAGATTTTTATTATCCTTTCGATTGATCTTTTTGACACTAGGGTAACCATGACCAATAGCTTCAGGGTTTTGAAGGTGACCAGTAGCAGCCATCAAATAAGAGCTATCAATAGTGATCTTAATGTCAAAGTCACCCCATACACCATAAAACTCTCTTGCAACGTATGGATTTGCATGCCAGCCTTCGTAGTCATATTCTGCTAGCTTAGGATACCATTGCGCCATTGAATAATCAATACCTTCTTTATTGTTTCTACCACTTCTTCTGATTTGAATGGGAACCTGGCTCTCAAATTTCATAGTAAAGGTTGATTTCTTACCGGGAAGGATAGGCTTATCCAGCTCTACTTCCAGGGTGGTGCCCTCAATATGATAATCGAGTTTTTTACCGTTCTGTTTGAGGGAATTTATCTTGTGATAGCCAACCTCGAAGTCTTCTAAATATGAAATGCGATCACGGATCCTGTTGTCCGGATCAGGCAATATCCGAGACCTAACATCCATCATACTTCCTGGCTGAAATGCATTGAAATATAAATGATAAAACACTTTACTTAAGGTGTCGGGAGAGTTATTGAAGTAAACGATTTTCTGGTCACCGGTAAATTGGTGGGTGGATACATCAAAATTGATGTCCATTTTATACTCGACTCGCTGTTGCCACCGATCAGTTTGGGCAGAAACATTGGTAATGAGGGCAAAAACAAACAGGCTTGTTGATAATAATCTCATGTATTTACAATCTGACCGTAAGATTAAAATAATTTTCAAATGCTCCATTGACAAAATTTATGGATGGTTAGTAAATTTGGCTAAGTTCTAAATAACACAGCAATTATTATTATCTTCGCTATATGATATCAAGTCAAGAGATCAAAAATTTATTTGCACAATTGCCGATAAGTTCCCAAACCGAATTGTTGGATGAGTTGCTCCAGGAGCAGGAATTACAAGGCAAAGTATTGATTGCCGCTCAACAACAAATAGCAGAGAAAAGAAAGAAGAAACCCTGTCCAAATTGCACAAGCGAGAAGGCATATAAGAGGGGCAGACAAAAAGGTGTGCAGATGTATCAGTGCAATGAATGTAAAAGATGGTACAGTGAAACAACAGGGACACCTTTGTATGACATCAAGCTTAAATCAAAATGGCAATCTTATCTGCGCTGCATGGAGCAGGGCATGCCGATAAAAAAGATAGCAAAACAAATCGGAATAAGCATCCAGACAAGCTTCGACTGGCGGCATAAGATATTGAGTTCACTAAATAAGTTTGTTCCCGAACAGTTATCCTCGGAAGTAGAATGTGATGAATTGGAACTGGCACTTAACAACAAGGGCAGTCGAAATTTAGATAGGGCAGCAAGAAAGAGGGGAAACGATTTCATACGGAATATGGGAAAGGAAGAGGTCACAGTTGTCCAGGTAGTAACAGCGGTTGAACGCAAGGGGGAGAAGTACCTTAACCCGAAAAATTCATAGTAGACAATAAAAAACAGGCATAAATTGCTTATATTGAGATAGTTAGACAACAAAATAAGCAATTAATTTATGCCTGAATATAAGGAAAAAGATACCGTATTTTATCGAGGAAAACAAGCTTTTAAATTTGATTTTTCAGCATCAGCGATTAGCTCAGACGGAGCGATATTGTTAAGTGAAAAAGTAGAGAGAAAGACTGGTCTATTAAAAAGCTTCGCCGCACTGATTCCTGACTATCGAAACCCCTTTTTTATCGAATACACTTATGAAGAAATGCTTCGCCAACGGGTGTTTTTAATGATGCAGGGCTATCAGGATTGCAATGACGAACAAAAACTCCGAGAGGATCCGGTGATCCGTAAAGTACTAGATAGCGGATTATGTTCCCAGCCTACTTTAAGTCGATTTGAAAACAAGGCCGATCGGAGTCTGATCTACCAGATGAGTCAATGGTTTGTAGACCGTTATGTAGAGGAGTTGAAAGAGAAGACTGGTCAAATCATCATTGATGTAGATGGTACCGATGACCCTACTCATGGATCCCAACAACTCAGTTTGTATAATGGCTATTATGGACAGACTATGTACCATGAGTTGTTCTTTAAGGACGGGAACACCGGTCAGGTCATTTTACCAGTACTACGTCCGGGCAATTGTCACTCCAACAAATGGTTTGTGGCCTTATTGAAAAGGATTGTCATTAAAATCAGAAAAAAACTGCCCTCAGTAAAGATCCTTATTCGAGCGGATAGTGGCTTTTCAGGAGCATCTTTTTATCGGATAGCTAAGCAGTTTGACCTTCAATTTTGTTTAGGTATTAGTAGTAATGAAGTTTTAAAGACTTTTACCAAACAGACTATCATTGAAGTAAAAAAGGAATATGCTTCAAAAATCATCAAACATCAAGAGTTTGTTGGCCCGTTTACTTACCAGGCCAAAAGCTGGGATCGTTCTGAAAAGCTGTACGCCAAAGTGGAGTCTACCGGAAAAGGAATGAATGTCCGTTACTTTGTGAGCAACTTTGAAGCGATGACCGCTCAACAGATTTACTTTGATTTTTATGTCAAGCGAGGTGATGCCAGTGAAAATCGAATAAAGGAACTCAAAAACATGACTTATTCCGACCGGCTTTCCTGTCATCGCTACTGGGCCAATTTCATGCGTTTAATCATCGCTACCCTCTGTTATGAAATGTTCCGGCAGATTAAATTATTAATTGCCAAAACAAAACACCACTTTGCTAAACGATGGCAAGTGGACAATATCCGGCTTTACCTGATGAAGGTTGGGGCGTGCCTGAAAGAAAGGAAAAGATCATTGACAATACAATTCTCAAGAGCCTTTAGATATCAATACCTGCTGGGCGATTTGCTTACGGTGAACTGACCGATCAGTTAAACAGTTTGATTTAATCAAAAAAATGTTCTTCCATAAGAACACAATAGAGCTTTGACTGAAAATTGAAGAATTCTAACAAAAAAACGCTCTAATGTCCTTTGAAATCCAGAAACCTGGTTGATCTTCAAATTAATACATACACTCCAATCAAAAATAGTTAGCAACCCATTATTAATCCCAAAATTGGTGGCCTATGAATAATGCGGGTTAACGGATCAAGCCTATCATCTGTATGAGCTATTTAAACAAAATGCTGTTATAATTATAACTTAGCTGCAATTATCTACTTGAAAGGAGATTAATTTGAAGTATCTTGAGTAAAACAGAAAATTCTATGTGGAATAAATTGTTGAGCATTCTTTTTGTGGCTATTGTAAGTTGTGGTGAGCCGAAGAAAGAAAAAAAAGAAAGCGATCAGGGATCGGGGATCGAAATAAAGACCATAGGCAATATTCAGAGGTTGGATTCCCGAATAGATAATATAATCTCTAAGGATGCCCAAATTGAGTTTTTAGCAGAAGGATTTGATTGGACAGAAGGGCCTTTGTGGGTTGAACAAGGTGGGTATCTACTTTTTTCAGATATCCCTCCCAATCGCGTGTATAAATGGAAAGAAGGAGAGGGTATCACATTATACTTAGAACCTTCAGGATACACTGGTGACGAACCAAGAGGTGGAGAGCCGGGTGCAAACGGGTTGTTATTGAATAGTGAAGGTCAGTTGGTTCTTTGTCACCACGGGGACCGAAGATTGGCTATCATGGATGCTCCATTGGAAGATCCAAAATCCGAATTTGCGACTATCGTTGATAGCTACCAGGGCATGCGTTTCAATAGTCCCAATGATGCGACTTTTCACAGCAATGGGGAATTGTATTTTACGGACCCTCCATATGGGCTTTTACAAAGAATGGAAGATCCCAATAAAGAGATTCCTTTTCAGGGGGTTTATAGATTGCAAAAGAATGGTCAGGTCGAATTATTAACAGATGAATTATCTCGTCCAAATGGAATTGCTTTTGCCCCGGATGAAAAAACTTTATATGTAGCAAATTCTGATCCCAATAAAGCTATTTGGATGGCCTATGATGTTATAGAAGATGGATCGATTTCTAATGGACGTGTATTTTTTGATGCTACAGATTCGGTACAGGATAATAAAGGGTTGCCAGATGGTTTAAAGGTTAATAGTAATGGGACCATTTTTGCAACGGGACCAGGTGGGGTTTATATTTTTACCCCAGAGGCTAAACTTTTAGGATTAATTGAGACAGGAGAAGCCACCTCTAATTGTGCGTTGGATGCTCAGCAAAAAACGCTTTACATTACGGCAGATATGTATTTGCTTAGAGTAAAGTTGGAATAGGATGGGCATAAGGGAAATAAACTCACTACTAACTCAATTCAGTCTGCTGAATCGCAAGGGGAAGTTTATTTTAAAGTTGATAAAATCCATATCCCTTTCAAAGAATGATATTGATACTAGATTAGAAACCTTAATTGGCTAAAAATGAAAAGAAGGAATTTTGTAAAAAGGACATCAACATTGGTCGCCACTGGCGCATTAGCTCCCACAATAATTAAGGCCACTGGGTCAAGGATTTTGCCATTAGATAAGTTACAAATTGGGGTTATTGGCTGCAATGGAATGGGTTGGTCAGATACCAATTCCATGTTGAAGATGGAGGATGTTGACTTGATTGGTATATGTGATGTAGATCAAAGTGTTATAAAAGGTAGATTGGCAGACTATGCCAAGTTGAGAAAGAATAAGCCTAAGACATATGGCGACTACAGGGAATTACTAAAAGACACGCGTATTGATGCAGTTATAATTGGCACACCTGACCATTGGCACTGTAAACAGATGGTGGACGCTGTGGCTGCCGGAAAACATGTTTATGTTGAGAAACCAATTGCTAATACCATTGAGGAAGCTAACATCATGGTGGAAGCCGCAAAAAAATATGGCAAGGTTGTTCAGACCGGACAATGGCAGCGCAGCGGTCCTCATTATCAACAAGCTATGGATTTACTGTGGTCCGGAAAGTTGGGTCAGATAAGGTTGGTAAAAGTATGGGCCTATCAGGGTTGGATGAAGCCAGTTCCGGTGCTGCCAGATTCGGATCCACCAGAAGGAGTAGACTATGCCACATGGTTGGGGCCAGCTCCTAAACGACCATTTAATCCAAACAGATTCCACTTTAATTTTCGATGGTTTTGGGATTATGCCGGTGGCCTCATGACCGATTGGGGAGTACATGAGATTGATATCGCATTGTGGGGTATGAAAACCCTTGCTCCGCAATCGGTAATAGCCTCAGGTGGAAAGTTCGCTTATCCTGATGATGCTTCGGAAACGCCGGACACATTACAGACTGTTTTTCAGTATGATGGTTTCAATATGCTATGGGAACATGCTACAGGAATTGATTTTGGTCCTTATAATAAGAGAGAAGGCATTTCATTTATAGGTAACAATGGCACACTAGTGGTTAACCGGGATGGTTATGAAGTTCTAGTCGAGCGAATACCTGTAAATTATTCTGAATATTCCGGTAATAGAATGGAGCCGATTGAAGCGGTTATGAGACCGGAGGGTGTTAATTACCTGGACCTTCATACCAAAAATTTTGCTGAAGCAATAAAGGCCAATGATCCAACGATATTGAATACTCCAATTGATAAAGGTAGCATTGCGGCAATTAACGCACAGACGGGAAATATTGCATACAAAACCGGAAGAAAAGTGAATTGGGATCAGACTAAAAGACAATTCAAGAAAGATGAGGAGGCCAATAAATTGACAAAAGCGAAATATAATAATGGATGGGAGGTGCCAAAGGTTTAGGTGTCATGAAATCAAGCTGCTTCAAATGCTCTTTATTGTCATTTCGAGTGAAAGGAGAAATCTTTCCCAGCTCATAATCAAAATACGATCTTGCTAAAAATTTCTCCCTATGGTCGAAATGACAACTTTTCACGTAACATGTCAAATGGACTACTTGTGATCTTAATTCTTTGTTAATTCACCCTCTTTCGCTCTTCCTTCGATCCTGAATTAATATTCACCGACTTCAACTTTTTGTTACCAAAGCTCCTGGTATAAGTAATGTTGACCGAGCGTGCATTAAAATCATATTTGCTTTGTGTGGGGCTGGAGGAAACCAATACTGTTATTGGTATGACTATATTTTAGAGATATCCACCACTGCTTCAATTGATAGTGGTTTTGGCACGGCCCGTTTATACAAAGGAGGTATAGCTATTTATATTTATGACGGAAATAAATGGGAACAAGTATTTAATGAGGACATGGACGTACAAGCTCCTCATGTAAAAACAATGTTTGAAACAACCAAAGGCGATGTTTGGATTGCTATGGCTCCTAGAAAGGGACAGACAGGGGCACTGGTGGATGCAGGTGCTTTAATTAATTATAAGAATGGAAAATGGATCAATGTTAATAAAGATTTGCCTTGTTCTGGATGTAAATTTGTCAAAGGGATTTTTGAGGATGGCAATGGTAGAGTATGGTTTTGGAGCAGAAAAGATTTATTCTTCTATGAGAATAACACATTTCGGTTGGCCAAAGATGATGGTTTTGATTTGGATAACAGCTTTAACATAAATAGTGGAGGACAAGATAAAACCATAATACCTTTTAAGGATAGTCAAAAAAAATTATGGATTGGGTCCAAATTTCGTATAAATAAGTTTGACGGTAAAGAGTGGAGAAATTTTGGTAAAAAAAACAAGGCCTTAAAAGAATGGAAATTCCCATAAAATTCCATGAAATGTCAAATGGACAAATTGTTCTTATTTCAATGGCGGGGATACATAAATATAGCGGAAATGATGATTGGGATTTCATAGAATATGAAGAAGGCCTAGGGAAGTTGCGTTTTCACTCTGCTTTCGATTTAGAAGGTTCACTTTATATATCAATGGGTAAAAACTTTGGGAAGCTAAGTGGAAGTTCCTGGAATCAAGAAAAACTAGAGATTAGGGGTAGATTTATAATTGATGAACTAGCGATATGGGCTTCAACTAATGATGGTTTGATAATGAATGATGGGGGCAAGTGGACTATAAAAGGCGCAATTCCCAATGTATTTGAAACTATCCAAGATAATAAAGGGGCAATTTGGGCTCTTTCTAAGAAAGATGGAGTAGGGAGATATTATCAAGGGAATTGGACAATTTTCTCCGAAAAAAACAAACTGCCATTTGATGATGCACAACAAGTTTCAGGCAATAACTTCCACCTATTCAATCCAGATAGTAGTTGAAAAAGATGAAGAATAGCCTCCTTAATTGAGATGTTGGTACCTCAGTTTGTTCCTAAAAAATAAAATAGGCTCACACGTATTGTATAAGCCTATTTATGCAGAGGAGGAGGCTATTGTACCTATACACTTCCGAATACTAACAACCCCTTTAAAATACCTATTTAATGCGTTTAAACAGCTATCAATGATGCTTGATAGTTTACTGAGATGTATGTAAATTTACAAATGCTGTACCCCATGTCGTACCCCATTCAAAACACATAACTCTATGGCAACCGTAAAATACCAACTCAAAAGGCCCAAAGCTAACAAAAAAACCCGTGTTGAAGTTGTTTTGATTGATGGGCGAGATTGCTATATGCGCATACCTACCAATATCAGCGTCAACCCGGATCACTGGAAGAAAACCAGGGAGGGACTTCATTTTGTACATAGTGCCGATCCTGAGTGTATTGCTCATAATAATTTCTTAAAAGGCAAAAAAGGTGAGATGGGATTCAAGGAGAAAGTCTTTGACATATACATGCAAGCCAAAAAAGAGGGGATTAAACTTGAAAGAAAGGATCTAGTGGAAAGACTTTCCCCAAAGCAAGTTGAGAGCTTCACTATGTGGCAACTATGGGAAAAGTTTTTGGAAAGCAAAAAAGGAATATTTAAACATCATTCATTTGTCAAGTTTGGGAGCCTAAAAGGACACCTGGAGGAATTTGAAAAAAAACATACTCTTTTCAATCTTGACACTATAGACGAAAGTACGATGGAGGATTTGCAGAGCTTCATGTACAATCAAAGAAATCTTAACACACAATCTACTTCAAAGTATTTAGGGATATTTAAGATATTCCTCAACTGGAGTGTAAAGAGAAAACATACCGCCAATACCGACTTTAGAAACTTCACTGCAACTACACAGCCCGATACCTTGAAGGTGATAATGACTAATGATGATCTACAAATGATTAGATCGGTAGAAATAGACAGGGACTATCTAAAAAATGTTAGATCACTGTTTCTCTTGGCATGCTTAACAGGGCTTCGCTACAGTGACTTCTCACGGATAAATAAACAGCATCTAAAGAAGGATTCTGAGGGCTATACATTGAGTATTAGGCAACAAAAGACTGAGGAATATATTGAAAGCGCCATTAACACCTGAAGCCGCTGATATATGCCTTAAATTGATTGACGGAAGTGTTCATCATATCAGCAATCAAAAGATGAATACCTATGTCAAGGAGCTATGCGAAAAGGCAGAGATTAAAGAGCCATTTGAGAAGCACATTTACAAAGGTCGAGACAAAACAGTATTGGTAGTTCCGAAATATGAATTGATTTCAACCCATACAGGCCGGAGAACTTTTGCAACTAATTTATTAAGTAGGGGTGTTCCAGCAGAAGTAGTAATGAACTTCACAGGCCACCGTGATTATAAGAGCTTTTCAAAATACGTCAATATCCCCAAGAGGACTCAAATGGAAGTCGTCAAGAAGGCATTGCTAAATACGACCCTTAAAATTTCAGCATAGCGTCTCTATGAACTTATTCCCAGATGATTTTATGGAGGAATTTAGCCGGGAGGAAGAGTCAGCGAGGTCTGAGTATGATAAGTTGAACATTAAAAAAATAATCAGAGAGGCATTCAGTGATGCTGGCGAAAACTTAGACTCTAAAGTCCAGGAAAAATTAGATGAACGAATGAGGGATATTGAGACTACGTCCTTTTACATTAATAGAGATAAAGAAATGAGGAAGTTCTTCTCAGAATTGGAAGAGGATTTCAATACAGATAATGCATATAAAAAGTTATTGAAAGAATCCACAAACGACAAAGACAACGAATTAAATGGAGATCTATTCGTTGAAAATTTCAAGAAATATATCGACTCGGAAGGTTCTTTTAACCGACGATTGGAACTCCTTAAGAATTTGAAGTTAATATTGGAGAGAGAAATGGTTAGTCATAATCTGTTTTGTTTTATCCATGATCTGGAGAAACAAAATATAGAAAAGAAAAGAGGGTCAAAAAAGAAAAGAGAGTTAAAGAAGTCCTTTAGTGATTTTATCAAAGATGAATACCATAATTTCTTACCTGATATTCGATCTTCTTATATGCAATCAAAGCCAAAAAATAAGGTTCTCATGCTGTTTGCAATGAACGATCTAAAAATGCTGAAGTATAATTTCTTGAAATACTCAAATAGAACTGAATTTCATAAGGCAGTTGTTAAATTTTTTGAAGATCAAAAAGAAGTAGGCGTACGTAACGGGTTCTGGGAGACGGCCGATAGGCTTCGAGATTTGAACGACTATAAAACGATAAGTGATAAAGAGTTTCACAAACAGCAAATCTTAAAAATTACTACTCCTTGAAAGTCTCAAGGAGCTTTCATTTCTGACAATTTTCTGACAGTAAGAATTGTAAGCTATACCGTCGCCAACTTTGGCGCATGCAAACGGTAATAAACCCCTTTGAATTAATAAATCAACGGTTTGATGAGATCGAATCTTTGATTCAGGAAATCAGAACTGAACGAGTTAGAAGGCTTCCCCTCAATAATCCACACCAGAGACTTACAAGGCTCGACGTTCGCCAGGAGTACAAACTCAGCTATGCAACGATCCATAAATTAATGAGGCTGGGGGATCTGCCCTACGAAAAATTGGGACGGAAAACTCTATTCAGACGAGAAGACTTGGAGGCCTGCTTCGTCAAAAACAAAAAATCCTAAGTCATGGAAAAACACCAAAAGATCAGGGATTTTATCTCGGCTGATAAGATTAATTCAGCGTTGCCCAAAAAACGTCTTATGATCTACCATCCAGATGGGTCAAATGAGGAGATGTCTGCTATCAATAATTTCAAGGATAGAATCCCAAACCCAAAACAACGATGAGCGGGTGGATTAAATTATATCGGAAATTCCTTAACCCGCATTATTCATAGGCCACCAATTTTGGGATTAATAATGGGTTGCTAACTATTTTTGATTGGAGTGTATGTATTAATTTGAAGATCAACCAGGTTTCTGGATTTCAAAGGACATTAGAGCGTTTTTTTGTTAGAATTTTTCAATTTTCAGTCAAAGCTCTATTGTGTTCTTATGGAAGAACATTTTTTTGATTAAATCAAACTGTTTAACTGATCGGTCAGTTCACCGTAAGCAAATCGCCCAGCAGGTATTGATATCTAAAGGCTCTTGAGAATTGTATTGTCAATGATCTTTTCCTTTCTTTCAGGCACGCCCCAACCTTCATCAGGTAAAGCCGGATATTGTCCACTTGCCATCGTTTAGCAAAGTGGTGTTTTGTTTTGGCAATTAATAATTTAATCTGCCGGAACATTTCATAACAGAGGGTAGCGATGATTAAACGCATGAAATTGGCCCAGTAGCGATGACAGGAAAGCCGGTCGGAATAAGTCATGTTTTTGAGTTCCTTTATTCGATTTTCACTGGCATCACCTCGCTTGACATAAAAATCAAAGTAAATCTGTTGAGCGGTCATCGCTTCAAAGTTGCTCACAAAGTAACGGACATTCATTCCTTTTCCGGTAGACTCCACTTTGGCGTACAGCTTTTCAGAACGATCCCAGCTTTTGGCCTGGTAAGTAAACGGGCCAACAAACTCTTGATGTTTGATGATTTTTGAAGCATATTCCTTTTTTACTTCAATGATAGTCTGTTTGGTAAAAGTCTTTAAAACTTCATTACTACTAATACCTAAACAAAATTGAAGGTCAAACTGCTTAGCTATCCGATAAAAAGATGCTCCTGAAAAGCCACTATCCGCTCGAATAAGGATCTTTACTGAGGGCAGTTTTTTTCTGATTTTAATGACAATCCTTTTCAATAAGGCCACAAACCATTTGTTGGAGTGACAATTGCCCGGACGTAGTACTGGTAAAATGACCTGACCGGTGTTCCCGTCCTTAAAGAACAACTCATGGTACATAGTCTGTCCATAATAGCCATTATACAAACTGAGTTGTTGGGATCCATGAGTAGGGTCATCGGTACCATCTACATCAATGATGATTTGACCAGTCTTCTCTTTCAACTCCTCTACATAACGGTCTACAAACCATTGACTCATCTGGTAGATCAGACTCCGATCGGCCTTGTTTTCAAATCGACTTAAAGTAGGCTGGGAACATAATCCGCTATCTAGTACTTTACGGATCACCGGATCCTCTCGGAGTTTTTGTTCGTCATTGCAATCCTGATAGCCCTGCATCATTAAAAACACCCGTTGGCGAAGCATTTCTTCATAAGTGTATTCGATAAAAAAGGGGTTTCGATAGTCAGGAATCAGTGCGGCGAAGCTTTTTAATAGACCAGTCTTTCTCTCTACTTTTTCACTTAACAATATCGCTCCGTCTGAGCTAATCGCTGATGCTGAAAAATCAAATTTAAAAGCTTGTTTTCCTCGATAAAATACGGTATCTTTTTCCTTATATTCAGGCATAAATTAATTGCTTATTTTGTTGTCTAACTATCTCAATATAAGCAATTTATGCCTGTTTTTTATTATCTACTATGAATTTTTCGGGTTAATTGGAGGTGGTACTCTGATCACAATACGAAAATATTGTTTCTTCATTGCTTACTTATTGCCAGTTATGAAGACAACGAATATTTAGGAGAGAAAATCAAGAGAGGTCAATTCGTATCGGGTAGGAAGAAATTAAGCAAGGAAACAGGTCTGTCAGAGCAGAACATACGCACCTCTCTTGCTCACCTAATTTCAACCAACGAGATAACCATCAAATCAAGACCAAAAAACAGCCTAATTACAGTTTTAAGCTATGATTTGTATCAATCCAGCGATGAGGGTAACCAGCGGGCAACCAGCAGAAATCAGGCATTTTCTCAAAATGGTGAAAAAATCAACCAGCAAAGTAACCAGCAAGTAACCAGCATTGAAGAAGAAAATAACCAGCATAAAACCACTTTAAACCCTGATTTTGGTGAAAACATAAAAGGGGATAACCAGCAAGTAACCAGCAAAGTAACCAACAACCAACCAGCAAGTAACCAGCAGCTAACCACTACTAAAGAAGTTAAAGAAAGTAAGAAAGAAGAAGAAAGAACCATCCCCTCCCTTTCGACCTTCAAGGGCTACGCTTTCTCAAAAGATTCAACGGTCGGCCCCAAGGATGTCGAATTAAAATATGAAGCGTGGAAGGAGAACGGATGGAGGGACGGGAATGATAAGAAAATTAAAAACTGGAAGAGTAAGCTATTGCATACTCTCCCTCATATGAACAGAAAAAACAATGGAACAGGATTCAAAGAATCAGTACCAGGGGAATACAACGACCCCTACTACGACTGAGGAAAGTATAAAAAAGTTAGTAGGTAGATACATCCAGGTTATTGCCGAGGATCCGGTG
The DNA here is from genome assembly GCA_963664285.2 of Cyclobacteriaceae bacterium. Lineage (GTDB taxonomy): Bacteria > Bacteroidota > Bacteroidia > Cytophagales > Cyclobacteriaceae > JAJCYL01. Next base: position 19,654 of record CAXXNX010000075.1, read on the forward strand.
GTCAAAGCCTTTCTGGAACGCAATGAAAGGAAGTCGAAGCAAATGGCTGCTAAGGACATGGATTTTTTTAATACCATGATGGAATTCAGTGACAAATTTGCCAGGGCCTTGATCCTGACTAACGCAAACCAGCAATTCAAACTGATGGATATCTTAAACTCATGTAAAGCGCTCGATGAAGAGCAATAGCCCATACTTACTCAACTACGAGGAACTCCTCACCAGGAACAGGAGACAAGATGTTACCCTGGCTAAGGCTGGTGATGAGGATATGGAGGAAATCTATAAAAATGGGTTTCCCAGGGGAGAAGAATGCGGCATTGCTTCTCTAAATAGTGTCTCTAAGAAAACAGCCCTTTTTTTATAAAATGAATTATTATGGATGAGATTTTCATTTTCTTTCTATGAGTTAATACCTGAGTATCAATCGATTAGAAAAAATGGAAAGATCGACCATAAGAATAATTTTTAATTTAGGTGTGTTTTCTTAGAGACACTAAATAAGATCTTTAGTTGGGTGCCTGGATTTGTTTATTGCTTCACTGGGTATCCTGGGTCAGGGAAGAGCGAACTGTTGTACTGGCTGTCAGTTCTCAGGGCAAAGGAGAAGAATATCAAGGTAGCTGGGTACTTTCCGGAGATCAAGCGAAAAGAGTTAATCCATACCTTGATAGCAATGTACCTGGGGCAGAATGTTAATAAGGGAATGAAGTACTACATCCAATGCTCCTACGATGATTACAAGATAGGAAAGCAGTGGGTTCATGAGCACTTCACTTTTTTGGAATATGATGTGATGCCCAGTTGTCAGACAATACTTGACGATTACCAGGACATGGTAAAAGAGGGGCACACGATGTTCATCACGGATCCTTTCAACTACGTTGCAGAGGGAAGCTTTGAGGATGGCAGGGGAATTTCTATGTATCTGAAGACTGCCCTGAGCCACATGAAGACTTTCGCCCAGAAAAATAATGTCATTAATGTGATTGTAGAACACCCAAAGCAGCCTCAATCAAGCAAGGATGGTGAGTACCCAAAGGTCAACCAGTTCATGATCAATGGTGGAGCCATGTGGAATAATAAGATGGACTGCATAGTTGGTGTGACAGTAGAGTTTAAGGAAGCGCAGAATATATTTGAGACACTCAAAATGAAAAGTCAAAAATACAATGGTGTAAGAGGTGCTGAGAAGTTGAAATATGATGTAATCACAGGTAGGTACTCCGGTGTGATTGAAGAAAAGGAGGAGGAGATTGTTATTGATCTTAGTGGTAACGGGAAATCAAACGAAGAAGATGATGAAATGCCGTTTTAAAAGAGCAGCCAACAAGAGGTGGTGGTTTAGCGACGCAAGGGAGTGGGTGCCTTGTTCCTCGAAACATTGTTGAGCAGCAGTTTAGATCCTTATGTATTTACGGATATCTAAGACTGCCGGAGCTAACGCCCGGAGTAGAGAGGAGACTCGAGGGGCCATAAAGGCAAGTAAGGAGACAAAATTATCACAACAGGACACATTGATACTGGCACATCTGATAACAATTAGCATGCAGGAGTTAGCCAAACGGGTCTAATCTTGATACTGTCATCGGTAATGCTAAAGAATTGGATAATGAGGTGAGGGGATGGGGTATTCAAGTATGGTAAGCCTTTAGTCCTTCATCATGGAAAGTGTAGGTTTATACAGGTATCTGGAGGACCTAAGAACGCCATCATCAGAGTAGCGGAGAAATATGAGAAAATACTTGTCTATGGCAGCAAAACCACCGGATGTGCTCTTAAATGGATAAATTTGTATATGCACAATGGCATTGAAATAATTGATCAGGATAAGCCAACGACTGGAATCAAACTCAAGTTCCAGAGTCGTCAACAAGAAAGACCCACTCTGAATGGATCAGAAGCAAAAGTGGTTGAACCCAATAAAGGGGGGGGAGGCCATTGAAGTATTCCTCCCCGGAAAAACTCCAGCAGGCAATCGACGAGTTCTTTCGAACTGAGAAATTTCCAACAGTATCGGGGCTCCAGCGGCACCTTGACATGAGTCGTAGTTCTATGGTGGACTACAAGAATCGTGAGGAGTTTTCGAACATTATTAAAAGGGGAATCGGAAAAGTAGCTGAGATATATGAGAAGAAGCTGGTCTACGGGAACGGCAGGAACACTGCCGGTATCATTTTTGCCCTGAAGGTAGGAATGGGTTGGCGTGAAAAAGCCGAGGAAAAAGAGACTGTACAGAGTACTATTCAGGACAATTTTACGAAGAAGATTGAGGAGGTTAACCGCCTCTATTTACAGAAGGCACGATAGGAATAATCCCGGGGGTGGTGAAAACTTATCTGGGGATGTTCTCACCAACAGATCATATCGTATGAATGGAGATTAAACATGAATCATTGGAGGAGCAGCGACAGAGAACTTCGTTGGAACCCTTCGATTAACAGTAGAATAACTCCTTTAGTGGTGCTGTTAACCAATACCTTCTATTTCATGACCCATTCCCCCCTATTTTCAACGATCTCTTGGTAAGTAGTAAATGATTCAGGGTGACGCCTTAGTAGCTCAATTGACCTCTGATACCATATTAGAATTTTAGCCGAGACCCTAACCCGAAAAATTCATAGTAGACAATAAAAAACAGGCATAAATTGCTTATATTGAGATAGTTAGACAACAAAATAAGCAATTAATTTATGCCTGAATATAAGGAAAAAGATACCGTATTTTATCGAGGAAAACAAGCTTTTAAATTTGATTTTTCAGCATCAGCGATTAGCTCAGACGGAGCGATATTGTTAAGTGAAAAAGTAGAGAGAAAGACTGGTCTATTAAAAAGCTTCGCCGCACTGATTCCTGACTATCGAAACCCCTTTTTTATCGAATACACTTATGAAGAAATGCTTCGCCAACGGGTGTTTTTAATGATGCAGGGCTATCAGGATTGCAATGACGAACAAAAACTCCGAGAGGATCCGGTGATCCGTAAAGTACTAGATAGCGGATTATGTTCCCAGCCTACTTTAAGTCGATTTGAAAACAAGGCCGATCGGAGTCTGATCTACCAGATGAGTCAATGGTTTGTAGACCGTTATGTAGAGGAGTTGAAAGAGAAGACTGGTCAAATCATCATTGATGTAGATGGTACCGATGACCCTACTCATGGATCCCAACAACTCAGTTTGTATAATGGCTATTATGGACAGACTATGTACCATGAGTTGTTCTTTAAGGACGGGAACACCGGTCAGGTCATTTTACCAGTACTACGTCCGGGCAATTGTCACTCCAACAAATGGTTTGTGGCCTTATTGAAAAGGATTGTCATTAAAATCAGAAAAAAACTGCCCTCAGTAAAGATCCTTATTCGAGCGGATAGTGGCTTTTCAGGAGCATCTTTTTATCGGATAGCTAAGCAGTTTGACCTTCAATTTTGTTTAGGTATTAGTAGTAATGAAGTTTTAAAGACTTTTACCAAACAGACTATCATTGAAGTAAAAAAGGAATATGCTTCAAAAATCATCAAACATCAAGAGTTTGTTGGCCCGTTTACTTACCAGGCCAAAAGCTGGGATCGTTCTGAAAAGCTGTACGCCAAAGTGGAGTCTACCGGAAAAGGAATGAATGTCCGTTACTTTGTGAGCAACTTTGAAGCGATGACCGCTCAACAGATTTACTTTGATTTTTATGTCAAGCGAGGTGATGCCAGTGAAAATCGAATAAAGGAACTCAAAAACATGACTTATTCCGACCGGCTTTCCTGTCATCGCTACTGGGCCAATTTCATGCGTTTAATCATCGCTACCCTCTGTTATGAAATGTTCCGGCAGATTAAATTATTAATTGCCAAAACAAAACACCACTTTGCTAAACGATGGCAAGTGGACAATATCCGGCTTTACCTGATGAAGGTTGGGGCGTGCCTGAAAGAAAGGAAAAGATCATTGACAATACAATTCTCAAGAGCCTTTAGATATCAATACCTGCTGGGCGATTTGCTTACGGTGAACTGACCGATCAGTTAAACAGTTTAGTTTAATCAAAAAAATGTTCTTCCATAAGAACACAATAGAGCTTTGACTGAAAATTGAAAAATTCTAACAAAAAAACGCTCTAATGTCCTTTGAAATCCAGAAACCTGGTTGATCTTCAAATTAATACATACACTCCAATCAAAAATAGTTAGCAACCCATTATTAATCCCAAAATTGGTGGCCTATGAATAATGCGGGTTAAGGACGGGAACACCGGTCAGGTCATTTTACCAGTACTACGTCCGGGCAATTGTCACTCTAACAAATGGTTTGTGGCCTTATTGAAAAGGATTGTCATTAAAATCAGAAAAAAACTGCCCTCAGTAAAGATCCTTATTCGAGCGGATAGTGGCTTTTCAGGAGCATCTTTTTATCGGATAGCTAAGCAGTTTGACCTTCAATTTTGTTTAGGTATTAGTAGTAATGAAGTTTTAAAGACTTTTACCAAACAGACTATCATTGAAGTAAAAAAGGAATATGCTTCAAAAATCATCAAACATCAAGAGTTTGTTGGCCCGTTTACTTACCAGGCCAAAAGCTGGGATCGTTCTGAAAAGCTGTACGCCAAAGTGGAGTCTACCGGAAAAGGAATGAATGTCCGTTACTTTGTGAGCAACTTTGAAGCGATGACCGCTCAACAGATTTACTTTGATTTTTATGTCAAGCGAGGTGATGCCAGTGAAAATCGAATAAAGGAACTCAAAAACATGACTTATTCCGACCGGCTTTCCTGTCATCGCTACTGGGCCAATTTCATGCGTTTAATCATCGCTACCCTCTGTTATGAAATGTTCCGGCAGATTAAATTATTAATTGCCAAAACAAAACACCACTTTGCTAAACGATGGCAAGTGGACAATATCCGGCTTTACCTGATGAAGGTTGGGGCGTGCCTGAAAGAAAGGAAAAGATCATTGACAATACAATTCTCAAGAGCCTTTAGATATCAATACCTGCTGGGCGATTTGCTTACGGTGAACTGACCGATCAGTTAAACAGTTTGGTTTAATCAAAAAAATGTTCTTCCATAAGAACACAATAGAGCTTTGACTGAAAATTGAAAAATTCTAACAAAAAAACGCTCTAATGTCCTTTGAAATCCAGAAACCTGGTTGATCTTCAAATTAATACATACACTCCAATCAAAAATAGTTAGCAACCCATTATTAATCCCAAAATTGGTGGCCTATGAATAATGCGGGTTATTGTTTTCGAGTTTTTCACGCTTCTTCCGTGATATCCCATTTTCTTCCATTTCATAGAATATTAATTGTAACCAGTTTATGAAAATTTGGGCAACTTGTAAAGTTTCAGGAAAGATAGTTTCTTAGGATTCTCCGCCAACTAACCATTTAATCAGTACAATCTACCTCCAAAGGAACTGAACCATCAGGTTGAACCAGGGTAGTTTCACCTTCGTCATCCGGAACGCCTGGTGTCAATACTTCTGAAATAAATGGACCGATTTGACGTGGCGGAAAATTCACCACACATAGCACCAATTTGGTATGCAATTGCGCTTTGGAGTAATGCTTGGCTACTTGGGCTGATGACTTTTTAAACCCGATTTCATCACCGAAATCAATGGTTAATTTATAGGCCGGCTTTCTTGCTTCCGGAAAGTCCTTCACCTCTACAATCTGCCCAACACGAATGTCAAGTTTATTAAAATCGTCGATAGTAGCCATGATTAGATAGAATATTGAACTTCTGGAATTCCAACACTACCAAATGGTATAATGGAATTATGCCAATAATTTGCAATCCACTTCGGCTATTCTTTTTACCTTTTCAAGGAATTCATTGCTGGGATCTACATTGTATTTTCGGGATAACATTTCAACCTGAATATTCTTTTGTCTGTCGGTCACATTGATTTTCAAGGGCATCTTACCGTGGAACTCCTTGGAGACATTTTCCAGATCGTTGACCAGTTGTTCGTTCAAACCATCGAGTTCGATGTCTAATCGAAGCCCTTTGGTCATTTTGTCCCTTACCTCCGACAGGTGCATGATGTTCAGAATTTTCAACTCATTCTCATCCTTATTTCTCCATGAAGGTACTAGTGATGCCTGGATAAAAAGAAACCAACCTGATTCTAGGTATTTTTTATAGTTCAAATAATCACTGGAAAAGAGGAAAAATGTGTGGGATTCTCGGTAGTCTTCAATAGTCAGTGTGCCAAAAGGTTTTCCGGTCCTTGTGGTACGATGAGCTACGTTGGTGACAATTCCACCAATACGAATCACTTTTTTGGTGGCTAGTGTAACAAGGTCTTTCAGTTCGGCGACCTTTGTATTGCAAAAATGATCTAATTCCAATTTGAATTGATCTAGCGGATGACCTGTTATATATAGCCCCACCACATCCCGTTCAATATTCAATTTCTCAATTTCACCATACGGTTCGACCGGTTGAACCCTTGGCTTCATTATTTCCTCATCTGAAGCACTCCCAAAAAGTGAAACCTGGGCGCTGTTCCTCTCAGCTACTATCTTTTCAGCATATTTAATGGCCATCTCGATAAGGGAAGACTCACTTTCATTGGAGGAGACTAGGTATTGATGCCGATGATAATCCTTGAAGCAATCAAAAGCGCCTGACATGGCCAGGCATTCAAAAGTTTTCTTGTTGACTGATTTTTGATACAGCCTTTCCGAAAAGTCGAATATGTCTTTATAAACTCCGTTCGCTTCACGTTCCTCTATGATTGCTGCGACAGCTGCTTCACCGGTTCCTTTGATGGCCCCCAGCCCAAAACGGATCTCACCTTTTTTATTCACCTGGAAATCAGTATATGATTCGTTGACATGGGGTCCGAGTACTTTAAGACCAATACTTCGGCATTCTTCCATGAAGAAGCCCACTTTGTCAATATTGCTTTGGTTGTGGGTCAATACCGCTGACATGTATTCAGCCGGATAATTTGCCTTAAGGTAGGCGGTGTGATAGGCTACAATTGAATAGCAGGTGGAATGGGACTTGTTAAATGCATAAGCGGCAAAAGCCTCCCAGTCACCCCAGATCTTTTTCGCTTTTTCCTCCGAAATTCCATTCTTGTCACATCCTTCAAGAAATTTCGGTTTTAGGGCATCGATGATCTCTTTCTTCTTCTTGCCCATACCCTTACGGAGCGAGTCCGCTTCACCCTTGGTAAATCCTGCCAGTTTTTGAGAGAGCAGCATTACCTGCTCCTGGTATACAGTGATTCCGTAGGTTTCTGCTAGAAATTCTTCCATTTCAGGCGCATCGTAGGAGATTTCTTCCCGGCCGTGTTTTCGGTTAATGAAATTGGGGATGTATTCCATCGGGCCGGGTCTGTAAAGGGCATTCATAGCAATCAGATCCTGAAAGCGGTCGGGCTTTAAGCCCCTCAGATATTTTTGCATTCCGGCTGACTCGAACTGGAAAGTGCCGTTGGTTTCACCTCTTTGATAAAGTTCGTAGGTCTTTTGATCGTCTAGTGGGATATTATCCTCTTCGATCTTTATTCCATGCTTTTTATTCACATTGGCGATGGCAGTTTTAATGACGGAGAGGGTTTTGAGGCCAAGGAAATCCATCTTTAGCATGCCAGCGCTTTCAACCACACTGTTGTCAAACTGGGTCACTAAGAGATCTGATTCTTTAGCAGTGGCAACCGGAATATACTTGGTAATGTCATCGGGAGTAATTATCACCCCACAGGCATGGGTACCGGTGCTCCTCACAGATCCCTCTATCACTTCTGCTTGCTTTATCACGTGACCTTTAAGGTCGTCACCTTTTTTGAGTTGCGCCAGCTCAGGAACCTCTTCATATGCTTTGATCAATGTCGTACCAGGTCTTTCAGGAACTAGTTTGGCGATGGCATCTGTTTCCGGTAAAGACAATTCCATCACCCTGCCCGCGTCACGGATAGATGATTTTGCGGCCATGGTGCCATAAGTAATAATCTGCGCCACCTGGTTGAAGCCGTATTTGTCAATGACATACTTCAACACCTTATCTCTTCCCTCGTCGTCAAAGTCAATATCTATATCAGGGAGAGAGACACGATCGGGATTGAGAAATCTCTCAAACAGCAGATTATAGGCAATCGGATCAACATTGGTGATGCGGATGCAGTAGGCAACTGCAGATCCGGCAGCTGAACCACGTCCCGGCCCTACTGAAACGCCCATTTCGCGGGCTTTCGACGTAAAGTCCTGAACAATCAGAAAATAGCCCGGATAGCCGGTTTTCTCGATTGTTTCTAATTCAAAATTCAGCCGTTCTTCAATTTCCGGGGTTACCGGATCGTATCTTTTCTTTGCACCTTCCAGGGCCAGGTGCCGGAGGTAAGCATTTTCTCCTCGCTTGCCACCGTCCTTTTCATCTTCAGCATTCACAAACTCTTTTGGAATATCATATTTTGGGAGTAGCACCGCACGTTCCAGTTTGTAGTCTTCTATTTTATCCACCAATGCTGTGATGTTCTCAACTGCCTCCGGAACGTCAGCGAAGAGTTCCTTCATTTCATCCTGCGATTTGAAGTAAAACTCATGATTGGGGAATCCTATGCGAAATCCACGACCCCTCCCCACCGGATTACTGACACGCTCATTCTCCTTGATACAAAGCAGGACGTCATGAGCTGTTGCATCATTTTTTTCCAGGTAATAAACATCATTGGAAGCAAGAACCTTTACGCCGTATTTCTGTGCGAAAGAATACAGTACCTCATTCAGCTGATTTTCTTCCTCAAGGCTATGACGTATTAATTCAACATAAAAGTCATCTTCGAAAAGGTCGAGCCACCACTGAAATGCCTTCTCAGCCTGGGTTTCACCCACATTGAGAATTAATGAAGGAATTTCAGCAGTAAGACTACCAGACAACGCAATAAGATTGGAACGGTATTCCTTGACCAGCTCTTTGTCAATCCTGGGAAACAGGCCGTAAAGGCCTTTGATGAAGCCTAAGGAGCTGAGTTTGGCCAAATTGTGATAACCTTTTTTATTTTTAGCAAGTAGTACCTGGGTATACCTGCGATCCGGATTGTCTTTCGTGAACCGGGTGATTTTTCTGTCATTGGAGAGATAGAATTCGCAACCAACGATTGGTTTGATCCCTTGCCTATGAGCATCTCTAACGAATTGAAAAGCACCGAACATGTTACCCAAATCAGTAAGAGCTACTGCTGGCATACCGGCCTCCTTCGTTTTGCTGATAAGACCGGATATATTGGGAGTAGCCTGTAAAACAGAATATTGCGAGTGGACATGCAAGTGGGAGAAATCCCCTTTTATATCATGTATGTCAACCCTGGATTCACCAAGACTACCACTTGCTTTATTGATCTTATGAACAAAATTTGCATCGTCTAACAGAGGCGCTTCATAGTCAATTTCATTTACTCCGGTACCATCCGCTGGTTTTAGAACTCCTTCCTTGATTAGTCCAAAAAAACATTTGGCCGTTCCATGTACATCATAAGAGGCATCATGAGCATCCTCGAATGATTCGCCAAACAATTTTTCATAAAGCTCAATCAATTTAGGGGCTTTCAATTTGCCACCTAAACCGCCTTCCAATTGGCAGTAATCAATCGAAACCCGGGAAGTATCAACTGTAGGCAGATCAAGTAAGATGGAACTTACTTCTTTTCTGAGGAATTCAGCGCCAATGATCTTGTTATCAAATTCAATGTTATGCCCGACTATTTCCTTCGCTTGCTCAAGATCAGTATTAAAAATCCCCAGTACTTCTTTTAAATCATACCCCTCTTTTAGTGCCCTATCGGTTGAAATACCGTGGATTTTTTGCGCATTAAAGGGTATAGTGAAACCCTCCGGTTTAATGATATAGTTTCCCGAAGTCATAAGTTCTCCCTTTGACCCGTGAAGCTGCCATCCCAGTTGAACCAACCTTGGCCAGTTCTCTAAATCTTCAACCGGAGCTGTATAGTTGTGAGGGAGGCCGGTGGTTTCAGTGTCAAAAATTAGGTACATGATCGATAAGGGAATTGAGACTTAAAAATAGATCGGAGGTCATGCCCCTCAAAGGATAAATTGAACAACTTATCCACATTAGTTCGGTTTTTATCAATTTCCGGCCAAAGACATGTTTGTGAAGTAATGAATGTTCATTTTTGTGTGAAGTTGGATACCCCGTTTGCTTCGATTTGTTTATATCGGAGAGTAATTCGTTATAATTGTGGTCCATAGTTAAATCTGTTTTCAAACTTGTCTGATGTCAAAGACTTATCGGGTGGTGAATTTAATTTGAGCACTTTTAAGGAATTGTTTGATCAGTATTTCAAGCAAGTGAAGAATTTTATTTACTACAAATTGGGAGATGTAGATGCCGCTGAGGACATTGCACAGGAGTGTTTTGTGAAAGTTTGGGAGAATCGCCAGAAAGTTAAACCGGAATCTGCAAAAAGTTATCTCTATACGATAGCTAATAACCTTACAATTAATCAGTTAAAACGACAGAAGGTCATTTACAAGTTCCTGAGCCGTAAATCAAGACTCGAACATAATGAGAATCCGCAATTCCAAATGGAAATGGATGAATTTGATAGACACCTGCAGAACGCCATCGCCAGTCTTTCAGAAAAGCAGCGCATGGTATTCCTTATGAACAGAATTGATAATCTCACCTATGCCGAAATTGCAGATCAATTGGGAATTTCTGTGAAAGCGGTGGAAAAACGCATGACAGGGGCTCTTGCCACTTTAAGATCAACTATCACACAAAAGATATAGTGGTGCCCTAAAACAGATGATAATTGCTGTCTGCAAGACATTCAGGATTATTCCCCACGATTTTGGTGATTACTGCTCCTTACGTTTAACATATTTTGCTTAAATTGGGGTAGCTAATTAGTGTCTCTAAGAAAACACACCTAAATTAAAAATTATTCTTATGGTTGATCTTTCCATTTTTTCTAATCGATTGATACTCAGGTATTAACTCATAGAAAGAAAATGAAAATCTCATCCATAATAATTCATTTTATATATTTTGCTTAAATTGGGCTGTTTTCTTAGAGACACTAATTAGTGTCTGTATGAAAACAGGCTAATATGCTGATTATCCATCATATTCGTATTTTTTCCATCAAATCAGCGCTGAATTATTCTCGAATCTGATTCAGTAGAATTATCAAATTCACAAATATTATCAAGAACAGTTGCGTTGTAGCCTGTTAATTAGCCATTTGAAGGTTTTCCATTCAAAAACCCCAAAGAATTCACTTTGAGATTCGCAGGCTTTTTGGTCTGTCGGGGAGTAAAATCCCTGTCCTTTTTTTGTTCATTCAGTGTAGAAAAGAAACGATTTTTTCGGTTGGTTTATCAGGATTAATCATATATTGCATATAACCGATATAAATACAAACCATGAGGAAATCCTTCCAGCCCCAACTTACCCTGAGATGCACACCCATCGAGCAAGTAGAGGCTCCGGTGAAAACTAAAAGCCACTTAGCTGCCCTGGCAGCCGCCCTTCAATATATCTATGTCCAACCTGAATGGAACCAGCGTATTTTTGAATTACTTTCTTCCAAACTCATTGAGGGAAAGAAAAAGACGGGCCGTGAGGGTATGAGTCTGTGGGAGGTCTTCGTATTGGCCCAGGTGCGCCTGTGCATGAACATCTCTTACGATGAGTTACACCATATCTCCAATTACGACACGTTGGTACGGGGCATTATGGGGGTGCTACCTACCGACTACTCTGTGGGCAAACAGTATAAGTACCAGAACATTTATGACAATGTGACCTTGCTGGACGATGAACTGCTCATCGGCATCAATGATGTAATCGTAGCAGCAGGTCACCAGGTGTTTAAAAAAAAAGGAAAAACCGGAGGGGAGGAAGTTGCCTTGCGTTGCAAGACCGATAGTTTCGTGGTAGAAACCGACACCCACTTTCCTACCGACTACAACCTGCTATGGGACAGTGCCAGAAAGTGTATAGATGTAGCTGATTTATTGGTCTCAAAAAGGTATTTTACTGGCTGGCGTAAGTCCGGGGATTGGCGCAGATCCCTCAAAAGGCTGATGCGCAGCGTGGGCAGGACCACCGGCTCAGGAGGAAAAAACAAAGAGGAGCGGGTAGAGCAGGCTGCCACTTCCTATCTGACTAAAGCCCGTGCTTTGAGCAAGAAAGTGGGCCAAATGTTGGAAAAACATCAGGGAAACTCTATCGAGGAGTTCGCAGCCCTGATGGCATTGACCTATTATCTTGAGATGTTGGAAAAGCACATCGAGTTGCTCGACAGGCGGTTGATCAGAGCAGAGACCATTCCCCATGCCGAAAAAGTCTTTTCCATCTTTCAACCTTATGCCGAAATGATCAAAAAAGGCAAACTGCACCCCAATGTGGAGATCGGTAAGAATCTGGCCATCACTTCGGATCAATACCATTTACTCATAGACTGGCAAATAGCTGAAAAACAAACCGACAACCAACTTACCCTATCAATTGCCCGGCGTATCGCTGAGAAATACCCCATCCAAAGCCTGAGCACCGACAAGGGGTTTTCCGATAAAGAGGATAAAGCAACTCTGCAAACCTTCATCCCAGAAGTGATCATGCCTAAAAAGGGTAGGTTAAACAAAGAAGAAAAAGCCATCGAATCAGCGCCAGCCTTCAAAAGGTTGAAAAACAAGCATTCTGCTATCGAATCCAACATTAATGAGCTGGAACACCGGGGATTGGACCGATGCCCGAACCGTACCCGCAAAACTTTCAATAGCTACATCGGGTTGGCCATTACTGCCTACAACCTTCACAAGATCGGGCGTAAACTCCAGGCTGACCGTCTGGCCGCCCAGCAGCAAGCCAATTGCCAGAAACAAGCAGCTTAATCACCTTTTAGCTGTTTAATAAGGATTAGGCACTGGCAGAAGTGCGTCCTGGCCAGGCTAAAACCCGGCTATTTTTATCAAAAACCATCAAAAACAATGAATAAAAGCAAAGTCACCCTTTATTAGTCAGCAAGGTGAGTGATTTTTTCATTGTTCCATTTTAAGCAATATTTTAATACGACCTAAAACTCGCTGTTTTCTTAGAGACACTAATTAGGTTAAAATGAATTCAAAAGAAGAGGTAATTAAAAAAGTTCTTGAAGGAACTGTGAGTCTGGATGAACTGCAGGGAAAAGAGAAAGATTTTTTTGAAAGCGAGGAGGAGATAAACGACTTGGAGAAAATTCTGACAACTGCACAGCAATGGCAATCCCCCCACAGCCAGATAATTGATAGCAGTTGGAATCAAATATTAAACAGGACAGCGCCGCACAAAGAGAAACGACAAAGAGGCTTAGGGTGGCTTCCTTGGGCTGCAGTCGTTTCTCTTATTCTGATGGTCAGTTACTTCATCAACTCCTCAGATAGTAGGGTGGCATTTGAAAGTGGAATTGGAGAAATTAGAGAACTTAGTTTACCTGATGGTACCGGTGTTACGCTCAATGCATTGTCGTCAATTTCTTATAACGAGAATTGGGATGTGGCACGGAAAGTGTGGTTATCAGGTAAGGCAAGGTTTGATGTTGCCAGGGGAACAACTTTTGAAGTTATTACGGAAAAATATGTAACAACAGTGCTGGGAACCTCATTTGATGTGTCTTATGAAGATGAAACAATTGAAGTGAGTTGCTATTCAGGGAAGGTTGAAGTGTCTGATGGTAGTCAACGTCAAATTCTGACTGCTGGTGAGCGTGCTTTCGTGGAAAATGGTAAACTAGTTGCAACTGAGTTTAATGTAGAGGCAACACGCAAGTGGATAACCGGTGAATTTTACTTTGAGAACGCTCCATTTGAAAAAGTTGTTAATGATTTAACCCGCATTATTCATAGGCCACCAATTTTGGGATTAATAATGGGTTGCTAACTATTTTTGATTGGAGTGTATGTATTAATTTGAAGATCAACCAGGTTTCTGGATCTCAAAGGACATTAGAGCGTTTTTTTGTTAGAATTTTTCAATTTTCAGTCAAAGCTCTATTGTGTTCTTATGGAAGAACATTTTTTTGATTAAACCAAACTGTTTAACTGATCGGTCAGTTCACCGTAAGCAAATCGCCCAGCAGGTATTGATATCTAAAGGCTCTTGAGAATTGTATTGTCAATGATCTTTTCCTTTCTTTCAGGCACGCCCCAACCTTCATCAGGTAAAGCCGGATATTGTCCACTTGCCATCGTTTAGCAAAGTGGTGTTTTGTTTTGGCAATTAATAATTTAATCTGCCGGAACATTTCATAACAGAGGGTAGCGATGATTAAACGCATGAAATTGGCCCAGTAGCGATGACAGGAAAGCCGGTCGGAATAAGTCATGTTTTTGAGTTCCTTTATTCGATTTTCACTGGCATCACCTCGCTTGACATAAAAATCAAAGTAAATCTGTTGAGCGGTCATCGCTTCAAAGTTGCTCACAAAGTAACGGACATTCATTCCTTTTCCGGTAGACTCCACTTTGGCGTACAGCTTTTCAGAACGATCCCAGCTTTTGGCCTGGTAAGTAAACGGGCCAACAAACTCTTGATGTTTGATGATTTTTGAAGCATATTCCTTTTTTACTTCAATGATAGTCTGTTTGGTAAAAGTCTTTAAAACTTCATTACTACTAATACCTAAACAAAATTGAAGGTCAAACTGCTTAGCTATCCGATAAAAAGATGCTCCTGAAAAGCCACTATCCGCTCGAATAAGGATCTTTACTGAGGGCAGTTTTTTTCTGATTTTAATGACAATCCTTTTCAATAAGGCCACAAACCATTTGTTGGAGTGACAATTGCCCGGACGTAGTACTGGTAAAATGACCTGACCGGTGTTCCCGTCCTTAACCCGAAAAATTCATAGTAGACAATAAAAAACAGGCATAAATTGCTTATATTGAGATAGTTAGACAACAAAATAAGCAATTAATTTATGCCTGAATATAAGGAAAAAGATACCGTATTTTATCGAGGAAAACAAGCTTTTAAATTTGATTTTTCAGCATCAGCGATTAGCTCAGACGGAGCGATATTGTTAAGTGAAAAAGTAGAGAGAAAGACTGGTCTATTAAAAAGCTTCGCCGCACTGATTCCTGACTATCGAAACCCCTTTTTTATCGAATACACTTATGAAGAAATGCTTCGCCAACGGGTGTTTTTAATGATGCAGGGCTATCAGGATTGCAATGACGAACAAAAACTCCGAGAGGATCCGGTGATCCGTAAAGTACTAGATAGCGGATTATGTTCCCAGCCTACTTTAAGTCGATTTGAAAACAAGGCCGATCGGAGTCTGATCTACCAGATGAGTCAATGGTTTGTAGACCGTTATGTAGAGGAGTTGAAAGAGAAGACTGGTCAAATCATCATTGATGTAGATGGTACCGATGACCCTACTCATGGATCCCAACAACTCAGTTTGTATAATGGCTATTATGGACAGACTATGTACCATGAGTTGTTCTTTAAGGACGGGAACACCGGTCAGGTCATTTTACCAGTACTACGTCCGGGCAATTGTCACTCCAACAAATGGTTTGTGGCCTTATTGAAAAGGATTGTCATTAAAATCAGAAAAAAACTGCCCTCAGTAAAGATCCTTATTCGAGCGGATAGTGGCTTTTCAGGAGCATCTTTTTATCGGATAGCTAAGCAGTTTGACCTTCAATTTTGTTTAGGTATTAGTAGTAATGAAGTTTTAAAGACTTTTACCAAACAGACTATCATTGAAGTAAAAAAGGAATATGCTTCAAAAATCATCAAACATCAAGAGTTTGTTGGCCCGTTTACTTACCAGGCCAAAAGCTGGGATCGTTCTGAAAAGCTGTACGCCAAAGTGGAGTCTACCGGAAAAGGAATGAATGTCCGTTACTTTGTGAGCAACTTTGAAGCGATGACCGCTCAACAGATTTACTTTGATTTTTATGTCAAGCGAGGTGATGCCAGTGAAAATCGAATAAAGGAACTCAAAAACATGACTTATTCCGACCGGCTTTCCTGTCATCGCTACTGGGCCAATTTCATGCGTTTAATCATCGCTACCCTCTGTTATGAAATGTTCCGGCAGATTAAATTATTAATTGCCAAAACAAAACACCACTTTGCTAAACGATGGCAAGTGGACAATATCCGGCTTTACCTGATGAAGGTTGGGGCGTGCCTGAAAGAAAGGAAAAGATCATTGACAATACAATTCTCAAGAGCCTTTAGATATCAATACCTGCTGGGCGATTTGCTTACGGTGAACTGACCGATCAGTTAAACAGTTTAGTTTAATCAAAAAAATGTTCTTCCATAAGAACACAATAGAGCTTTGACTGAAAATTGAAAAATTCTAACAAAAAAACGCTCTAATGTCCTTTGAAATCCAGAAACCTGGTTGATCTTCAAATTAATACATACACTCCAATCAAAAATAGTTAGCAACCCATTATTAATCCCAAAATTGGTGGCCTATGAATAATGCGGGTTAAAGAACAACTCATGGTACATAGTCTGTCCATAATAGCCATTATACAAACTGAGTTGTTGGGATCCATGAGTAGGGTCATCGGTACCATCTACATCAATGATGATTTGACCAGTCTTCTCTTTCAACTCCTCTACATAACGGTCTACAAACCATTGACTCATCTGGTAGATCAGACTCCGATCGGCCTTGTTTTCAAATCGACTTAAAGTAGGCTGGGAACATAATCCGCTATCTAGTACTTTACGGATCACCGGATCCTCTCGGAGTTTTTGTTCGTCATTGCAATCCTGATAGCCCTGCATCATTAAAAACACCCGTTGGCGAAGCATTTCTTCATAAGTGTATTCGATAAAAAAGGGGTTTCGATAGTCAGGAATCAGTGCGGCGAAGCTTTTTAATAGACCAGTCTTTCTCTCTACTTTTTCACTTAACAATATCGCTCCGTCTGAGCTAATCGCTGATGCTGAAAAATCAAATTTAAAAGCTTGTTTTCCTCGATAAAATACGGTATCTTTTTCCTTATATTCAGGCATAAATTAATTGCTTATTTTGTTGTCTAACTATCTCAATATAAGCAATTTATGCCTGTTTTTTATTGTCTACTATGAATTTTTCGGGTTAAGAAAACAATTTGATCTTGAGATCAGCGGGTTCTCAAATGATAACCGACGCTACAAGGGATATTTTTATAAAGACGATCTTAAAGAAGCGTTGGATTTAGTTTTCAAACCTATGGGTTATGATTATAAGTTGGATGGACAGCAGGTGGTAGTAAAGTAATGTGAAGAGATTTTTTACCATATTGACCATATTGTTGATGGCTTTTTCTCTGCATGCACAGGAGAAGAAAGCTCCTCTTATTGATGTGCTCCGTGACATAGAAGATAAATTTCAAGTACGGTTTGCTTACGATTACCAGCTAGCTTCAAACTCCATAGTTACTCAACCCGATTATTCACTTCCACTCAATGAAGCGCTGAACAATATCTTTGCATTTGGTAACCTTACTTATCAGTCTGGCAACAGGGTAATTATTATTAAGCCCCGGGCTATAAACGTGCCTAAGGAAAAAGCAAGATCAATTTTTCAGTTCTCAGGTTTTATAAGGGATAAATTAACTGGCGAACCTCTGCAGAATGCCACAATACATATAATTTCTACCCGGCAATTTGGAACCAGCAATATGCAGGGATTCTTTACATTGAAGAATGTACCCTCTGATACTTCAAAGATTGAAATTAAATATTTAGGATATAAAAGTACTATTATTCAGCCTGACCAATTTGACAGAGGCCTGGTCCAGATTAGACTAACCACAAAGCCGTCTATGCTTGATCCTGTGGTGGTTAACGATCAAATACAGACCTTCACGATTAATTCAGCTGCCAGCGCCATCAGTATGAATCCTGGTAGCACACAGCTATTCTCAGGTTTTGGTCAACCAGATATCATAAGGTCAATACAACTATTACCTGGAGTAGCCGCAAGTAATGAGACTTCATCAGGATTATCAATCAGGGGTGGGAGTTCTGATCAAAACCTCGTGCTATTTGATGGCTTCTCTGTATTCAACCTCGGCCATTTTTTCGGAACATTAAGCGCTTTTAATACTAATGTGATAGGCAGCGTTGATCTTTTTAAGGGTGGTTTTGGAGCTGGATATGGCGGTCGCGTAAGTAGCATACTTGAAATCAAAAGTAGAGAGGTTGATTTTGGTGGTAGAACCAGGGGGAGTATTGGCTTTAATTTGATGAGCGCTAACCTGATGGTGGAGACAGCTGTCTCTGATAATATCACTTTTATTATTGGTGGCAGACGTTCTTACTCTGATCTGATAAAAACCAATGTTTTCAATAGCATTACTGATAATTTAAAGAAAAACAGGCCCAGCGAGATTTCAAATTTTGGCAGGAAAAGTTTCATTGAGAATGTCAATCCTGAATTTGGATATTATGATGTAAATGCCAAAGTGAATGTGAAACTGAAGGAGGGACAGAAACTGGGCATTAGTTTTTATAACAGTGGGGACGATCTTCGTGTCATAGATAATGACTTGCTTAATAACGAATCGACGGATATCTTTTACGATCAACGATACAAGGAGCTAACTTCCTGGGGCAATACCGGTGCGAGTATTAATTACGAATTCCAGTGGATGCCACTGTTGACAAGCCATGTGACATTGGCTCACTCAAGCTCCTTCCGATCATATGAATTAGACTATTTCCTTGATTTTCATGGAGACGGTTTTTCCTACTACAAAGACCTAAACCTGAAGGATAAAAACCTTATCAGCGAAAGTTCAATTAGGTTTGACAACCACTACCAAATAGATCGCAACAGCGTATTGGAATTCGGTTTGTTTAGTATCAATAATAATATTGAATATCACAATTCCTTTGATTTAAGCATTCGTAGCGAGTCTCTCCGGGAAAGCGCCAATCAATTCGGAATTTATATTCAGCAGACCTATAGCCCATTACCAAAGGTTTCACTTACTGGTGGCTTGAGAGGTACCTATTACTTAGGAACGGACAACACTTATCTTGAACCAAGAGTGACGTTAAGCTACAAACCTATTCCTGCTGTCAATCTCAAAGGCGCAGTAGGTCGTTATTATCAGTTCATCAGTCAGGTGACCTCTAATAATCCCTTTGCAACTCAGAGATCATTCTGGCTGGTTTCAGACGGCGTAAATGTAGCAACCATCAGATCCAATCACTTTATTGGAGGAGTGACTATCGAAAGCAACGTTGCAACAATTGACATTGAGGGCTATCACAAAACTTTAGGTGGTTTGACTACCTATGCGCTGGATTCCGGGTTTCAGGTTTTAGGGAATGATGAACAAAAAAGTGCGCTCTATATGGGTAGTGGTAGTGTAAAAGGCATGGATGTGATGGTCTCAAGAGATTTCGGTAAGCTTTCCACGTGGGTTTCTTATTCTCTAAGTTATGCCCATAACAAATTCCAGAATGTCAACAATGGGGTCGAGTATAACGCAAACTAGGATCAGCGCCACGAATTGAAATGGGTGAATTCAATTAGGGCAGGTAAATGGGAGTTCTCCGGCACATTCGTTTACGGGTCAGGACGTCCTTATACCGGATTCCCATTTGAGGTTGGTGAATCCGTGCTAGGAGAGGACATAGTGAATCAGTTGATACTAGGAGGGGCAGATACGAATAATTTAAGCATACCAGCTTACCACAGGCTGGATCTCGGAATTACATATACCACTGATTTTGGTAAATACACCGGTGGAAAAATGGGAATTAACTTCTTCAATCTTTATAACCGCACTAATATCAGGGATATCAGATACGATTTTGAGGTCAATCTTGACAATAAGTTACTTGTAGTTGGAGAGAAAAGGCTCCAATTGTTGGAATTCACACCTTCCCTCTACTTTAAGTTTTACTTTTGAACCTGAGTTCGACTTAACAAACAACAAAAACCGTCATTCAGAAAAGTAACATTTTGGGCCAAAGTGCACAAATTGAAATGATAACCAAGATTTTATCAAACACCCCTCTGAATCTCCCCTCAAAGGGAGACTTGTATTCGTTTTGTAGCTAGAATAGTTCAAATTAAACGAGATCAAACTCCCCCCTTGAGAGAGGGGGGGGTACGGGGGGTGTTAGCAACGTTACCCGTCCTGAAAACATGACAAGTTTTTCTGTCATTGGCAGGCTTCTGGGTAGATTTCTTACCGGGCTTTCAAACACAATGCCCTCCCAAAAGCCCTTGTGTGCGCCTACGCTGTAGAAGCTTTCTCCGGTGGCCGAAAGCCTCTGGCGAATGACTTGGCGTAAGCGAGGTGACGATTAAAAGGTTTTTTTGTTTTTATCTCGATTTCTATGGTTCAAGCAAGTGATTTGATATAAATATTTTCATATTTTCGATTTTCATTTACGCAGGTGAATATGCGGTGGATCAATTTGTTCCTTATTGCATTGATCACACTCATCTTGTTTTTTCCCTCTGTTACTTTTCGTTGATAATACACCTTTAGATCGTTGTTATATCCAATGGCTACAATGGCACACATATGGAGGAGGGTTTTCATTTTCTTATTGGCCATATGGGATACCCTTTCTCTACCTTTGAACAGTCCCGATTCCTTTGTGAGGGGAGCAACCCCACTATAGCAAGCAAACTTTTTAGGGTCATCGATATCTTTAAATTCATTGGCCCTAATAATGATCTGAGCAGCTGTTTGGGCTCCTACCGATTGTACCGAAGTAATGATTTTAAACAAGTGGGACAGATGTCCATCTTCCTTAATGATTTTTTCTATCTGTTTATCCACTTTTCCCAAATCTGCCTGAAGCGAATTAAGGGTACGCTGGCAAAGATTTTTCTCTAAATTGTTTAAAGCTTTTTTTACAAAACCCTCTTGTTCTTTTAATGGGATGCTCAGTTGTTTTCTTGCTCCAATGAGCCTGTCACGCAATACAGTCAGCCCTTCAAGTTTAACAATGATTTCCCTCTTTGGAATCCATAATCTTACTTCTCCCCGGTTTTTATAGACATATTCACCGATTCGATTGGCATCAATTTTGTCGTTTTTACCCCTGATATTGCCCAAGGAACTTTTAATCTGTGAGGCTGATTCCAAACAAATATTGCCTTTCTTTTTATGCAAGCATACAAGCAATGGATTGTTGTAGATACCTGTGTGTTCCATGCAAAATACAGCACCCGAGAGGCTAAAGCCTTCCAGCTGTTTTAATTCCTTAAGAAATTTGTTGATCGCATTTTTGGTATTACCTATTACCTTATGATAACCAAAAATCTTTCCCTTGAAAACAGCAACGTCTAATTTGTTTTTAGATACGTCAACACCGATGTAATAAGTAAATTTCATAATTTTAAGATGTTAAAATAAAATTGAACAAAAGGTAACTAACAGTTTTGAACACAATCAATACCTTACTAATGGGTCACAAACCCGAATTTCTATTTGATGCATTGTTCAAAACAGATGGTAAAGGATTGAATCGAGATGTAGGTCTTGAACCTGGAACTCAGGTTAATTCGCCTTTACCATTGTTAGTTATCCACAATCGTGGATAAGAGTAAAAGAAAAAGAAGCAAAAAGAAAATCTTATAGTAATAATAGATTCTTAGAATAATTTTAGAATGCTAACCTAAAGGAACTCAGGTTGAAAGCATATAACAACTTAGCATTCGCATTGCCTCAGTTGGTCTTGTAACCAACTGGTGTCGTTAAATTAGTTTCCTGAAATAATACATTTCAAGGATTTGAGCACATGGACCGCCGATTTGTCCTAATGCATTAATCACTGCCGAGTCAATGTCCGTTCTGTGTTCAGCGAGTTCAAAATTTAATTCTTCAATTTCATCACCGAGCATTTCTGTAACTTTATTTAGCGTGTTCAACCTTTGAATATTCTTCAACCATAATCTTTTGGCTATACTAAACAGATAAGTACTGATTTTGGCTGTTAGTTTGAATTCAGATTTTATTACATTCTTGTAAAAGACAATCAGGGAATCCTGAAAAATATCATCAGCATCTTCCTGACTGCCTGAGTTTTTCAGTACAAAGGAGGATACCATTTCTAAATGGGAATAGCACTCCTTGAAGACGATGGTATTCCCCCTTCTCAATTCTAAGACAATTTCCTGATCTGTCATTAATTGGTTAGGTCCGACTAATTATCATTTAGTATTTATACGCTAATTGATAAAATGTCAACAAGGAATGAGTTTTTTTCTAAAAGTCTGAGAAATTGTTTGTGACAATACAAACCTTGGTCCGGACGTTGAGAAGGATTTTGCATTTCAGGTTTTCTGCTTCTTCTTCTTTGCTGCCGGGAATAATATGCTGTTCAGTATAAGCCTGTATTCGGCACTGTTGGGATATAAATTTAAATCGGTGGGTTCTTCTCCAACCAGGTGCTGATAATCTTCAGAATCGTGGCCTCCATAGAATGTGAAAAACTCTTTCTGATATGCCATGGATGAATATTGCAAGTTGATTGCACTTAAAAGCTTGCATGTTTGAAGTTTCAACAAGATTCTATGGATTTAATCTATGTGCGGTTTGTTCTGAAACAGATGTAACATGACTATATTGCTTATAAAATAATTTTAAAATAAATGGGTACTGTTCTTAAGATTTCAAGTAGAAAGAAAAAGATAACTATCGAAAATGAAGTTAGAAAGCTTACGACAAATCGCAAGAAACCGACTGGGAATCTGAGCGATTTTTATGGAGCGCTTCCGGATACATTCCAGGATGGTTTGAACTACCAAAAGGAAGTGAGAGATGAGTGGGAGTAGGTATCTAGCTGATACCAACGCATTTATATACTTGCTCCTAAAACATCCGGTTATTGAACCTCTTCTTAGTGATGACTGGTTACACTCATTTATCACCGAAATCGAACTACTTGGAAAACCGTCTCTTAAAGCACCAGAGGAAAAAATTATCCACAACCTCCTTAACCCGCATTATTCATAGGCCACCAATTTTGGGATTAATAATGGGTTGCTAACTATTTTTGATTGGAGTGTATGTATTAATTTGAAGATCAACCAGGTTTCTGGATTTCAAAGGACATTAGAGCGTTTTTTTGTTAGAATTTTTCAATTTTCAGTCAAAGCTCTATTGTGTTCTTATGGAAGAACATTTTTTTGATTAAACTAAACTGTTTAACTGATCGGTCAGTTCACCGTAAGCAAATCGCCCAGCAGGTATTGATATCTAAAGGCTCTTGAGAATTGTATTGTCAATGATCTTTTCCTTTCTTTCAGGCACGCCCCAACCTTCATCAGGTAAAGCCGGATATTGTCCACTTGCCATCGTTTAGCAAAGTGGTGTTTTGTTTTGGCAATTAATAATTTAATCTGCCGGAACATTTCATAACAGAGGGTAGCGATGATTAAACGCATGAAATTGGCCCAGTAGCGATGACAGGAAAGCCGGTCGGAATAAGTCATGTTTTTGAGTTCCTTTATTCGATTTTCACTGGCATCACCTCGCTTGACATAAAAATCAAAGTAAATCTGTTGAGCGGTCATCGCTTCAAAGTTGCTCACAAAGTAACGGACATTCATTCCTTTTCCGGTAGACTCCACTTTGGCGTACAGCTTTTCAGAACGATCCCAGCTTTTGGCCTGGTAAGTAAACGGGCCAACAAACTCTTGATGTTTGATGATTTTTGAAGCATATTCCTTTTTTACTTCAATGATAGTCTGTTTGGTAAAAGTCTTTAAAACTTCATTACTACTAATACCTAAACAAAATTGAAGGTCAAACTGCTTAGCTATCCGATAAAAAGATGCTCCTGAAAAGCCACTATCCGCTCGAATAAGGATCTTTACTGAGGGCAGTTTTTTTCTGATTTTAATGACAATCCTTTTCAATAAGGCCACAAACCATTTGTTGGAGTGACAATTGCCCGGACGTAGTACTGGTAAAATGACCTGACCGGTGTTCCCGTCCTTAAAGAACAACTCATGGTACATAGTCTGTCCATAATAGCCATTATACAAACTGAGTTGTTGGGATCCATGAGTAGGGTCATCGGTACCATCTACATCAATGATGATTTGACCAGTCTTCTCTTTCAACTCCTCTACATAACGGTCTACAAACCATTGACTCATCTGGTAGATCAGACTCCGATCGGCCTTGTTTTCAAATCGACTTAAAGTAGGCTGGGAACATAATCCGCTATCTAGTACTTTACGGATCACCGGATCCTCTCGGAGTTTTTGTTCGTCATTGCAATCCTGATAGCCCTGCATCATTAAAAACACCCGTTGGCGAAGCATTTCTTCATAAGTGTATTCGATAAAAAAGGGGTTTCGATAGTCAGGAATCAGTGCGGCGAAGCTTTTTAATAGACCAGTCTTTCTCTCTACTTTTTCACTTAACAATATCGCTCCGTCTGAGCTAATCGCTGATGCTGAAAAATCAAATTTAAAAGCTTGTTTTCCTCGATAAAATACGGTATCTTTTTCCTTATATTCAGGCATAAATTAATTGCTTATTTTGTTGTCTAACTATCTCAATATAAGCAATTTATGCCTGTTTTTTATTGTCTACTATGAATTTTTCGGGTTAAGGTAAGCACTAAAATTGTGCACCATGACGGTATCGATAAATACGCCATAGAGGTGAAACAGAAATATAATTTGAAAATTCCTGATGCAATTATTGCAGGAACTGCATTGTATTTAGATGTCCCTTTGCTTACAGCCGATACAGATTTTATAAAAGTTAAACCACTGGATATTGTACTGATTGATCTCCAAATGAAATGACTTTAAATTTATATGCCGGATAGCGTCTTTTTGCCGTATGACTATCTGTGGTAAGACCAACCCCCTGGTGAAAGGAAAATTATGGAGAGACCAGTGCATTACAACGATTCCACCAACCATTTTTGACCATTATACCTGATTTGACTGCATTTTAGGATTTGACGATCAAGTCTTCTGCTTCTTCTTCTTTGCTGCCGGGAATAATATGTTGTTCAGTATGAGCCTATACCCGGCACTGTTGGGATATAAATTTAAATCGGTAGGTTCTTCTCCAACCAGGTGCTGGTAATCTTCAGGATCGTGGCCTCCATAGAATGTGAAAAATCCTTTGCCAATCACACCGTGGATGTACTTCGACTCATTTATTGACCTGTTTTCACCCATGAGTACGACATCACTTTTGATCAGGTCTTTCTTAAAGGAAGTGGTTTGTCCCATAAACCCTTTAACAATGTGAGTGTGATTTTGAGTGAGCATAGTTGGAATGGGGTCCCATTTGGCAGAGAATTCAAACAGATTGAAATAATCATTCTTTTCCGTAAGTCCTCTTTCCTGGGGTTGGGTGTCAATATTGGAAAATTCATAGATATATGGATTCCTCTCTATGATAAAATTTTCAAAAGCAAAAGTATTCTTGAAGTTCAGCTTCTGTTGGGCTCTTGGGTCAGGGGGATCTCCATCATACATACGATCGACCATATCTACTCCTTCTCCAGCCAAGGCAATATCGTAAGTATCTGTCGCTGAACACATGGCAAACAGAAATCCACCACTTACAACATAGGCGTTGATACGATTGACCACCGCCAGTTTCAGTTGAGATACTTTATTAAATCCATGCTTTCGGGCGGATTCTTCATATTCACTTTGTTGCTCAATATACCAGGGCATGTTTTGATACATTCGATAAAACTTACCATACTGGCCGGTAAAATCTTCATGATGAAGGTGTAGCCAATCATATTTAGGGAGTTCGGCAAACATCACCTCATCATCGAAAACAACATCATATGGGATTTCAGCATAAGCCAGTACCAGTGTCACGGCATCGTCCCAAGGTTGCTTACTTTTTGGAGAATAAACTGCGATTTTTGGATGCTTCTCCAATTTCATTACATCCATATTGGATGACGGACTGGCGATCTCCTCCAGGATGGAGTTGGCATGTGCGTCTGAAATGACCCGGTAACTCACGCCGCGGATGATGCATTCGTTTTCAAATTGTTGGTAATATTTTATCATAAAACTGCCACCATTGTAGTTGAGAAGCCAGTCCACCTCAACATCTTTGGTGAGGATCCAATAGGCTATACCGTAAGCCTTTAAGTGATTTGATTGCGATTCATCCATGTTTATCAGGATGTAGGATCCCTTTGTTGTTAAAGACATCATCATTAAAAGCCCGGCAACCACTAATTTTCGCGTCAATAACTCCATATCACTTTGCTATCCATATCACTTTGCTATCAATGTAGAAAGATAAGCTTATTATCTTTGATCTTAGGATCATAGTCACCCTAGTGAGTTGATTACTAAATTCGTTCACTATCTTCACTACTCTTTGTCCTTTTTACTAGGTTAAATTTTCTACCGTAACGATGCTATGCTTTAAAAATTTTGCCTTGTACAAAGAAAAGATATCAGCAAAAATTTAGTAAATCAATTTAGTAAGCAACACAATAGACGATCCTTAGACATTGTTTATGAAACATTTTAATACTTCGGACGCCTTCTCTATATGAACTACAGAGAGAATATAAGAGAAGCGCTAAAATCAATTAACGCAAATAAATTGCGAACAGTTTTGACTGCAATGATTATTGCTATCGGAATTACATCACTGGTGGGTATACTTACTGCCATCGACGGCATACAGGCTTCAGTGGATGATAGTTTCAGTAACCTCGGAGCCAATACTTTTGACATAAGGGCCATATCCAACCGGGATAGAAGAAACCGGGGTGTAGTGCAAAAAAGTCACCCTGCTATAAAATATAAAGAGGCCAGACGTTTTCTGGAAAATTATAAATTCCCGGCAACACCTAGTGTGAGCACTACTGTTTCAGGCATTGCAGAAGTCAAGTACAAATCAAAGGTGACTAATCCTAACTCCAATGTTAAGGGAGTAGATAGAAATTTGTTGGTTGTGGAGGGTTATGACCTCGAGAATGGCAGAAACTTCAGCCCCATAGAAGATCAAAACGGTGCCAATGTGGCTATTATTGGTTATGAAATTTATGAGAAACTATTTGAAAGAGAGGCACCGGTTAATAAAGAAATTTTATTTCTGGGTAGCAAGTTCAGAATAGTGGGTGTTTTGACCAAGCAAGGGGCCGTGGGTGGAGCCCACGGCGCTGATAGAATCGTTATGATCCCCTTGGAAACTGCTAGAAAAGTTGCAGGATCAAGGGAACTAAGGTATGAAATTACAGTATTGATGAATGATCCGATGCAGATTGATATTGCCATGGGAGAGGCCATTGGATTGATGAGGAGTATCAGGCAAGATCGATTAGGAGAACCGGAATCTTTTGAAGTGGTGAAAAGTCAATCGTTGGCAGAAAGACTTGAGGAAATAACCGGTTACCTGCGTATTGGGGGTTTTTCAATTGGATTTATTACTCTGCTTGGGGCTTCGATTGGTTTAATGAATATCATGCTGGTATCAGTTACGGAGCGAACACAAGAAATTGGTGTCCGCAAAGCCTTAGGAGCAACCCCTAAAAAAATTAGGGAACAATTCCTGATTGAGGCAATCGTTATAACGCAGCTGGGAGGTCTCGGAGGAATAATATTGGGCATCGGTGTTGGTAATTTGATTTCCAAAATGCTGAGTTCCGGAGGTTTTATTATTCCATGGTTATGGATACTATTAGGGTTGACAGTTGGAATAGTGGTTGGGGTTGCATCCGGATATGTACCGGCATACAAGGCCTCAAGGTTAGACCCAATTGATTCGTTGAGGTATGAGTAGTCCGGTTTTGGAATAATATTTGTACTTTAGTTTCAATCGGAATTTGATAACAAACCTAAAAATTAAACGGTTTGAAGAGCATGAGGCTCATAAAAGTCTATCTCCTTTTATTATTCACAATGAATGTGAACCCGGCCCTAAGCCAGGTTGAGGATTCCATTTATTATGTCGACTTAAAAATGACCGGGGTCTATCAGGGGCAGAGTTTGTATGTCCAGAATCCGTACTATTCTGAAATTAGCCAATTTTGTGTGAGGGAGATAAGGGTCAACAAGCAAAAGGTTGATCTGAATTATAAATTGTCTGCACTGAGAATTGATTTCAATGGTATCAGTGAAAATTCTCCGGTTTATATTGATGTCAATCACATAGCTCATTGCGCACCTAAGATCGTAAATCCTTTAGCTATTTACGGCTAAGTTCTAAATAACACAGCAATTATTATTATCTTCGCTATATGATATCAAGTCAAGAGATCAAAAATTTATTTGCACAATTGCCGATAAGTTCCCAAACCGAATTGTTGGATGAGTTGCTCCAGGAGCAGGAATTACAAGGCAAAGTATTGATTGCCGCTCAACAACAAATAGCAGAGAAAAGAAAGAAGAAACCCTGTCCAAATTGCACAAGCGAGAAGGTATATAAGAGGGGCAGACAAAAAGGTGTGCAGATGTATCAGTGCAATGAATGTAAAAGATGGTACAGTGAAACAACAGGGACACCTTTGTATGACATCAAGCTTAAATCAAAATGGCAATCTTATCTGCGCTGCATGGAGCAGGGCATGCCGATAAAAAAGATAGCAAAACAAATCGGAATAAGCATCCAGACAAGCTTCGACTGGCGGCATAAGATATTGAGTTCACTAAATGAGTTTGTTCCCGAACAGTTATCCTCGGAAGTAGAATGTGATGAATTGGAACTGGCACTTAACAACAAGGGCAGTCGAAATTTAGATAGGGCAGCAAGAAAGAGGGGAAACGATTTCATACGGAATATGGGAAAGGAAGAGGTCACAGTTGTCCAGGTAGTAACAGCGGTTGAACGCAAGGGGGAGAAGTACCTTAAAGCTGTTGCATCAAAACGGCTGAGCAAAGAAGAAATTTCAAAGGCATTGGATGGGAAGTTGGCCTACGGTGCAACCTTGATTACAGATAAGCACCCTTCTTATAAGGCTTTTGCCAAAGACAACCCCTCCATAAAGCACAAAGCGCTATTGGCCAAAGATCATGTGGATAGAGATGATAAAACAATCCATCTGCAAAAAGTAAACAATGTTCACACTCAACTTAGGATATTCTTACGCCCATTCAATGGTGTCAGTTCCAAATATTTGCAAAACTACCTGAATTGGTATGCTTATGCTGACCGAATAAGAGAGTAAAACAACTTTGAAACAATGGTTTCTGACTATGCTATTAACGGATCAAGCCTATCATCTGTATGAGCTATTTAAACAAAATGCTGTTATAATTAGAACTTAGCTCTATTTACTATCACAGCAACTTCAAATTCACCAAACTATTGCTAAATGATACCGCCCTATATTGGGAGTCTAAAGGTGACAGGCCGGAGGGTAAATACAGAATTGAACAACTAAGTGGAGATTATTGGTCCGAGGTAGAAGTGTACGATTCTAAGGGTATTTTTGAGGGTACTTCTTACGAATATGCACCTTATTTGACAGTCGGATCGAACAAATATCGAATCAAGTATGAACTTCTTAACGGCAGATACCTCTATTCAGATGAACTTGAATTTGTATATTACAAGGAACCAGTTACGTTCAACATTGCTTCCAATAGACTGATCTTCAGTAAAGTCACCGATTATGAAATTCAAAATGAAAAGGGTAATACAGTTGTAAGTTCAAGTAATAAGTGCAATTTTCCTTTGTAGCACTTGCTTTGCGTTTAGGTAAGGAAATTCCACTTCGAACAATTCGTCCCGGACAATATGTAATATTTTTTGATGGAGGTCAATCTGACGGTTTTATTAAAAAATAAGGTTCTAACCCGAAAAATTCATAGTAGACAATAAAAAACAGGCAATAAATTGCTTATATTGAGATAGTTAGACAACAAAATAAGCAATTAATTTATGCCTGAATATAAGGAAATATGTAATATTTTTTGATGGAGGTCAATCTGACGGTTTTATTAAAAAATAAGGTTCTAACCCGAAAAATTCATAGTAGACAATAAAAAACAGGCATAAATTGCTTATATTGAGATAGTTAGACAACAAAATAAGCAATTAATTTATGCCTGAATATAAGGAAAAAGATACCGTATTTTATCGAGGAAAACAAGCTTTTAAATTTGATTTTTCAGCATCAGCGATTAGCTCAGACGGAGCGATATTGTTAAGTGAAAAAGTAGAGAGAAAGACTGGTCTATTAAAAAGCTTCGCCGCACTGATTCCTGACTATCGAAACCCCTTTTTTATCGAATACACTTATGAAGAAATGCTTCGCCAACGGGTGTTTTTAATGATGCAGGGCTATCAGGATTGCAATGACGAACAAAAACTCCGAGAGGATCCGGTGATCCGTAAAGTACTAGATAGCGGATTATGTTCCCAGCCTACTTTAAGTCGATTTGAAAACAAGGCCGATCGGAGTCTGATCTACCAGATGAGTCAATGGTTTGTAGACCGTTATGTAGAGGAGTTGAGAGAGAAGACTGGTCAAATCATCATTGATGTAGATGGTACCGATGACCCTACTCATGGATCCCAACAACTCAGTTTGTATAATGGCTATTATGGACAGACTATGTACCATGAGTTGTTCTTTAAGGACGGGAACACCGGTCAGGTCATTTTACCAGTACTACGTCCGGGCAATTGTCACTCCAACAAATGGTTTGTGGCCTTATTGAAAAGGATTGTCATTAAAATCAGAAAAAAACTGCCCTCAGTAAAGATCCTTATTCGAGCGGATAGTGGCTTTTCAGGAGCATCTTTTTATCGGATAGCTAAGCAGTTTGACCTTCAATTTTGTTTAGGTATTAGTAGTAATGAAGTTTTAAAGACTTTTACCAAACAGACTATCATTGAAGTAAAAAAGGAATATGCTTCAAAAATCATCAAACATCAAGAGTTTGTTGGCCCGTTTACTTACCAGGCCAAAAGCTGGGATCGTTCTGAAAAGCTGTACACCAAAGTGGAGTCTACCGGAAAAGGAATGAATGTCCGTTACTTTGTGAGCAACTTTGAAGCGATGACCGCTCAACAGATTTACTTTGATTTTTATGTCAAGCGAGGTGATGCCAGTGAAAATCGAATAAAGGAACTCAAAAACATGACTTATTCCGACCGGCTTTCCTGTCATCGCTACTGGGCCAATTTCATGCGTTTAATCATCGCTACCCTCTGTTATGAAATGTTCCGGCAGATTAAATTATTAATTGCCAAAACAAAACACCACTTTGCTAAACGATGGCAAGTGGACAATATCCGGCTTTACCTGATGAAGGTTGGGGCGTGCCTAAAAGAAAGGAAAAGATCATTGACAATACAATTCTCAAGAGCCTTTAGATATCAATACCTGCTGGGCGATTTGCTTACGGTGAACTGACCGATCAGTTAAACAGTTTGGTTTAATCAAAAAAATGTTCTTCCATAAGAACACAATAGAGCTTTGACTGAAAATTGAAAAATTCTAACAAAAAAACGCTCTAATGTCCTTTGAAATCCAGAAACCTGGTTGATCTTCAAATTAATACATACACTCCAATCAAAAATAGTTAGCAACCCATTATTAATCCCAAAATTGGTGGCCTATGAATAATGCGGGCTAACATTAATTTGATAGAATGGCCGGGTTTATCTAGAAAACAGAAGCCTGAAGCATTTGTCTGTGCCCAAATGGAATTGGCTTCTATCTTCTGACTCCCAACTTTTTACACCTCCCATTAGATTCGTGGCAGAAATAAAAAATAAGTAGTCTGCCCTAATAAAGTACTGATACTATCTAAAAGGTGTATTCGTAATATTTTTTGAGTACTCTTAATTAAAAATCCTCAATTTCAGAGAGTCAATAAACGCTGGGTTTTACTGACATTGGAAGAAACCTTGTAAATTTTAACCAGCAATTGATCAAGTAATTTTAAAACACCCCTCTGAATCTCCCCTCAAGGGGAGAGTTTGATAACGTTTAATTGCAAATGAAACCCTTTGACGAGATCAATTCCTCCCATAACCCGCATTATTCATAGGCCACCAATTTTGGGATTAATAATGGGTTGCTAACTATTTTTGATTGGAGTGTATGTATTAATTTGAAGATCAACCAGGTTTCTGGATTTCAAAGGACATTAGAGCGTTTTTTTGTTAGAATTTTTCAATTTTCAGTCAAAGCTCTATTGTGTTCTTATGGAAGAACATTTTTTTGATTAAACCAAACTGTTTAACTGATCGGTCAGTTCACCGTAAGCAAATCGCCCAGCAGGTATTGATATCTAAAGGCTCTTGAGAATTGTATTGTCAATGATCTTTTCCTTTCTTTCAGGCACGCCCCAACCTTCATCAGGTAAAGCCGGATATTGTCCACTTGCCATCGTTTAGCAAAGTGGTGTTTTGTTTTGGCAATTAATAATTTAATCTGCCGGAACATTTCATAACAGAGGGTAGCGATGATTAAACGCATGAAATTGGCCCAGTAGCGATGACAGGAAAGCCGGTCGGAATAAGTCATGTTTTTGAGTTCCTTTATTCGATTTTCACTGGCATCACCTCGCTTGACATAAAAATCAAAGTAAATCTGTTGAGCGGTCATCGCTTCAACGTTGCTCACAAAGTAACGGACATTCATTCCTTTTCCGGTAGACTCCACTTTGGCGTACAGCTTTTCAGAACGATCCCAGCTTTTGGCCTGGTAAGTAAATGGGCCAACAAACTCTTGATGTTTGATGATTTTTGAAGCATATTCCTTTTTTACTTCAATGATAGTCTGTTTGGTAAAAGTCTTTAAAACTTCATTACTACTAATACCTAAACAAAATTGAAGGTCAAACTGCTTAGCTATCCGATAAAAAGATGCTCCTGAAAAGCCACTATCCGCTCGAATAAGGATCTTTACTGAGGGCAGTTTTTTTCTGATTTTAATGACAATCCTTTTCAATAAGGCCACAAACCATTTGTTGGAGTGACAATTGCCCGGACGTAGTACTGGTAAAATGACCTGACCGGTGTTCCCGTCCTTAAAGAACAACTCATGGTACATAGTCTGTCCATAATAGCCATTATACAAACTGAGTTGTTGGGATCCATGAGTAGGGTCATCGGTACCATCTACATCAATGATGATTTGACCAGTCTTCTCTTTCAACTCCTCTACATAACGGTCTACAAACCATTGACTCATCTGGTAGATCAGACTCCGATCGGCCTTGTTTTCAAATCGACTTAAAGTAGGCTGGGAACATAATCCGCTATCTAGTACTTTACGGATCACCGGATCCTCTCGGAGTTTTTGTTCGTCATTGCAATCCTGATAGCCCTGCATCATTAAAAACACCCGTTGGCGAAGCATTTCTTCATAAGTGTATTCGATAAAAAAGGGGTTTCGATAGTCAGGAATCAGTGCGGCGAAGCTTTTTAATAGACCAGTCTTTCTCTCTACTTTTTCACTTAACAATATCGCTCCGTCTGAGCTAATCGCTGATGCTGAAAAATCAAATTTAAAAGCTTGTTTTCCTCGATAAAATACGGTATCTTTTTCCTTATATTCAGGCATAAATTAATTGCTTATTTTGTTGTCTAACTATCTCAATATAAGCAATTTATGCCTGTTTTTTATTGTCTACTATGAATTTTTTGGGTTAAGGGAGGTGAAGGAGGATGTTTTAACCACCTTAGAGTTGTACAACCATTTTTTTAGGAGCGACTAATTAGTGTCTCTAAGAAAACACACCTAAATTAAAAATTATTCTTATGGTCGATCTTTCCATTTTTTCTAATCGATTGATACTCAGGTATTAACTCATAGAAAGAAAATGAAAATCTCATCCATAATAATTCATTTTATAAAAAAAGGGCTGTTTTCTTAGAGACACTAATTAGATATAGCCCGCTAACCAGTAGGCTAGGCAACCAACCATTTCTCTAACTATAGTGGTCCAGTGAACAATTGCGTCAGCACTGGGAACTAGTATTCTGAAATCCCAATTAAAGGGAGTGGTTTTAATATCCGTACTAAATATAATCGGATTGCCTCCTGCTTTTCTAAAACAAGCCGATGCCCGCCTCATATGAGTAGCTGAGGTTATTAGTAAATAACTGGAATTTGGCCAATCTGTATTAATAATAGCCATCGAGTGAACCGCATTTTGTCTTGTATTTTGGGAGTTATCTTCTACAATAATATCTTCTTCACTAACACCCATAATTACTGCAAATTCTTTCAATTGACGAGATTCTTTTAACTCGGGGTAGTACAAATAACCTGAGCCACCTGAGATAATTAGTTTCTTGATTTTACCTTTTTTGTAGAGTGTTATCGCGTCAGTGATACGGTCAACACTTCCCAGGAAATGAGGGCGATCTGAAGGGAGCGCCAACATGTTGGTCATGCCCGTTAAAACGATGCCTATATCATGGGTTTGATCGACAGAATCAATTGGGGTTGCTGGGATTTCCCAAAGCCTCAGTGCTACCGAACTGGTGATTGGACTGGAATACCAAAAAAGAAGAAACAATAGCGCGTAACCACTGTATTTCTTCCATTTTGATTTTTTTAAAAAAAATGATAACCCTAGAGCAATTAGTATTTGATTAATTGGAAGTAAGATCCACGAAAAAACTTGGGAGATTATAAAGAACATTGGAGTTATTCTATTTCCCAGAGCGAATAATCTTTCCCCTTGCCATATTTAATTAATTCAATCATAGCGTATTTTTCAAGAGTGTTGATGTCCTTCAGCTTAAAATTCCCTCTCCCCAAAGTTTCAAGTACCTCAAACTCGGATACCTCTCCAAAATTTGTCAGTCGGTATTTTTTACCTACACGAATACTGCTAAGGGCCAAGCTCATAACTCAATTGACGCCTCGAGTTGTTCTAATTGGCCACCTGTTTCTTCCCATTTAGCTGTTAGTTTCTCTAACTGACTTAAGACTTTCTCAAACCTTTGATTGACTTCGAAAAGTTTATCAGTATTACCAAAAATCTCCGGTTTACTTAACTCAATCTCTAGTTTTCCCTTTCCCTTTTCAAGGATTTCAATTTCGTCTTCGTACTTCTTCATTTCGTTTTTCAATTTTGAGAGATCTCTACCCATCTGGTTGTTTTTTGGTGGTTGAGTACTTTTTCTCTGGTGATTTTGTTGTTTTTTGTTGGTAGAAGACGAAGGTCTCTTTTGGTTTTGGTTTACCCACCATTCATATTCCTCATACGGACCTGGATATTCCTTAATCTGTTGATCTTCAATCCACCATACTTTGTTGGCCACCTGCGAAATGAAATGACGGTTGTGTGAAACGATAATAAAAGTACCCTCATATTGCTGAAGGGCCTGAATTAGTATATTGACCGATTGAATGTCAAGGTGGTTAGTGGCTTCATCAAGCAAGAGGAAGTTAGCTTCTGAAATTAAGGTTTTTGCCAGTGCAACACGTGATTTCTCACCTCCTGACAGGACTTTGATCTTTTTGAAAACATCATCACCAGTAAAAAGAAAGCATCCTAGTATTGTACGTAACTCCAGTTCTGTTTTATTAGACCCTGACTGTTTTAATTCATCCAGAATTTCATTTTTAACAGTCAAAGCCTCAAGCTGATGTTGGGCATAAAAGGCCTGGATAACATTATACCCTACTTCACATTTTCCTCGACAGCCTTCTGTGCCAGCAATTATTCTTAGTAAGGTAGATTTTCCTTTACCATTAGCGCCTATCAAGGCAATCTTGTCTCCTCTTTCAATAGCAGCGGAGGCATTTTGCAGAATATTTAAGTCTCCGTAGGATTTTGAAAGACTTTCTATTTGTGTAACATGACGTCCTGATTTTTGACCAAAATTGAATTTGAAATTAACTTTCGTGTTCTCGTCAATAATCTTGTCAACTATTTCCATTCTCTCGAGACCTTTCACCCTTGACTGAACCTGCCTCGCTTTTGTTGCTTTCGCTCTGAAACGTTCAATGAAACGTTCCGTCTGCTTTATTTTTTGCTGTTGATTCTCAAAGGCATTTTGCTGAATTTCGTTACGCAACGCTCTTTCCTCGAGATAGAAGTCATAGTTGCCGGGATAGAAATTGATTTTTAGACCGGTTACGTCGGCAATAGACTCGCTGACATTGTTTAGAAATTGCTGATCATGGCTCACCACAATTACTGCACCATCATAAGTTTTTAGATAATTCTCAATCCATTGAATTGATGGTAGGTCCAGGTGGTTTGTTGGTTCGTCTAGCATTAGAAGTGAAGGCTTCTCAAGGAGCAGTTTAGCAAGCATCACCCGCATTCGCCAACCACCGGAAAATTCTTTAAGTGGTTTTGAGAGGTCTTCCGTTTTAAACCCAATTCCCTCAAGGATTTCTTCAGCCTTGGATTGGATGGTATATCCCTCCAAAGCTTCCAATTTATCCTGGAGTTTATTCAATCGGTTGACTAGGCTATCCTTGTAGTTGCCCTCCATCTCAGGGATCACCTTATCAATTTTATGCTGTACTTCTAGTACCTCGCTGAAAGCCTGTATAGCCACTTCCAGTATGGAATCAACGGATTGGAAGCTTAGTAAATCCTGATTGAGAAAACCGATTGTGCAGTCATTACTCTTCGAAACTTTACCACCATCCGCTGCTAATTCCCCATTAATTATTTTGAGAAGTGTTGTCTTACCAGTACCATTTAGACCAATCAGACCAATTTTATCTTTTGGCTTAATGTGTAAGGAGGCATGGTCAAAAATAGTCCTACCTCCAATGTAATATGTCAGATCGCTGATCGATATCATGATGGCAAATTTATACTTTAGCTGATTGAATGTGAAAATGAATAAAAACACTTTTTCCTCATGATAAAGATTGATTGTAAGAAATTGTGGATTGGGTACGTTGTGTTTGTTGCGATCACCCTTGCTGCTTGCAGTGGTAAAAATCCAGTGAGTGAGGATATTGCTGTTTCCGAAAAGACAGACCAAGATGGTCCTGGCTTACAACTGGATAAAATTAACCTGCCGGAAGGATTCAAAATAGAACTATATGCACAAGGAATTACCAATGCCCGTTCGATGGCATTGAGCCCAAATGGGACCTTGTTTGTAGGTACCAGGGAGGCTGGTAAGATATACGCAATTCAAGACAATGACGGGAATTTTAGGGCAGATAAAATATATGTCCTAGATTCTGGCTTAAGGGCTCCCAATGGTGTCGCATTTAGAGAGGGCGATTTGTTTGTAGCGGAAGTGAGTAAACTTTGGCGATATCCGAATATTGAGAACAATCTGGATAATCCATCAGCACCTCAAATGGTATATGACAACTTCCCTAAAGATTATCACCATGGTTGGAAGTACATTTCTTTTGGTCCTGATGGTAAATTATACGTTCCAGTCGGTTCACCATGTAATAATTGTGAGAGCCGCAACGAAATCTATGGCTCCATTACGCGTATGGACCCTGATGGAAGTAATAGAGAAGTATATGCTCAAGGGGTAAGGAATACCGTCGGTTTTGCCTGGCATCCAGTAACCGGAGAAATGTGGTTTACTGACAATGGAAGAGACATGTTAGGTGATGATATTCCACCCTGTGAATTGAATAGAATAACTGCCGCTGGTCAACATTTTGGTTATCCTTATTGTCATGGTGGATCCATAGCTGATCTGGAGTTTGGTGATAAGTACCCATGTTCGGATTTTGTTCAACCAGCACAAACACTTGGAGCACATGTAGCTCCACTCGGTATGAAGTTCTACAATGGGGAAATGTTCCCGGAACAATATAGGGGTCATGCCTTTATTGCAGAGCATGGGTCCTGGAATCGATCCCCTAAGGTTGGCTATAGGATTTCCATGGTGAAGATCGAAGATAGTCAGGCTGTGGCATATAAGACTTTTATTGATGGATGGCTTGATCAGTCCGAACAGGAAGCATGGGGTCGGCCGGTGGATGTTTTAGTAATGGAAGATGGTTCAATGTTAATCTCCGACGATAAAGGTGGGGCAATTTATCGGGTAACCTACGAAGGTTAGAGGTGCCCTTTTATTACGTTACAACTCCTTAGTCAGCCAAAATCTTAAGGGCCTCTATTTTGTCTAAGGATAATTGATCTTTAAATCTTTGAGGGTTTCGAAACGGGCATCCTGACGGATTTGTTTAATAAACTGAATGGTTAATGTTTCGTTATAAATGTCCCTT
The DNA here is from genome assembly GCA_963664285.2 of Cyclobacteriaceae bacterium. GTDB lineage: Bacteria > Bacteroidota > Bacteroidia > Cytophagales > Cyclobacteriaceae > JAJCYL01. The sequence goes on from CAXXNX010000075.1 coordinate 57,762, forward strand.
TCAAATTCAAAGATATTTACTTCTATCGACCTGTACTTTCCGTTTAATGTTGGTCTAGGTCCGATATAAATCATCCCTTTGAATTTCTGCTTCTGGCAAATTACTTCCACGGCATAGATACCATCGGCGGGAATGAGCTTGTAGTTTTCACTCACGTTCACATTAGCCGTCGGGAAACCCAATGACCTGCCTATTCGTTCTCCGCTAACTACCTTTCCGGTGATACTATAAGGTCTTCCGAGATATCCATTTCCTATATCAATTTGTCCTTCTAACAATGCGTTTCGAATTTTTGTAGAACTGACTGCAATATTGTCAATATCCTGGGCAGGTATTTCCTCTACACTGAAACCGAATTTCCCAGCGTGTTGCACCAGGTATTCAAAACTACCTTCTCGATTCTTTCCGAATCTGTGGTTATAGCCAATAACCAGCTTGTTAGTTCCCAAACCGTCAACAAGTATTTCCTTGATAAATCTTGAAGAACTGTATTGAGAGAACTCTTTTGTAAAGGGAATCTTAACGAGATAGTCTATTCCATCTTCGGCTATTAGTTCAATCTTTTCATCCAACGTGGATAGTAATTTCAGATTATTCTTTCCCAGTACAAACCGGGGATGGGGCCAGAATGTTAGCACAACACTTTTACCCCCGTGAGTTTTGGTTATCTCAACTACACGTCTTAAAATTTTCCTATGTCCAAAGTGAACGCCGTCAAAAGTACCACTAGTAACGACCATGTAGTCGCTTTTGTCGAAATTTTGAATGCCTTCAATTACCTTCATTGCTGTAAATTACGGTATGCTGACACAAAATTATTGACATTCCAGGCGGATTCTACATTAAATTCTCCAATCCTTGTTCTTCTAAGTGATGAAAGGTGAGCGCCCACTTTCAGTGCATTCCCCAGGTCATGAGCGAGACTCCTGACGTAAGTTCCTTTTGAGCACACGAGTTCAAAATAGATAGTAGGTAATTCAATTCTGGTAATTTTAAAACGCTTTATTTCTACAGCTCTAGGCTCCAATTTGGTTGCTTCATTTTTTCTTGCTTTTTTATATGCTCTTTCTCCATTGACTTTTACGGCGGAGTAAATAGGTGGAACCTGGAGAATACCACCACAGAATTTTTCTGCTGTCTCAACTATTTCTGAATCATTCAGCTTGGATGGATCTCCGGCGAATTCCAACGGCGTTTCAAGATCATAGGAAGGGGTTGTGTGCCCTAAAGTGATGGAGCCCGTGTATTCCTTTTCTTTTCCCATTAATTCGTTGATACGTTTGGTATACTTGCCAGCACATACCAGTACCAAGCCTGTTGCCAATGGGTCCAGGGTGCCAGCATGGCCTACTTTGCGAACAGGAAGTGCGTGTCGGATTTTGTTGACTACATCAAACGATGTCCAATCAGTGTCTTTATCTACCGGGATTACGCAACCCTCGACAAAGTCAATTTTCGAAAGCGCTGAATTGACAGTGGCAATAATCACAAGTATTGACTGGTAATAGCAATGGTCCCTAAAAGAAAACAGTAAAGCGCAAAATAAATAAGCTTACCACTATTTACAATATTTATCATCCACCGGCATGCAACAAGTCCGGAAATGAAAGCGGCCAGAAAACCGGCGAAAAGGCTCAATGATGGTATATCCGCAGCTATTTCCGGATTATTAATAAAGTCTTTGATCTTCAAAAGTGATGCTCCCATGATGGGTATTAGCACCATCAAAAAGGAAAAACGGGTGGCTTCTTCCCTTCGCACTTTCAAAAGAAGCGCTGTCGCAATAGTAGCTCCGGAGCGGGAAAACCGGGCATGATAGCGATTGACTGCGCAATTCCTATGATGAAAGCGCTTAGGTAACTTACCTCTTTGCTATGATCCTTGTTGAAGTAAGTGAAAGTCAAGAGAGTTGCGGTCACAATAAGCATCGATCCGACCAGGATAACGCGACCGGAGAATAGCTGTGTAATTTCTTTTTCGAACATCACACCAATAACGCCCACAGGTATCATGGAAATTAATATTTTTAAGCTCCAACTGGTTTCTTCGTTCCACTGAAATTTTAGGACATTGGATAGCAATGATATGTAAGTTCAAGTAATAAGTGCAATTTTCCTTTGTAGCACTTGCTTTGCGTTTAGGTAATTAAATTTTCTAACAGGGCGTTCATTGATTTTGTTTTCAACAACTTTGATTTGCTCCTCTGTAACAAATCTAATATCTGTTTTCTTAGGATAAAACCTTCTGATTACCCCAATCTTATTTTCAACTGTCCCTTTATCCTGACTAGTATAGGGACGAGTGAAATAGGCATCCACATCAAGGGATTGAGCAATCAACTCATGTTTAGAAAATGCCATATCATTATCAAAAGTGAGTGTTTCCAGTTTGTGTTTATCCTGAGAGAGTTCCTCCACAATAGCTTCGGCCATTTGATCGGCATTTTTACTGTGCATCTTTCTGATTCTGGTAAAAAGACTTGCTCGGTCTGTCATCACCAACAAAGAGCCTTTGTGGTTTTTACCCATCATTAAATCGACTTCTATATCTCCCAATCGTTCCCTTTTGTTAATGATCTGGGGTCGCTGTTCAATTGATACCCTATTCGGGATAATACCTCTACGATCTTTTCTGTTTCCTCGTTTGCGCCTTCGTTTGCCATGTTTTAGATATGTGTATAGTTGTTTGTATTCTTGGTTCTCCTGGCGGTTGGTGTGCTTACATTCCCATATCCATTGGTAAATCCATTCATGGCTAAGTGGACATTCTCTCGTTTTCTTTCCCTGATGGCTGATCAATTCAGGACTCCATCTATCTTCTTGGAGCCGGTTAACTATCCAGTCTTTCATGGGTTTGGTGAAAATCACTCTTTTTGGCTTTTCTTGATGACGAAGATTGGTCCTCCTTTGTGCATTTGCTGTTCGATAGACACCAGCTCCCCTACCTCTTGAACCCACATTTCGCTTAAGCTCACGTGAGATCGTAGACGGGTGAAAATGAACGATACAGGCAATCTCCTTTTGAGTAGCTCCTGTTTTCAATAATGCTTCAATTTGATACCTTTGATCAATACTGAGGTGTGTGTAGTTTTTTGACATTTTGCAATCCAAAGATTGCACTGCTCAGGCTTTTGAAGGATGAAAAAGCTTTTAAAAGCTTTTTCATCCTTCAAAGGAAAATTGCACTTATTAGTTGATCTCAGCATATCAAATCTTTCCTAAATATAACTATGGTACTTAAAGCTGTGGCCGAATGTACTGCCAGGGAAAAAATGAGATTTTCATTTGTTTCTAATTGAAGGAGAACAACTCCTAGCTCAATATGACCACTACGACTGACTGGCAAGAATTCGGTTAACCCCTGGACAATACCAAGGATTACTGCCTCAAACAAACTCATTTATTCTGTTTAGGCCGATATAGGATAGCAAAGAATTCTACGATAAAACCAAGGACTACAATAATAGGCCCAAGAGTCAATCCCAGGAAGCCAAAACCATATTCTTCCTGATCAAGTGACATTACTACATATCCAAGGACAAGGACCAGGATCCCTGCTATCATGATGATGTAATTAGTCCTTTCGAAAGGCAGCTTGTTTTCATTATTCATAATTAATATAATTCGTCTAATGACATCTTTAAGTACCTGTTTACCGCCCGATAGGTGCTGGTATAAGCGACAATTATTCCTACCAAGATGAGGGAGGCCATTAAAATATAGATATGTTGATCTGTTTGAAGTACCGACAGTTCCTGGACCCGAGAGTTAGCATACTTAATAAATCCGAATAAAAGAGTAGATGCTGCTAATCCTGCAATCAAACCATAATTTAGCGCTCTTCTAAGAAAAGGTGCCTTAATAAAACCAGCTGTTGCTCCCACAAGTTGCATGCTTCTTATAAGAAATCTCTGTGAAAACAGTGCGAGTTTGATAGTATTGTTAATGAGGATAACTACCACCAAAATGAGAAGTGTTGCGATTCCTGCAAGAATCAGTCCGATCTTGGTGAGGTTTTTATTTATGCTCTCAACGAGATTTTCTACGTAGCTCACCTCATAGACACCCCTTATTCCTTCAATTTCTTGACGTATTTGAGTCATTTGCTCAGGTGATTGATAGTTAGCTCCGATCTTAATTATCATAGCGTCCCTTAATGGGTTATCCCCAATAAATTCAACAAAGTCCTCTCCGGTTTCCTGGATGAACTGCTCTGCCGCCTCTTTTTTCGTAATTAGTGTTATTTGGGGCTCATTATCTTTCACCAAAACATACTCTTTTGAAGAAATTGTTTTACTGATTTTTATCCGTTCGTTTTCGGTAATGTGTTTGTCCAGATAAACCTGTATCTCAATATTCTCTTGAATGATTTTGGTCAAGGCATTGCTATAAATGAGGATCAAACCGAACAATCCAATAACCAAAAGAGAAAGTGTAATGCTAAAAATAACGCTAATGAAAGGGTAGCTCCCCAGTTTCTTTTTGCGGAATTTCTTATCACCCGACGGCATGCCGCAAAGGTAGCAAGATGTACGAGTTAAATCTGAACGATTGAACGATTACTCTGATTTGTTTTCTTTAAGGATCATCAACTCCTTTATAAGGTCAGCATTGGTTACTTGACGCAACAGAGATGATTTTGTCACATTGTCGTTGATCCTGAAGAAATAGCTGTCGTGATAAAGGAACAATTTCTTACCGGATCGATTATTGATTTCTAGGATTTCATAGGGTATACCGTTGAAATCACCATAGAGAAATAGCTTGTTGTTATAAAATTTGTATCTGAAGTTCCTTTTAGATGTGGTGACAATTTCGATTTCCACATGATTGATGTTATTTTCACCTTGTGAGGTAATGATAATACTCTCCTCAACTTCTGGTAAAATATTTTCATCTAATCCAGAATCTGCCAATTCTGGTGCAACAACGTCTGGTATGATGGGATCAACAATTTCCATTGATTCTTCAAATTCATCTTCAATTTTGATCATTGCGATCTCATCGGTCTTGTTGGAAGCATCAAAAGTACCAAGCTCTATTAATGGTAACTCTTCAGGGAGGTTCTCATTAAATCGACTTTCCGTTAGTTCAAAAGTTTTAGAACTTACCGAGAAATCAAGTAAATCGATTCTTTCGGGTGTTTCAACCCACAAATAACTACCTACAAAAATGACTCCCGTCAGCATAACTACCGACGTTGCCTGTACAGCAGTATTTCCAGCGACAGTTTGGAATAATCCTGGAGTCACATCAACATGATCGAGCCTCATTTTTAATTCGGCTTTCCTGTAATCTTTTACACCATTGATGATATCCTGTTGAAAACTGTATTCACTGGAAAGTAGGGGGTCCTGAACGAGCATTTGCTCAAAGTCTGCCACTTCAGTTTTTGACATCTCACCCTCGAGATAACTTTCTACCAATTTTGAGTAATTGCTGTTCGTCATATCTAATCAAGGAAGTCTTTGGATGAATATTTAGATTTTATCAATTGATCCAATCTTTTCTTGCATTTATATTTTTTTGTTTTTGCTGTATCCGTATTCGCAAAATTCAGTTTCTCTGCAATCTCAACCATGTTCATGCCATCAAAGTAGTAATAGGTTAGGATTTTCTTACATGTATCACCAAGCTCCTCAATACAGTTCCTTATTAATACTGCCCTTTCCTTCGCCTCATAGTCCGGGTGTTCAACGCCATCTTTCTCTTCATGGCTCAATCTTTTTTTGCGATCCAATTCCTTTCGCCACAAATTCAGACAAATACTATAAATATAAGTACTGATCTTTGATGTAAGGACTAAATCGCCTTTAACTGCCTTCTGCCAAAAAACAATGAGCGCTTCCTGGTAAATGTCCTTCGCCTCATCCTCAGAGCCACTATTATTTAATACTATCTTCGTCATCATCCGATAGTATCTCTTATATATGTAATCTAGCGCTCCTTCATCTCCCTTGCTTATTCTAGCAAGAATCTCATGGTCATTCATTTATAAAAAAGCAAAAGCTTTTGATTTAATACAACAAAACACAGAATTGTAACCTTTTCATCAGAAATTATTTTCAATTACTCGTTCTGTGGATCTACTGAAAGTCGATTCTTTATCACTTTTTCAGAAGGAAACCAACTCAATATAGCCAATAATGAATAATTTTTATGAATTATTGAATTAATCTAATATAATGTGGATAAATATGTGGATAAATGCTGTATAATGGGTGTATTACTATGTTTAAAAGTAGTGTGTAACTAAAAGGTCAGATTCTTGGGGAGATTTACTTCCTGATCTACATTTGGTATTACCAAGCGAGAGATAAAAACTACTCGAAAGAGTGATCTCGACAAAGGGAAGATACTAAGAGATATGTCTCTTAGTATCGAAGTTTGGAGAGATATTGGTAGAAAAGAACGAGTTTCGGCTTGAACACTGGCTACTATAAGTTTGAACAGTAACTTGGCTTGAAGTAGGGACCACGGAAACTGCTTCAAGAAAAGGGGCGAATATTCTTTTAGGATATCCGCGCCTTTTTGCATTATATCCCTCCAAATATTCCCCTTAAGCTCGGATTTGTCATTGGACTTTGTAGCGAGGCGGTCTAAGTTGCTTTGAGACAGGTGCTCGCATAGGATTTCGACGTGGAGGCATAGTATCATTTTGGTGAGCATCGAAATTTGAGTAATGTGCCTGAATTGCTGTTAAATTAGGCTGCGCAGTAAATTTCTAATGACAATTCCGGGTTAAATGCAACCTATTCAAATTATCCGGGTCTAATAGAAAAAGACAAAATATTATGAGAACAATAATGGCATTTCTCGGTATGATAGTGCTAAATCATTCGCTGACCTATGCACAATCAATTCTGGCAGAAGAGAAATTTGAAATGGACGGCATTAAAGATATCGAAGTTCGTGGCAGTTTTTGTGATGTGTCAGTGAAAGGATATACTGGTCAAACACTATATTTTGATGGGAGAATCAAGGGCACAAGCGGTAAAAACTATTCTATTGAGTATGATCGTGATGGCTCTTCATTAAAAATATGGGTAGAGGCACCTCGTAATAATTGGGGATATACCAGAGGACAGTTGGATCTGCGTGTACCATCAGGAATTGAAGTAAACGTAGATAACAGCTCCGGTGATGTTTATGCGTCTGATCTATCGGGGAGTAGCATTAAAATAGAATCGAGTTTAGGAGACCGGGAAGTAAATGATATAGGCAATGACCTTTTACTGGAAACCTCATCTGGCGATATAGAATTAACCCGCATTATTCATAGGCCACCAATTTTGGGATTAATAATGGGTTGCTAACTATTTTTGATTGGAGTGTATGTATTAATTTGAAGATCAACCAGGTTTCTGGATTTCAAAGGACATTAGAGCGTTTTTTTGTTAGAATTTTTCAATTTTCAGTCAAAGCTCTATTGTGTTCTTATGGAAGAACATTTTTTTGATTAAACCAAACTGTTTAACTGATCGGTCAGTTCACCGTAAGCAAATCGCCCAGCAGGTATTGATATCTAAAGGCTCTTGAGAATTGTATTGTCAATGATCTTTTCCTTTCTTTCAGGCACGCCCCAACCTTCATCAGGTAAAGCCGGATATTGTCCACTTGCCATCGTTTAGCAAAGTGGTGTTTTGTTTTGGCAATTAATAATTTAATCTGCCGGAACATTTCATAACAGAGGGTAGCGATGATTAAACGCATGAAATTGGCCCAGTAGCGATGACAGGAAAGCCGGTCGGAATAAGTCATGTTTTTGAGTTCCTTTATTCGATTTTCACTGGCATCACCTCGCTTGACATAAAAATCAAAGTAAATCTGTTGAGCGGTCATCGCTTCAAAGTTGCTCACAAAGTAACGGACATTCATTCCTTTTCCGGTAGACTCCACTTTGGCGTACAGCTTTTCAGAACGATCCCAGCTTTTGGCCTGGTAAGTAAACGGGCCAACAAACTCTTGATGTTTGATGATTTTTGAAGCATATTCCTTTTTTACTTCAATGATAGTCTGTTTGGTAAAAGTCTTTAAAACTTCATTACTACTAATACCTAAACAAAATTGAAGGTCAAACTGCTTAGCTATCCGATAAAAAGATGCTCCTGAAAAGCCACTATCCGCTCGAATAAGGATCTTTACTGAGGGCAGTTTTTTTCTGATTTTAATGACAATCCTTTTCAATAAGGCCACAAACCATTTGTTGGAGTGACAATTGCCCGGACGTAGTACTGGTAAAATGACCTGACCGGTGTTCCCGTCCTTAAAGAACAACTCATGGTACATAGTCTGTCCATAATAGCCATTATACAAACTGAGTTGTTGGGATCCATGAGTAGGGTCATCGGTACCATCTACATCAATGATGATTTGACCAGTCTTCTCTTTCAACTCCTCTACATAACGGTCTACAAACCATTGACTCATCTGGTAGATCAGACTCCGATCGGCCTTGTTTTCAAATCGACTTAAAGTAGGCTGGGAACATAATCCGCTATCTAGTACTTTACGGATCACCGGATCCTCTCGGAGTTTTTGTTCGTCATTGCAATCCTGATAGCCCTGCATCATTAAAAACACCCGTTGGCGAAGCATTTCTTCATAAGTGTATTCGATAAAAAAGGGGTTTCGATAGTCAGGAATCAGTGCGGCGAAGCTTTTTAATAGACCAGTCTTTCTCTCTACTTTTTCACTTAACAATATCGCTCCGTCTGAGCTAATCGCTGATACTGAAAAATCAAATTTAAAAGCTTGTTTTCCTCGATAAAATACGGTATCTTTTTCCTTATATTCAGGCATAAATTAATTGCTTATTTTGTTGTCTAACTATCTCAATATAAGCAATTTATGCCTGTTTTTTATTGTCTACTATGAATTTTTCGGGTTAACGGGCTTAAAAGGTGATTTATGGGTCAAATATAGTTCTGGTGATCAGCGCATTCGAAATGTGGATGGCAATATTGAAGGACGCTCTTCTTCAGGACGAATAAGCCTTGAAGAAATTGACGGTGACATTGTGGCGGAAACCTCATCCGGAGGCATAGAACTGGATGGATTTAAGGGTGGTTTAAAATTAGAGTCTACTTCCGGGTCGTTAAAAGGGGATGATGTTGAATTGACAGCAAATTCTTATTTTAAAAGTTCTTCGGGATCCATTGACATTGAACTGGTGAATGATATTGAGTCATTGAATTTTGATCTCCAGGCTAGTTCGGGTTCTTTACGCATCGGAGATCGGAGAGCGCAGGACAGGTATATTGACCGTAGGAAAAAAGGTATTGAAATTAGAGGAATTTCATCTTCCGGGAGCCAACGCTACGATAACTAGGGTTTTATAAAATTTTATATCGTACGGAAGTATTCAAGAAGCTTTCGGGCCTGTTCCTCAGTCAGTCCTTGTCCAATCATCGGTACGCCATTAGCTTCCTCCAATAATTTCTTGGCAATAGGATCTTTCGCTGTCATCTCCATGGGATTTAATATCATGTTCATAACCCACTCGGGTGATCTTCGATCAAGGATGTCTTTTGGAGCCGGACCTATGAAATCCTCCTCAAGCTTGTGACAGGCAACACAATAAGTTTCATATAATTGCTTGCCTTTATCGGCCATGGCCTGATCCAATTCACCCAAGGAGAGACTAGTTACAGGGCCAATACCTTTGTTATCTAAATCAATATTCGATGTTGATGATGCAGACTCTGCTGGTGCTGTTTGTTTTGATCCATTGCTCTCAATTGATTTTGACTTTTCATTTCCGCCACTGCAGCTCCATAAGAATAGGGCGATGGTGAGAAAGTAGGGAGTTAGCATTTTCATATTGTAGTCTTTTCTTAAGTATTAGATAATTAGAAACTCTAATTAAATGGAATTTGCTGTGAATTTCAGCCAATTGAATAAATCATTTTTACCAGTAACGAACTGCTGAGATCAACTAATAAGTGCAATTGAAGGATGAAAAAGCTTTTAAGGGCTTTTTCATCCTTCAAAAGTCTGAACAGTGCAATCTTTGGATTGCAAAATGTCAAAAAACTACACACATCTCAGTATTGATCAAAGGTATCAAATTGAAGCATTATTGAAAACAGGAGCTACTCAAAAGGAGATTGCCTGTATCGTTCATTTTCACCCGTCTACGATCTCACGTGAGCTTAAGCGAAATGTGGGTTCAAGAGGTAGGGGAGCTGGTGTCTATCGAACAGCAAATGCACAAAGGAGGACCAATCTTCGTCATCAAGAAAAGCCAAAAAGAGTGATTTTCACCAAACCCATGAAAGACTGGATAGTTAACCGGCTCCAAGAAGATAGATGGAGTCCTGAATTGATCAGCCATCAGGGAAAGAAAACGAGAGAATGTCCACTTAGCCATGAATGGATTTACCAATGGATATGGGAATGTAAGCACACCAACCGCCAGGAGAACCAAGAATACAA
>CAXXNX010000076.1:0-21690 GCA_963664285.2 Cyclobacteriaceae bacterium
AATACAAACAACTATACACATATCTAAAACATGGCAAACGAAGGCGCAAACGAGGAAACAGAAAAGATCGTAGAGGTATTATCCCGAATAGGGTATCAATTGAACAGCGACCCCAGATCATTAACAAAAGGGAACGATTGGGAGATATAGAAGTCGATTTAATGATGGGTAAAAACCACAAAGGCTCTTTGTTGGTGATGACAGACCGAGCAAGTCTTTTTACCAGAATCAGAAAGATGCACAGTAAAAATGCCGATCAAATGGCCGAAGCTATTGTGGAGGAACTCTCTCAGGATAAACACAAACTGGAAACACTCACTTTTGATAATGATATGGCATTTTCTAAACATGAGTTGATTGCTCAATCCCTTGATGTGGATGCCTATTTCACTCGTCCCTATACTAGTCAGGATAAAGGGACAGTTGAAAATAGGATTGGGGTAATCAGAAGGTTTTATCCTAAGAAAACAGATATTAGATTTGTTACAGAGGAGCAAATCAAAGTTGTTGAAAACAAAATCAATGAACGCCCTGTTAGAAAATTTAATTACCTAAACGCAAAGCAAGTGCTACAAAGGAAAATTGCACTTATTACTTGAACTTACAAATCAGTAGTGTCCGGTAAAAATAAGAAAGCCATTCAAATTGCTACAATTTGATAAATAGGGGCAATAAATAGGCATTATCACAAAAGCAGGCCCATGTTGATTTATTTAAGTTGGGAACAATGAAGGTTGGCGTTGTTGATTGTTTTTGATTAAGGTTTTATCTGGGTCATTAAGGAAGTCAAACAATGAGATATAGGCCATCAGATGGAACCTGACAAGGGCTACCATATTTGAATAGGCCCATTTTCTTTTCAATTGCCTTTTGACTACCTCTAACAATAGCATGGCAATCATAGAAGTCCATAATTGAATTTCAATGGCGTTGACATTATCGCCTAAGAAATATTTGACTGGAAAGTTCTGTTTTAGTTTTTTAAACAGGAGTTCAATTTGCCAGCGATATTTATAAATCAATGCAATAGAGCCTGCATCAATTTGCATATCGTTAGTAACAAAAATGAATAATCGCTGGTATTTATAGCTAAGTTCTAAATAACACAGCAATTATTATTATCTTCGCTATATGATATCAAGTCAAGAGATCAAAAATTTATTTGCACAATTGCCGATAAGTTCCCAAACCGAATTGTTGGATGAGTTGCTCCAGGAGCAGGAATTACAAGGCAAAGTATTGATTGCCGCTCAACAACAAATAGCAGAGAAAAGAAAGAAGAAACCCTGTCCAAATTGCACAAGCGAGAAGGTATATAAGAGGGGCAGACAAAAAGGTGTGCAGATGTATCAGTGCAATGAATGTAAAAGATGGTACAGTGAAACAACAGGGACACCTTTGTATGACATCAAGCTTAAATCAAAATGGCAATCTTATCTGCGCTGCATGGAGCAGGGCATGCCGATAAAAAAGATAGCAAAACAAATCGGAATAAGCATCCAGACAAGCTTCGACTGGCGGCATAAGATATTGAGTTCACTAAATGAGTTTGTTCCCGAACAGTTATCCTCGGAAGTAGAATGTGATGAATTGGAACTGGCACTTAACAACAAGGGCAGTCGAAATTTAGATAGGGCAGCAAGAAAGAGGGGAAACGATTTCATACGGAATATGGGAAAGGAAGAGGTCGCAGTTGTCCAGGTAGTAACAGCGGTTGAACGCAAGGGGGAGAAGTACCTTAAAGCTGTTGCATCAAAACGGCTGAGCAAAGAAGAAATTTCAAAGGCATTAGATGGGAAGTTGGCCTACGGTGCAACCTTGATTACAGATAAGCACCCTTCTTATAAGGCTTTTGCTAAAGACAACCCCTCCATAAAGCACAAAGCGCTATTGGCCAAAGATCATGTGGATAGAGATGATAAAACAATCCATCTGCAAAAAGTAAACAATGTTCACACTCAACTTAGGACATTCTTACGCCCATTCAATGGTGTCAGTTCCAAATATTTGCAAAACTACCTGAATTGGTATGCTTATGCTGACCGAATAAGAGAGTAAAACAACTTTGAAACAATGGTTTCTGACTATGCTATTAACGGATCAAGCCTATCATCTGTATGAGCTATTTAAACAAAATACTGTTATAATTAGAACTTAGCTGTATTTATCATCCCAATAGGCAATCCTTCGCTGTAAATGATCATATTTTTTGCCTTCTACTGAATACTGGACAGTTATTTTTTCATCCTTGATGACTCCCTGGTCAACATGGTCGGGGATATCAAACTCCTCGATGGGTTGGTATAAAGCATTATCTCTCATCCGGGTGATGTAGTGGACACCAGTTTTGCTCCATAGTTGGTATTGGTAATAGTCAACATACCCTTTGTCCATCACTATGTAAGACCCTTCTGGTAAGTTTAGATATTGTAAGAAAGTGTGATCGTGTGTTGTGGCCGCAGTAAACCTGACCAAACAAGGCATCAACTCAATGGCATGCACCAGGGTGTGGGCTTTGATCCCTCCCTTGCTACGGCCATCCCTTCGGGGCCTACCGGCCACCTTCAAAATGTCTTTGAACAAAGAGAAAACAGTTGAATCCACTATGTAAAGCTGCTTGAACAGTTCTAATTCTATTCGGCTGTCCGATAAAACATGATGCCACTTTCGATAAAGGTCCATATAAATCTCCCTGAACACTTCACTGCTCCTTCTTTTGTTACTATCAGAAAGGGTTGATCGACGACAACTCCGTATTAAACCCAGGTGCCAAAGTTTCCCCTCACTGGCCAAAAAGACCTGTTGTAAGCTCTCGAAGTGCTGTGGCCCCACATAATGTGCTGTACAGCATGGTCACCAAATGATCCCATGTCTTAAAATATTTGCTATATCGATCTGATTGGCGCTTTTTAGCTATACGAGAAACTGAGCTTTTATCAATCAGTGAAAGAAGTTGTGCCAGGATCGGCTGTCCGGTAAAGTTTGTACTTTTATTCATGCGTTGTTTTTCTTGGTCGGACTTGAAAAACTAAGGCATTGGCAGGTAGGTTTCCCTACCTGCCCCTTTTTTAAACTCTTTACCGGACACTACTGATAATTAATCAAATAACGGCATCGAAGTTAGGATACTGATACCGGCATTTTTTTAAATTGTCTGTGCATCACATAAAACCAAAGCGGTGGAATAGTGGCCAATACCATCATGCCGGGATAGCCCGTAGGCATTTGCGGGCTATCAACATGGTGCCTTAAAATCTGATATTTCCTGCTGGCCAAATAGTGATGATCTGAATGCCTTGATAATTCAAAAAGCATTATCCGGCCAATTATATGGTTCGAATTCCAGGAATGCCATGGCATCACTCTTTCATAGCTACCACTTTCGGCTTTGTTTCTCCGTAGACCATAATGTTCAATATAATTAACAGTTTCCAATTGCAGAACTCCAATCAGTGCAGCAATCACGAAAAATATTAATCCCGTAGAACCAAAAATTAAATATATGACCCCGAGAAACACTGTTTGAATCAGTTGAAAAACGACCATTTCATTCCTGAATGATAAAAAAGGAATATTCTTATTTTTCAATCTCTTAATCTCTATTTTCCAAGCGGATATATAGCTCCAAAAAATAGAGCGAAACCAGAAAGTAAATAATGACTCCCCATATTTGGCTGATGACGGGTCTTCATCCGTTGAAACATTCTTGTGGTGACCACGATTATGTTCAATAAAGAAATGCATATAGAGAGAACAGAATAACAAAGCCTTCGCTAAGAATTTTTCATGGGCAGTCGACCTGTGACCCAATTCATGGGCTACATTAATACCCAATGCCCCACACAAAATACCCATGGTCAGTGTATGGCCGATTAATTCAAAAGCAGGCAACATTTGAAATGATACCTTTTCAAGAAACAAATAAAGAAACCCGTATAGAATGGGAAATATCAAATAGAGCATCCAATCATAGAAGTGGTCATTTTTGACCATCTCTTCCTCCGTTTTTTCAAGGTTAGATGCATCAGGTTTAATGAAAAATTCTAATAACGGAACAAGTACAAAAACCTCAACTACCGTCAGGTAGGTCCAAAAACCAGTGCTATTTAGTGCAATCCAGGCAACAATTGGCACTGTAAGTATGCACAAATATTTGAGTGAAGAATATCTGGTCACCAACAATTAAGAGTTTCAATAAAGATAATAAAGTTAATGTGAGCTTCTACGTAATATTCATGAAAGACTTCCTTTATAGGAATTAAGCTGTTTCACTGAGTAACACAGCGTAAATTGAGTTAAACAGAGGTTTTTTAAATCTCCTTTTCAGTGAAATCTCTGTGCTTTTTTCACTGTAACTCCGAGAAATGAGCTTTTTGTGGTGAATAAACAATGTTTCTAAGATCGAGAAACTCCCGTTAAAGTTATTATTCATCAAGCTCTTCGAACTTATGACCCAATGGGAAAAGATAAGCTACGCTTATACCAAATACGAGGTTTTGAGAGTTATCCGGAACTCCGGTAGACAAATCGACAGGGTCAAGAAAGTTGCTGATGTCCGCAGTGAAATACCCATCTACCTGCAATCCCCCAAATGAAAACTCCCTGAAAATTCCGCCAGCTAATTTTATTCCTATACTTGACTTGTTGTCACGCTCAGGATCATAGAGGTAATCGAGTTGTTCAGAAGCACTATTTGCAGGTCCTGTCGTCCGATCGTTCATTAACACTGCTATATACGGACCGAAATTGGCAAAGTATTGGGTTTTTTGCTTTCCCAGGTAAAGATTGAACATAAAGGGAAATTCGATGTAGTCGAATGTTGTCCTAAAAACCTCGTTTGTATCAATTAGTAATTGTTCAAATCCCTTTCTGGTATAATTTAATTCCCACTGAAGTCCCCAATGAGGTTTTGCAAAATACTTTACCATGATACCGCCACCGCCACTCAGCAGCTGTGTTGTTGGAACTGAAGTAGCTAGAATTGTATGACTCAGGTTAGCAGTAGATACGTGATATCCTCCCCTTATACCAATATAAATATTATGCTGCGCCATAAGTGGCGAAATAACAAAAGTTATCCCAAGTATCAGGAATAGTTGCTTCACCATGACGGATAAAGTTATATCTATCCTATTTCTTCTTCTTCTTAGACTTTTTTGCCTTAGTTGGTGGATTGGTAGCTTTCTTTTTATGTGGTCTTCTAACGCCATAGGTGCCACTTGTAATCTTGCCCCTCCTTGATTTTTTGTCCCCTTTTCCCATATATATAGTTATCAAACTAATTAAAGTGTAAGTTCAAGTAATAAGTGCAATTTTCCTTTGTAGCACTTGCTTTGCGTTTAGGTAATTAAATTTTCTAACAGGGCGTTCATTGATTTTGTTTTCAACAACTTTGATTTGCTCCTCTGTAACAAATCTAATATCTGTTTTCTTAGGATAAAACCTTCTGATTACCCCAATCCTATTTTCAACTGTCCCTTTATCCTGACTAGTATAGGGACGAGTGAAATAGGCATCCACATCAAGGGATTGAGCAATCAACTCATGTTTAGAAAATGCCATATCATTATCAAAAGTGAGTGTTTCCAGTTTGTGTTTATCCTGAGAGAGTTCCTCCACAATAGCTTCGGCCATTTGATCGGCATTTTTACTGTGCATCTTTCTGATTCTGGTAAAAAGACTTGCTCGGTCTGTCATCACCAACAAAGAGCCTTTGTGGTTTTTACCCATCATTAAATCGACTTCTATATCTCCCAATCGTTCCCTTTTGTTAATGATCTGGGGTCGCTGTTCAATTGATACCCTATTCGGGATAATACCTCTACGATCTTTTCTGTTTCCTCGTTTGCGCCTTCGTTTGCCATGTTTTAGATATGTGTATAGTTGTTTGTATTCTTGGTTCTCCTGGTGGTTGGTGTGCTTACATTCCCATATCCATTGGTAAATCCATTCATGGCTAAGTGGACATTCTCTCGTTTTCTTTCCCTGATGGCTGATCAATTCAGGACTCCATCTATCTTCTTGGAGCCGGTTAACTATCCAGTCTTTCATGGGTTTGGTGAAAATCACTCTTTTTGGCTTTTCTTGATGACGAAGATTGGTCCTCCTTTGTGCATTTGCTGTTCGATAGACACCAGCTCCCCTACCTCTTGAACCCACATTTCGCTTAAGCTCACGTGAGATCGTAGATGGGTGAAAATGAATGATACAGGCAATCTCCTTTTGAGTAGCTCCTGTTTTCAATAATGCTTCAATTTGATACCTTTGATCAATACTGAGATGTGTGTAGTTTTTTGACATTTTGCAATCCAAAGATTGCACTGTTCAGGCTTTTGAAGGATGAAAAAGCCCTTAAAAGCTTTTTCATCCTTCAATTGCACTTATTAGTTGATCTCAGCCAGGGCCAAAATAAGGCATTTAAATAAAGCCCCAAATACTGTTTTAGTTTGACAAAGCAAGTACTTAGGATTTTTAAATATTTTAATCATCGGATAATCCTCATGCCTAAATTATAGGTGCTCCAGGCGCCATATAAGGGGTACCGAAAATCCTTTAACTAACACTGTACAAACTAAGCTCCAAGACGATAGAATAATGTATTCAGCGATTAAATAGTTCAGAAAAGAATGGGAGAGGAATCAGTTATCATATCGAGCAACCAGTTCCACTCCGGCCACTTTTTCCAATTTTTTCATTAAAAGCTTCAGATGGATGGTATCATTAACATAGAGCTTCATACGACCAATAAAAATGCCATTATCGGTATCTATGTTAAATGATCTCACATTTACCTTCAATTCATTTGATATTATTGTACTAATGTCATTTATGATTCCAATTCGGTCCGTCCCTTCAACTTTAAGGCCAGCCAAAAAGGCGATCTCCTGTTGAGAAGTCCACTTGGCTTTGACCACTCTATATCCATAATTGGACATCAACTCGACAGCATTGGGACACGACGTCCTGTGAATCTTAATCCCTTCATTGACTGTTACAAATCCGAAGACGTCATCTCCCGAAATCGGATTGCAGCATTTTGCCAACGAATAGTCAACAACGTCCATATCCTCACCTATCAATAGTAAATCATCACCCTTACCTTTCTCGGTCGTTGATCGTTTTTTAAGATCTTTGGTGTCTGTAATAAGTGATTTTCCTCTCTTATCTTTTTCCCTCCTGTAGTCCTTAAATTTCTTGATCTCATTATGATTGATCTTCCCCTTACCAACCTGATAGAAGAACTCAAGAGGTGTCTTCACATTGAAAAAAGCTGCTAATTGTTCAATTATATCGCTATCCACGGTTAATTTGAGTTGCTTTAATTTCCGTTTTACAATCTCTTTACCATCCGCAGCAAGGGCTTTTTTTTCACCCTTGAGCACATCCTTGATTTTGGCCTTCGCTTTGGGGCTGACAACAAACCGCAACCAATCTTCATTAGGTTTTTGTTTAGAAGAAGTAAGGATTTCAACCTGGTCGCCATTCTTAAGAGGGTGATTTAAAGGAACCAATCTCTGGTTCACTTTGGCCCCTATGCAATGAGCGCCCACTTCTGTGTGAACATCAAAGGCAAAATCCAAAGCGGTGGCGCCTTTTGGCAAAGTCTTCAAATCTCCTTTAGGTGTAAAAGCAAATATTTCTTCAGTAAAGAAGTTCCCTCTAAAATCATCGATAAACTCAAGGGCAGAGGAATCATTTTGCTCCAAAGAATCTCTTACTCTTCTGATCCACTCTTCCAGCCCGTATTCATTCGCGATAGGAGAGTTACCCTTATACTTCCAATGTGCTGCATATCCTTTTTCTGCAATGTCATCCATTCTTCGGGTTCTTATTTGCACTTCCACCCATTGCCCTGAATCACTCATTACTGTGGTGTGTAGTGATTCGTAACCATTTGCTTTAGGTGTACTTATCCAATCGCGAAGTCTGTCCGGGTTTGGTTGATAAAAGTCCGTTACAATGGAATATACCTGCCAGGATGTAGGCTTTTCGTTTTCCAGTTTAGTGTTAATAATGATACGGATGGCAAACAGGTCGTAGACTTCTTCAAAAGGAATCTCTTGCTTCCTCATTTTATTCCAAATGGAATAAATGGACTTGAGTCTTCCTTTTACCTCAACTTTGTATCCCTGTTTCTTTATTTCCTTCTGAATAGGTTTAATAAATGTCCTGATAAATCTTTTTCGGGATGCTTGCGTTTCTTCAAGCTTTTCTGTAATGTCAGTATATTCTTCAGTTTCAGTGTATTTAAGATGTAAATCTTCAAGTTCAGTTTTGATAGCATACAATCCAAGACGGTGTGCTAATGGTGCATAGATGTAAAGCGTCTCCGATGCTATTTTGAGCTGTTTAAGTCTAGGCATGCTGACCAGAGTTCGCATATTGTGAAGTCTATCCGCAAGTTTTATAAGAATCACCCTGACATCTTCAGATAATGTGAGCAGCATCTTTCTGAAGTTTTCAGCCTGCTGTGAACTTCCGTGCTCAAATACGCCTGATATCTTTGTTAATCCATCAATTATTCTTGTGACTTTAGGGCCAAAATCTCTCTCAATATCCTCCAATTCAAGTTCTGTATCTTCAACCGTATCATGGAGCAAAGCTGAAATAATGGAAGTTGTGCCCAGACCAATTTCTTCAACGCAAATTTGAGCAACTGCCAGCGGGTGAAATATATATGGTTCCCCCGATTTTCGCCTCATTTCTTTATGCGCTTCAACAGAGGTGTGAAACGATTTTTTAATCAGTTTTGCATCACCATCTTTCAGAAGTGGCTTGGCATGGCGTAACAACTTGCGATACCGACGAATTATCTGCCTTCTTTCCTCTTCTAATGCTACTTCCGATGTCAATTGTTTTGTGCTCAAAATGAATAGAGGTGTATTATTTCAAATCTTGTGAAGAATAATTTTATTTCGATATTTTTGCACACTCATTTTTGGCCGCGGATGTGGCGAAATTGGTAGACGCACTAGACTTAGGATCTAGCGCCGCGAGGCATGGGGGTTCGAGTCCCTCCATCCGCACACCAACCCTCGACCAAGCTTCCGCTGAGGTCTGAGGGTTTTTATTTATGGCATGAACTAAAATCATATAAATCTTGGAAATTACGTTGGATAAAATCACCTCAACCGAGGCTCTTATTAAAATTAAGTTAAAGGAGGCTGATTATCAACCCAAGGTTGTGGAAAAAGTAAAGGAATATAGCCGAAAAGCTAACCTTAAAGGCTTCCGCCCAGGTAAAGTACCCACTTCTATTATTGAGAAAATGTACGGAAAGGCTATTGTAGCAGAGGAAATAAATGACCTGCTTTCTAAAAATCTCACGGAATATATCAAAGAAAATGAGCTCTCTATTCTAAGTGATCCAATTCCTAATAAAGAAAAGACAGAACTCATTGATTGGGAGAATCAAAAAGATTTTGAATTTGAGTACAATATTGGCATGGCTGGTGAATTTGAGCTGAAACCAGAAAAAGTATCTGTCAATAGATATTCAATAAAGATCAACGACAAATTGATTGATCAAACCATCGAAAACCTCCGGAAACAACATGGTCAAATGACCAACCCTGAAGCTAGTATTGAAGGTGATTTGGTTTTCGGAGATATCATCCATAAAGAAAGTGACACTACCAATACTCATGCCCTTGATTTGGAGAAAATGGAGAAAAAGGAGCGCAAAAAATTCATTGGGCTGAAGAAAGAGGATCGTGTGATTTTTGATATGAAGAAAGCTTTCAAAAATTCTCATGAAGCTTCTCACTTAATGGGTATTTCTGAGACAGAATACAAAAAGATGAAGGGTGATTTCGAGTTTTTAGTTAAGAATGTAAATCGGCTAATACCATCTGAAATAAATCAAGAATTGTTTGATAAAGTCTATGGCAAAGACCAGGTGACAAATGAGACAGATTTCAGAGTTAGAATTAAGGATTCTGTCACTGAGAATTATAAACATGAAACTGAAGCCTTACTTGACCGGTCAATTCAAAAATCACTCCTTGAAAAGACGAAAATGGAACTTCCTGAGGAATTTTTGAAAAAAAGGCTTTATGAAAACACTAGTTCTGATGAAAAACTCACAAAAGAGGATGTCGACGATTATTTCAAGGATTATCTAAATGATGTTAAATGGTCTCTTATTCAAAACAGAGTAGCAAAAGATAATCAGATTAAAGTAGAGCATCCCGAAGTAATTGAGGCCGCAAAAAGTCTGATAAGAAGCCAATTTGGAGCTTCACAACAATTTGCAGAACAACTAGAACAAAATATTGAGCAATTTGCAAACAACTATTTAAGCACCGAAGAGGGTAAAAACTATCGTCAGCTTTATAATAAACTCCTTAATGATAAAATATCTGAAGTGTTAAAAGGGAAGGTAAGTATTAAAGAAAAAAGTACCTCTGCTGACGATTTCACCAAACTTTCTCCATAAGAGTACGTTCTTTAGCTAAGTTTGAATTGTCTTTGGCAGACAGGTTTTTTGTATAAATTTGTTAATATCCAAAACGTATAATGGTCAATAGAGAAGAGTTTAGAAAATTTGCGGTTAAAAACCAGGGGATCCCGGGGTCATATATTGACAGTTACACCGGTAAAATAGAAAATATGACCCGGGCAGTAATTGAGGAGCGCCCTACCAATTTTAGGGAAATAGATGTTTTCTCCAGGTTGATCATGGATAGGATTATTTTCCTTGGCATGCAGGTCGATGATGTGATTTCAAATATTATTACCGCTCAACTGCTCTTCCTTGAATCTGTTGATTCTAAAAAAGATGTGCTGCTTTATATCAACAGTCCAGGCGGGTCAGTCTATGCCGGATTAGGTGTTTATGATACCATGCAATACGTAAACCCCGATGTAGCAACAATTTGTACCGGTCTGGCAGCCTCTATGGGAGCGGTATTACTTTGTGGTGGAGCCGCTAACAAACGTTCTGCATTACCTCACGCAAGAATCATGATCCATCAGCCCATGTCAGGGATGCAAGGTCAATTGTCTGATATGGAGATTACATTGAAGCAGACGCAAGAGGTCAGAAATGATATATTTAATATACTGGCAGATCATAGTGGAAAGTCTTTCAAAGAAATCGAAAAGAATTCGGACCGGGACTATTGGATGAGAGCCAAAGAGGCTAAAGAATATGGTATCATTGACGAAGTTTTAGAGAAAAAACCCAAATAATCTATGGCACAAGTAACCTGTTCTTTCTGCGGTAGAAGTAAAAAAGATGTCGATTTGATGATCTCCGGCATCCATGCACACATTTGTGATAAATGCATCACACAAGCACAACAGATTTTACAGGAAGAACTGCGGACCAAAAGCAATCAACCTACGCCTAAATTTAATCTAATAAAACCTCGAGAGATCAAGGATCATCTAGATCAATTTGTAGTTGGTCAGGAAGGGGCTAAGAAAGTAATAAGTGTTGCAGTCTACAATCATTACAAGAGACTTAATCAGAAAGAACACGATGATGATATCGTAATTGAGAAGTCAAACATTGTGATGGTGGGCGAAACTGGTACCGGGAAGACGTATCTCGCACGAACATTGGCCAAAATTTTGCAGGTTCCTTTCTGCATCGCTGATGCCACGGTACTCACTGAGGCAGGTTATGTAGGAGAAGACGTAGAAAGTATTCTAACTCGCTTGTTGCAAGCAGCCAATTATGAAGTTGAAGCGGCAGAACGTGGCATTGTTTATATCGATGAGATTGATAAGATTGCTCGTAAATCTGATAACCCGTCAATTACCAGGGATGTTAGCGGAGAAGGTGTTCAGCAGGCGCTACTTAAACTTCTGGAAGGTACTGCTGTAAATGTACTACCACAGGAAGGTCGTAAGCATCCCGATCAGAAAATGATCCCTGTAAACACCGAAAATATTCTTTTTTTGTGTGGTGGGGCTTTTGACGGTATCGAGAGAGCGATTGCCAATCGACTGAATACAAGACCTATTGGATTCTCTTCCAAAGACGATGATTTCTCCAGTATAGATAAATCCAACCTGCTAAAATATATTAATGCCCAGGATCTGAAATCTTACGGTCTTATTCCGGAATTGATAGGTAGGTTGCCAGTATTGACACACTTAAATCCGCTAACCAGGGAGATTCTTAGACAGATCCTTACCGAACCGAAAAATGCGCTCACCAAACAGTATAAGAAACTGTTCAAAATGGAGGGGGTTGATATTCAATTCAAGGACAGTGGCCTTGACTATATCGTAGAAAAGGCCCTCGAATACAAATTAGGAGCCCGGGGCTTGCGATCTATTTGTGAAGCAATCGTGACAGATGCAATGTTTGAAATTCCTTCATCTGATGATACGAAGGAGCTGATCATCAGCAGAAGCTATGTTGAGGCTCAATTCGAGAAATCAGACTTGAGCAAACTTAAGGCTGCCTGATTCTTTTATATCTAAAGCTATCTTGCGATAAGTATTTTGTTTTGGCAGTAGTTTAGCGATCTTTTCATAAGATTTTAGCATATTATTTCGATATGCGTCATCACTCATCAGCCGATTTAACTCAAGATCTATGCTTTTCTTATTGCATTGGCTCTGAAGGAGTTCCTGAACTATTCTCTTATCAGCAATCAGATTAACTAACGATATAAATTTTACCTGGATAAACAGCCGGGCAATTAAATAATTAAACCACCCAGTTTTATAAATTACCAGTTGTGGAATCCGAAGAAGACAGGCCTCCAGCGTTGCGGTTCCTGAAGCCACTATTGCCACATGTGAGTTCCTGAGCCATGAAAACGTTGAATCAAAAGAAATTGAGGTATTAGGCGGCAAATGGTATTTATTGTAAACCTCATTTGAGACAGTATCTACACCACAAATGACGAAATCTGATTCCCTATTCAGATCAGCCACCTCTAACATCAGTGATAAATGTTTCGTAATTTCCTGATAGCGACTACCAGGCAGTAGTACGACCAACTTGCGATCACATTCCTTATTTTTAAATGGCCTCTGTAAATCACTGTCAATTTGTTCACCTATTGGCGAACCATAATAAGTAACTTCAAATCCTTGTTGAGCAAAGAATGCTTGCTCGAATGGCAGTGTTACAAAAATATGGTTCACATTCTTGCGTAATGATTTTAGGCGCCACTTACCCCAGGCCCACACTTTTGGAGGTATGAAGTAGAAAACTTTGAATCCTCTTTTCTTAGCAAACCTGGCTATTCTCAAATTAAAACCCGCTGAATCAATGAGGATTATAGCATCGGGGTGAAATGAGATCAAATCTTTCTTACAACGTCTGACCAAACGATTTAACCGGAACAGATGTGAAACAACCTCAGTAAACCCCATCACCCCCATCTCCCGGGAATGAAATAACAGTGTGACATCAGCCAATTTCATGGCATCACCACCAATTCCTCTGATTACCGTTTGGCCGTCGATTTGAAGTAATTGTCTGGCCAGGCCAGCCCCATGTTGATCACCTGATTTCTCACCAGCAATGATATAGTATTTCATGAGTCAACTCCTGAGTACTCCACAAAATTATTGGCAGTCTCGTGCAAACTAATAGATGACAGTATTGCCCTTTGATTGGAGATTTCGGGAATTTTAGGCTGCAAAATTTGCCAGAACTCGATAACAATATTTTCGCAGCTGGCCATTTTGCCCTGCATGAATTCTACATCCAGGTTAATATTCTTATGGTCTACTTTTAGCAAAACTTCCTTCTTGATCAAATCACTCAATGATTTCAAATCAACCAAGTATCCGGTAGAAAGATCAACCTCTCCTTTGACAGTAACTATTAGTTCAAAATTATGACCATGCCAGTTTTCGTTGGCACATGGTCCAAATACATGCTGATTTTTCTCAGCGCTCCACATTGGATTAAAAAGCTTATGTGCGGCGTTAAAATGTTCCTTCCTGCTAACGTAGATCATGCCAATGCAAATATAATCCTACATTACCTGTTACACATCTTCATTTCATCTGTTTATAATTGTTTTCAAATGTCAGAGCAGTCTGACAATAGTATTTGTACGGCGGGTAGGTGGAACCTCCATGCTGATAATCATCGCAGTTATTTGTAATAATTTTTACATACCGGTTTCATGTGTTTATATTTATTTTCATCGGTCAATGCCTGGGCGAAGAAGAGCCCTCCGATAATTGATATAATCCTGCCAGACCTTTGTGTGTTTGAGGGCACCTCTAAACCTATTCGGGTTTATAGAGGTGTCCCTAATAATTATCTTATTTATGTTGGTTTCATCTCTATTTTAGCACCACAATTTTAAAAAAATGATCATTGTCACGGGCGCTGTTGGATTCATTGGAAGCTGTTTGATCAGCAAGCTCAATCAAGTTGGACTTAAGAATATTGTTGCCGTTGACAATTTTGACAATCCTTATAAAAATCGCAACCTGGTTGGTAAGGTCATATCGCGTCAAATTGAAAGAGACAATTTTTTTCAATGGGTGAAAAAAAATAGCGGTGATATTGACTTCTTTTTCCATTTGGGCGCCAGAACAAACACTTTAGAAACCTCTGCTGAAATATTCGATAAGCTAAACCTAAAATACTCCAAAGAGGTTTGGAGATTTTGTTCGAAAGCAGGGATACCCCTTCTATATGCTTCATCCGCAGCAACTTATGGGGACTGGAAATTTGGATATAAAGAAAATCTCGAAACAACCCGGAAATTAACCCCACTTAACCCATATGCGGAAGCAAAACATCAATTTGATTTATGGGCGTTTGAGCAAGATGAAAAGCCTCCGGTATGGACTGGCTTGAAATTCTTTAATGTTTACGGACCCAATGAGTATCATAAGGGTAAGATGGCCTCAATGGTCTATCAGGCATATCAACAAATAAAGAATACGGGCACAGTAAAATTGTTTAAATCTTACCGAGAAAACTTTGATGACGGAACTCAAAAAAGAGACTTTATATACGTGAAAGATATAGTAGACCTGTGCATTGAGTTGATGGATTCACCTCAAAGCAACAAACTTTTAAATGCAGGTACAGGGAAAGCAAAAGACTTCAATTATCTCGTTCGATGTGTTTTTAAAGCACTCCACAAACCAGAGAATATTTTATATATAGATATGCCTTTAGAAATCAGGGGCAAATATCAATACTGCACAGAAGCCGATACGACAAAGTGCACCAATCGAGGTATTCTTACCACACCGCAAAATTTGGATTTAGCCATTGATGAATATGTAAAACAATATTTGGAGGGCACCAATTACTATTAACCTGAGTTCCTTTAGGTTAGCATTCTAGAATTATTCTAAGAATCTATTATTACTATAAGATTTTCTTTTTGCTTCTTTTTCTTTTACTCTTATCCACGATTGTGGATAACTAACAATGGTAAAGGCGAATTAACCTGAGTTCCAGGTTCAAGACCTACATCTCGATTCAATCCTTTACCATCTGTTTTGAACAATGCATCAAATAGAAATTCGGGTTTGTGACCCATTAGTAAGGTATTGATTGTGTTCAAAACTGTTAGTTACCTTTTGTTCAATTTTATTTTAACATCTTAAAATTATGAAATTTACTTATTACATCGGTGTTGACGTATCTAAAAACAAATTAGACGTTGCTGTTTTCAAGGGAAAGATTTTTGGTTATCATAAGGTAATAGGTAATACCAAAAATGCGATCAACAAATTTCTTAAGGAATTAAAACAGCTGGAAGGCTTTAGCCTCTCGGGTGCTGTATTTTGCATGGAACACACAGGTATCTACAACAATCCATTGCTTGTATGCTTGCATAAAAAGAAAGGCAATATTTGTTTGGAATCAGCCTCACAGATTAAAAGTTCCTTGGGCAATATCAGGGGTAAAAACGACAAAATTGATGCCAATCGAATCGGTGAATATGTCTATAAAAACCGGGGAGAAGTAAGATTATGGATTCCAAAGAGGGAAATCATTGTTAAACTTGAAGGGCTGACTGTATTGCGTGACAGGCTCATTGGAGCAAGAAAACAACTGAGCATCCCATTAAAAGAACAAGAGGGTTTTGTAAAAAAAGCTTTAAACAATTTAGAGAAAAATCTTTGCCAGCGTACCCTTAACCCGAAAAATTCATAGTAGACAATAAAAAACAGGCATAAATTGCTTATATTGAGATAGTTAGACAACAAAATAAGCAATTAATTTATGCCTGAATATAAGGAAAAAGATACCGTATTTTATCGAGGAAAACAAGCTTTTAAATTTGATTTTTCAGCATCAGCGATTAGCTCAGACGGAGCGATATTGTTAAGTGAAAAAGTAGAGAGAAAGACTGGTCTATTAAAAAGCTTCGCCGCACTGATTCCTGACTATCGAAACCCCTTTTTTATCGAATACACTTATGAAGAAATGCTTCGCCAACGGGTGTTTTTAATGATGCAGGGCTATCAGGATTGCAATGACGAACAAAAACTCCGAGAGGATCCGGTGATCCGTAAAGTACTAGATAGCGGATTATGTTCCCAGCCTACTTTAAGTCGATTTGAAAACAAGGCCGATCGGAGTCTGATCTACCAGATGAGTCAATGGTTTGTAGACCGTTATGTAGAGGAGTTGAAAGAGAAGACTGGTCAAATCATCATTGATGTAGATGGTACCGATGACCCTACTCATGGATCCCAACAACTCAGTTTGTATAATGGCTATTATGGACAGACTATGTACCATGAGTTGTTCTTTAAGGACGGGAACACCGGTCAGGTCATTTTACCAGTACTACGTCCGGGCAATTGTCACTCCAACAAATGGTTTGTGGCCTTATTGAAAAGGATTGTCATTAAAATCAGAAAAAAACTGCCCTCAGTAAAGATCCTTATTCGAGCGGATAGTGGCTTTTCAGGAGCATCTTTTTATCGGATAGCTAAGCAGTTTGACCTTCAATTTTGTTTAGGTATTAGTAGTAATGAAGTTTTAAAGACTTTTACCAAACAGACTATCATTGAAGTAAAAAAGGAATATGCTTCAAAAATCATCAAACATCAAGAGTTTGTTGGCCCGTTTACTTACCAGGCCAAAAGCTGGGATCGTTCTGAAAAGCTGTACGCCAAAGTGGAGTCTACCGGAAAAGGAATGAATGTCCGTTACTTTGTGAGCAACTTTGAAGCGATGACCGCTCAACAGATTTACTTTGATTTTTATGTCAAGCGAGGTGATGCCAGTGAAAATCGAATAAAGGAACTCAAAAACATGACTTATTCCGACCGGCTTTCCTGTCATCGCTACTGGGCCAATTTCATGCGTTTAATCATCGCTACCCTCTGTTATGAAATGTTCCGGCAGATTAAATTATTAATTGCCAAAACAAAACACCACTTTGCTAAACGATGGCAAGTGGACAATATCCGGCTTTACCTGATGAAGGTTGGGGCGTGCCTGAAAGAAAGGAAAAGATCATTGACAATACAATTCTCAAGAGCCTTTAGATATCAATACCTGCTGGGCGATTTGCTTACGGTGAACTGACCGATCAGTTAAACAGTTTGATTTAATCAAAAAAATGTTCTTCCATAAGAACACAATAGAGCTTTGACTGAAAATTGAAAAATTCTAACAAAAAAACGCTCTAATGTCCTTTGAAATCCAGAAACCTGGTTGATCTTCAAATTAATACATACACTCCAATCAAAAATAGTTAGCAACCCATTATTAATCCCAAAATTGGTGGCCTATGAATAATGCGGGTTAATTCGCTTCAGGCAGATTTGGGAAAAGTGGATAAACAGATAGAAAAAATCATTAAGGAAGATGGACATCTGTCCCACTTGTTTAAAATCATTACTTCGGTACAATCGGTAGGAGCCCAAACAGCTGCTCAGATCATTATTAGGACCAATGAATTTAAAGATATCGATGACCCTAAAAAGTTTGCTTGCTATAGTGGGGTTGCTCCCTTCACAAAGGAATCGGGACTGTTCAAAGGTAGAGGAAGGGTATCCCATATGGCCAATAAGAAAATGAAAACCCTCCTCCATATGTGTGCCATTGTAGCCATTGGATATAACAACGATCTAAAGGTGTATTATCAACGAAAAGTAACAGAGGGAAAAAACAAGATGAGTGTGATCAATGCAATAAGGAACAAATTGATCCACCGCATATTCACCTGCGTAAATGAAAATCGAAAATATGAAAATATTTATATCAAATCACTTGCTTGAACCATAGAAATCGAGATAAAAACAAAAAAAACCTTTTAATCGTCACTCAGAAGGGCTTTTAGGAGGGCAAGTTTGAAAGCCCTGTATGAGTCTCCTGCTATGAGATTCTCACGGCTTCCCACGCAGAAATCTACCCAGAAGCCTCTGAATGATGGTTTTTGTTGTTTGTAAAGTCGAACTCAGGTTATTAGTACAGATGATCCCACAAAAAAACCCTGACTCTCAGAATCAGGGTCTCTTTAAATAAGTTGGAATTGTACTTTAGTTTCCCAAGCCGTTTGTAAGAATAAACTCCTCATATATAGCTTTATAGTCCTCAACTTCAGGTGAAAGATTTACTGCATCTTCATACAGAGTCAATGCATCAAGATATAGATTATTCTCCTCAAAGAAAGAAGCCAAAATGATCTTGTTGAGAGATGACTCCTCCTGCAACTCATTTTTTAATATGGTTAATTGAGAGGTGAATTCTGGTTCTTGTGCTGGAAGAATACGCTGAATCCCAAAATCTCTTGACTTCAATTCTTCGTCGTCCCTTGATTGGACACTGACTATTATAAATCGCTCTTTTGCTAATTTTTCTGTTGTTAAATCCAAAGATACCTTAGTTGACGACGTTTCGCCAATCAACAAGACCTGATTAAAAATATTTTTAACAGTAATCAGATAAGCACTAGTTCCTTGAATACCTTCCCATTTTATTGTTATTCGATCACCGTATACCTTATTGGCATTATTGATCTCTTTCATCATCATTTTAATTGCGGCTGAAGCCGTCGCTCTTTCAACAACTACAGTAGTGTTCAGATTCCTGCGATGATCATTGCCATTTATAACACGCCCCTTCTCATTAATCTTGTCCATAACGAAATTCATGTACCTACTAGCCACAATGGCAGTCCCTGTACTGATTTTTCCCTCCAACTCCCTAATGTTATGTGTTCCGGGTGTTCTTAATTCCAATGTTTTTCCAGTTCTATGAACCAGACCAATGTAAGCACCTTTGGCAGCTAAAATTTCATCTCCATTAACCAGCTTAGAACCAGTCTTAAGTGGAATTACACTTGATGATCCAGCTTTTCTAACCTTATTGGTGCCCTCGTTAGCTAAAACTCGAAATATATAATCCTGTCCATGGCAGTGTTGCGCCATCGTTAACAGAGCTAACAAAGTAAATGCAAGAAAATTCTTCATAGCTTTCCTGAAAGCTAAAAGCAAATTACAGTTTATTACTTTTAGTCAATTCCAAGCGTCTTTCATGATCGCTCCGCGGAATACCAAGAAAACTGCGATCTTAAACCATTTTGGCGATTTAAGATTATTGTCAACAGTGAATTTATTCCAAAAAACCCTAGAATCAGGCATTTGGAATAATCATTTTTTAATTACCCAAACCATTAGCCAATATAAATTCTTCATACATAACTTTATAATCCTCAACTTCAGGTGAAAGTTTTACAGCATCTTCATACTGAGTTAATGCATCAAGATATAGATTATTCTCCTCAAAGAAAGATGCAAAAACCACTTTATTTAACGAACTTTCTGCTCCTAGTTCATTCTGCAGCTCAGTGAGTTGGGCAGTGATCTCTTTGGCTTCCGTCGGAGAAAGTTTTTGAATGCCATAATCTCTTGATTTAAAATCTTCATTCTCTTTAGACTTCACATTAATGATGACGAATCTCTCGTTGACCAGTTCAGTTAGCGTGAAATCAAGATTCATTTTGGTTTCACTTGTCTCACTCGCCACTAGAACTTCATCAAATACATTTTTAATAGTAATCAAGTAAGTTGACGTTCCTTCAACACCTTCCCAGCTGATAGTTGCTTTATTACCATAAACTTTGTTTGGGTTCTTAGCATCTTTCAACATCATTTTGATTGCGGCTGACTCGGTCGCTCTTTCAACAGCCCCTGTTGCCCTCAAATTTCTCCGATAGTTTCGGTTAACATCACCACCTTCTTCATTCATCTTATTCATGACAAAACTCATGTACCGGTTAGCCACGCTTGTTCTTCCCTTACTTATTTTCCCTTCAAGATCGTTAACATTATGAGTCCCTCGTGTTCTGAGTTCCAATGTTTTGCCGGTTCTGTACACAAGCCCGATGTACGCTCCTTGTACTGCTACTATTTGATCTCCGCTAAACAGTTTAGACCCGGTCTTTAGTGGAACGGTCTGGGATGAACCAGCCTTTTTAACCTGGTTGCTGCCTTTGTTAGCTAATACCCGAAATACATAATCCTGCGCATAGACACTTTGTGCCAGTATAAGCAGGATTGAAAGAGAAAGTGAAAGAAAAGTTTTCATAATGTTCCTGAGATTTATAAAAGCAAATTTACATCTTATTCATTTTAGCCAGTTCCCTGCGTCCTTCCCGCGTAAATGTATTTTTTACAACTCCATAATATACTTCCAAAACATCACCAGACAGGGCAATAACAATAAGAACGAATGTCATATCCAATTTATAATTATACGTATCGAATACGTATAAGATTAACAATCCCAATACGAGTAATTGCATAAGCTGGATGAGTTTAGTCAGGCCATCATACCACATGGGTATTCTTTTGTATACCCATGAGAATAAAACGACGTTAAAATATCCTGCCAGGATGGCTAAAATCCAAGCAGTTGAGCTATCCATACCATCTATATAATCTTCATCGAGCACCATTGAAATGATATTGGCATGAATGACACCACCAAACATATCCAGCGAAGCCTTACCTGCATATTTAACATTCAACGGTGTGAAGAATTTATCCTCGAGTGCCTGACGGTCTCCAAGAAAATCGCCCAAATAGCAAAAGATGACTATCTTATCATTAATTAATTCGGGGATGTAGTTTTCAGTGAACACGTCCTCAACATCCAGCGCATAATATCTTGTCCCATATCTGGTTGCTCCATAGTCCAAAACATTCCCGCGGTAATTGATGACTTCTACCTCATTATTTCTCTCCAGAAATCTCCGTGCTTTCTCAGGATCTAAATAAGATGCCAGTTTAACTGCAAAAGCAAACTGCATATTACCTGCTACTCTTTCTTTAGGGGTGAAACTTCTACATACTTTAAGATCATCCTGACTTTGTGCCCCAGTGATAAGGTTTACAAATCCCATTGCGGAATTCTCAATGAAAAGGGGATTTGATAGCCCCAATGAATCAAAAGCATCAGCCTCCTCAGAATAGAGTAATTTGGTGGCCATCACAAGATTATCAACATTAGCCAACGCCTCGGCCAGCAGAGCATCACCAAGAGAATCTTTTGGCGAGTAGAAAAAAGAATCCAATCCGATAACTTTCGGGTTATGAGCATTGATGATGTTGATCATTTCTGCAATTCCAATTCTTGGCATAGTACCCATATTCACCAAAAGAACATCCTCGTCCGCATTGGGTTGATCCCTCATTTGTGAAAATACGATATCAGTTGTTTCCATATCAGCAAATGCGTCCCCTACTGGGTCAAAAAGATCAAAAACCTTTAAACTG
>CAXXNX010000077.1:0-4749 GCA_963664285.2 Cyclobacteriaceae bacterium
GTGAAAACACATAAAAGGTGATAATTACCACAAGCCTATATGTTGAATTGTAAGTTCAAGTAATAAGTGCAATTTTCCTTTGTAGCACTTGCTTTGCGTTTAGGTAATTAAATTTTCTAACAGGGCGTTCATTGATTTTGTTTTCAACAACTTTGATTTGCTCCTCTGTAACAAATCTAATATCTGTTTTCTTAGGATAAAACCTTCTGATTACCCCAATCCTATTTTCAACTGTCCCTTTATCCTGACTAGTATAGGGACGAGTGAAATAGGCATCCACATCAAGGGATTGAGCAATCAACTCATGTTTAGAAAATGCCATATCATTATCAAAAGTGAGTGTTTCCAGTTTGTGTTTATCCTGAGAGAGTTCCTCCACAATAGCTTCGGCCATTTGATCGGCATTTTTACTGTGCATCTTTCTGATTCTGGTAAAAAGACTTGCTCGGTCTGTCATCACCAACAAAGAGCCTTTGTGGTTTTTACCCATCATTAAATCGACTTCTATATCTCCCAATCGTTCCCTTTTGTTAATGATCTGGGGTCGCTGTTCAATTGATACCCTATTCGGGATAATACCTCTACGATCTTTTCTGTTTCCTCGTTTGCGCCTTCGTTTGCCATGTTTTAGATATGTGTATAGTTGTTTGTATTCTTGGTTCTCCTGGTGGTTGGTGTGCTTACATTCCCATATCCATTGGTAAATCCATTCATGGCTAAGTGGACATTCTCTCGTTTTCTTTCCCTGATGGC
Source organism: Cyclobacteriaceae bacterium (assembly GCA_963664285.2). Lineage (GTDB taxonomy): Bacteria > Bacteroidota > Bacteroidia > Cytophagales > Cyclobacteriaceae > JAJCYL01. The sequence continues at coordinate 754 of CAXXNX010000077.1, forward strand.
TGATCAATTCAGGACTCCATCTATCTTCTTGGAGCCGGTTAACTATCCAGTCTTTCATGGGTTTGGTGAAAATCACTCTTTTTGGCTTTTCTTGATGACGAAGATTGGTCCTCCTTTGTGCATTTGCTGTTCGATAGACACCAGCTCCCCTACCTCTTGAACCCACATTTCGCTTAAGCTCACGTGAGATCGTAGATGGGTGAAAATGAACGATGCAGGCAATCTCCTTTTGAGTAGCTCCTGTTTTTAATAATGCTTCAATTTGATACCTTTGATCAATACTGAGATGTGTGTAGTTTTTTGACATTTTGCAATCCAAAGATTGCACTGTTCAGGCTTTTGAAGGTGAAAAAGCCCTTAAAAGCTTTTTCACCTTCAATTGCACTTATTAGTTGATCTCAGCAATTTTAAAAGCAAACATTTATCTATATCAGATGAACCTTTTGGTTGTACCATTACTTTTTCCGATACCGTGGAAAAAGGGTATAGCAATGAAATAAATATGGATGAAAAATATTTGATGCTTCAAAGGACCTATGCGGAAGATGAATTTGAGAACGATTATTATACTATCGAACTAAGTGATTTTGAGCAATCCAAAGACTTAGAAGAATTCAGAATTGATTTAAACCGCAATCTCTTTAAAATGGAATGGGATTCTAAAAAGGCTGAAATTGAACTGTGTATTGACGATGAAGAATTCGTTAAACTAAAAGAAGCATTGAAAACAATAACCAATAATAGGGGGAGGGGGAGGGGCAACTCATAATATATTAAAAAAATAATTGGTACAGATTATTAGGTGAAATCTAATTTTGATACGGTTGATCTATGACAAGAATTCACCATTTTCCTCTTAATAACCAATAAAATTGCATTGTCTTTATATTTGTATTATGCATTACCTAGTTGTAATAGAAGAAACCGAAACAGGATATAGTGCTTATGCCCCTGACCTGCCCGGCTGTGCATCGGTAGGTGAAACACATGAAGAAATAGAGAAAAATATACAGGAAGCTATCATGTTCCACCTGGAAGGAATGAAAGAAGATGGAATTCAAATACCAAAACCCAAAACCCAGGCATTAACAATGATCATTCCACATGTGGGATGAAAGTAAAGGAAGTCATAAAGCTTTTAGAGACTGATGGTTGGTATTTGGTTGCACAAAAGGGAAGTCATAGACAATATAAGCATAAGAATAAACCAGGACGAGTAACTGTGCCGGATCATGGTCAAAATAAGGATCTGGCGAAGGGGACTGAGAGTAGTATATTGAAACAAGCCGGTTTAAAATAGCAATAATTGACAGAACAAATTGACTCTGAGCCACCAGCCACTACACATTTAACTATAGTTAACTACTTGGAAATCAATTAGTTAACTTGTTATATAATTTACCTTATGTTAAATAGAATATAACGGTATAATTATAAACCCCTCCCCTCTAACACTATTTCAGCCGCGGATCAAAATATTCCTGGGCGGTTTCCACTTCCTTTACGCAGACTTTAAATTCAGGGAAATCCGGGAATAACAATATATTCCTTTCTCGCTGGGATTGCACTGATGGAACTATGGCCGCTACAAATGATTTGGACTCGATGGTTCTGCTTATAACATTTGCCAAGCCTTTGGGATAAGGAGTGGCAGCCCAATTGGAAGGTAGATCGTCAGTGGTGACTTCAATGATTGGTGCATCATCCTTTATTTCAATGATTCTCAGTATTCGGTTTTTGGGAACTTTGATTCCGGAGTTTGCCAGGGTTTCCAGCTTGGCTAACGCAATGCTTTGGGAAGTATACACCACCCACATGTCCTTTCTATTCCATCTTCCGTCACTATACAATGATCCACGCGGTGGGAATACGTCCTTGTATTTCGCTTTTTCAATTTTATAGATCAGCATTCTCCGATTCTAATTAGTGTCTGTATGAAAACAGGCTAATATGCTGATTATCCATCATATTCGTATTTTTTCCATCAAATCAGCGCTGAATTATTCTCGAATCTGATTCAGTAGAATTATCAAATTCACAAATATTATCAAGAACAGTTGCGTTGTAGCCTGTTAATTGGCCATTTGAAGGTTTTCCATTCAAAACCCCCAAAGAATTCACTTTGAGATTCGCAGGCTTTTTGGTCTGTCGGGGAGTAAAATCCCTGTCCTTTTTTTGTTCATTCAGTGTAGAAAAGAAACGATTTTTTCGGTTGGTTTATCAGGATTAATCATTATATTGCATATAACCGATATAAATACAAACCATGAGGAAATCCTTCCAGCCCCAACTTACCCTGAGATGCACACCCATCGAGCAAGTAGAGGCTCCGGTGAAAACTAAAAGCCACTTAGCTGCCCTGGCAGCCGCCCTTCAATATATCTATGTCCAACCTGAATGGAACCAGCGTATTTTTGAATTACTTTCTTCCAAACTCATTGAGGGAAAGAAAAAGACGGGCCGTGAGGGTATGAGTCTGTAGGAGGTCTTCGTATTGGCCCAGGTGCGCCTGTGCATGAACATCTCTTACGATGAGTTACACCAATATCTCCAATTACGACACGTTGGTACGGGGCATTATGGGGGTGCTACCTACCGACTACTCTGTGGGCAAACAGTATAAGTACCAGAACATTTATGACAATGTGACCTTGCTGGACGATGAACTGCTCATCGGCATCAATGATGTAATCGTAGCAGCAGGTCACCAGGTGTTTAAAAAAAAAGGAAAAACCGGAGGGGAGGAAGTTGCCTTGCGTTGCAAGACCGATAGTTTCGTGGTAGAAACCGACACCCACTTTCCTACCGACTACAACCTGCTATGGGACAGTGCCAGAAAGTGTATAGATGTAGCTGATTTATTGGTCTCAAAAAGGTATTTTACTGGCTGGCGTAAGTCCGGGAATTGGCGCAGATCCCTCAAAAGGCTGATGCGCAGCGTGGGCAGGACCACCGGCTCAGGAGGAAAAAACAAAGAGGAGCGGGTAGAGCAGGCTGCCACTTCCTATCTAACTAAAGCCCGTGCTTTGAGCAAGAAAGTGGGCCAAATGTTGGAAAAACATCAGGGAAACTCTATCGAGGAGTTCGCAGCCCTGATGGCATTGACCTATTATCTTGAGATGTTGGAAAAGCACATCGAGTTGCTCGACAGGCGGTTGATCAGAGCAGAGACCATTCCCCATGCCGAAAAAGTCTTTTCCATCTTTCAACCTTATGCCGAAATGATCAAAAAAGGCAAACTGCACCCCAATGTGGAGATCGGTAAGAATCTGGCCATCACTTCGGATCAATACCATTTACTCATAGACTGGCAAATAGCTGAAAAACAAACCGACAACCAACTTACCCTATCAATTGCCCGGCGTATCGCTGAGAAATACCCCATCCAAAGCCTGAGCACCGACAAGGGGTTTTCCGATAAAGAGGATAAAGCAACTCTGCAAACCTTCATCCCAGAAGTGATCATGCCTAAAAAGGGTAGGTTAAACAAAGAAGAAAAAGCCATCGAATCAGCGCCAGCCTTCAAAAGGTTGAAAAACAAGCATTCTGCTATCGAATCCAACATTAATGAGCTGGAACACCGGGGATTGGACCGATGCCCGAACCGTACCCGCAAAACTTTCAATAGCTACATCGGGTTGGCCATTACTGCCTACAACCTTCACAAGATCGGGCGTAAACTCCAGGCTGACCGTCTGGCCGCCCAGCAGCAAGCCAATTGCCAGAAACAAGCAGCTTAATCACCTTTTAGCTGTTTAATAAGGATTAGGCACTGGCAGAAGTGCGTCCTGGCCAGGCTAAAACCCGGCTATTTTTATCAAAAAACCATCAAAAACAATGAATAAAAGCAAAGCCACCCTTTATTAGTCAGCAAGGTGAGTGATTTTTTCATTGTTCCATTTTAAGCAATATTTTAATACGACCTAAAACTCGCTGTTTTCTTAGAGACACTAATTACGACACCATAGGGTTCGGCAGAAAGACTCGGAAAGTCGT
>CAXXNX010000078.1:0-52860 GCA_963664285.2 Cyclobacteriaceae bacterium
ACAAAATCTCCATGGCTTACTTCCAAATTCACACTTGCGAGCGCTGTTGTTTCGATCTCGTCAGTGTAATAGAATTTCTTCAGATTGACGGTTTTGATTAGTTTCTTGTTTTCTGCGTTTTCCATTTTTTGCTATTTGATTTTTTTAGGTGGTTCTTTACTAAGACTACTATCTAATATTAAAGGTTACTGCGTTCACATAAATAAGTTACTATTTGAATACCAACCGATCCTTATCCTCATAACCATCATAACTAGAGACAACGACTTTCTCATCAGGTTGCAAGCCTTCCAAGACTTCATAGTATCTTGGGTTTTGACGACCCAATCTGATTCTTCTGCGTATGGCGAAATCATCCGACTGATCGACTACAAAAATCCAGTTTCCTCCGGTAGTTTGATAGAAACTTCCTCTTGGGATTTGGATGGCCTGTATATTTTCACTCAACTGAAGCTTAATCTGCAATGTTTGACCTCTTCTGATTCCTCCAGGGAGATCACCTTTAAAAGTAAGATCGACTTCAAATAATCCGTTATTGACCTCGGAGTATATTTTTGTTATTTGCAAATCATAAGTATTTCCAGCAAAATCAAAAGATCCTGCCAGGTCTTCATAAATCCTTGCAATGTAATGTTCGTCGATGGAGGCTCTAACCTTAAAAGCATCATAGTCATCGATTTGTCCAATGTTTTGACCTGGGGCTACTGATTTTCCAACTTCAGCGCTAATGTTAGAAAGCCGTCCATTAATAGGCGCTCTTACATACAGATGGTCCAGGCTGGCTTTAATCATTTCTAAGTTGTTGCTAGTCCTTACAAGCGTTGTTTCCGCCTGTCTTATTTGAGTTATTGCATTAAGTGAATCGAATCTGTTAGATTCTAGTTGAATTTCTCTGCTGGCTTTTAATCGTTCGTAATTTCTTTTCGCATTGAGGAATTTCTGTTCTGATATTACTTTCTCCTCATAAAGTGGCTGGCTTCTATTATACATATCTTTGGCCTCATCGATTTGAAAATCAAGTTCAGTAATTTGTCTTTTTAGATTAAACTGATTTTGCTGAAGGCTCAATTTTGTATTCTCCAGGTTGTTAATCAGAATAAATGCCTGGGTTTCTTCCCTGATGAAGCTTTGTAAGAGATTACTATTGGCTAATTTCATAATAGTATCTCCTTTTTGTGTTGCGATACCACCTTCCGTAAATTTTTTCTCCACGACACCACCTTCGATAGCATCGAGTCTGATAGTTTTTATTGGCATCACCGACCCATCAACTGGTATAAATTCTCTGAATTCGCCACTATGAACAGTAGCTATATTGATTTTATCAACCGATACATTCAGTTTAGATCCTTTGTCGGCAAAAATGAAACTGTAAAGAATAAATAGAACGAATGCCGTGCTTCCTCCATACGTCAGGATTTTACTTAATGTCCACTTTTTCTTTTTAATTTTCCTATCCATCAGTTCAGAATTATCTCTGCGATTTGGCATAGTTTCCAATTAGGGTGCCATTATTCGTATCTTATTGATTACCAAATACTTATAATAAAATGAAAAATTCGAAAATTGATTTCTGTGTACACTTTGGAACAGTAAGTGTTCGCTAATGACCATTGATTTTGGTTCGGGTGAATAAAAAAAGGGTCCAGGAAACTACTCGCTGAACCCCAAGGTCAAAAACTCAAAATAAAAAGGACTAATCAAATCTTAATCCACAACAACACCTAAATATAGTGATTAATCTTGAAAATAAAATAGTTGGTAATTCAAAAAATATTGGGCAATTAATTGTAGTGGCCGGAGCCCTGTCATTTATTAACAAATTTGGAAGGTTGTAATTTAATTAAACTAGTTTAACTTGTGTCTGTTATTGATACAGTTATTCTTGTGGATATTCTCTGTAAGGGCAAGAAGAACTCAAAATTTGCTAAAATGGAGGTTTTGAATACTTGGCACAGTTAATGAATTATTTTATCTAATGGACTTGGAAAAAGAACTCGGTAAAATTTTAATTATTGATGATGATGAGGATGTATTGTTGGCCGCAAAGATGTTGCTGCGAAAACATGCGGAAAATGTAATTATTGAAAAGAATCCTAAGAAGATACCTTTTCTGCTTAACAATGATACTTATGATGTGATTATGCTGGATATGAATTTTAGCAAAGATATAACCAGTGGAAAGGAAGGTTTTTTCTGGCTAAGTGAAATACGGCAAAGAGATCCTAATGCGGTGGTAATTCTGATTACTGCCTACGGAGACGTGGAAATGGCAGTTACAGCATTAAAGGAGGGAGCCACTGACTTTGTATTGAAGCCCTGGCAGAATGAAAAATTGATTGCCACATTGTCCAGCGCTGTGAAATTGAAAAAATCCTATAACGAGGTTGATCAGCTTAAACAAACGAAGAAACGCCTGGAAGAGGAAATCAATCAGCCATTTAAAGACATTATTGGGGAGAGTCCGGCGATCAAACAGGTTTTTTCCATTATAGATAAAGTCGCAGGAACAGAAGCTAATATTTTGATCCTGGGTGAAAATGGAACAGGGAAGGAACTTATTGCCCGAGCTATCCATCAAAAATCTCAACGGCAGGATAATGTTTTCATTTCCGTGGATATGGGTGCAATTACCGAAACATTGTTTGAAAGCGAGCTCTTTGGGCACAAAAAAGGTTCATTTACTGATGCCAAGGAAGACAGGGCAGGAAGGTTTGAGGTAGCCAACAATGGGACGTTGTTCCTGGATGAGATTGGTAATCTCAGTATGCCATTGCAATCCAAATTATTATCCATCCTGCAAAGCCGAGAAGTTACAAGAATCGGTTCTAATAAGACCATACCGGTAGATATCAGATTGGTTTGCGCCACCAACATGCCCATCCATCAAATGGTCAAGGAAAATGGTTTCCGCCAGGATTTACTTTATCGCATTAATACTGTTGAGTTACATCTCCCGTCATTGCGTGAAAGGGTAGATGATATTGCTTCATTAGCTGACCATTTTGTCGGGGTCTACTCGAACAAGTACAGAAAACAAGTTAAAAAAGTTTCACCTGCTGCCATTAAGAAGCTAGAGAAATATCATTGGCCAGGGAATATTCGTGAATTACAACATGCGATTGAGCGGGCCATCATTATGGGTGAGGAAACAGCATTAAATCCTGAGGACTTCTTTTTCCTCAGCCATAGACCGGAGAGCGGTGAAGAGGCTGGAATTGATTCCTATAATCTTGATGAGGTGGAGAAAAATGTCATTGAGAAGGCAATAAACAAGCATGGCGGCAATATCTCAAAGGCTGCAAAAGATCTTGGATTGACGCGGGCCTCACTCTATCGAAGATTAGAAAAACATGGTCTTTAGAAACTTCAAAGTCAGCCTGATAATCAGGGTAGGATTTATTGTAGCATCAATATTTTTGATGGCTGAGTTAGTCCATAACGACACCTTTATCCTTACCGAAATATTAGTGTCCGCTTTGATTATTTTTCAAGTCTACAGCCTCGTTCAGTTTTTGGATAGGACGAATAAAGAGATTGTCTCATTCCTTCATTCCATAAAGTATGACGATTTTACTCATACCTATCATACAAAAAAAGAGGGTTCATCCATTGATATGCTTTACGAAGAATTCAATAAAGTTATCAAAAAGTTCAGAGAGATCCGGGCCGAAAAAGAGGCCCAATATCACTACCTCAAAACAATCGTCCAGCATGTTGGGATTGGAATCATCACTTTTGAAAAAAACGGTGATATACAGATCATCAATACAGCAGCCAAAACCCAATTGAATATCGATCAGATAAAAAATATTAGCCAACTGAAATCAGTAAGTCCCCAGCTGGTGGATACCTTCAATATGCTGAAAACAGGAGGCCGTGACCTAGTGAAAATAGAAAGAAGTGGAGATGATGTTCAACTAGCAGTATACGCAATAGAGCTGAGTTTAAGGGATAAAGAGTTCAAACTGATCTCTATTCAAAATATCCAATCAGAGTTGGAAGAGAAGGAAATGGAAGCCTGGCAAAACCTCATCAGGGTTTTGACCCACGAAATTATGAACTCAGTAACTCCTATTTCTTCTTTAGCAGCAACGTTGGAGGATGATCTGGATTATCAAATGAAGAATAACACTTTCGATCAGATAACCAATGAAGCTGTCGAGGACATGCACATCGCATTGAAGACTATTCATAATCGAAGTGAAGGACTGATAAAATTTGTCAATGACTTTAGAAATTTGACAAGGACTCCGATGCCCACAATAGAGCTGATGGAAGTCAAAAATTTATTTGATCACATCCTGGTTTTACTGAAGTTTGACATGGAGAGAGAAAAAATTAAACTTGATTGTGAGTTTGAGGATGACCTTCAAGTTCATGTGGATAAGGAGCAGATTGAACAGGTACTAATTAACTTAATCAAGAACGCCATTCAGGCATTGGCTGAAAATGATGAGGATGGCAAGGAGAAGTCGATAATAATAAAAGCCGGCCATCACGAAAAATCAGGCATATTTATAAGCATAGGAGACAATGGGCCCGGAATCGATGAAGAAGCTCTTAAGAAAATATTCATCCCTTTCTTCACCACAAAGAAGAGTGGATCTGGTATCGGTCTTAGTCTGTCAAAGCAGATAATGCGAAAACACAAGGGCAGCATTACAGTAAAATCTACTGTTAATGAAGGCACAAAATTTGTGCTTCGATTTCCTGTAATGGAAATGGCGGAGGCCTAAGAAAATTACATTACCTACTATTTCTAGGATTCTTTAATGAAAGAAAAAGAAATGGAGGTGGAATACCAGATTATCATAGGTTAGACTTTTCATTGCAGTTCAAATGGCCTTCTCGCCACAAACTACTTGCGGGCCAATGGGCATTTTCTGTTTTCTTGAGGGATGCATTTGCCGCTCCTCACAAGCTTTTAAATTATCAGTTATTGGAGTTCCATTTCCATCCCTGAGCTACGAGTTAACTTTTTGAGTATTAACATATATTCTGTAAAGCAAATGAGGTCAAGTAAAATAAAACGGCCGTTTGATTTAACCTATTCTTCCGTTTTGTTTATTTTTTACCTACATATAGATAGGCAATCCTCGATAAACAGTAAAACCTTTATGAAATAGGCAAAAGTTTGAGAATAGCAATGTCTGCAATTTTTAGGAACATTTGAATAAATTATTGTCATTTCTTTTTTACTTTTTTCTTCTCTCGCGCCTCTCGTTTCTTTCGGTCTTTTTCGATTTGATTCATTTTACTTTTCTCGATTTCTTTAGTCTTTGAGGGCTTCTCATCGTCCTGTTCTTTTCGCAGGTTTATATTATTAACGTTAATAAAATTCATAACATCAAGAATTAATGGTTTCTGTTTAAGACTTTACTTTTTTCTTCTTCTTTCGAGCATCACGTTTCTTTTGATCCTTTTCCTGTTGTTTCTTTTTCAGTTTCTCAATACCCCCAGTCTCTCCCGGGTCATCTGGTTGCTGATCTAACCGCATGTTGATGCTTAAATTATCTTTCGTGGTAAAGTGATTTTGAATGATCATTAAGATTTTATTTCTTTTAGTGATGTCCTTGCTTTCGGGAACAAAATCTCGTCCGATGTCCAGGATATTTTTCTTGCAACCACACGTAATTGGAAACGAAATACTTGGTTATTCTCTTTTTTAACCGATAAGAGAATGTTATCCTCAATTGTTTCCCGTGACTCCACCCATCGATGATTTTCAAAGACTGGAAAAGCGCCAATAGGCTCTCCCCAATAAACTTTTTCAATGTCAGTAACGTCATCAGGGACTTGGTAAGAATACGCACATATTGCAGTTCCCTCACGTGTAATATTAACTTTTGAAAGACCGACATTTTTAAGTATTGAGGTCACCTGAATATTGATGCAATCATTTTGCTCAAAAAACTTTCCTGCAAGATGGATATCGAAGCGTGGTCTATAAATTCTTCCCTGGAAAAAGTTATAATAGACCCACAACCCTCCTATAATTACAGCCAGGATAGTGAAAATACTTTCTATTAATCCCACAATTTCAACCAGACATTTAAAATCCTGAGCATCCATTATACTAACCGTTTTTATTTCCTGTAATCATCCTTTTGTTCCGGGTAATTATTATGACGGTGATGTTTAAATTTAATACCAATCAATATTATTAAAAGATCACCTTAAAGCAAGCTAAAATGTTGGACATTATTAATAAGAATTTGGGAAACTCTAACACCCGTTTCATCTGTGCTAATAGCACTAGGCTGCCTTAATATTTACGATCCGACAAAATCGAGATCACCTCCAAGTGCCCGGGTTCCATTTTCATTTGACAATACCTCCTTGAATGACAGGCTAAATAGGCAATTAAATTGTCCGTTTTATTTCTGTAGAGAAAGGTATACTCCCCCAACCGCCCCGGAGGTCTTATTTTTATTTGACAATACCCCCCTTGGAGAGGGTTTTAAAGTCAATAAAAACCTGCGATTGATTTAACCAATTCGGCCGTTTGATTTAACTACTCCAAACACTACCGCTCATCAAAAAATTGAAAAAAGTTTGAGTTAAATAAACTGGTTAACGAAATCAAAGTTCATTTTATGAATCTCTATTGAGTTTGGTTAACTTATCTGGATGAAAATCGGATATGCCAGGGTAAGTACTCATGATCAAAATTTAGACCTTCAATTAGATGCGCTGAAGCTGGAGGGATGTCAGAAGATCTTCAAGGAGAAAGCGAGTGGTGTTAAGGCTGAAAGGAAAGAGCTTTCAAAGTTGCTGGAACATGTCAGGAAAGAGGACGTAGTTGTAATATGGAAATTAGACCGGCTTGGTAGATCTCTTCGGAATCTGGTAGAGTTGGTTAGTCAACTCATGGATAAAGGAGTGGGACTCAAGAGTCTAAATGATCCCATAGATACATCTACTTCTCAGGGACGATTGATCTTCAACATATTTGCATCATTGGCAGAGTTTGAGAGAGACGTGATCAGAGAGAGGACAATGGCGGGATTAAAGGCAGCCAGGGCAAGAGGTAGAGTAGGGGGTCGACCTCCGGGTTTGTCAAAAGATGCTGAGACAACAGCCATAGCCGCGGAAAGTCTTTATAAATCGGGGGAGATGAATGTCAATGAAATTTGCAGTAAGCTGAAAATCTCAAAACCAACCTTATATAAATATTTAAAATATAGAGGGATAGAGATCTCTTCAACGAGTGCCACATAAAAGTAGATAGATGATTGCTTTTCGAAACAACGTGAGGCACGAACTAAGTGAGAACATCTCACAAAAGGCGAGCTATTTTTCGGATGTTTTCGAGTTTAGCGTTGAAAATTCAGGTAATTCATCTTACCCTCAATTAGAAAATCAACTAAGTCTATTTAAATCTATTGAAATTCAATTAAGCAATTGGGTGCCTTACCATTCGAAAAAAAACATTCAACGTCATTTTCGTCATCATTTGCTGCACATAAATGATGAGATTATTAAGGCTATATGTAGGACAGAGTTTTCCGAAATTAATCAATTGAAAAGCCAACTTAATGATGATAGTTCACGTGCCAAGTTGCAAAATTTAGCCAGAAGACTAATTCGGAAATTAGATCATAATTTACTGCAATACTGCGTTGACAATATCATCCGAGTACTAGAATGCTCAGAGAATTTATCTGCGCACGATCATATTAAGGAATTGAATTACTATGTACCAATTGTTATTGCCGAATATGTATCACATGGATTCTCGGAGGATGAAATTAACCCGAAAAATTCATAGTAGACAATAAAAAACAGGCATAAATTGCTTATATTGAGATAGTTAGACAACAAAATAAGCAATTAATTTATGCCTGAATATAAGGAAAAAGATACCGTATTTTATCGAGGAAAACAAGCTTTTAAATTTGATTTTTCAGCATCAGCGATTAGCTCAGACGGAGCGATATTGTTAAGTGAAAAAGTAGAGAGAAAGACTGGTCTATTAAAAAGCTTCGCCGCACTGATTCCTGACTATCGAAACCCCTTTTTTATCGAATACACTTATGAAGAAATGCTTCGCCAACGGGTGTTTTTAATGATGCAGGGCTATCAGGATTGCAATGACGAACAAAAACTCCGAGAGGATCCGGTGATCCGTAAAGTACTAGATAGCGGATTATGTTCCCAGCCTACTTTAAGTCGATTTGAAAACAAGGCCGATCGGAGTCTGATCTACCAGATGAGTCAATGGTTTGTAGACCGTTATGTAGAGGAGTTGAAAGAGAAGACTGGTCAAATCATCATTGATGTAGATGGTACCGATGACCCTACTCATGGATCCCAACAACTCAGTTTGTATAATGGCTATTATGGACAGACTATGTACCATGAGTTGTTCTTTAAGGACGGGAACACCGGTCAGGTCATTTTACCAGTACTACGTCCGGGCAATTGTCACTCCAACAAATGGTTTGTGGCCTTATTGAAAAGGATTGTCATTAAAATCAGAAAAAAACTGCCCTCAGTAAAGATCCTTATTCGAGCGGATAGTGGCTTTTCAGGAGCATCTTTTTATCGGATAGCTAAGCAGTTTGACCTTCAATTTTGTTTAGGTATTAGTAGTAATGAAGTTTTAAAGACTTTTACCAAACAGACTATCATTGAAGTAAAAAAGGAATATGCTTCAAAAATCATCAAACATCAAGAGTTTGTTGGCCCGTTTACTTACCAGGCCAAAAGCTGGGATCGTTCTGAAAAGCTGTACGCCAAAGTGGAGTCTACCGGAAAAGGAATGAATGTCCGTTACTTTGTGAGCAACTTTGAAGCGATGACCGCTCAACAGATTTACTTTGATTTTTATGTCAAGCGAGGTGATGCCAGTGAAAATCGAATAAAGGAACTCAAAAACATGACTTATTCCGACCGGCTTTCCTGTCATCGCTACTGGGCCAATTTCATGCGTTTAATCATCGCTACCCTCTGTTATGAAATGTTCCGGCAGATTAAATTATTAATTGCCAAAACAAAACACCACTTTGCTAAACGATGGCAAGTGGACAATATCCGGCTTTACCTGATGAAGGTTGGGGCGTGCCTGAAAGAAAGGAAAAGATCATTGACAATACAATTCTCAAGAGCCTTTAGATATCAATACCTGCTGGGCGATTTGCTTACGGTGAACTGACCGATCAGTTAAACAGTTTAGTTTAATCAAAAAAATGTTCTTCCATAAGAACACAATAGAGCTTTGACTGAAAATTGAAAAATTCTAACAAAAAAACGCTCTAATGTCCTTTGAAATCCAGAAACCTGGTTGATCTTCAAATTAATACATACACTCCAATCAAAAATAGTTAGCAACCCATTATTAATCCCAAAATTGGTGGCCTATGAATAATGCGGGTTAAGCAGGTAGTTGAAAGGCTATTTGCAAATTCTATAGAACTTGAGAAAAATAAGGTTAAAACGAAGGCCATCTTTCCTAAGCACGTCTTAGCCTATAAATTAGATAACACTCAAAAGTTTTATGCAAAGGCAAATGAATACCTATCTAAAGGAACACTAAAACAGCAATTCGAAGGATTGCACTACCTACTGAGGGATTACGTGATTAGAAGGAATTATTTGTTCAAAGTTTCTAAGGACTTACAAAAACCTAATAAGGAAGTAGACATTAAATACGGATCGGCCTGGATAACAAGTAACCCGAAGGAAAAGTATTTAAATTCACCTTCAAATAAGGATTATGCTGAATTCTTTGAGGATGACGCAGTTTATATCGAAGTGTCCGCCACTGAAAATAGCGAATCCGTCAATGTGAATAGAGCGATCAGAGAGGCCTATAAGGCTCTAAACTATATTAAAGCCTATCTAAAATCCCAGGGCTTTTATTTAATTGAACGTGATTTCATTATAAGAGATCAGGGGAGTAGTATTCGAAAAAAATCATTTCCAAGGTACTTCCACCTTAAGCGAATTGATGATGGGAGTGAGCTTAATATCTATGATAGCTTTAAAAGAAGAACTAATCGTTTATGCAAGCGATTTGTTGAACTTGATCAATTGTACCTAAGTGCTTTGACTAATCCAGTACCTGCAGATTCCTTACTTAGCTACTGGAGATATTTAGAAAGTCTCTACTATGAACAAAATATTAAGGTGTGGGAAATGATAACTCTAATCTCAAAGTTAATAGCCGATTTTGAGCCCTTCTATATGAGACATATCCTTCGCGTTAACTTGGAAAATATTCTCCAAAATGCTAGAATATTTGGTACATCATCCTCGGAAATTGAAGAATTCTACGACGCAGTATCGGGAAGAAAATTCAGGTCTAATTCAATTAAAACCTTAAAAGAGTACCAGCAAAAGCTGAAGCACCCATATACTCAAATATACTTAGACAAAATAGAGAATACACCTAGACCTGAACTAATTGAAAATTCAAGATGTTTCTTTGAACGCATTCTCTGGGACAGCTATGAACAACGCAACTTAATCTTACATTCGAGCCTCTACAATGACTTGCAAATTAGAAGACTTATGAGAGTACTACCCCATGTGTGCAGTAGGCTACGTGCTTTAATCCACGACAAATTAAAAAGGAGAAATTACGACAGCTTTTATCAAATATCGCAACAAATAATCGGAGAGTAGTAAAAAGTGGTTAGACCTCCATCGGGACAGATGAATATCTTGCAAGGCTTTCGTCTAATGCTTCAATAATTTTAGTGTCTATGTAATTGTATTCATTAATTTTACTTCTGGTTTTAATGATGCTATGTAATTGTATTCACCCTTTGGGTTGGTTTTAAACTGGCCATCGTAGAAATACGAAAAATTAGTCAATATTATGTAGTTGAATTTGTCTGGATTATCGTCAGTTGGTCCCTCTTTGTTTTTGAATCGCTTAATAATGTCTTGCAACCATTGATTCTTTCCTGAGAGTGGCAAATTCAGGTCTACAAATATTATAAAGGGTAAATCTGCGGGCTTTTGATTGCAGGCCTTGTATATCAAATTCTCAACATCAGCTTTATAATCAGATTCCATATTGAAACTGCCATCTTCATGTATAGCACCTTTACGATGACGACTTTTAGCTTCAAAGGCAATTTTTAAGTTTGAGTACTTATTTATCGCAATGAATTCACAATGTTTCTTTCCTTTTTCTTTATTGTCTAAGGGATCAATGCTAAAACCGGCTCTAGCTACAATTGCCATGACACCAAGCTCATATCTAGCTCCTTGAAATTGATCATAATTTCTAAGTCGTTTTAAAAGGGTATCGCTTACATGATTTAAGCACTTCACGATATAGAAATCGTAGGCAAGCGAAAGTAGAGCCTGGACATATCCATTTGGTCTTAACTCCCAAGTTCCATCGCTTGTTTTGTTTTCGGGCGAACCATTAGCTATAATGAAATCTTTAAACTCCCTATTCCATATATTAAGCACGTGCTGATCCTTATTTGGCTGCTTATTCTGATAATCATGCCATTCCCCTCCGAATGATGTGTTTAATAATAATATTATGAATTCATGAAAAGTTTCTGATGGAGGCCTTGGATAGATTGTATTATATACCGCTCGAATTTTATGATTTTGAAACTCAGAGCTGTTCACCAGATTTATATGTGGTTCTTTTATTTTGGTCATCAATTTCCTTTCACTGTTGTATACGAAACTATTCGTTAGAGAGTCTTCCACTTTTAAATGTAAATCCGTTTGTAATGTATTCTTCCGGATATAGGCAAATCTCACTAGAAGAGCAACAGTATCAAGAAAATTTTCGTATTATTATATAAAATCAGTAAAATTTTCTTTGTATGATAAAATTGAAAGTTCATAAAGCTACGTCGTTGGTGTCTCATTCCGAAGAAACTGAAGACCTTCAAATGAGGTTCTGGTATCAATTATTGAGCACTTTAATGGCAAAAAGCGTGGAGGTACTGAGTCTTGAAAAAAAAGTCATAGCATATCTGAAGAGTTCAGACATCATTTTCAATTGTGTATCCCCAGACGCAATAAGTTTTGAAAAGCTATCTATTAAAGACGGACTGAAAATATCACGCGAATGCTTTTCCGAACCAACAGTGGTCCATAAGCTCTCGACTATACCTTATAAACCAAAATACTTTAGAATTGTCAAAGAAGCCCTTGGTATAACTTCTGACCAATATCAAGCCATCATGGGACATACTTGGACCACAGTGCGTACCAGAGAAGAAGAGAAACCGGTTGGAGTGGAATATTCAGAGAAATTGGTACACAACTACCAGGTATTGTCTAAGGGCCTTGAAATTTTTGGAGAGCGCGAATCATTAATTTCATGGCTTAAAAAGTACAACCCTTTCCTTGAGGCTGAACCCATTGAACTGCTCACCACTATAACCGGAACCGAACTGGTCCTGGAAGAACTTGATCGACTACATGAAGGATCTGTTGCATGATCGTATGGAGAATTGCCAGACATAACTCCATTGACGGATCTACAGCAGCGGGCAGATGGAATGAAAGAGGAGTAAAAGTCCTATACACTTCGTCTAATCCCTCACTATGCAGTTGGGAGTATTTCGCTCACCAGGTTGGCGCCGATCGGTGGCCAACAGATCTATCACTCATCTCTATTGAGATACCCGATGACCCGGATATTGTTGTAAAAACAGCGATTACCAAATTACCATCAGGTTGGAATAAATTGCCCTATAAAATGGCGGTGCGCAAAACAGCTAAAGAGCTGTTGATTGATAAAAATCTGTTAGGCATTAAACTCCCAAGCGTAATCATTCCGGAAGATTGGAATTTCGTGCTCAATCCTAATTATCCAAACTATACCAACCTGGTTAAGAAGATTGAGGTGATTCCTTTCGATTACGATGCAAGATTCAAGGCATTTTTTCCGTAATTAAGACTCCATTGAAGACCCATGAAATAAAAAGTAAGTGTCTCCCTTTTTTACCTATTCAATCTTCATTTTAAATCATAAATCACACATCCTAATGAGGGGAGATGTGAGAGCTTGTCCCGACTGGAATCTTACTGATCTTAGTCAATAGCGCCGTGGGGCTGTACCCGGTGTCAGTGCCTGGGGGAATGGGAGATGGATTTCGAGATCCTACTTCTTCAACTCACTTCCGTTGAGATATCACCAATTTTTTTCACTATACATGGGATTCGAAGTGCTTATTCAAAATCGGCAGTCAATAAGGGGAAACTAAAAAGGATGAAAACGTTTTGTATATCATGCGATCAAGTTACTAATCACAAAGTACACGCCGAATACATTCCCTTACCCTTGAAAGATTTAGAAACAGGAATAACCGAAAATAATGAATACTATATTTTGCAATGCTTAGGGTGTGACCACATCGGTATGCTTCGAAAATGGTGGAATGATGATGGTTTGGAAAAAGAAGAAAAACCATATGTCTTTGAGGATCGGCTCCCTGAAGATCCCAATCGGTTTTATGACTATGAGTTTCTAAGAGACGAAGATCAGGATCATCTTCCAAGTATTATATACGATGCCTATGAAGAGTTGAAAATTGCAATGTATAGCGAAGCAGACGTTTTGGCGGGTGTGGCCATTCGAATGATCGTTGAGGCCACGTGTCTCCATCAAAAATCAAAGGAGAACATTTGATGGATAAGATCAAAAATTTGAAAAAAGAGGGATTAATATCAGAAAATGAATATGAAGTAATTGACAAACTAAGAGAAATTGGCAACCTAAGTACTCATAAACTGAAAAGACCCTCTTCTTCTGATTTAGTGGCAGCCTTAGAGGCTACGAACCATCTCCTAAGAACAATTTACGTGGTGCCTAAGAGAACAAGGCGATTGAGGGAAAAGAAGGGTGATAAATAGGATTATTTCCTTTTAATGAGGAGGGAGGAGCGTTAAGACAGTGTCCAACAGACATTTTTAATGACTAATCTATAGAGTAAATCATTTGTGACTAGGAATCATTACTTGCTTTGGCGTTGTCTTCTAAATATTTCAGGCGTTCCGCTTTCCTTCCATTTTTAAATCCAATAAAATAGGATAGAACAGGTATCCCAAGAACTATTAGAATTATTATTATTTCAGCTAAGTTCTAATTATAACAGTATTTTGTTTAAATAGCTCATACAGATGATAGGCTTGATCCGTTAATAGCATAGTCAGAAACCATTGTTTCAAAGTTGTTTTACTCTCTTATTCGGTCAGCATAAGCATACCAATTTAGGTAGTTTTGCAAATATTTGGAACTGACACCATTGAATGGGCGTAAGAATGTCCTAAGTTGAGTGTGAACATTGTTTACTTTTTGCAGATGGATTGTTTTATCATCTCTATCCACATGATCTTTGGCCAATAGCGCTTTGTGCTTTATGGAGGGGTTGTCTTTGGCAAAAGCCTTATAAGAAGGGTGCTTATCTGTAATCAAGGTTGCACCGTAGGCCAACTTCCCATCCAATGCCTTTGAAATTTCTTCTTTGCTCAGCCGTTTTGATGCAACAGCTTTAAGGTACCTCTCCCCCTTGCGTTCAACCGCTGTTACTACCTGGACAACTGTGACCTCTTCCTTTCCCATATTCCGTATGAAATCGTTTCCCCTCTTTCTTGCTGCCCTATCTAAATTTCGACTGCCCTTGTTGTTAAGTGCCAGTTCCAATTCATCACATTCTACTTCCGAGGATAACTGTTCGGGAACAAACTCATTTAGTGAACTCAATATCTTATGCCGCCAGTCGAAGCTTGTCTGGATGCTTATTCCGATTTGTTTTGCTATCTTTTTTATCGGCATGCCCTGCTCCATGCAGCGCAGATAAGATTGCCATTTTGATTTAAGCTTGATATCATACAAAGGTGTCCCTGTTGTTTCACTGTACCATCTTTTACATTCATTGCACTGATACATCTGCACACCTTTTTGTCTGCCCCTCTTATATACCTTCTCGCTTGTGCAATTTGGACAGGGTTTCTTCTTTCTTTTCTCTGCTATTTGTTGTTGAGCGGCAATCAATACTTTGCCTTGTAATTCCTGCTCCTGGAGCAACTCATCCAACAATTCGGTTTGGGAACTTATCGGCAATTGTGCAAATAAATTTTTGATCTCTTGACTTGATATCATATAGCGAAGATAATAATAATTGCTGTGTTATTTAGAACTTAGCCATCAATAGTAACTATCCTGGCAATAAGGTAATCATACTTACTTTGAATGAAGAACAATTCTATATAGATAAAGCCAAAGCCTATGGCGCTTTTGCTTATGTGAATAAAATTGAGGGCAAGGATAAGTTGTTTGCCGTGATCGATGAGCAATTCAATAACTAACCGCAACTAGCACATAGCGGAAGAAAAGATTCTGAGCGTTCAGTCATTTGAATACACATGATAGATAGCTATACAAAAGAAAAAGATTTATCCAAACGAGAGCTTAAAATGAGAATAGCTTTGGTGGCCAATAGCTCGTGGAATATTCACAACTTCCGGGGAGGATTAATCAAGTCCCTATAGAAGCATGGAGCTGATATTCATATAATAGCGCCACGAGATAAGTATTCCAAGGAGTTTATTAGAGCATGTTACCAATATTATGCTATTAAAATGGATGGCAGCAGTGTAAATCCATTTACTGAGCTAGTCTCAATTGCTGAACTTTATAGGCTGCACAGGCATATTCAACCTGATTTAGTCCTTCATTTCACTATCAAGCCCAACATTTACGGCACATTGGCGGCGTGGTTATTAAATATCCCGGTAATCAATACAATATGTAAACTAGGCACTGTTTTTCTCAATAGTAATTTCACCTCAAAAATAGCCTTACTGCTATACTATTTGGTCTTCAGATATCCACAAAATATCTTCTTTCACAACCATGAGGATAGAAAGCTTTTTGTTTCTAAAGGCTTGGCTAAAGAAGGGAAAACGGAGGTTATTCCAGGGTCTGGTGTTAATCTTGAAAAATTTATACTAGGAAAGAAAACTTCGAACAGGCAATTCACATTTATCATGATCTCAAGAATGATAAGAGGTAAGGGAGTGGTAGAATATGTGGAAGCAGCGAAAATACTAGAGAAGAAAAACTTCAGGTTCCTATTATTGGGCACAAAACAACACGATCACAAGAGGGGAATATCGGAGGAACTCATTAATAGTTGGATAGAAGAGGGACCCATCGAATACCTGGGAGCAACAGATGATGTCAGACCTTTCATTGATCAGGCAGATTGTGTCGTATTACCTTCCTACAGAGAGGGAGCCTCCAGGATTTTGTTAGAGGGTGCTGCAATGGCTAAGCCGCTAGTCGTTACAAACACTCCAGGATGCAATAACATTGTTGAAGATCAACGAAATGGATTTCTCTGCAAAGAAACTATCAACTCGGATTCTTATATTGCTCTCATTTACTTCGAAAATAGTTACTTCGGCTATCGTTTCTCCTGTTTCTTGCTTTACATCTCGATATACAAGCCCTCTTAGTGGTCTAATGAATTTACTGTTGATATAGGCCGGCCACACCCGCTTGAATAGCCAAAGTACCATTCTGAATTCTAGTAAGAGATCCACATTTAAAGATACATAGACTGTTGGTAAGAAGTAGATAACTCATTACTTCAACTGTCCGTTTTATTAGCTAAGGAAACATTGTTAAAAAATAAACTTAATTGAAGATTTCGATATAAATAGGATGCCTTCCTTAATGAAAAAGAGGGTTGAAATTTGGAAAGAGCAATATGAGGCCTATCGAGTGGAATTTGCAGATAGAGATATAACTATTGTAATTAAGGGAACTTATAATCCTGTTATGATTTCTAAAGCCTCTCATCAAGACCAGCTCGATATGAATGAATACGGCATATTGAATAAGCTTGTATTGCCGCAATCAATAAGTGGTCACTAACTAACCATTGTATCCGTGAATTCGGTGTGTGGCGTGTTTAAAAAAAAGATGATGAGTTAAATAAAACGCACCAAATCAGAAGGGGAGAAGATAGTTAAAGAAGCCGACTTAAAAATGACTGTTAATGCCCATTTAGTTATCATAATTTAAATTCAATAGGTAGAACCATTCGCCAACGTTTTGGTTTACCCCTTATCGTGCCAGGTGACCACTTGGGCATATCTTTTATCAATCTCAACGCTTCATCGTCACAACTTTTACATAATCCTTTAATTACCTTCGATTCACTAATACCACCATCTTTTTCAACCACAAATTCAACATATACTTTGCCTTCTACTGTCAATTGAGATTGAGTCCAATTTAAGTTATCACCTACATATTTTCTGTAGTTATTCATACCTCCCAGAAACTGTGGTGGGTTGTCAGGATTCACCTTATCAGCTGATTGAGCACAGACGTGCTCTGAAATAATGAGCATTAGAGCTACCAGCAGAAATCTAATCATTACCTAATTTAATCATTTTTGATATTAAGTGAGCAGGCTTTGAGTTAAATAAAACCCAGGAATCTGGAAGGGGAGAGGCTGGTTAAATAAAGGCACTAATTCAATTGCCTTATTTCTTAATTCGAGAGATAGAATTACTTATTTCTTTTTATCTCCGTGGAAAATTATGTTCACTGGAAGACCCCAAGCAATGGCCTTTAAGTAATGCACTGCTCGTGCTACCTTTTCTTTAATATATGCTAGTGTCACTTCCTATAAAGTTATCAATATTTGACTATGAGTTGGTAAAATAAAACGCAAGATTTTTAAATCACCCTAGTTGCGAACTAGTTTTATAGTATAGATGAAATGTCCCAATTCCAGGTGGAGAACGTAAACCCCAGCTTTGGACAGGTGTCTTTTGGAAATGGTATAATGATCTCCATTTGTTGTTTGGGTATGGACTAGGCGTCCCTGTTGATCAAAAATGCGAACAGTTGAGGTAGAGGCATTTTGATTGGTAAAAGTAACGCTAACATTTTGTGAGGAGGGATTTGGCACTGCCTTTAGGCCAATGACTTCGGGATCAAGCAAGTCCTCAATAGCCACTGGACAACCTCCTGTTACCTCAAGGGTCAGAGGAGCGGAGCTACATCCGGTTGATGTGTGAATGGCCACGACGGTGTATTCTCCTGGGGCAAGCTCGGTGAGGGTAGCGGCCGACTGGCCGGCAATAAGATTGCCAGGATCTGTGTTATTGCCCATGTACCAGGCAAAGGAGTAATCGCCCACAACACCCGGGGTGAGTGCGGTGACGGTAATTTCTCCGTCAAAAGGATCACAGCTGGTATTGGAATCTGTTGTAGATCCGGTGATTTGAGGACTGATGGTCTGATCGGAAACACTGACCAGAGCTGTGCTTGTACACTGGGTGCTATTATTTGTGGCCCTCACCGTGTAATCGCCCGCTGAGATATTCGAATAAACAGCGCCGGTAAAATCGGAAGATCCTGCGGTGGTGTTTCCATCCCACCATTGGAAGGTGTAGCCCAATGTGAGACCATCGGCGGTGGCAGAGGCCCCTCCGTCAGGGCTATCACAGGAACTGTTAGCGTTGGTGGATGTTGCGATCACAGGTAAAACGGTCACATCCAACACTTCTTTCAGCAGAGGAGCGGAGCTACATCCGGTTGTGGTGTGAGTGGCCACCACGGTGTATTCTCCTGGGGCAAGCTCGGTGAGGGTAGCGGCCCCGACTGGCCGGCAATAAGATTGCCAGGATCTGTGTTATTGCCCATGTACCAGGCAAAGGAGTAATCGCCCACAACACCCGGGGTGAGTGCGGTGACGGTAATTTCTCCGTCAATAGGATCACAGCTGGTATTGGAATCTGTTGCAGATCCGGTGATTTGAGGACTGATGGTCTGATCGGAAACACTGACCAGAGCTGTGCTTGTACACTGGGTGCTATTATTTGTAGCCCTCACCGTGTAATCGCCCGCTGAGATATTCGAATAAACAGCGCCGGTAAAATCGGGAGATTCTGCGGTGGTGTTTCCATCCCACCATTGGAAGGTGTAGCCCAATGTGAGACCATCGGCGGTGGCAGAGGCCTCTCCGTCAGGGCTATCACAGGAGCCCTGAGGTGTTACTACAGTACCAATGTTTGGATTTGATGAAACAACAATTGTTATAGCATCTGTTCCTGTGCAGCCGGCTTGACTTCCGGTCACTGTGTAGGTAGCAGTAGCAGATGGCGTAAAATAGGACATTGTTGGTGACACCATTATCCCAAGTGTATGAGGAGGCTCCAGATCCGTATAATCTCACCTCCTCACCCTGACAGATTGAAGTGGTTGTGGCATTCGCCCGCACGCCAGATAGATCGTCGGAAGTCCGTACTATCTCAAAAGCAATTTTGTATCATTGATCACAACCAGAATCACTAGAAATTTCACTTGATGTGATTGTTGTGGATCCATCGACGAGCGGAAAATCCACTAATTCGTGTCTCTAAGAAAACAGCGAGTTTTAGGTCGTATTAAAATATTGCTTAAAATGGAACAATGAAAAAATCACTCACCTTGCTGACTAATAAAGGGTGGCTTTGCTTTTATTCATTGTTTTTGATGGTTTTTGATAAAAATAGCCGGGTTTTAGCCTGGCCAGGACGCACTTCTGCCAGTGCCTAATCCTTATTAAACAGCTAAAAGGTGATTAAGCTGCTTGTTTCTGGCAATTGGCTTGCTGCTGGGCGGCCAGACGGTCAGCCTGGAGTTTACGCCCGATCTTGTGAAGGTTGTAGGCAGTAATGGCCAACCCGATGTAGCTATTGAAAGTTTTGCGGGTACGGTTCGGGCATCGGTCCAATCCCCGGTGTTCCAGCTCATTAATGTTGGATTCGATAGCAGAATGCTTGTTTTTCAACCTTTTGAAGGCTGGCGCTGATTCGATGGCTTTTTCTTCTTTGTTTAACCTACCCTTTTTAGGCATGATCACTTCTGGGATGAAGGTTTGCAGAGTTGCTTTATCCTCTTTATCGGAAAACCCCTTGTCGGTGCTCAGGCTTTGGATGGGGTATTTCTCAGCGATACGCCGGGCAATTGATAGGGTAAGTTGGTTGTCGGTTTGTTTTTCAGCTATTTGCCAGTCTATGAGTAAATGGTATTGATCCGAAGTGATGGCCAGATTCTTACCGATCTCCACATTGGGGTGCAGTTTGCCTTTTTTGATCATTTCGGCATAAGGTTGAAAGATGGAAAAGACTTTTTCGACATGGGGAATGGTCTCTGCTCTGATCAACCGCCTGTCGAGCAACTCGATGTGCTTTTCCAACATCTCAAGATAATAGGTCAATGCCATCAGGGCTGCGAACTCCTCGATAGAGTTTCCCTGATGTTTTTCCAACATTTGGCCCACTTTCTTGCTCAAAGCACGGGCTTTAGTCAGATAGGAAGTGGCAGCCTGCTCTACCCGCTCCTCTTTGTTTTTTCCTCCTGAGCCGGTGGTCCTGCCCACGCTGCGCATCAGCCTTTTGAGGGATCTGCGCCAATCCCCGGACTTACGCCAGCCAGTAAAATACCTTTTTGAGACCAATAAATCAGCTACATCTATACACTTTCTGGCACTGTCCCATAGCAGGTTGTAGCCGGTAGGAAAGTGGGTGTCGGTTTCTACCACGAAACTATCGGTCTTGCAACGCAAGGCAACTTCCTCCCCTCCGGTTTTTCCTTTTTTTTTAAACACCTGGTGACCTGCTGCTACGATTACATCATTGATGCCGATGAGCAGTTCATCGTCCAGCAAGGTCACATTGTCATAAATGTTCTGGTACTTATACTGTTTGCCCACAGAGTAGTCGGTAGGTAGCACCCCCATAATGCCCGTACCAACGTGTCGTAATTGGAGATATGGTGTAACTCATCGTAAGAGATGTTCATGCACAGGCGCACCTGGGCCAATACGAAGACCTCCCACAGACTCATACCCTCACGGCCCGTCTTTTTCTTTCCCTCAATGAGTTTGGAAGAAAGTAATTCAAAAATACGCTGGTTCCATTCAGGTTGGACATAGATATATTGAAGGGCGGCTGCCAGGGCAGCTAAGTGGCTTTTAGTTTTCACCGGAGCCTCTACTTGCTCGATGGGTGTGCATCCCAGGGTAAGTTGGGGCTGGAAGGATTTTCTCATGGTTTGTATTTATATCGGTTATATGCAATATAATGATTAATCCTGATAAACCAACCGAAAAAATCGTTTCTTTTCTACACTGAATGAACAAAAAAAGGACAGGGATTTTACTCCCCGACAGACCAAAAAGCCTGCGAATCTCAAAGTGAATTCTTTGGGGTTTTTGAATGGAAAACCTTCAAATGGCCAATTAACAGGCTACAACGCAACTGTTCTTGATAATATTTGTGAATTTGATAATTCTACTGAATCAGATTCGAGAATAATTCAGCGCTGATTTGATGGAAAAAATACGAATATGATGGATAATCAGCATATTAGCCTGTTTTCATACAGACACTAATTCGCGTACTATGCCAACAACGCCTTCGATATTGTTGTTTGGTGGTGTCTCAAAATCATCGGATTCGTATGCAATCCAATCCAAAGTGATTTGATCAAGGTTACTAAAACAACTGTAGTAATAGTCGAAGATCAAAGCTGTAGAAGGATTGAATCGGCTGTCCGGTGAGAATATTTGATAGGGGCCATCGTCCTCATCGTACGCGAAGTAGTTGCCGTTGCTCAGAAGAGTGGTAGTCGGAGAGTTATTTGTATTGTTCAAATGGGTCACGGCAAATTCAAAACCGAAGTCACTATCGAGAGCAAATAGATCACAATCTCGAGATCTTAGTGTTTGAACGTAGTCAACGTAAATCTTAATGTTGACGCTTTGCGAACGGACTACATTAGGCACTAATGCAAAAAGTAGCAAAGCAAAATGTAGCCTATAGGTTGAATTTCGATTCATGTTGGTGTGAGTAGAGTTGGTATTCCACCATCGATGGACGCAGCTTTGACCACAACCGCTAATAGGCATGCCAGAGGAAAGATTGCTAGTCGATTGTGATTGCGGAGACTTGAAAAAACAGGTTCGATTAAAGGCCAAATGACGAGTATTATTTTCATCCTCCTACTAAGTTAATCAAATTTCGTAGCAGTTTTATTCAAAAACATCCTTGAAAACCACGATAAAAAAAAATGATAGAAATTAAGTAGAGCTGCAGCTTTTCCCAGATGGATGTCTTTGGCACAGCTACATTTGGGTAGACTGGTAGTTAAATTAAACCCACATTAAATTGAGCGGAAGAAAAAGGCTCATGGGTTAACTTTCTGCATAACGCAAAACAAATCAAGACTGGTATCCGCATTGTCACTAAGCAAATAATCGTCTTGGTTTATGCTGGAAACCAATTCATTGTCCTGATTTTGAAGCTTATTTCGGTTGACCCTATTCAGAATATCGTAAGGAATGCGTAGAATAGAGACTGGGAGCCGATATTGTAAATTCAGCACATCGAATCGAGTGATCCTTTCAACTGACTTTTTGTTCTGTTCATAGTATTCCCACAGCCGATCACTGCCGGTTATCCCTTTCATTTCTACCTTGTCAAAAATGGTATTTGTCAAATCTCTCAACTGATCTGCAGTGTACTCACGAATATGCCATGGATTTCTTGTAAGCGTCTTTTTTATGTTCGGGGTGGTAATTACGGCTCTTCCTCCTGGCTTTAATACACGATATATCTCTTGCAGAAATAATTTATAATCCTTGATATGCTCAATTACCTGAAAACTGACAATGGTGTCGAACGAGTTATCATTTAAAGTACTAAATGGAGGAAAAACTGCCTTTTGAAATTCAAGGTGTGGATACTGCTCTTGCAATTTGCCAATAACTTCTCCTATCTTATCCAGGCCCAGGTATTGATCACATTTGGGAGCGAGTAATTCCACGCCACGTCCTTCTCCACAGCCCAATTCAAGCAAAGTTCCCTGAATATATGGTTCTGCCAGGTAGTAGGCTTTAAGTAATCTCTGATGTATTGGATTATCAGAAGGAATCTTATCAGAAGTTATCTCTGTAGTATATGTGCCCATTTTCGATTTCCGGCCTACAATTTCAAACTAAAAAACTACAACTCTAAATCCATTTAATATGGAAAAAATCACAAAAACAAATCTCAATGCAAACAAGCTCCAAGGGTTCAAATATCAATTTCAGATGTTTGGAAATTGAATCTTGGCAATTGCAATTTGTTTGGTTTTTGACACTTTGAGATTTGTGATTTATGCCGAAATCGAAAAGCTATTAAGATGCTATATCCTCAGTATGAACTTGTATGTTTGTATTTTCTATCCTCGATAGTTCTTCCAGTTGACCTTCTGTAAATAAACGGTCGTGGTCCTCAACCGGGGGTACACCCAATTCTTTATAGGGCTTAAGGTTAATATAATCCTGGAATAAAATGCCGCCAATTCTTCGGGGGTTAATTGCTATTCTAAATCTTGTGCCCCAGCCGTCACTCTCTTCATAGGTGTAGGCTATGTAATCCATGGTAAATGTTTCTTTATTAATCCAATAGCAAAATACATCCTGATAATCCTCACCACCACCTTTCTGACCAAAGGTAATTTTGATCTTGTAATAACTATTACCCTCTAGTTCGCCTTCACCCAAAAATTGCTTCCTCACCGCACCATCATTCAACGGGTAAGGTAAAAGTGCAAAATATAAGACTGAATTAACGGAACTGGTAAATGCTGTACTACGTTCTTGGGATATAAATACTTCCGTTCCATTCAGATACCGTTTGAAATTACTCGCCTGGTTTAAGACGTCCTTTATAGTACCTATGCTGTCTTCGGTAACCCTGGTATAAGTGAACCTTCCATGCCTGCCGCCTTTACGGACGACCGAATAATGTCTGTTTCTGAAATCAAACTCTGCTGATAAGTTATCATAATTTATCCCTCCGTGAACTTCGATGGCTTTATCAATAATTATTTGTGGATCGGTAAGTGGCGATTCTTTGCAGGAAATCAGTAAGCTGATCCCTAAGATTAAGTATAAGTAAGAAATATTCTTCATATCAGATGGTTTATGAAACTTAATTTACGGTTGTTGCCGGACAGGGTTTATCAAAACTGGTATTGTGCAAGACATTTGCCTTTTTCTTGTATCATGAAATTCCAGCTTTCTCAATTCTTGCCGACATTGCCTGGCCAACCATCATCAGCGCATTGGCAGGGCGAAGCATCACTTCAAAGTGTTCAATACGATTCTGTTGGTTGAACCTGATCAAATCAATACCTTTTACTTTTAGATCTCCAATTTCAGCTGAGAATTCCAGCGCCAAACTATTGTCGACATTCCATTCTCTATGGTAACAGAATCCTTGAAGGATCTTCATTACATTTTTCAATATAAAGGCCGTCGCCTCTTTCCCCTTTTTAGGTTTCTAAACAAACGGAGAATGAAATTCAACATGCTCGTCAAGTATCTCATTGAGCTCAGACCAATCTCGGTCCTGCACAATTTTGTGCCAACGGGTTAGGTTATCATTTATCATCGGTACAATTTTAAACAAAGATGACGCTAATGACAGTTTTATCTGTTTTTTTGATTTTCATAGGGATTACGGTGTCTCATGCTCAGGATTCGGCCTATAGAGTTTAGATAGGCCCGTGAAAGGATGAATAAGCAGATTATGAATGGCAAAATAGGGGTTCTACTAGTGAATTTGGGCACTCCCGATAGCCCCATTGTACCTGATGTCAGAAAATTCCTTAGAGAGTTTCTCATGGACAAACGGGTAATCGATATCCCATTTATTTCCCGTTGGTTATTGGTTAACCTTATCATTGCTCCCTTCAGAGCGCCAAAGTCAGCTATTGAATATAGGAAACTGTGGCAGGACCGTGGAAGCCCTTTAAAATTTTATGGTGAAGACCTAAAAGAGCTTGTACAGGAATCTTTGGGGCAGGATTATGTCGTAACCTTAGGAATGAGATATCAAAATCCAAGTATCCAATCTGCTTTGGAAATACTGATTAGCTCACATGTACAACAGATCATAGTTGTTCCTCTCTTCCCACAATATGCTTCGGCTAGTAACGGATCGGTCGTAGATAAGGTAATGGAGATAACAAAAAACTGGCATGTCATCCCAAGTATTAAGTTCATCAATAATTTTGTTGAAGAAGAACTTTTCATTGATGCCTGGGTTTCTGTGGCTGAAAAATATATTGAAAAGGCAGATTACGACTACTTTGTTTTCAGCTATCATGGTTTACCCGAAAGACAGATTCTAAAAGCTTCTGTTGACGGCTACTGTAAGATCGGTGATTGCTGCCATACATATCATGAGAAAAACCGTTATTGCTATAGAGCGCAATGTTTTCTTACTACCAGATTACTGACTCAAAAAATAGGTATTTCTCCGGAAAATAGTATGACTTCTTTCCAGTCCAGGTTAGGGAAAAATCCTTGGATAAAACCTTATACCGATGAGATTTTAGTTGATTTAGCTAGGAAAGGTATTAAAAAAGTTCTGGCATTTTCACCCGCTTTTATCTGTGACTGTCTTGAAACAACAGTAGAAGTGGGGCAAACTTTTAAAGAAGAATTTATTGCTGCTGGAGGCGAAAAGTGGGATTTAGTGGAAAGTCTAAACACTCATCCCAAGTGGGTTGAAGCACTCAAAAAAATTATTTCAACTAATTCTCAACGGCAAAATTAATTATGCCATCTGAGTTTCAGCCACTATTTCACTGAGTCGATCAACTGCAAAATCTATTTCCTCCTCTGTATTGAATTTGCTAAATGAAAATCGAATAGCTCCACGGTTTGGATCTTGGTTCAGGGCTGCCAGCACGTGTGAACCGACATTTGAACCACTTGAGCACGCACTACCCGCGGAAGCGGAAATTTTGTTGATGTCTAGACTAAATAGCAGCATTTCGTCATCCGCGGGAGGAAGACAAATATTCAAAACGGTATATAGACTTCTTTCAAGATTAGCTGAGTCACCATTGAAGGTGATGCCGTCAATTTGTTCTTTCAGTCTATTGATCATTCTTCTTTTAAGACCCTCAATGAATTTCTTGTGATCGTCCATTTTATCATAAGCCAATTCGAAGGCTTTGGCTAAACCTACTATGCCAGCCACATTTTCAGTACCGCCCCTCATATTTCGTTCCTGGGATCCACCTTGAATTAGGGGCTCAATAATATGTTCATTTTTCAAATAGAGAAATCCCGTCCCTTTCGGACCGTGGAACTTATGAGCAGCGCCTACAATACAGTGGACCCTGAGTTTTTGCAAGTCATGCCGGTAATGGCCTACTGCCTGCACAGTATCCGAGTGAAAGATAGCGCCATATTCGTAGCATAATTCTCCAATAGTTTCAATATCATTTAAGTTGCCAATTTCGTTGTTGGCATGCATCAAACTAACAATGGAATTGGAATGAGATTTGAGCCACGATTCCAGGCGATTCATGTCAACATGACCTTTATCGTCGAGGTTCACATAATTTAGATCAATCTTCCCCGATTTCTCCAATGACTCCAACGTATGCAACACGGCAGGATGTTCGATCCTGGATGTGAGCGCATATTTGATGTTTTTTGTTTCAATAGAGCTTCGCAATGCTGCATTGTCAGCTTCAGTTCCCCCCGAGGTAAAAAATATTTCAGATTGAGCTGCATTCAAATAATCAGCAATCTGTCGTCGGGATCTTTCAATGGCTGCTTTGGCCTGCCTTCCGTGAGTATGGATTGAGGAAGGGTTTCCGAAGTTTTCCATAAAATATGGCTTCATGGCTTCAAATACTTCAGGATCTAAGGCAGTGGTTGCGGCGTTATCCAGATAAATTCTCATCAATTTGAGGGTTGGAGTCCAAATAAATAATTCTGCAATATTAAATTATGCTCTATGCTTTTGAAAAAATAATATGATTGATTTCTTCCATTACTTTAGCTGACAATTGGCTTGCAAGCGCTTCCGTATTTGATTCGGAGTAAATTCTAATGATTGGTTCCGTATTCGACTTTCTTAAATGTACCCAACCTGACTCAAAATCTACTTTTACTCCATCAATGTCATTTATTTCATGGTCAGAATACTTGTCTTTTACCTTTGAGAGGAGTTCATCAACATCAATTTGAGGTGTCAACTCCAATTTGTTTTTTGAAATATGATAAGTTGGGTAAGATGCTCTAAGCGCTGTCATTTTCAGTTTTTTATTGGCCAGATGAGTAAGGAACAGTGCGATTCCTATAAGAGCATCCCGGCCATAATGTAGTTCGGGAAAGATTACTCCACCATTACCTTCGCCTCCTATTACAGCGCCTATCTCCTTCATTTGTTCTACTACGTTAACTTCACCGACTGCGGCAGCTTTGTATTCCACATAATGCTTTTGACAGACATCTTTCAATGCCCTGGTTGATGATAAATTTGAAACAGCAGGTCCTTTGCGATTTTCAAGGATATAGTCAGCAATAGCAACCAATGTGTATTCTTCCCCAAATAGCGACCCATCCTCGTTTACAAAAGCAAGTCTGTCAACATCAGGATCTACTACAATGCCAAGATCATATTGGCCAGATCTCAGGTAATGAGAAATTTCCGTTAAATTTTCGGGAAGCGGCTCGGGATTATGTGGAAAATGCCCATTTGGCTCACAATAAAGCTCTGTAACTGACTCAACACCTAGTTTGTTAAGCAACTGAGGTATTGCGATACCACCGGTTGAATTCACACAATCAATGACCACTTTGAAATTTGCTTGCCGGATAAGCTCTACATCTACAAGATCTATTTCAAGAATGCGGTCAATGTGATATTCAATATAACCGGGTTTCTTCATATACTTTCCTAGATAATTGACTGTTGCATAGTTAATTTTAGTGCTTTCGGCATACCTAAGAATCTCTTGTCCGTCTGCACCTGAGACGAATTCTCCTTTTGAATTTAAGAGTTTAAGCGCATTCCATTCTTTAGGGTTGTGACTTGCAGTCAAAATGATCCCTCCTGCCGCATTTTCTGCCGGGACCGCCAGTTCAACTGTGGGAGTAGTTGAAAGCCCAAGATCGATAACATTTACTCCTATTCCCTGTAGGGTGGCAGTCACAAGATTGGATATCATTTTACCACTTATTCGAGCATCCCTTCCAACCACAACAGTTGGAGTTTGGTTGTGTTTTTTGACCCAATATCCGAAGCCCGAGGAGAACTTCACAACATCTCCAGGAGTTAGATTCTCACCCTGTATTCCCCCGATTGTACCTCTAATCCCAGAAATAGATTTGATCAGTGTCATTACTTAACGTTGATGTGAAGCTTCAAAGATAGGTTGAATATATTCATTGGAATCAGTTAAATAACCGTAAACTTGCGGCGAATTACGG
Source organism: Cyclobacteriaceae bacterium (assembly GCA_963664285.2). GTDB lineage: Bacteria > Bacteroidota > Bacteroidia > Cytophagales > Cyclobacteriaceae > JAJCYL01. Next base: position 28,287 of record CAXXNX010000078.1, read on the forward strand.
GAATTGTAGCGGGAATGAGAAAACCTCTATTTTTTAGTCTTGCAGCGGTAATCAGTTTTAGCATTTACTATGTGCTGCCAAATATTCATCAAATTGAGCTGAATAGGGAAATGATGAGGTTGGCGGCTGCCAGAATAGATAGCCTCGCCTTGATAGAACCAACAATGCTCTATGGTTTTGAAATAGACTCCTTTGATATCATAGCGGGTAATATCGAGCAAAATCAAAACTTATCTGAGATTTTGGTTAATCACAATGTGTCCCTGACCACCATCAATGAGTTAGCAATTATATCAAAAAGCGTATTCGACGTCAGAAAATTTGCCGTCAATCGCAATTATACTATCGTTTGCGAAAGGGATTCAGTAAGGAGCGCCAGACAATTTATCTACGAACCCAATCGATTAGAGTATATAGTCTACAATCTTGTTGATTCATTATCAATAACCAGGCACGAAAAAGAGATCAGCATTCAACAACGTGTTATCAGCGGAGTGATTGACAATTCACTATATGAAACACTGGAGGCTACCGGATTCGGACCTTTGTTGACTAATGTAATGGTTGATATTTTCGCATGGCAAGTTGATTTTTTCAGGATTCAAGAAGGAGACAGGTTCAAGGTTATCCTGGATGAACAAGTGATTGATGGAGAAATGGTGGGGATTGAACGCGTAGTAGCTGCTTATTTTGAGCACTACGGTGTACCATATTATGCTATCTATTTTGATCAAAGTACTGGAAATGATTATTTCGATGAGAACGGCAATAGCCTGAGAAAAGCCTTTTTGAAATCCCCCTTAAATTACTATAGGATCAGTTCCAGATTTTCTTTAAAAAGATTCCACCCTGTCTTGAAGACCTATAAAGCGCATTTGGGTACTGATTATGTAGCCGATATTGGAACACCTATTCGCACTGTTGGAGATGGTGTAATTACTGAAGCTACCTACAAGAAAAACAATGGAAATTATGTGAAAGTCCGCCACAATGGGGCCCATTCAACACAATATTTACATATGTCAAAGATTGCAAGTGGAATAAGGCCCGGCGTGAAAGTGAACCAGGGGCAAACAATTGGCTATGTAGGCAGTTCAGGATTGGCATCAGGACCCCACTTGTGTTTTAGGTTTTGGAAAAATGGAAGACAGGTAAATCCAATGAGTATTGAGTTACCTCCTTCAGAACCCATTAAAGAAAGCTATCAGCTTGACTATTATGCCCTACGGGATGAGATGGTTGTCAAATTAGAAAACATCATATTTGATAATGTGGAAACCACAGCTTTAGCCAGAATCAACTGAGATCTCATATTTCGACCCAAAGCACTTTCTTTCACCCAAGACCAAATAATTTCTAAATTAGTATGCATTACCAGGGATATAATTAAAGATGCCTTTTAATGGTCTCTGAGACTATCTTTCATTTCTTAAAATTTTGTTCCATTTTTTACTTTCTTTGAGTTTGGCTGAATCGAATCAAAATGCAAAAAGTCATGAAACAATTAATCATTAGTAATTTCATTTTGTTGTTAGTTGCAATTGTGCCAGCAGAAGCTTTCGTTGTTTCCGATACTTTAGTTTTGGTTCAGGGCTCAATTGTGGATAAAGAAAGTAATGCGCCGCTATCTGCTACATTAACCTATGAGAAATTGCCGTACTATGATGATATAGGCATTGCTAAATCATCCAGTTCCGGCCATTTTAGAATGCATTTGGTAAAGAGCCATACATACAACATAACCGTCAAGGCGAATGGTTATAAGACGTTAAACCAGGAATTGACGGTAGACCAGGTAAGTGATAACCTTGAGTTTGCGAAAGACTTTAAGCTAGAACGGGAAAAGGGCGAAGTTGAAGAGATGATCTCTCTGAAAAACTTGATATTTGCCCGCGGACGTGCGATCATATCATCGCAATCGCATGTTGAACTGGATAATCTGGCAAAATGGTTAGAGGATCATCCGGCTTCCGATATTCAGCTTGAAGGTCATACTGACTTTGAAGGAAATGCGACTGCCAATTTGAAATTGTCTCTAAGTCGAGTTGAAGCGGTTAAGAACTATTTGATCGATAAAGGAATAAAAAAGAAAAGAGTACTTATCAAAGCATTTGGAGGAAGTGAACCATTAACCAGGGAAAGAACGGACGAGGCAAAAGCCAGGAACAGACGAGTTGAGGTACGTGTTATTTCAGCTACAAATAATTAGTGATAGTTAAGATCATCAATGCGACGAAATATTATACTATGAAAAGATTTATAGGGTTAATTTTCTGCACCGCCTTTTTTGCAGGAGAAATTCGGGCTCAGGAAACAGTTTACTGGGCCTCACAAGTAGTAGAAGTATCATCTGAACTTTCTCATCTTGAATATTCGGCGTTACAGGCACTGCACAAGCCTAATGTCCTTCCCGCGCATGGAGATAACCCTAATGCATGGACACCAGCCAAAGATTCAAAGGATCAATATATCGTGGTCTTCTTCGATAGACCGGTTCAGGCACAGCAGGTAGCTATTGCAGAATCACAGAATCCAGGATCAGTTAAAAGGATATTTGCCTATGATACGAAGGAGCAGGAACATTTATTATTCGAACTGGAACCAAGAGATCTTCCTATTGAAAGCAGGTTACTTAATCTGTTTTTTGAAAAAACGAATTACAAAATTGAGGCTTTGAGAGTGGAGTTGGACGTGCAGGCCGTTATTGGCGATAAAAGTATTGATGCCATTGGTATTTCCGCTTCAAATATTCCGATAAGTGTATTAATTAGTGTCTGTATGAAAACAGGCTAATATGCTGATTATCCATCATATTCGTATTTTTTCCATCAAATCAGCGCTGAATTATTCTCGAATCTGATTCAGTAGAATTATCAAATTCACAAATATTATCAAGAACAGTTGCGTTGTAGCCTGTTAATTGGCCATTTGAAGGTTTTCCATTCAAAAACCCCAAAGAATTCACTTTGAGATTCGCAGGCTTTTTGGTCTGTCGGGGAGTAAAATCCCTGTCCTTTTTTTGTTCATTCAGTGTAGAAAAGAAACGATTTTTTCGGTTGGTTTATCAGGATTAATCATTATATTGCATATAACCGATATAAATACAAACCATGAGGAAATCCTTCCAGCCCCAACTTACCCTGAGATGCACACCCATCGAGCAAGTAGAGGCTCCGGTGAAAACTAAAAGCCACTTAGCTGCCCTGGCAGCCGCCCTTCAATATATCTATGTCCAACCTGAATGGAACCAGCGTATTTTTGAATTACTTTCTTCCAAACTCATTGAGGGAAAGAAAAAGACGGGCCGTGAGGGTATGAGTCTGTGGGAGGTCTTCGTATTGGCCCAGGTGCGCCTGTGCATGAACATCTCTTACGATGAGTACACCATATCTCCAATTACGACACGTTGGTACGGGGCATTATGGGGGTGCTACCTACCGACTACTCTGTGGGCAAACAGTATAAGTACCAGAACATTTATGACAATGTGACCTTGCTGGACGATGAACTGCTCATCGGCATCAATGATGTAATCGTAGCAGCAGGTCACCAGGTGTTTAAAAAAAAAGGAAAAACCGGAGGGGAGGAAGTTGCCTTGCGTTGCAAGACCGATAGTTTCGTGGTAGAAACCGACACCCACTTTCCTACCGACTACAACCTGCTATGGGACAGTGCCAGAAAGTGTATAGATGTAGCTGATTTATTGGTCTCAAAAAGGTATTTTACTGGCTGGCGTAAGTCCGGGGATTGGCGCAGATCCCTCAAAAGGCTGATGCGCAGCGTGGGCAGGACCACCGGCTCAGGAGGAAAAAACAAAGAGGAGCGGGTAGAGCAGGCTGCCACTTCCTATCTGACTAAAGCCCGTGCTTTGAGCAAGAAAGTGGGCCAAATGTTGGAAAAACATCAGGGAAACTCTATCGAGGAGTTCGCAGCCCTGATGGCATTGACCTATTATCTTGAGATGTTGGAAAAGCACATCGAGTTGCTCGACAGGCGGTTGATCAGAGCAGAGACCATTCCCCATGCCGAAAAAGTCTTTTCCATCTTTCAACCTTATGCCGAAATGATCAAAAAAGGCAAACTGCACCCCAATGTGGAGATCGGTAAGAATCTGGCCATCACTTCGGATCAATACCATTTACTCATAGACTGGCAAATAGCTGAAAAACAAACCGACAACCAACTTACCCTATCAATTGCCCGGCGTATCGCTGAGAAATACCCCATCCAAAGCCTGAGCACCGACAAGGGGTTTTCCGATAAAGAGGATAAAGCAACTCTGCAAACCTTCATCCCAGAAGTGATCATGCCTAAAAAGGGTAGGTTAAACAAAGAAGAAAAAGCCATCGAATCAGCGCCAGCCTTCAAAAGGTTGAAAAACAAGCATTCTGCTATCGAATCCAACATTAATGAGCTGGAACACCGGGGATTGGACCGATGCCCGAACCGTACCCGCAAAACTTTCAATAGCTACATCGGGTTGGCCATTACTGCCTACAACCTTCACAAGATCGGGCGTAAACTCCAGGCTGACCGTCTGGCCGCCCAGCAGCAAGCCAATTGCCAGAAACAAGCAGCTTAATCACCTTTTAGCTGTTTAATAAGGATTAGGCACTGGCAGAAGTGCGTCCTGGCCAGGCTAAAACCCGGCTATTTTTATCAAAAACCATCAAAAACAATGAATAAAAGCAAAGTCACCCTTTATTAGTCAGCAAGGTGAGTGATTTTTTCATTGTTCCATTTTAAGCAATATTTTAATACGACCTAAAACTCGCTGTTTTCTTAGAGACACTAATTAATGTTGCATTGTTAGTTAATGAAAACCTGCAATCGGAAAAAATGAGTGACAATGTAAATAGTCAGTATGTTGAACATAGCCCGATTCTTTCGCCTGACGGGAAAAAACTTTATTTTAGTAGAAGAGGACATCCTGACAATGTCGGTGGTGCAGCAGATCCTGAAGATATATGGTATTCAGAACTTGACGAGGAAACCGGTGAGTGGCTTAAAGCAAAAAATATGGGCCCTCCCTTGAATAATGCAGGTCCGAATTTTATAAGCTCCATCATACCCGATGGAGATGGCCAAATTTTATTGCTGGGTAATCGGTATGGCAAGAAGGGTAGGATGTTCTCAGGTGTTTCTACTGCCAGAATTTCAGCCGATGGCTCTTTGTCTACTCCAGAAAATGTTAATATTAAGAACGACTATAATTACGCTCCAGGTGCCGACTATTACCCATCGACAGACCAGAAAGTCATGTTAATGTCGGTAGAAAGAGATGATTCTTATGGGGGAAGAGACTTATATGTGTCTTTCAAGAAAGGGGAAGAATGGTCAGAACCTTTGAGTCTTGGGGGTACAGTAAATAGTGCGGCTAATGAGACTTCACCCTTTCTCCAGGAAGATAATAAGACATTATTCTTTTCATCCTCAGGATTTAGCGGATTTGGTGGCGCTGATATTTACAAATCTACAAGATTGGATAATAGCTGGACACGGTGGACAGAGCCGGATAACATGGGTGGAGGTCTGAATTCCACAGGTGATGATGTTTATTTCAATATACCGGCCAACAGTAAACATGCTTATTTTACCAGGGGAGATTCGGACGAAAATACCGATATTTTTCGTTTCACGGTAGAGGACCTTTACATTGATCCTGTAAGTGCAAAAAGGGTGATCATTGCTGTGTCAGGAAGGGTATTAAATGCTAAGAATAACCTGCCTATTGCAAGCGCTTCAGTTGTTGTCGATGAGGAAAGTAATACTGCTGATATTGCCGATTTAACATCTGATCCTTCAGGTAATTATAGGGTCGAACTCAAATCTGGTATATCATACGGTTTAGTAGCAGCAAAAGACGGTTATGACGGTAAGAAAGAAATCTTAGAAATACCGGCAGGCAGCGAATCAACTGAAATGACTAGAGATTTGTATCTCAACCCAAAATCTCCTGAGCTTACGGAGATTGCATACTTCGACTTTGACAAGTCTGACCTTGCAGATAGCTATAAAAGTTATTTGGATAGGTTGATTAAGTTTTTTGAAACCGGTGGCATTGATCTATTACAAGTCGACGGTCATACCGATTCAGTGGGTCCTGAAACTTATAATTTAAAACTCTCTGAAAGAAGAGCTAACGCAGTGAAGAATTATTTGATCGAAAAAGGAGTTCCTTTTGAAAGGATTAATCTGGTTCCGAATGGAGAAGCCAATCCCGCAGTTTCAAATGATAGTAAAGAGAACAGGGCGAAAAACAGAAGAGTCGAATTAAAATTGGTAGATAGTAATGCCAATTAACACATGATATTCATCAGGAAAGGGGCTGTAACGTCCCTTTTTTTGTTTAGAAAATTTGAAAAGTTCAATTTTGCTCTACTGTGATTTCATTGGAGAATCTCGCAAACGACCATGAAAATGCCGATGATGAAATGAAAAAGATAAGGCGAATTACTGGTAATTATACCTTGGGGATTGGATCAGATCTTCAACTTAAAACCATATACCGGGAATTAGAGCAGTATGAAAAGGAATTGGTTTTTCATGCCAATGTGGAAAATGATCTTCTTTTTCCAAAGGCCATTGAGTTAGAAAAGAAAGTAAATGGTCAAATAAATTTCAATAAGTGGTCTTAACTAAGCATGGGTCGAATTTTAGCCATTGACTTGGGAAACAAACGAACCGGTTTAGCGGTAACTGACCCACTTAAAATAATAGCAAGCCCTCTGGAAACAGTCCCTACGCATCAGGTGATTGACTTCCTTAAAAAATATTTCACTTCGGAAAATGTTGAAAAAATTGTTTTGGGTTTTCCAACTAACTTGAAGAATCAAGCTACCGATATGACATTCTCTGTTAATCGTTTCAAAAAGCTTCTGGAAAAGGAATTTCCTGACAAAGAGGTACATTTGCAAGATGAAAGATTTACCAGCAAAATGGCGATGGATGCTATGATAGTTGGTGGAATGAAAAAAAAAGACCGAAGAAAAAAAGAGAATATCGATAGAATTAGCGCTGCCATAATCCTACAATCCTACCTTGAATCAAATAATTAAAATGATTTATCCCATAATATTGTATGGTGATCCTGTCTTAAAAAAGAAGACGGCAGAAATTGGTCAGGGGTCAATGGACGTGAAACAGCTTTCTGATGACTTGTATGAAACGATGAGAGCTGCAAGTGGAATCGGTCTGGCCGCTCCCCAGATTGGAAAATCAATCAGGATGTTTGTGGTTGATGCCAGCCCATTGGAAGATGAGGATGTAAAAGAATTCAAACAGGTTTTTATTAACCCTGAAATTCTGGACGAGGATGGTAGCGAATGGGTTTTTGAAGAAGGCTGTTTAAGTATACCTGGAGTCCGGGAAGACGTGTCAAGGAATGAGAAATTGAAGATTCGTTTTTACGATGAAGATTGGAACGTTCATGAAGAAAAGTTTGAAGGAATGAAAGCGAGGATAATTCTGCATGAATTTGATCATTTGAAAGGGATTCTTTTCACCGATTATCTTTCTCCACTAAAAAAACGTTTATTGAAGGGTAAGCTGTCTAATATCAGCAAGGGAAAGGTGGATGCTGATTATAAGGTCATAGCGCCGCTGAGAAAGTAATCAACATAATTAGGTTGAATATGTACGTTGAATTCGATTTATTGCCAAAAAATGCGAGAGTTTGGATTTATCAGTCCGACAGAAAGCTTGAACCAAATGAAGTGGAGTGGCTAAGCAAGGTCTCACATGCATTCTGTGAACTATGGGCTGCCCACGGTCAGCAACTTAAGAGCTCATTCAGACTATTTTATGATCAGTTCCTTGTTCTTGCCGTTGATGAAGGGAGCAGTCTACCTAGTGGTTGTTCTATAGATTCCTCTGTCAATCTTATAAGAGATGCTCAGAATACAATTGGAGTTGATTTCTTTGATCGTTTGAAGGTGGCATTCGTCGCAAATGATCACGTATTTCTTGAATCATTAACGAACATAAGAATAAAGATCGCAAACGGAGAAATATCGAAAGATACTAATACGTTTAATAATTTAGTTTCGACTATTGGAGAATTAGAAGGTAACTGGAAAGTGCCGGCAGGAGAAAGTTGGCTAAAAAAATATTTTGCGTAATAAATTAATTACAGCTAAGTTCTAATTATAACAGCATTTTGTTTAAATAGCTCATACAGATGATAGGCTTGATCCGTTAATAGCATAGTCAGAAACCATTGTTTCAAAGTTGTTTTACTTGCTTTGCTCTCTCTTATTCGGTCAGCATAAGCATACCAATTCAGGTAGTTTTGCAAATATTTGGAACTGACACCATTGAATGGGCGTAAGAATGTCCTAAGTTGAGTGTGAACATTGTTTACTTTTTGCAGATGGATTGTTTTATCATCTCTATCCACATGATCTTTGGCCAATAGCGCTTTGTGCTTTATGGAGGGGTTGTCTTTGGCAAAAGCCTTATAAGAAGGGTGCTTATCTGTAATCAAGGTTGCACCGTAGGCCAACTTCCCATCCAATGCCTTTGAAATTTCTTGTTTGCTCAGTTTGTGTTTGATCCTGAGAGAGCTTCCTCCACAGGTAGCTTCGGCCATTTGATCGGCATTTTTACTGTGCATCTTTCTGATTCTGGTAAAAAGACTGTGACTCGGTCTGTCATCACCAACAAAGAGCCGTTTGAAATGGTTTTTACCCATCATTAAATCTTGACTTCTATATCTCCCAATTTCGACTTCCCTTGTTGTTAATGATCTGGGGTCGCTGTTCCAATTGATCACATTCTACTTCCGAGGATAACTGTTCGGTTTCAAACTCGTTTAGCGAACTCAATATCGTTATGCCATGTTTTAGATATGTGTATAGCTTGTTTGTATTCTTGGTTCTCCTGATGGTTGGTGTGCTTATCATTCCCATATCGGCATTGCCCTAAATCCATTCATGCGCAGATAAGATGGACATTCTCTCGTTTTCTTTCCCTGATGGCTGATACAATTCAGGACTCCATCTATCTGTCTTGGAGCCGGTTAACTATCCAGTCTTTACATGGGTCATTGCACTGATACATCTGCACACCTTTTTGTCTGCTTTTCTTGATGACGAAGATTGGTCCTCGCTTTGTGCATTTGCTGTTCGATAGACACCAGCTCCCCTACCTCTTGAACCCACATTTCGCTTAAGCTCACGTGAGATCGTAGAGCGGTGAATCAATGAACGATGCCAGGCAATCTCCTGCTCCTGAGTAGCTCCTGTTTCCAATAATTCGGCTTGGGAATTTGATACGGCAATTGATGCAATACTGAGATGTGTGTAGTTTTTTGACATTTTGCATATCCAAAGATTGCGACTGTTCAATAATTGAAGGGTGAAAAAGCCCTTAAAAGCCTTAATTACCATCCTTTCAGGGATTAGCATTTTTGTAACTTGTTGATCTCAGTCTTTGGGTATATATAAAGAGCTAACTCATTTAGATTATATGAAGGCAAATCTTTTGATGATCATTGCATTTGCAGCATTCCTTGCCTCCTGTAGTGTAGCTAAAAAGACAGAAAAGAGCTTTGATAAAGGAGAGTTTCATGAAGTTATCTCCAAGGCGGGCTCTAATGAGGATCCACTATTAAATTTTAAGGTCGCTGAATCCTACAGAATGTCAAATCGCATTAAGGATGCGACACCATTTTATCTCGCCTCGATCAATGGGGGTATTGACAATGAAGCCGCTCACTATTACTATGGATATTCTTTGAAAGAGAATGGTCAATATGAAGAAGCCGCTGAAGTCCTTGAAAAATATGTCAATATTGCTGAGGATGATCACTATAAAGATCTCGCTGAACGTGAACTTAACAATATTAACAAAATTGACAGACTTAAGAATGTAGAAAATTACTATCGCATTAAAAACCTGGAAAGCATAAATACGCCCGCCGCTGAATATGCGCCTGTCTATAATAAAGGCCAGTTGTACTTTGTGAGCAATAGGTATGGTGGTAAATTATTTAAGGGAACAGGGACTCCATTTACTGATATATATACCGTTAAAACCCGTGGCGCTAATGTTGATATATCAAGCCTTGAACGACTGGAATCGATATTTAATAACCCTTCCATCAATGAGGGTAATGTAACATTTTCACCGGATGGAAGAATGATGATTTTTGCTAAAGGCAATAGCGGAAAAAGCGGTGGTACCGCTGATGTAAACCTTTATTGGGCCAGATATCGGAATAGGCGTTGGACAGATCCACAGCCTCTTAATATCAATGAACCGGACAGTTGGGATTCAGCGCCGGCGATGAGCAGTGACGGTCGTACTTTATATTTCGCTTCAAATAGATCTGGCGGTGTTGGAGGAACTGACCTCTACCAGGCAAAATTAAGCAGACGCGGTCGCTGGGTGGATGTAAAGAATTTAGGTAGTACTATCAATACTCCAGGGAATGAGATGTTTCCATATGCGGCAAATGATGGTAAGTTATATTTCTCCTCGGATGGGCATGCTGGCTTGGGAGGCCTCGACTTGTTCTCGGCCATTAGAGAGTCAGGTGAAATCAAGGTTGAGTCAATGGGTCCTCCATTGAACTCTATAGGAGACGATTTTGGGCTGTATATGTACAATCCTTCGCGGGGATTCTTCACTTCCAACAGACCCGGGGGTAAGGGAGATGATGATGTTTATACTTTTGTCAACAATGATCCTAACCTTAAAATTGTAAACTATTTTTTATCGGGTCTGACAGTAACCACTAATGAAGACGACGCTGAGGAAATTTTACCCAATACTTTGGTGAAAATGTATGGAGCCGACGGTGATGTCATAGACGAGACGGTCACCGGTTCAGATGGAAAATTTTATTTCAGGGTTTTTCCGGAAGAAACCTACCTTTTGATGGGTGAGAAGGCTGATTACTTTGTGACTAGGGATGAGTTTTCAACATTGGGTAAATCGCTTGACAAAAGCACATTAACTGAGCAAGTAACAAATGTCAACTTTGACATGAAACTGCATCTTGACAAAATAGTAGTAGAGAAAGCCATTGTATTAGAAAACATTTATTACGACTTCAATAAAGACAACATTAGACCAGATGCAGCCTTAGAACTGGATAAACTGGTAACCCTGCTCAACGATAACATTGAGATAGATATTGAACTTGGATCGCATACGGATTCCCGGTCGTCTGACGAGTACAATCAGGACCTGTCACAGCGAAGAGCACAATCAGCTGTGGATTACATTATTACCAAAGGAATTGGTAAGGATAGGATCGTTGCTAAGGGTTATGGGGAGAGTACTCCGGTAGTGATTAATAGAAATAGTGAGGAGATTACATTAACGGATGATGTGATCAATTCGATTAAGTCGGAGGAACAAAGGGAGCGCCTTCATCAAATGAATAGGCGAACGGAATTCAAGGTACTAACCTATCATCGTAAAGAATTCATCGAAGAAGAAGAGGATGCTGATGAACTATTTGAGGATACCCTTCTTGACGAAGATGATAAGTATTTCAAGAAAAGCGATCTTGGTGAGAAGAAATCAGGTATAGAGAACTAACAACGTTATTTCACTTGCCCTTCACCGTCCATTTCAATGGCGGTACCAGCTCTTCCTTTTCCGAAGACTCAATTAATATCTGAAGCCTGTTCGACCTCGTTTCTTCCTTTTTAGCACTCATTACCCACCAGGTGCATTGCTTTCGATAAGAGGGAGCTTTGGCCTCCCAGTAATTCCACGCTTTTTTATTCTTTTTGAATAGAACTTCATATGATAGGTCCATTTCAACCTTTCTTTGCTCATAGGACGCCTTGGCTGTTTTTTCCGCTTTGCGTTTCCTATATGCCTCCATGCCAGGCTTGTCCATTAGTCCCAACTTCTTCAACTTCGCAACTCTTTTGATATTCACCACACTCCAGTGGCTGTTCGGTTTTCTCGGGGTGAAGCGGATCATATAACTCTCCCTTATCAATGGACTTGCGCAAGCCATCTATCCACCCATAGCACAAGGCCTCATCTACTGATTGAGGCCAGGTAATGCTAGGCTTGCCCGTTCTCTTTTTGTAGAAACCTACCCATTTTTCTTCTGATTGGTCATGATTTTCATTCAACCATTTTCGGAAATCGGTTGGTGTTGGAAAGAATATCGGATCCATTTGATTGAGTAAATAGATTTGGGCCAATACTTTTAAAAATATAAATTTAAAATGCAATATCAATTGCAATACAAGAAATGAAAACTCAGTGCGTTCTATCCTATATGCTAAAATTTTCCGCCCTCGGCATATTTCTTACCCTCCTTTTCGGACTACTTAGTCTTTCAGAAAGCTACGCCCAGGAAGAACCTGTAGACGTGGATCGTTTATTTGAAGTTAACTACGAGTCACCACTAACCATTGATCTTGGTGAGGAAGAGGAGGAAGAAGCAGTCGAACTCAAAAAGAAAAAAAGAAAGAGAAATGTTTTCTATAGACTCAAAACCAAAAAAGGTTTTACCCGAACCGGTTTCGGCAAGGATGTAGTGGTTGAGTTATTCTATTACTTAAAAGTCTATGAGGAACCTGATTCATATGTGAGAGATATATTTTGGTACGACTTCAAAAAAAGAAAGATCACAAACTCAAGGAAGATCAATAAGAAATATGCTGGAATACTGCATGGTCCATATGTAAAAATGATGGGTGATCAGATCCTTGAGGAAGGAATTTTCTACAAAGGTACCAAACATGGCCGATGGATGAGGCATAGTAAATATGACATTCTGCAGGAAAAGAAAAAATGGTACAAAGGATGGCCAAAGGAAGCACAGATTGCATACTACAAAGACACAGAAAGCCGAAAAATGAGAGAAATTATTCCCGTTCACTATGGTGAAAGGGATGGTGACTACTATGCCTTCCATAGAAACGGAAGAATAGCAGTGGTCGGGAAATATAAACATGACCATAAAGTCGGTCTTTGGCGTGAATACTATGGTGCCCGAAACCGGCGTAAAAGAGAGATCCAATACCCCGAAAAGCCATTTGATGACGAATCCCAGCCCATTCATATCCAAAGAATGGGATGAAGGCGGCATCGTAATCTATGACCGGGAAAAAGAGGCCAGGAAGTGGCGGTAATATCTTTTGGGGACTTTAATTGTTTTAATCTCATTCAATGATTCGAATTATTAACATAGCCGGAGCTGAGATCAACTAATAAGTGCAATTGAAGGATGAAAAAGCTTTTAAGGGCTTTTTCATCCTTCAATTGCCTGAGCAGTGCAATCTTTGGATTGCAAAATGTCAAAAAACTACACACATCTCAGTATTGATCAAAGGTATCAAATTGAAGCATTATTGAAAACAGGAGCTACTCAAAAGGAGATTGCCTGTATCGTTCATTTTCACCCGTCTACGATCTCACGTGAGCTTAAGCGAAATGTGGGTTCAAGAGGTAGGGGAGCTGGTGTCTATCGAACAGCAAATGCACAAAGGAGGACCAATCTTCGTCATCAAGAAAAGCCAAAAAGAGTGATTTTCACCAAACCCATGAAAGACTGGATAGTTAACCGGCTCCAAGAAGATAGATGGAGTCCTGAATTGATCAGCCATCAGGGAAAGAAAACGAGAGAATGTCCACTTAGCCATGAATGGATTTACCAATGGATATGGGAATGTAAGCACACCAACCGCCAGGAGAACCAAGAATACAAACAACTATACACATATCTAAAACATGGCAAACGAAGGCGCAAACGAGGAAACAGAAAAGATCGTAGAGGTATTATCCCGAATAGGGTATCAATTGAACAGCGACCCCAGATCATTAACAAAAGGGAACGATTGGGAGATATAGAAGTCGATTTAATGATGGGTAAAAACCACAAAGGCTCTTTGTTGGTGATGACAGACCGAGCAAGTCTTTTTACCAGAATCAGAAAGATGCACAGTAAAAATGCCGATCAAATGGCCGAAGCTATTGTGGAGGAACTCTCTCAGGATAAACACAAACTGGAAACACTCACTTTTGATAATGATATGGCATTTTCTAAACATGAGTTGATTGCTCAATCCCTTGATGTGGATGCCTATTTCACTCGTCCCTATACTAGTCAGGATAAAGGGACAGTTGAAAATAGGATTGGGGTAATCAGAAGGTTTTATCCTAAGAAAACAGATATTAGATTTGTTACAGAGGAGCAAATCAAAGTTGTTGAAAACAAAATCAATGAACGCCCTGTTAGAAAATTTAATTACCTAAACGCAAAGCAAGTGCTACAAAGGAAAATTGCACTTATTACTTGAACTTACAGGATTTAAAATCAAACAAAATAAAACTAGCCTTTTAATCAAAAAGAAACCTTCTTATTTCTTTTCTTTTCTATTGGCAATAATTGTACCTTTCATATTAATCCTCGCTATTTATATTACTACCGAATTACTGATTCTTCTCATTCCAGTATTGGCAATCCCATTTATAAATGATGATTGGAAATTTCCATCGAAAATGGTATTTGATTCCGAGAACCAACTTGTAGCCCTCAACAGACCATTCTTCTTAAAAATTATGACCAACTTTAATCAGATTAAAAATGTGTCTGTAAGTCAAACCATACAATCAGCAGGTACAAGCTCGTTTGAAGAAGGTAATAAAGACTATATCCACAGAATATATCTGTTATTGAACGACGATAGTTCACTCAGGCTTATGAAAATCAAATCACGCCAAGAAATTCCGGATAAAATAAGCCAAATAACGGATTTCATTCAGCATCTTATTAAACCCAAAGCGGAAAGCCTAACTTAATTACCGCTACGATTTACGAATCATCAACCCCATCCCGGACACATCATTAGTTGTTGGCCTTAGTCTTCCTAAGGAGAACTAAGGACTTTTAAATCATAGACAGATCTCATAGCGGATTTCAGCTAACTCTGTGTAATCTTTGTCACCGCCTCTGTTGAGTGTTGTTGGGTATTTCTACCCGACATACAATTGAAAATTTATAGTTAGATTCATATCATGGGTCTACGCGATCGTCATTTATACCATGATAAGAAGATCTTTTTCATCACCACAACTTGTTATCGATGGTTGACCTTATTGTCGATTGGCGATGGATTCAAAATAATATCGCAGAGTTTAGAATTCTGTTGTTGCAAGTATGAAGCAAGTATTCTCGGATATGTGATTATGCCTAATCATCTCCACATGATAATTCATTTTGGTGAAGGAATGAAAAGGATCGATTTTATGAGGGATTTCAAAAAGTTCACCTCGGTTGAAATTAGAAAACAGGTTGAAATCCAGAATCCGGAATTACTGGAAAGCCTTCGGTGCTATAAAAAGGATCAGGTTTTCAAAGTATGGCAAAACCGATTTGACGAGGTGTATTTGGAAGGCAGGAAATTGCTTGAAACTAAACTTGATTACATTCATAACAATCCACTTCAAGAAAAATGGGCATTAGTTAAAAGACCAGAAGATTATCGACATAGCAGCGCAAGTTTCTATGAAATAGGCACCAACTATATGATTGATGTGAAACACTATCTTGATTTTATCTAGTTTGGCAAGGTCGGGTGGTAACACCCGACCACGCTCTAAAATCTTTGTCACCGCCTCAAACCTCAACTACTCCTATTGTAGCCTTACTAGAAAATCGGACAGTTTAAAAATGAACAAATTAGTAACTTAAACTGTCAAAGATGAAAAGAACAAGATTTACAGAGAGCCAAATCATCAAGTCGATCAAAGAGAATGAACAAGGTAGAAAGACCGAAGAGATTTGCCGTGAGTTGGGTATCCACAAGGGTACTTTCTACAACTGGCGAAAGAAGTATGCAGGAATGGATGCCAGTCAATTAAAGGAGTTGAGAGAATTGAAGGACGAGAACAGGCGATTGAAGCAGATGTATGCTGACCTGAGCCTAGACAATGTGATGCTCAAAGATGTCTTATCAAAAAAGTGGTAAGCCCTGTTGTTAATAAGGAGATGTGTGAGCATTTAATAGCCACTTATCATCAAAGCGTCCGAAGGGTCTGTTTGGTATTGAGCTTCTGTAGGTCGATGTGGTACTATCAGAGCAGAAGAGATGATCAACCAATAATTGATAAACTGACAGAACTGCCGTTAATCCAATAGCTTTTATGTCAAGCGTCGAAAATGAGTCGCTAGTCGATGTGGCAATGAGGTTGATAGGAAGTTACAAAAGGTTATAGTCAGCCTTTGAACAAAAGGGCATTTCATTTCTTTACTTGATCCTCTATATTGATGGACTGAACCAAAACGCTCATCATGAAGCTTTATAAATATTTTTTCATACTCGCCCTCATTGGTGCCTGTCAACCAAATGCCTCATTTAATGTCTTAATAAAAAACGGCACCATCTATGACGGCTCCGAAAATACGCCTTATGTTGGGGATGTAGGTATCAATTCTGACACCATTGCTGCTATTGGAAAACTCAATGCTGATGCGAAAGTAGTGATCGATGCCTCAGGAATGGCCGTCTCACCGGGTTTTATTAATATGCTAAGTTGGGCCAATGTCAGTCTCATTGAAGACGGTAGATCACAAAGTGATATACGACAAGGTGTCACCCTCGAAGTAATGGGTGAAGGTCGATCCATGGGACCGCTGAATGATGAAATGAAACAGGAAATGCTTGACAACCAGGGTGACATTAAATACGACATTAAATGGACAACGCTGGGAGAATACCTACAATACATTGAAGACAAAGGCATCTCTACTAATGTAACATCATTTATTGGCAATGGGACAGTGAGGAGACATGTCATTGGTTACGAGAATAGAAAAGCCAGCGCTGAAGAGATTACAGCCATGCGGAATCTTGTAGAAGAGGCCATGAGAGAAGGTGCGGTTGGCATTTCGTCTTCTCTATTATATGCCCCTAGTGGAAGTGCAGACACGGAAGAACTTATCGCCCTGGCAAAAAGTACATCAAAATATAATGGTATGTATATTTCTCACATCCGTGACGAGGGAGATAAACTACTGGAAGCAATTGACGAGTTAATAACCATAGCCAGGGAGGCCAACCTTTCGGCAGAGATATATCACCTCAAGGCCTCAGGGGATAAAAATTGGCATAAGCTGGACTCAGCCTTTGTCCTGATTGAAACTGCAAGGGCAGAAGGATTGGCCATTACTGCGGACATCTATACTTATCCTGCCAGTTCAACTGGTTTACACGTTCAATTGCCCGAATGGGTACGTGTTGACGGCGTCGAGGCTGCAATCAATCGCCTCAAAGACCCGACTATGCGAGCCAGGATTTTAAAAGAAATTGAATTCGAGCTTTCCCCTGATCGCATCCTTTTAGTAGGTTTCCGTAATCCAGACTTAAGGGTCCACACGGGAAAACGTCTTTCGGAAGTGGCTGAAGAGTTGGGTAAATCATCCGAAGAGGCCATGGTAGACCTAATAGTGGAAGACAACAGCCGTATCCAAGTAGTTTATTTCTCCATGTCTGATGATAACATTGCCAAGAAAATTCAGAAATCATGGGTGAGTTTTTGCTCTGATGCCGGGTCTTTTACCGCTGAAGGCATCTTTTTACTGCGAAGCACGCACCCGAGAGCTTACGGATCATTCATTCGAGTTCTTGGCAAGTTTTCCAGGGACGATGGCCTCTACCTGTTAGAAGAGGG
The DNA here is from genome assembly GCA_963664285.2 of Cyclobacteriaceae bacterium. Classification (GTDB taxonomy): domain Bacteria; phylum Bacteroidota; class Bacteroidia; order Cytophagales; family Cyclobacteriaceae; genus JAJCYL01. The sequence continues at coordinate 45,936 of CAXXNX010000078.1, forward strand.
CATCAGGAGATTGACTTCGTTTCCGGCTGCGAACCTGAAAATCCAAAAAAGAGGTTCATTTAAACCAGGTCATTTTGCTGATATTGTGGTTTTTGATCCGCAAAAAGTAAATGACAAAGCAACGTTTAAAGAACCTCATCAATATGCCGAAGGGGTCGAACAAGTTTTTGTCAATGGTGTCCAGGTATTAAAAGATGGTGAACAAACAGGGGCAACTCCGGGCAGGTTTGTAAAAGGGCCGGGATACCAAGAAAAATGAACCTATTTGATTTCAGCAAGATCAGACGGCGTATCAATATCCACAGCACACTCTGGGCAATCAAATGAAACGACTTCTGATTCATATTTCGTAATCACTTTCCTGGCGCCTTCATCCCCGGCAATAGACATCAAGTCTGTAAAATATGACCTGGGAAAAATGGTTGGCACACCATTAATTCCATTATATCTAGAACAAATAATGTGCTCCTGATCGTAGGAATTGATGAGCTTATTGAGATGGGCGACTGTCACCTTTGGCTGATCACTAAGCGCTACTAAAATGGCATCTGCTTGATTGTCAGCTGAAATGGCTTTGACTCCTGTCCCCAGACTTGATCCCATTCCATCACGCCATTGATCATTATAAATGGTTATTGCATCTGCTTTGGCAATTGAAGAGGCTATTTGAGTACGATGAGCTCCCAAGACCACATAGACATCCGTGATACCTGTTTCAAAAAGAGTGTGAATGGCTTGATTCAATAATGTCTTGCCTTGATATTTCACCAGTTGTTTTGGTCGACCCAGTCTTTTCGACTCTCCAGCTGCCAGTACTAAACCTGCGATTCTCATAAAACCAGTTTGAAAAATCAAGGTAGCCAGTCGCCTTCTATCATCCAATCAGAATAGTAATATTTTCTGCCTCGTTTCCTTAAATGATCTTAGCTTGAACATTTTATTCAATGGAAGATCTTGTTGAGATATTACTAATGTTTGTGACGGGCGCTGCGATTCAGTTTTTGCAAACATCAAATCAGATCCTCAATATTCGGAATATTTAATGCTGGCAGAGGATTTGTCTGATCCCATTTCCAACAGCGAGGTTGCCTTTGAACTCGACGAGTTTGATCTTCATCCGGAATCTATTGCATTTAGCGAGACTACAGGACTATTCTATATCAGCAGCATGCGCAAAAGGGAAAATTGTAACCTATGAGCCAAAAACAGAAACTGCCTCAGATTGGGGTCACCACTGACGATTTCTACGATCTCTATGGTGTTATAGGCATGAAAATTTCATCAGATGGACAATCAATTTGGTTCTGTTCATCACCTCTCCCCCAAATGGAAGGATACGAAGAAGGCGGTCAATATACACCCTCCGTTTTCAGGGTCAACCTGTCAGACAAGACCATGGTTGATCGCTTTGCGTTGCCGATTGGCAGCGTTCCGGGCGATCTGGTTCTTGGCTTGATTTTAAATGACGAGTTCTACTTTGTCTCCAATAGCCCGTGGAGCTATTATGAAGGAAACGATATGCTGGTTGAAAAGATTAAAAAGCCGCAAATCAGGGAAAATAAGACTAGCAGACTAGTAAATTATGATCAAAAATGGAATCAAATTAAACCTGGTGTATTTACTAGGTCTACGTAACAACTTTTATGCTGACGATTACATCAAAAAAGGTAGGTTTTAAATGGATTTTTTTATATTCAAGGTTCTTTAAAAGAACCACTAGATAATTCTTTGATAACCCTCTAATAATAAACCCATGAAAGTCTACGACGAGAAACATATTAAAAACATTGTACTGCTTGGAGCTGTGAAAAGCGGCAAGACCACACTTGCCGAAACCATGTTATTTGAAGCGGGGATTATTAAACGTCGTGGGACGGTTGAAGACAAGAGTACAGTATCAGATTTTCATGAGGTAGAGCACGAAAGGGAAAATTCAGTTTATGCTACATCACTTCATACTGAATGGAGAAATTACAAGATTAACATCATAGACACACCGGGTCTGGACGATTTTATAGGTGAAATTGCTTCTTCCATCCGCGTTGCCGATACTGCCTTTCTCGTATTGAATGCGCACCAGGGAGTAGAAGTTGGTACAGAATTGATCTGGAACTATGTAGACAAGTTCAAAAAACCAACCATCATAGCCATCAACCAGGTGGACCATCCAAAGTCAAATTATGAAATGGCTCTTGATTCAGCCAAAGAACGGTTTGGATCCGCGGTTACGGTTATGCAATACCCTGTAAACCAGGGAGAGGGTTTCAATTGTATTATCGATTTGTTAAAAATGATCATGTACAAATATGGTCCGGATGGTGGTAAACCGGAAAAACTTGCCATTCCGGATGAAGAAAAGGATAAAGCGGACAAAATGCACAATGAACTCGTCGAAAATGCCGCTGAAAACGATGAGGGGTTAATGGAACTCTATTTTGAAAAAGGCAGCCTCGACGAAGATGAAATGCGCAAAGGGCTCAAAATTGGGATGATGGAGCATTCAGTATTTCCTGTTTTCTGCCTATCTGCGAAAAATAATATGGGTAGCGGCCGTATGATGGGTTTTATCGACAATGTTGCTCCGGCAGCAACGGAAATGCCACCTGAATTAACCGAAGAGGGCACTGAAGTAGAATGTGATCCCGGTCAACCTACTTCATTATTTGTCTTTAAAACACTGGTTGAACCTTATTTGGGTAAACTCACTTATTTCAAAGTGAACTCCGGCCAGTTGAAAGCCGGGATGGATTTGGTTAATGCGCAAACCGGAGGGCATGAGCGGATCAACCAGATCTTTATCATGGATGGGAAAAATCGAAATACTGTGGACACCCTCGCTGCCGGTGATATCGGTGCTACTGTAAAACTAAAAGAAACCAAAACTAACCATACACTACATGCCGCTGATTTCCCAGTAGCTTATAAAAAAATCGAGTTCCCGGAACCACGTGTCAGAGTATCTATTGAAGCTGAAGAAAATGATCTGAAAAAGCTGTCGGAAATATCAAAAGATCTTGGCGCGGAAGATCCTACTTTAAGCATTCAGTTTTATAAGGAGTTAAAGCAACTAATTCTGTCAGCACAAGGGGACCTGCATTTGGACGTAACCAAGTGGCGACTGAAACATGTCTATGACATCGATGTAAACTTCGGCAATCCGAAAATTCCCTATAGAGAAACCATTCAGAAATCCGCAACAGCCGATTATCGCCATAAGAAACAATCTGGTGGGGCGGGCCAATTTGGTGAAATAACCATTACCATTATGCCGTACACTGAGGGTATGGCTGATCCCGAAGGCTTCTCCATCCGAGGCAAAGAAGAAATTACGTTGGGATGGGTGGTAAACTCATGTTCTACAACTGTATTGTTGGTGGCGCTATAGATGCTAGATATGTTCCCTCAGTTCAGAAAGGTATTCTAGAAGCGATGGAGGAAGGTCCAATCACAAAATCTTATGTCAGAGATGTTGTGGTACTGCTTCATGATGGTAAGATGCACTCGGTAGATTCAAATGATATTTCTTTCAAAATTGCGGGAGCCGGAGCATTTAAAGACGCTTTTATGCGATCCGATCCCAAGATCATGGAACCTATCAATAGGCTGCAAGTGGTGGTTCCGGAGGAACTGATGGGTGATGTAATGACTGATCTGCAAACGAGAAGAGCCATTATTCTAGGCATGGATTCCGAAGGTCGATATCAAAAGATCAATGCTAAAATACCTTTGGCCGAGATGAAAGGTTACAATACTGCATTGAAAGCAACCACTCAGGGTAAGGCTGGTTTTTCAACCGCATTCGAAGAGTACACGCAGGTGCCTTATGATATCCAGGAGAAGTTGGTGAAGGCCAGTACGGCAGAAGTAGAATAGGTTGGCAAGCTTATGGATTACATCGTATTAATAACACATGGCTCTATTGACAAATTTTGAGCAATGAACGAACTTGAACAAAATGTAAGTGAATTGAATTTATTGGTGCAACAATTCAAGTACGAAGACGCATTGGTTAAATTTTATGACGAAAACATTGTTACACAGGAGAATGAGGAACCTTCCATTGTAGGATTAGTGGCCTATCGTGATGCAGGAAAAAAATTTACGGATGCCATTAGTAGAATGGCATTATAAATTTGATCTAGATGGCCGGAAAATGGAATCGGCGTCAACTATCGGTGCAACGTTGGAAAAATGGGAAGATCGTACATGAGCGGCACCACTGGAATCCTTGATTAATCAAATAGACTTAATATAGAATTCACTATTCATCTTCAAAGCATTCCGAAGCCTGAAAACACATATCTTCAGTTCTTCCGGGAACCTCGGCCCTCTTGTCCAGAATACCCTCCATTTTAAATTGACAAGAGAAGGTCCATCATCTGACATTGTCACCAAAGTGATGTGATCAAAAGAATTTTCATTTTTAGGATTCTGACCGCCTCCTGTTGTACCGAGCATGATATAATCGTGGCCATTGCGCTCAGAGTGAGAATAAGTATGAAAATGGCCGTTGATTACTGTATATGGTCGTTCACCTAATGCGGTTTCAATGCGATCCAAACCACCTTGATCTTCCCGCTGCCAAACTTGGTTTATGCATTAAGATAAATGTCCAGTGAACGTCGGGATATCGATTCAGTACTTCTTCGAAGTAAGATGACTGGGTGTCACTGATTTCACCGGTTAATCGCTCCGGCATCTGGTAATAAAGCATTTCCTGAGCCTTTTCTGGCTCGGGGCCATCCAGCACTATGATTGCTTCAGCCCTTGCTTCATAGATTTCACGCATCCTTGTTTCATTATAATCTTCACTGTCTAGCATCAGGAAAAGCACGTCCTGGTAAACAAAATGATAATATCGAGGTCCATAACGCTCAGACCAAACTTTTCGCATCATCACATTGGTAAGATCGTGATTACCTCCTAAATGTAAGAAAGGCACTTTTGCCTTGGAGGCCCGAATGTCAAAACTGTCCCATTCACTTGTCAGTTGATCTCGATCTTCAGTCCCTCCATTAATGAGGTCTCCAACAGATAGAATAAATTCGGGCCGAAGTAAATTGACCTGATCAATGGCCACTTGAAATATCCCGGGGCGTTCTCCGCCATTTAGGTCAGATATTATGGTAAAAGTGAATTGATCTGATTGGTTGTCAAACTGCTCATGTGACCATGGGGTTGGACCTTGTTCAATATCATGAACAAATGTTTGTGGGGGACTCTCCTTGCAGGATGAATAAACGAAAAGAGCAAATATCAAGACCGGCAATGTTGGTTTCATTCAATTATTGAGCGTGTATGGATTATCGAAACTAATGCATTCGAAAGGAAAACATTTAAATCATTCGCTTAAGTCATCTTGACGTCAAATATCATCGGCCTATAGCTTAGTTTTAACATTCTTATTTTTGAGTAGAATAAAGTACAGGTAAAAATGACTGACCCTTTAATATGGGATTCAAAATAATTATGATGAACTGGAACGAGGTAATCAAATATGCAAATAATGGTAGTCCGGAGCCCGACCAAAGGGTGGAAAAAACAGACGCAGAGTGGCGGGCTCAATTGACGCCAGAACAATATCGAGTCACCCGAAGAAAAGGAACTGAACCAGCATTTTCAGGTGTGTTGTGCCATGCACATGACAAAGGCAAATACAGCTGCATCTGTTGTGACACTCCCTTGTTTGACTCAACCATCAAGATTGATTCAAAATCGGGTTGGCCAAGTTTCACGGAACCGATCAGAAACAATGTAATCAAGTATGAAAAAGACACATCCCGTGGAATGGTAAGGGTGGAAGCCATGTGTAATGTTTGCGATGGCCATTTGGGTCATGTCTTTTCTGATGGACCACCCCCTAACGGCTTGCGTTTTTGTATTAATTCAGAATCAATTCAACTTGAAAAGGATGGCAACTAAAAATATGAAACTTGCAACTGTTGGCGGAGGCTGCTTCTGGTGTGTAGAAGCTGTGTTTCAATCCCTTAAGGGGGTTGAAAAAGTTATTTCAGGGTACAGCGGAGGAAAACTAAAAACTCCGACTTACAGGGAAGTTTGTTCTGGCCTGACTGGTCATGCGGAAGTAATCCAAATAACATATGACCCTGACACGATCACTTTTGATAACCTCATTCGCGTTTTTCTAACCAGTCATGATCCGACTACACCTAACAGGCAAGGTGCAGATTGGGGTTCTCAATACCGATCGATCATTCTTTACCACGATGAGGCTCAAAAAGAAATCGCTGAGAGTGTTATCGCAGAATTATCATCCCATTTTGACAGTCCTATTGCTACTGAATTAACTCCTTTCGAGATTTTCTATGAGGCAGAATCTGATCATCAGAATTATTACAATGACGACCCCAATAAGCCTTATTGCTCAATTGTTATATCTCCAAAACTGAAGAAATTGAGAGAAATGCATGCAGAAAAGCTGAAGGCTGTGAATGTATGATATGAAAATAGCAATAATAGGAACAGGGGGAATAGGAGGTTATTTTGGAGGTCGATTGGCCCAAAACGGCAATGATGTGACTTTTTTGGCACGTGGGGAACACCTTAAAGCCATCAAATCAAATGGTTTATCTGTAAAAAGCATTTCAGGCGATTTTAGAATTAGCCCTGCCCATGCCACTGACAAAATAGAAGAACTTGAAAAATCTGACTTGATCATATTAGGCATAAAAGCGTGGCAGGTTAAAGAGATGGCAAAGACCTTAACCCCGGTTCTTTATAGGGGAACTGTGGTTATTCCTTTACAAAACGGAGTTGAAGCAATAAATGAACTAAAAGAGCAGATTGATCCTGGTCACGTAATTGGAGGCTTATGTAGAATTATTAGCAAGATAGAATCACCTGGCGTGATCAATCATAATGCCGTCGAACCTACAGTTACTATCGGTGAAATAGACAATGCCAA
>CAXXNX010000079.1:0-40128 GCA_963664285.2 Cyclobacteriaceae bacterium
TTCAGTTCCAATGGAGGATAAAAGCGGGATCATTATGAAAAACTGGCTGCTGGAGGAGAACATTAGCAGCCAAAGTGAAATCAGGATCAGATATGGTTTCGATCTGGGCAAAGTAAGCATTTAATTATTGAATGGTAACGCCCGATTAGAAAGTGGGAGAATGCGTTTTCGACGAGTTAACCCGAAAAATTCATAGTAGACAATAAAAAACAGGCATAAATTGCTTATATTGAGATAGTTAGACAACAAAATAAGCAATTAATTTATGCCTGAATATAAGGAAAAAGATACCGTATTTTATCGAGGAAAACAAGCTTTTAAATTTGATTTTTCAGCATCAGCGATTAGCTCAGACGGAGCGATATTGTTAAGTGAAAAAGTAGAGAGAAAGACTGGTCTATTAAAAAGCTTCGCCGCACTGATTCCTGACTATCGAAACCCCTTTTTTATCGAATACACTTATGAAGAAATGCTTCGCCAACGGGTGTTTTTAATGATGCAGGGCTATCAGGATTGCAATGACGAACAAAAACTCCGAGAGGATCCGGTGATCCGTAAAGTACTAGATAGCGGATTATGTTCCCAGCCTACTTTAAGTCGATTTGAAAACAAGGCCGATCGGAGTCTGATCTACCAGATGAGTCAATGGTTTGTAGACCGTTATGTAGAGGAGTTGAAAGAGAAGACTGGTCAAATCATCATTGATGTAGATGGTACCGATGACCCTACTCATGGATCCCAACAACTCAGTTTGTATAATGGCTATTATGGACAGACTATGTACCATGAGTTGTTCTTTAAGGACGGGAACACCGGTCAGGTCATTTTACCAGTACTACGTCCGGGCAATTGTCACTCCAACAAATGGTTTGTGGCCTTATTGAAAAGGATTGTCATTAAAATCAGAAAAAAACTGCCCTCAGTAAAGATCCTTATTCGAGCGGATAGTGGCTTTTCAGGAGCATCTTTTTATCGGATAGCTAAGCAGTTTGACCTTCAATTTTGTTTAGGTATTAGTAGTAATGAAGTTTTAAAGACTTTTACCAAACAGACTATCATTGAAGCAAAAAAGGAATATGCTTCAAAAATCATCAAACATCAAGAGTTTGTTGGCCCGTTTACTTACCAGGCCAAAAGCTGGGATCGTTCTGAAAAGCTGTACGCCAAAGTGGAGTCTACCGGAAAAGGAATGAATGTCCGTTACTTTGTGAGCAACTTTGAAGCGATGACCGCTCAACAGATTTACTTTGATTTTTATGTCAAGCGAGGTGATGCCAGTGAAAATCGAATAAAGGAACTCAAAAACATGACTTATTCCGACCGGCTTTCCTGTCATCGCTACTGGGCCAATTTCATGCGTTTAATCATCGCTACCCTCTGTTATGAAATGTTCCGGCAGATTAAATTATTAATTGCCAAAACAAAACACCACTTTGCTAAACGATGGCAAGTGGACAATATCCGGCTTTACCTGATGAAGGTTGGGACGTGCCTGAAAGAAAGGAAAAGATCATTGACAATACAATTCTCAAGAGCCTTTAGATATCAATACCTGCTGGGCGATTTGCTTACGGTGAACTGACCGATCAGTTAAACAGTTTGGTTTAATCAAAAAAATGTTCTTCCATAAGAACACAATAGAGCTTTGACTAAAAATTGAAAAATTCTAACAAAAAAACGCTCTAATGTCCTTTGAAATCCAGAAACCTGGTTGATCTTCAAATTAATACATACACTCCAATCAAAAATAGTTAGCAACCCATTATTAATCCCAAAATTGGTGGCCTATGAATAATGCGGGTTAACTGAGAAACTGGCCCAGATGCCTGAAATGACCTGCTCAATTGCAATGCCAGCCGCTCCCTTAAAATGGCACTTTAGCCGCTAATTTTGTCTAATGGTCACGGTATTATTTCTTTTAACTAAGTGTATCCGTAGATTGTGAGATAACAAGAATATTAGCAACATGTTTCAAAATTATTTCAAAGTAGCTCTACGCAACCTGGTCAAACACAAAGTCCAGTCATTTCTCAGTGTTTTTGGATTGATGATAGGTATAGGGGTGACTGTCCTTATTATTTTGTTCGTACAAGATGAATTTACCTACGATGCTTACCATGGCAAAGCCAACAGGATATACCGACTGGTCAATAATTGGAAAGGTGGCGACGAAGTAACTCCATGGGCAAGGACTGCTACACCAATGGGACCAGCGATTAAAGAAACATTTCCGCAAGTGCAGCAAGTAGTACGCATCAGGAAAAATCCCCGAACTGACCTGATCGAATTCGAGGACAAAAAGTTTTACGAAAAGCGACTGGTCTTCGCAGACCAGGAAGTTTTTGAGGTTTTTGATTTTCCACTTCTAAGGGGAAATCCGGAAACAGTTTTAAAAGACAAGTACACAATTCTTCTGACAGAGAAGATAGCCCGGAAATATTTCGGAAATGAAGATCCTGTAGGAAAGATACTAACCTATGATAACAAACATCCATTGAAAGTGACCGGGATTCTGGGAGAGATCCCAGCCAATTCGCATTTTCATTTTGATCTGATGGCTGATTTTGAAACAGCCAAAGAGGTTTTGGGAGAACAGCAATATAAAAACTGGTTCTGGTTCGATATCCAGACTTATATCCTGATCAATAATGGTGAAAAAGGTAGTCCGCTTGAAGGGAAGCTGAATGATATAATTGAGAAGAACGTCCCCGAGAAGTATGCTCCCTTATTCGATCTTGTTCTTCAACCACTCACCAGCATCCACCTCGAGTCCAATTTGAAAGATGAGCTTGAAAAGAACAGCGATGTCAAATATTCTTATATAATGCTTACGGTGGCGGTTTTCATTATCCTCATGGCCTGCATCAATTTCATGAACCTGACCACGGCTAATTACAGCACTCGCCTGACAGAAATCGGGTTACGCAAGGTATTCGGCGCTCAAAAAGCCAGTTGGTCAGACAATATCTTACAGAATCGGTCCTCTTGACCTTGATGGCCTTTCTCCTGAGCTTGATTTTGGTACTGGTTGCCTTACCTTATTTTAATGAGCTGACAGACAAAGGAATGAGATTATTCGGGTAGGAAAACTTAACCCGAAAAATTCATAGTAGACAATAAAAAACAGGCATAAATTGCTTATATTGAGATAGTTAGACAACAAAATAAGCAATTAATTTATGCCTGAATATAAGGAAAAAGATACCGTATTTTATCGAGGAAAACAAGCTTTTAAATTTGATTTTTCAGCATCAGCGATTAGCTCAGACGGAGCGATATTGTTAAGTGAAAAAGTAGAGAGAAAGACTGGTCTATTGAAAAGCTTCGCCGCACTGATTCCTGACTATCGAAACCCCTTTTTTATCGAATACACTTATGAAGAAATGCTTCGCCAACGGGTGTTTTTAATGATGCAGGGCTATCAGGATTGCAATGACGAACAAAAACTCCGAGAGGATCCGGTGATCCGTAAAGTACTAGATAGCGGATTATGTTCCCAGCCTACTTTAAGTCGATTTGAAAACAAGGCCGATCGGAGTCTGATCTACCAGATGAGTCAATGGTTTGTAGACCGTTATGTAGAGGAGTTGAAAGAGAAGACTGGTCAAATCATCATTGATGTAGATGGTACCGATGACCCTACTCATGGATCCCAACAACTCAGTTTGTATAATGGCTATTATGGACAGACTATGTACCATGAGTTGTTCTTTAAGGACGGGAACACCGGTCAGGTCATTTTACCAGTACTACGTCCGGGCAATTGTCACTCCAACAAATGGTTTGTGGCCTTATTGAAAAGGATTGTCATTAAAATCAGAAAAAAACTGCCCTCAGTAAAGATCCTTATTCGAGCGGATAGTGGCTTTTCAGGAGCATCTTTTTATCGGATAGCTAAGCAGTTTGACCTTCAATTTTGTTTAGGTATTAGTAGTAATGAAGTTTTAAAGACTTTTACCAAACAGACTATCATTGAAGTAAAAAAGGAATATGCTTCAAAAATCATCAAACATCAAGAGTTTGTTGGCCCGTTTACTTACCAGGCCAAAAGCTGGGATCGTTCTGAAAAGCTGTACGCCAAAGTGGAGTCTACCGGAAAAGGAATGAATGTCCGTTACTTTGTGAGCAACTTTGAAGCGATGACCGCTCAACAGATTTACTTTGATTTTTATGTCAAGCGAGGTGATGCCAGTGAAAATCGAATAAAAGAACTCAAAAACATGACTTATTCCGACCGGCTTTCCTGTCATCGCTACTGGGCCAATTTCATGCGTTTAATCATCGCTACCCTCTGTTATGAAATGTTCCGGCAGATTAAATTATTAATTGCCAAAACAAAACACCACTTTGCTAAACGATGGCAAGTGGACAATATCCGGCTTTACCTGATGAAGGTTGGGGCGTGCCTGAAAGAAAGGAAAAGATCATTGACAATACAATTCTCAAGAGCCTTTAGATATCAATACCTGCTGGGCGATTTGCTTACGGTGAACTGACCGATCAGTTAAACAGTTTGGTTTAATCAAAAAAATGTTCTTCCATAAGAACACAATAGAGCTTTGACTGAAAATTGAAAAATTCTAACAAAAAAACGCTCTAATGTCCTTTGAAATCCAGAAACCTGGTTGATCTTCAAATTAATACATACACTCCAATCAAAAATAGTTAGCAACCCATTATTAATCCCAAAATTGGTGGCCTATGAATAATGCGGGTTAAGCAGAGCCCTCATGTCATTAATGCTACGTTTACGTCCAGTATTCCCGGAAGCAGTAACTCCATGTCATTCTATTTCAAAGCAGCCAAGAGTGAAAAAGATCCTCAACGCATCGCCAACTTTCTCATTGATGACGAATTCTTAAATACTTTCAACCTGGAGGTTTTGGAAGGTGAGGATCTACCCATTAGCGGTAGGGAAGACACCATTGGTTATGCCTTTATCAATGAGGCTTTCGTAAAGTTCTTTGATATGAAAGATCCTGTGGGTTCATTCATTGATGGCAATAACCGAAACAAAGTCATCAAAGTAGTGAAAGACTTTAACGTAAAATCACTGCATCATAAAATGGAGCCTGTGATTATGCTCTATAGTTCCAATTGGTTCAGGCACATTGCAGTGAAAGTCAGTGGCTCAAATATCAGCGCCGCTCTGGATCACCTGGCTGAAGAATATACCAATTATTACACAGGTTATCCGTTTGACTATGCCTTCCTTGATGACGATATTGCCAAACAATATGAGACTGAGCAAAAACTGAGTACTCTCTTTAAATTCTTTTCTGCCATAGCCATACTGATTGCCGGATTAGGACTGGTTGGATTAGCGTCATACATGGTTAACCAACGAACCAAGGAAATTGGTATAAGGAAGGTACTGGGCAGTTCTGTCGGACAACTGGTGACGTTGTTTTCAAAACATTTCATCCACCTTCTTGTCGTATCAATTCTCATCAGTTTTCCCATTGCCTGGTACTTGATGAATGAATGGCTGGCTTCCTTTGCCTATAGAATCAGCATCACCGGTGGATTCTTCATCTATTCAACGGTCATCGTTTTGATCACGCTGACAATAACCGTGGGTTTCCAGATTCTAAAAGCTGCTTTGGTAAATCCGGTGGAGACGTTGCGTTGCGAATGATCGGATGTGTGTTTGGGTGTGTGTGGGTGTGACAACTACTACTGTGCGGATAGGCTATCCTGAATCATTAAGTGCCGGGAGTTGAGCTTTCCATCCAATTCCGCATTCTCCCATACCTGGAACTGCCGGTCAACTTCAGGAAGAAAAGAATCGGAGGAGGTTTGCATCATTCACCCATATAATGATCAGTATCGTACAAACAAGACCAACGGAAAGGCCGACGATATTGACTAGTGTGTAAAGGCTGCTTCGGTACCAATTTCTAATGGTTACGATGTTGAAGTTTTTGACCATGGGGTTTAGAGTTAATCTGATTTAAAGAGACTACTTCTGCAGAAAAGGTTGCATGATGTCCATATTACAATTCATATAGTTAAATACCTGGCGTTGATCGAAAGGTTACAGAGAATGCAGGAAGGAACAACTATTGTCGCCAAATGAAAAAAGTTGTTATTATTTTGATCATTATACTTTATGGTTGTCAAAATCGTGGCCGAACAAATCAACCGTTACGACGTCGGCCTCATGCACGCCCCACATCCTGGGCCGCGGAGCTGTAACCCTCACACAACCAGAGGAGACATCACAATCCAGGGATCCAATTAAGATCCGTCAAGTGACCAGTTTCAAAAAGATTAAATACCTGTTAGATCCCATAGCAATGGTTTTATTTAACTACTGGTAATTCGGCTGCTTTCCAGGCCGTAATCCCTCCCTTCAAGTCATAGATTTCTTTAAACCCAAGATCCTCAAGCATTTTTGCCGTTTTGCCACTCCTACCTCCGGCTCCACAGTAGACAGCAACAGGCGCATCCTTATCAAGCTTGTCCATCAGTTTTTTGAAATCACTGCCGTAGTAATCGATGTTTCGGGCGTTTTCCAGATAACCCTGATCAACTTCTTCAGTGGTCCTTACATCGATAAGTTGAAGGTTTGCGGTTTCATCGATCAGACGCCGAAAAGCTTCGGGTTTCAAGGCTTCTGATGGTACTTCCTGGCATTTAGTTTGCAGCCCCGTCAATAATATCAAAAGGATCATTGATAAGGTTTGCCGTAATTTCATAATTTGTCCTTTTATGTTTTTAGTCATATAAATCCAATTTATAATTCTTCCTTTGTTCCTGCAGCTTTTCTTCCATTAGAGATGGCGATTGAAATATGAGTAGCACATTAACCATACAATTTAAGAAACTTTATAAAACTGCTTGGATATTAAGCATTATCACCATCATCTATAACCTTATAGAAGGATTGGTGTCCACTCATTTCGGATCAACTGACGAAACCCTGGCCCTTTTTGGTTTTGGTATTGACAGCTTTGTAGAGGTAGTCTCAGGATTGGGCATAGCCCATATGATTTGGAGAATGAGAAGCGGATCAATCGATCAAAGGGATGATTTTGAAAAAACCGCTTTAAAAGTTACTGGTACGGTTTTTATATTTTAACCTTCGGTTTAGTGGTTGGGGCTCTGTTGAATATTATCAACGGTACCAATCCTGAATCAACCCTGGTTGGCATCATTATCTCTTTGCTTTCCATCTTGACCATGTTTCTACTTTTCCGGGAAAAGCTCAGGATTGGTAAAGCGCTGGATTCAGCACCAATAATTTCTGATGCCAATTGTACAAAAACATGTTTCTATCTTTCGTTTATTCTCCTGGCATCCAGTCTACTTTACGGGATGCTTAAAATTCCTTATGTAGACGCAGTCGGCAGCTTGGGGATTGCCTGGTATGCTTTCAAAGAAGGAAGAGAAGCTTTTGGAAAAGCGAGAAATAAAAATCTCACCTGTGATCATCACAATTGCTGAATCTTATCAACCTGAGTTCGTTTAAGAACATTAAATTAATAAGAATTATACGACAAAAACCGTTATTAGAGGCTTTTGGATTGTTTGTGCAATAGGAAGCCGTAGGAAGCTCCCATTTTGGGGATTCTTACGCAATTTTCCCGTCACACATTCTCCTGAAATTGCTACCGATGACGTATTTTTCAAACTACTTGATTTACAGTGAGTTGATAGCCCATGTCTTTAGCAGTTTTTACTAGCCATCTTTCACGTTGCATATTGACTCGAGCTTCATAGTCTTTTATTCCCCTTTCAGTATAATCCAGACCTTTGACCATTAACCTCCAGTAAAGTGTGGCCAGTTTTCTGGCCGTTGCCTTCACTGCTATACCAGGACCTCTTTTGGCTTTCAACTTTCTACCGAAAGCCCCAATAGCTATTTTTTTGCTTTCAATTAGACTCTGTGAGATTTGCCTGAATATTTGTCCTGCTTTTGGCCTGTACTTTTTATTCCTTGTCTTTTTCAGTTTGCCAGACTGATGTTGGCCTGGGGCAAGGCCCAACCATGAAGTAAAATGCTTTTCTGTAGGCCATTTGTTAAGATCATTTCCGGTTTCTGAGTAGAGTTGTAGCCACGTATAATCAGTAATGCCCGGCAAGTCTGTGGCATCTTTACCGGTAAATATCTTGAGCAGGTGTCCACCTAAGTGATCTACCTGTGGCTTGTTGTGCCTTACCGGCTTGCGTCCTTTGACAGATTCTATCTCCTTTTTGGCAATATCGTCCTGATCATAAAGATTTACCCTCTCCATGGCCTGTTGGATTTTTTTATCACATTCCCTGATCTGTTGCTGGTAAAACAGATAGCCCTGATAGGCCTGCTGTAGAGCAAACAATCCTGCTTCTGTGTAATGCCCTTCCATAGCTTTCAATACCAAGTGGGCTTTTTTCTCTTTGATGCTTTTATGACAAAGGCCCAAAAGTACCTGAGGATTCCACTCACCGTCCAGGATAGCCTTTACAATGGCCATACCACTTGACCCATGGACCTGGCTCAATACCTCTTTAAGTCGGATGTTCATCTCGGTCAGGGCTTTTTGCATATGGTTTATATGCATGGCCGCTGTTCTGATATGGTCTTCACGTATCCGTTGATAAGCCCTGATTTCTTTGACTTGATCATTAGGAACAAAGCAACGGTTGAGCAACTCATAACTATGAAGTTGCTGTATCCACTGGCAATCTTTAACATCGGTCTTGCGGCCGGGCACTTGTTTTGTTTGCCTGCCATCGACCAACCATACATCAAGCCCAGCATTTTCAAGCATCTCATATAGGATTACCCAATAAACTCCGGTAGCCTCCATAGCCACGGTTTGAACCCCTTTTGATAGTAGATAGTTTGTCGCTTGGCGAAAGTCTTCCGTGAATGTTTCAAAAGACCTGACGGGTTCTTGTTCAACTGATAGAAAGATATTTTTCGCCCCAATATCTATCCCAGCTGCATTTACTC
Source organism: Cyclobacteriaceae bacterium (assembly GCA_963664285.2). Classification (GTDB taxonomy): domain Bacteria; phylum Bacteroidota; class Bacteroidia; order Cytophagales; family Cyclobacteriaceae; genus JAJCYL01. The sequence continues at coordinate 8,942 of CAXXNX010000079.1, forward strand.
TTAGTTTTTCCATCGTGTAGAATGTTTACTGATAATTAAACCCATACAGGAAAGAACTATGTGACACGAAAGACTACCGAACGGACATTTCCTTAAATCCAGGAAAGTACCATAATTTGTGACTCCATTCTCTCCAACCAGACTCTGAGACAGGCATTAAGCACTAATCGAATTTCGGCCAAGTTGTACAGGGTATCTAAGTTACACTCGTCATCTCATTTTGTGTGTTTGGGTTTCCCAAAAATTAAGCCTCTGAATGACGTTTATGGGTTTTTCTTGTTTTTCTTATGATTCACTGAGACCGAATAGGGGTTTTAGGGATGCCCTCAATTCAAAAATCTATTAATAGATGCAGCTAGAAATGAATAATTTGACTCTTCATCTAAAACGTCTGTTATCAACCCATTCTCATTGATCAAAATTGTCAGGGTACGACTGTCCGGATTAATTTGAATCGCTCCATCAACCCTGTCAAGTGTTGACAGGTTGTATTTAAGCTGTAATTGCTCTGTGAGGACGCTTGGGTGGGTTACTACCCCTTTCACATTGTAATTAACACAGACAGGAATAATATTAATATCTCTCTCAGAATAAGTTTCCTTTAGCTTGGAGATGTTTAATAACACATCTATGCAACTAGAGTACCGGAGATCAACAAACATGAGCGCTACCTTTTGTCCTCTGAATTCATCCAATGAATAGTAATCGCCTGAAGAGGTTCGCATATCAATGGGTGGACAAGCCATATGAAGTGATTTGTTATCATTTACCGGCCTAAAAACTGATAGCTTATTTCTGTCAATCCGTATCTCTGAGTGATCAATAAGATTGCAACTCATCATAAAGTGCCCGCAACTTTTCGTAATTCCATAGGCCAGGTAATCGAAGATATCATTGGTTTTTTCTCCGAAGTTGCCCAAACTGCCAAAAAAATTTACCTCGCCTCCTCTGATGGTCCGTAGTGAACAACAAGAGTTATCCATACAATCATAAAGCACATCCTGTGACAGGAATTTGAATGAACTTACAAATAATCCAATCAAAATGAATATCACTATTAAGTCTTTTCCTCGCATGAACTAGCATTTTGAGACTGTAATTTGTCACCGATTTAATAGTTCTACAATCCAAAGCTGATGAACTGTTTAATTTAAACGATCATATTGCATTATTGATTCCCGAAATGCAATCCAGGCAAACCATCATGGTTAAGGTGCATTTCAGGATCACTTTTCAACGGCTCATCGTAATGGGTTACCAATAACCCCTGAATCACCTTTAATTTATAACTTGATAAGTTCATTTGAATAAGCAACAGATTATAAGACTAATTGGGGTTCCATTCCTCACCTTTTTGTTCTTCCTTTTTGAGAGCACAGACCCGGTATATTATAAGTATGTCATGATCTGGAGTTTTCTCATGGCGCTTGTTCTATGGGAAGGAAACCGATTTTTGGCTAAGATCTTAAATCGGTATTATTCCTGGAAAAAGAATGTTGGAGTTAGAATAGTGGTCCAATTGACCGTAAGCCTTTTATTTACTCTCTGGCTAACCTATCTCTCAGACAAAATACTCCATGACCTGGTTTATAATGGCCAATTCAGCTACCTGATCTTTAAACGGGATTTCTTCTTTTTTGCGCTCATCTCAATCCTCTGCAATGCAATATATTCGGGAGAACATTTTTTCAGCGAATGGCGCAAATCCCTGGTTGAGGCGGAGAGACTAAAAAATGAACAATTAGCGGCGCAGTATGATGTACTTAAGAATCAAGTCAACCCGCATTTCCTGTTTAATAGCATTAATACATTAATTGGATTAATTCAGGAAGACAAGGGTTTGGCAGTGGAATATGGGCATGAATTTTCTAATGTTTACAGGTATGTTTTAGAGCAAAGCCAAAAGGAAGTAGTAAGCTTACAAGAAGAGGTATAATTAATCAAAACTCATGTGACCTTGCTCAAAGCACGATTTGGAGAACAACTAAAGATCAATCTAAATATTGATGATTTTGAAGATTACACACTACCACCTCTAACACTTCAAATGCTTTTAGAGAATGCTATTAAGCACAATATAATTAATAGGTTAAATCAACTGACTATTGATTTTGAGTAGAAAGGAAACGCTCTTGTGGTCAGAAACAATATCAATAAAAAGAGCCTCAATGGAGAGAGCATGAACTTAGGATTGGAGAATATAAAAAAGAGGTACGAATATTTATTTGGTCTTGATATCAAGATAGCCGAAACCGAAGACCAGTTTATAGTTGAAATTCCTTTATTGAAGAAGAAAGCAAATGAGATTATTGATCATTGAAGATGAACTGACAGCGGCTAAGAGATTGCAACGAATGCTTCATTCCTACGATGAAGGTATTGAGGTATTGGAAGTAATTGATTCTGTCACCGAGGCGGTCAGGTTTTTCAAAGAGAAGCGCAGTATTGATCTGGTATTGATGGATGTTCAGTTATCTGATGGCATGTGTTTTGAAATTTTTAAACAGGTGCAGGTCATTGTCCCAATTATTTTTACCACTGCTTATGACGAATATGCCCTCCAGGCTTTTAAAGTCAACAGCATCGATTATTTGTTGAAACCGATACATCAAAACGACTTAGATAACAGTCTTAAAAAATATGAACGCCTGAATCCACAGGAAAATATTCCGGATTACCGATCATTAGACACAGACTTAGCTCCTAGACAAAACGGTTACAAGTCTCGATTCCTGGTTAAAATGGGGTCATGTATGCAATCTATAGAATCTGATGAAATTGCATACTTCTACTCTGAAGACAAATTAACTTACCTGGTAACCAAAGAGAATAAAAAATTTATAGTGGAATTCTCATTAGAGGAGCTTATTAAACAATTAGATCCTGTTAGGTTTTTCAAGATAAGCCGTCAGTTCATTATTTCACATAAAATGATTAACCAGATCCACCCATACTTTAATAACAGGCTAAAGTTGGATTTAATGCCTGATTGTGAGAAAGAGGTATTGGTAAGCAGAAGCAATGTACGGGAGTTTAGCCCGCATTATTCATAGGCCACCAATTTTGGGATTAATAATGGGTTGCTAACTATTTTTGATTGGAGTGTATGTATTAATTTGAAGATCAACCAGGTTTCTGGATTTCAAAGGACATTAGAGCGTTTTTTTGTTAGAATTTTTCAATTTTCAGTCAAAGCTCTATTGTGTTCTTATGGAAGAACATTTTTTTGATTAAACCAAACTGTTTAACTGATCGGTCAGTTCACCGTAAGCAAATCGCCCAGCAGGTATTGATATCTAAAGGCTCTTGAGAATTGTATTGTCAATGATCTTTTCCTTTCTTTCAGGCACGCCCCAACCTTCATCAGGTAAAGCCGGATATTGTCCACTTGCCATCGTTTAGCAAAGTGGTGTTTTGTTTTGGCAATTAATAATTTAATCTGCCGGAACATTTCATAACAGAGGGTAGCGATGATTAAACGCATGAAATTGGCCCAGTAGCGATGACAGGAAAGCCGGTCGGAATAAGTCATGTTTTTGAGTTCCTTTATTCGATTTTCACTGGCATCACCTCGCTTGACATAAAAATCAAAGTAAATCTGTTGAGCGGTCATCGCTTCAAAGTTGCTCACAAAGTAACGGACATTCATTCCTTTTCCGGTAGACTCCACTTTGGCGTACAGCTTTTCAGAACGATCCCAGCTTTTGGCCTGGTAAGTAAACGGGCCAACAAACTCTTGATGTTTGATGATTTTTGAAGCATATTCCTTTTTTACTTCAATGATAGTCTGTTTGGTAAAAGTCTTTAAAACTTCATTACTACTAATACCTAAACAAAATTGAAGGTCAAACTGCTTAGCTATCCGATAAAAAGATGCTCCTGAAAAGCCACTATCCGCTCGAATAAGGATCTTTACTGAGGGCAGTTTTTTTCTGATTTTAATGACAATCCTTTTCAATAAGGCCACAAACCATTTGTTGGAGTGACAATTGCCCGGACGTAGTACTGGTAAAATGACCTGACCGGTGTTCCCGTCCTTAAAGAACAACTCATGGTACATAGTCTGTCCATAATAGCCATTATACAAACTGAGTTGTTGGGATCCATGAGTAGGGTCATCGGTACCATCTACATCAATGATGATTTGACCAGTCTTCTCTTTCAACTCCTCTACATAACGGTCTACAAACCATTGACTCATCTGGTAGATCAGACTCCGATCGGCCTTGTTTTCAAATCGACTTAAAGTAGGCTGGGAACATAATCCGCGATCTAGTACTTTACGGATCACCGGATCCTCTCGGAGTTTTTGTTCGTCATTGCAATCCTGATAGCCCTGCATCATTAAAAACACCCGTTGGCGAAGCATTTCTTCATAAGTGTATTCGATAAAAAAGGGGTTTCGATAGTCAGGAATCAGTGCGGCGAAGCTTTTTAATAGACCAGTCTTTCTCTCTACTTTTTCACTTAACAATATCGCTCCGTCTGAGCTAATCGCTGATGCTGAAAAATCAAATTTAAAAGCTTGTTTTCCTCGATAAAATACGGTATCTTTTTCCTTATATTCAGGCATAAATTAATTGCTTATTTTGTTGTCTAACTATCTCAATATAAGCAATTTATGCCTGTTTTTTATTGTCTACTATGAATTTTTCGGGTTAAGCAATGGCTTGATAGTTAAGGGCACCTTAAAATAACATGTTAAATATCCTTGGCAACATACTGAATAAACCGTATCCCTACTACATCCCTTATAGTAGTAGTATAAAGCTGCTGGTGACCTTCAGCACAATCATTCCCTTGTTTTTAATCACATCTTTCAACCATTCGGGTTGGAAGACTGGAAGTGCGAATATGGCGCATTAATAATTTCAGGAATGGCCATCCCGATCTTTACTGCCTTGGTGTTGAATTTTTATGTGATTTCTCAAACGTGGTCTTGGTTTTTCAATGAGGATTTCTGGAATATAGGTCGGGAAATTATTTGGTCATTATGGAATATTCTGGTTATCATATTGTTTATTGAACTATACTGGCATATCATACCTTTTTGCAATATGAAACACTTCCAAGCCGGACTGTTCCAAGGGCTGATGATCAGTATTTTTCCTGGCGGAATCTGCATAGGGGTCAACTATATTCGGGCATTAAAGGCAAGGTTAAAAAGGACTGAAACGATCAATAAGAAACTAATTGAACACCACAACCTGAAGATCGGTAACGTCATTGAATTTGTAGCTGATAATGATGAAAAAGTGGCTATTTCCCTGGGCGAACTACTCTTTATGCAGTCCTATGACAACTATGCCAAGATTGTTTGGAACAGGGAAAACGAATTAAAGAACAAATTGATCCGTTCGAGTCTTAAAAACCTTGAAAGTCAGATCTCCGAATCTTTTATAACAAGATGTCACCGATCTTTTATAGTCAATCTTTCTAACGTAGAAAAGGTCATAGGCAATGCCCGCGGTTATAAACTGAAGATGCGGCATTATCCTGAGCCAATTCCTATCTCAAGAGAAAATAACAGAAAGGTTTTTCAGATTGTAACTATCATTTATTTACGATATACGAATATCGAAAATTCAAAGCGCAGGATTTCGACCTAGAGGTTTAGTAGCGTTATGGTGAGCATCGAAATTCGAGCAAGTGCCTGAATTGCAGTAAATTAGGCTGCTCAGTAAATTTCTAATGACAATTCCGGGTTTAATGGTTGGTTTCAGTATCTTATTGACTATCAAATCTTTCCTGCCCGCTGTAAAATTATGGCAGGCGGAGTACTTGCGTCTGATATCTAAAAATTTCCCGAATGACAAATTCAGGATTATAATATAAAATGGCTTTAATCAGTAAAAAGAAGATCTCATTCAAAGTCAATGAGGAATTGCTGGACTACCTCAGAAACCATGGGAGAGAAGTACCAACACTCAAATATCAAGACCTGACCCGGTACAATAGCTCAATAGCATTGATCAATCCACAGGGCGAAGACACTCTCTGGGAAACAGTTTTTTACCCTCAGGGGGAGTTGGAAGAGATCCATTATAACCTTAAAAGTATCTACACGAATATCCAGGCACATGGAGAAATGTCGGTGATTGATCATTTATATATCGAGAGAGTTGATATATGTCCTTTTGGAAATTCAAAGCCTTTCAGGATCAGGATAGTAAATAAAATGAATGACAACTTTGATTATTTCTATGTAAAGACTGCTGATGCTTCAAGAATTTATGGTCTTGAATTAGAACATTTTATTTCTCCCAACAGAATTAATTACCTGGTAAATGTTGACACTTTGATTGAGGAACACATTGCGGGCATACCGGGATATGAGTTTGCCGAAACTTATTTGAAAGACCCCAAAATAAGTAAGATCAGAATTGCAAAAGAGTTCGTAAAATTTAATGAACGTTGTTTTTTTCGACTGCTGGGAGATATGCACTCTAGCAATTTTGTTGTCGATATCACCCCCGATTTTGAGGAAACCCATTACAGGATACGGGCTATCGATTTTGATCAGCAGTCTTATGAAGGCCGGAAAAATGTTTACTTGCCTCAATTTTTTAAACAAAATCTTCCTTTTGTGAAAGCAGGAATAGATGTAATGACTTCGGAATCAATGTATCAATATCAGCTTGAAGAAAGATCTCTTATTAGAAGCAGGATAAAGAATGCCGAAGATTCCATAAAAAAATTACTGACTGTGATGAGCAAAGATCAGATATCCCTCCCGGAAAATTTAAAAACTCTGAGAGTGGAACTCTCTGACCACCACAAAGAACCGAAGTTTCTAAAATGTCGAAACATGGGTGAGATTGTTATGCTCAATTTAAAGATGCTTTGGAAGTCTGAAAGCCTGCACTCCAAAGCCTCATAAATCAATATTCCTCCCATTAAACCACTCCATTGGTGATAAATTCCTCAACGGTTAATTCTCCCCAATCAATGTTGGCAATAGTTTCCTTTTACTTTTAAGACTAGGACTGGTCAAGGGATTACATGGTCTCCGCCAATAATTTATCAAAAAGCTCTTTTTTTATGCCTAAGGTTTGCTTAACTAATGGACCGTTTAATAAAACGGGTTCTGTATCCTCATAAGTCGGTTTATCAACTTTATAAACCAATCCTAAGGGGATGCGATCACCGAATTCCATTGCAGTGGTGATTGCATTCGAAAAATCTGTTAGATCGCGATCAGGTGCCTCATCTTCCAACTTATAAATCCGTTCTTTAAACCAAGCATAAGTATTGATTTTGTTGTAAGTGACACATGGACTGAATACATCTATAAATGCGAAGCCCTTATGAGCGATACCTTGCTCAATTAGTGAAGACAAATGTGCTGGCTGACCGGAAAACCCCCGCGCAATAAAGGTTGCTCCCGAAGTAAGAGCCAGCAAAATAGGATTAATAGGTTGTTCAACATTGCCTCTGGGAGTAGTTTTTGTTTTGTGTTCTAGCATGGTTGTAGGAGATGCCTGTCCGGTGGTTAACCCGTATATTTCGTTATCCATCACTACATAGGTTAAATCCAGATTCCGGCGCATGGCATGGATAAAATGGCCTACACCAATTCCAAACCCATCACCATCACCGCCTGTAATGACTACTTTCAAGTTGTGGTTTGCTAATTTAGCCCCTGTTGCTACAGGTAGTGCCCTACCGTGCAAGCTGTGAACTCCATAGGCATTAATAAAACCGGGAAGATTTGATGAACATCCGATTCCTGAAACTATCAGCATTTCATGTGATTTTACCTCTTTTTCGAGAGTAGCTTTTTTGAGGGATGATAATACGCCAAAATCACCGCAAGCAAGGCACCAATCCGGACTAACTTCCACTTCGCGAGTTTTGACGGTATTTTCAGTAATAGTATTTGCTGTACTCATGGTTAATTCCTCCTTAATGTTTTATAATAACGTAAATAATTAATCATCCCATTACTAGTTAGTTGGATCCCATTTATGAGTGGAACCTGTTTCTACCCCAATGGTGAGTTTTCCCTTCAGTTCCCCATTATTTCTTTCAATAAGATCCAACATCCAAACCGGTTCTCCGTACCCATTTTGTGAAACTTCAATAATTTTCGACGGACGAAGCTTATCCTTGAGATGAACCCGAATATAATGGTAAGCCATTTCACGTGCCTCGGTTTGGGTCACGTTCAACTCAAGAGGTTCACCATTTAAAATAGCTACTACCCGTTGTATAATCATTCTTGGCTCGAATGGCTCACCATCGTATTTTAAGATGGTGTCGGTACAAGAGAAGCCTGTTTCTGCCTTCAAATGCCTTGCAAATTGTCCAGTGGCATTCAACTCCACAACAATGGTTTTTTTGCACTTGTTTAGGATTTGAAGAGCTTCTTTCGAATGGAACGGAAGCAGGTATCTGAAATTGAGCTGGTTTGCTTTGATTCCTTCTGCTTCCAATTGTTCAATTGTCTCACGAAGTACCCCCCAGGTCGAACCCCATCCTATCAGTGTTACTTCCGCATCTTCAGGTCCTTCGAGCTGTGGAGGTTCAAGCTCATTAAGAACTCCATCTAACTTACGCATTCGCTTTTCATTGATTTTGCGTCTTATCGCTGTGTTGGTAAATACATCGCTGATTATTACCCCGTCTTCGTCATGATCGTCAGTAGCGGCTACATACGCCATTCCCTCGCTGCCAATAAGCGGTCGGGGTGATATCCCAGAGGAAGTGAATGTGTAGCGTTTAAATCCATCTTTCTCCTTCATGGATTGAGGAATCTCTTCCACGAGATCGCCCCGCTTAATATTGACCTCATGCGACCAGGATCCCGGTTCTATGGTCTCATAATTTTCACCCATTAATAGATCTGATAAAATTATTACCGGGAGCTGATATTGTTCGGCGATATTTAGGGCTTCGCCAACAATATGGTAACAATCTGTAGAACTTTTAGGGGCCATTATTACTTTAGGAAAATCACCTTGAGACGCACCAATGGCTTGATTTAAGTCACCTTGTTCTGTTTTTGTAGGTAAGCCGGTGGATGGGCCTCCACGTTGTACATTGACGATAACAACCGGCGTCTCGAGTATACCTGCTTCACCTATTGCCTCTGTCATGAGAGCAAAACCGCCGCCTGAGGTTGCGCACATCGATCGAACACCGGCATGTCCAGCGCCAATTGCCAGATTCACTACCGCAATTTCATCCTCCGCTTGTTTGACAAGCACACCACATCGTTCACTATTTGTGACTAACCAATGTAGAATGTTTGATGCAGGACTCATTGGATAGGCCGCGTAAAATTTTAAGCCTGCTGCCACTGCACCGAGCGCCATGGCAGTATTTCCAGAGTAAAACGGTTTACTTATATGAGTAAAATTCCAGTCGATATTAATTTTTGCAGAGGCAAAATGTTCCAAGGCTGTCTCGTAACCTACTCGAGCCACACTAATGTTCTGATCGATTATTTCCTGACCTTTTAGCTCAAAAGTTTCACGCAAGACTTGCTCCAATGTCTTAAAATCAAGATTCACCAGATAAAGTAATGATCCAAGAATCATGGTATTTTGCATGATCGGAATTAGTTTGCCCATCTCGGAGGTAAGCTCTTTGAAAGACAGGGGAACGACATGAACATTTTCTTGAAGAAAAGATGAGTCACAGGAAACTTTATCAGAATTAAAGATTATCACGCCACCGGGCTCAACCGCGGGTGCATGTCGTTCAATGCTATCCTGATTCATCGCAAGAAGTACATTGAAATGATCACCAAAGCACATCTCCTTTCTTTCACTGATACGAAGTTTTAGAAAAGTATGACCCCCGCGGATCAAAGACTGATAGCTATTATAGGAAATAGCATACAGACCAAGTCGATTTATCACCCTGGCTAGCAGATTCCCGGATTTATCGAGACCGTCGCCAGCAGCACCTCCAAATCCAACAGTGATCTCGTTGGATTTTATTGGTAGATTATTAGATTTTTTTTGTATTTTTCCCATAAATAATAGCCTTTCTCCAATTTAAGTTATTTGTATAATTGTATATAAGATGTTCAGTAAACATTTTAGAACAATATAGTCTAAGATAAAAAATTTAAGGTTCCGTTGATGAGGTTATGGGATAGAAAACTCCCGCTTCACAAATGGAAATTTCCGTTCCGGAAACTAGTTGATTACCATCGGTTGTAACTTTCTTTCCCGGATACCTTACTTTTTTATTTTTCTCAATTAAATTTTTCATATACCACACATTTTAGAAGGTCCTGCTCTTGGATTGGGTTAATAAATAACTTCCAAAATGGAGGGTCAACGCCGTTTGGGCCTTTTTAAGCAGCAAAAAGATACTTATTTTTCAGTGAAATCAAAAGGAATAGCTGCCAAACGGCTTTCGGATAGCTTAAATGCCCTTCCTGATGAATTTAAGCTACAAGTCATCATCACTATTCCCAAAAGCAACTGACAACATTATTTTTCAGAGTAAACTCTGCCACTGTTTAGTTGTTTAGTCCACTGCCTAAAAAAAATAAAACCAACAACCAATGCAACAATTATCATATTACTGTAGGCCTTCTCCCTGCTATTCGCTTTGGACTAGTGGATGACCACTCTGTTCCCACGCAACGATGCCCCCCTCCATATTCAGAAGTTTATCGAACCCCAAACTAGTCATGATTTCTAGTGATTTAGCACTCCGGCCGTTCTCAACATTTACGCTACAGTGAACAATGTACGTCTTATCCCGATCGAGTTTAGAAACTTTTTCTGAGAAATCTGCCTGGCCAATATTGATGTTTAAAGACCCCTCAATATGTCCCATCACATATTCCTTTGGTGTTCTGACATCGAGTACAATTACGGATTCGTCTTGAGCAACAAGGCCTTGTGCAGTATCAACATCAACATTATTTATTGGAATTTCTGTTGTGCTTTGAGAACTACAAGAAGCAACGACAGCTATCAGTACTGTTGAAATCAAACCTCGCATTAGATTTTTATAGATCATTTTTTAGAAAGCTAAAAGCGCTATCGCCAATTGCAGCTTTAGTCTCAAAATTAGGCATATTATGCGGAAAATTATGAATCTCGCTGTAAAAATTATTCTCAGGAGTATTACCTGGGCTTTTTCTACGATCCAGTCATTTGCTTGCCCGGTAGATCAACTTCCCGTCACGAATAGTGTATTGTACTGCGGTAAATGCTCGAACATTCCTGGCAGGATCTCCATCGAGGACGATGAGGTCTCCGGTAAAACCTGGAGCAATCCGTCCGAGTCGTTCTGACTCTCCAAATCGCTCAGCGGGCGCAGTTGTCAGAGAAGCTAGAATCTGGCGAAAGCTCATTCCCGCGTCCGCCATCAAGTCGTACTCTAACCTAGGATCATAGTTGACTGCACCTAGGTCAGTTCCGAAAAGAACCGTTCCTCCAACTGCCAGCCATGCTCGTAACTGACCAATAGCAGTATTAACTAACTGTTGCTGAGTTGATAGACGGTCATGGCGCAGGAAATACTTCCATAGTGTAAGAGTTGGTGTGAGAGCCACTCTCCTTTCTTTCATTGCTGTAATAATTGTTTCGTCCCATGGACCGGATCGCGGAGTTGTGTGAACTATGACATCAACCCCTCCTAGAACTGCAGCCAATACATCACTGTTGGTATTTGGGTGAACAAAGACAGGTTTCCCTAACTTGTGAACTTCGCTAACAACAGCTGGAATGGCGTTCACCAGAGACGGTGGATCAGGCAGAGAAGAGGGTTGTAAGTGGAGCTTTATCCCATCCACACCTTCGTCGAGTAGTTTTTTCGAAGCAGAAGTCGCCTGTACGGCATCCATTAACTCAGGAACAGGGAAGGTCATAAAGCCCAGAATGTTGTAAACTATCTCCGACGGAACAGCGCCAGCGGCGATTAGCCCGCATTATTCATAGGCCACCAATTTTGGGATTAATAATGGGTTGCTAACTATTTTTGATTGGAGTGTATGTATTAATTTGAAGATCAACCAGGTTTCTGGATTTCAAAGGACATTAGAGCGTTTTTTTGTTAGAATTTTTCAATTTTCAGTCAAAGCTCTATTGTGTTCTTATGGAAGAACATTTTTTTGATTAAACCAAACTGTTTAACTGATCGGTCAGTTCACCGTAAGCAAATCGCCCAGCAGGTATTGATATCTAAAGGCTCTTGAGAATTGTATTGTCAATGATCTTTTCCTTTCTTTCAGGCACGCCCCAACCTTCATCAGGTAAAGCCGGATATTGTCCACTTGCCATCGTTTAGCAAAGTGGTGTTTTGTTTTGGCAATTAATAATTTAATCTGCCGGAACATTTCATAACAGAGGGTAGCGATGATTAAACGCATGAAATTGGCCCAGTAGCGATGACAGGAAAGCCGGTCGGAATAAGTCATGTTTTTGAGTTCCTTTATTCGATTTTCACTGGCATCACCTCGCTTGACATAAAAATCAAAGTAAATCTGTTGAGCGGTCATCGCTTCAAAGTTGCTCACAAAGTAACGGACATTCATTCCTTTTCCGGTAGACTCCACTTTGGCGTACAGCTTTTCAGAACGATCCCAGCTTTTGGCCTGGTAAGTAAACGGGCCAACAAACTCTTGATGTTTGATGATTTTTGAAGCATATTCCTTTTTTACTTCAATGATAGTCTGTTTGGTAAAAGTCTTTAAAACTTCATTACTACTAATACCTAAACAAAATTGAAGGTCAAACTGCTTAGCTATCCGATAAAAAGATGCTCCTGAAAAGCCACTATCCGCTCGAATAAGGATCTTTACTGAGGGCAGTTTTTTTCTGATTTTAATGACAATCCTTTTCAATAAGGCCACAAACCATTTGTTGGAGTGACAATTGCCCGGACGTAGTACTGGTAAAATGACCTGACCGGTGTTCCCGTCCTTAAAGAACAACTCATGGTACATAGTCTGTCCATAATAGCCATTATACAAACTGAGTTGTTGGGATCCATGAGTAGGGTCATCGGTACCATCTACATCAATGATGATTTGACCAGTCTTCTCTTTCAACTCCTCTACATAACGGTCTACAAACCATTGACTCATCTGGTAGATCAGACTCCGATCGGCCTTGTTTTCAAATCGACTTAACCCGAAAAATTCATAGTAGACAATAAAAAACAGGCATAAATTGCTTATATTGAGATAGTTAGACAACAAAATAAGCAATTAATTTATGCCTGAATATAAGGAAAAAGATACCGTATTTTATCGAGGAAAACAAGCTTTTAAATTTGATTTTTCAGCATCAGCGATTAGCTCAGACGGAGCGATATTGTTAAGTGAAAAAGTAGAGAGAAAGACTGGTCTATTAAAAAGCTTCGCCGCACTGATTCCTGACTATCGAAACCCCTTTTTTATCGAATACACTTATGAAGAAATGCTTCGCCAACGGGTGTTTTTAATGATGCAGGGCTATCAGGATTGCAATGACGAACAAAAACTCCGAGAGGATCCGGTGATCCGTAAAGTACTAGATAGCGGATTATGTTCCCAGCCTACTTTAAGTCGATTTGAAAACAAGGCCGATCGGAGTCTGATCTACCAGATGAGTCAATGGTTTGTAGACCGTTATGTAGAGGAGTTGAAAGAGAAGACTGGTCAAATCATCATTGATGTAGATGGTACCGATGACCCTACTCATGGATCCCAACAACTCAGTTTGTATAATGGCTATTATGGACAGACTATGTACCATGAGTTGTTCTTTAAGGACGGGAACACCGGTCAGGTCATTTTACCAGTACTACGTCCGGGCAATTGTCACTCCAACAAATGGTTTGTGGCCTTATTGAAAAGGATTGTCATTAAAATCAGAAAAAAACTGCCCTCAGTAAAGATCCTTATTCGAGCGGATAGTGGCTTTTCAGGAGCATCTTTTTATCGGATAGCTAAGCAGTTTGACCTTCAATTTTGTTTAGGTATTAGTAGTAATGAAGTTTTAAAGACTTTTACCAAACAGACTATCATTGAAGTAAAAAAGGAATATGCTTCAAAAATCATCAAACATCAAGAGTTTGTTGGCCCGTTTACTTACCAGGCCAAAAGCTGGGATCGTTCTGAAAAGCTGTACGCCAAAGTGGAGTCTACCGGAAAAGGAATGAATGTCCGTTACTTTGTGAGCAACTTTGAAGCGATGACCGCTCAACAGATTTACTTTGATTTTTATGTCAAGCGAGGTGATGCCAGTGAAAATCGAATAAAGGAACTCAAAAACATGACTTATTCCGACCGGCTTTCCTGTCATCGCTACTGGGCCAATTTCATGCGTTTAATCATCGCTACCCTCTGTTATGAAATGTTCCGGCAGATTAAATTATTAATTGCCAAAACAAAACACCACTTTGCTAAACGATGGCAAGTGGACAATATCCGGCTTTACCTGATGAAGGTTGGGGCGTGCCTGAAAGAAAGGAAAAGATCATTGACAATACAATTCTCAAGAGCCTTTAGATATCAATACCTGCTGGGCGATTTGCTTACGGTGAACTGACCGATCAGTTAAACAGTTTAGTTTAATCAAAAAAATGTTCTTCCATAAGAACACAATAGAGCTTTGACTGAAAATTGAAAAATTCTAACAAAAAAACGCTCTAATGTCCTTTGAAATCCAGAAACCTGGTTGATCTTCAAATTAATACATACACTCCAATCAAAAATAGTTAGCAACCCATTATTAATCCCAAAATTGGTGGCCTATGAATAATGCGGGTTAAAGTAGGCTGGGAACATAATCCGCTATCTAGTACTTTACGGATCACCGGATCCTCTCGGAGTTTTTGTTCGTCATTGCAATCCTGATAGCCCTGCATCATTAAAAACACCCGTTGGCGAAGCATTTCTTCATAAGTGTATTCGATAAAAAAGGGGTTTCGATAGTCAGGAATCAGTGCGGCGAAGCTTTTTAATAGACCAGTCTTTCTCTCTACTTTTTCACTTAACAATATCGCTCCGTCTGAGCTAATCGCTGATGCTGAAAAATCAAATTTAAAAGCTTGTTTTCCTCGATAAAATACGGTATCTTTTTCCTTATATTCAGGCATAAATTAATTGCTTATTTTGTTGTCTAACTATCTCAATATAAGCAATTTATGCCTGTTTTTTATTGTCTACTATGAATTTTTCGGGTTAGGGCCTCCCCTGTTGAGTGAACTCTTGGACCCGCCACTTCCCCGGACTCTATGCGGTCGCGAAGCCGTCGTGTATTCTCCCACATAGACCTAAGTCGAACACGCTGGTAAACCCATATTGTGTGATCATGTTCCGAAGCTGGTGACTGAGCTCAGGCCCAGGGATTGTCTGCACATTTGCCCACTTTCTTACAAAAAAATGCACATGGCTATTCTAAAAACCGGCAGTGACCGTCATCCCGGAGCAATCAAGGGTTTCAACGCCCGGGGGTACATTTATCGACTCCTTTTTGCCTACTGCAACGATTTTGCCTTGTCGGATGATTACTACTCCGTTCCGGATCGGATCCTCATTTGGGCTGGTGTAAATCGTGCCACCAACGAGAGCCAATGACCGATCTGGAACAGCATTGGCCTGACCCAATAAATCAGTCCGTACGAGACAACTTATAACGAGGAGAAAACACACCCCTGTGAGAAGGGAAAGTTGGTGGGCTATTGTTTTTGTCATCACTTTTATATGCACCCTAACTAAATGTGGTAAGTGTCTAACTCATATTCCATCAATAGGGGCATTAGGCTCAATATATGCATATTACGTTGAACGTACTGGATCCGGCCTGTAGTAATGATTAGTCCTAAGAGTATTTGTGAAGTTGCTATTCTGAATGCTACACTTTTCTCCTTCTTATTTCCTTGGTATAATTTAACTCCTTTACTCTTGTTTTTAATTTAACAGTTCTAAAAAAGGTTTGTCCAAACTTCAATCTCACCTAAAAAAGGAGTAAAGTGAAAAAATTTCTGAACCTGATGCCTTTATTTATCGTATGACGCATTTCGGAATGGGCTCATTTGTCATTCAGTAAGTATTACCTGAAGGTTCTAAGGATAATTAGTGTATAACAAAACCAAAGGCCAATGAGCCCTTCATCACGTTCTATGTAGTCTCACAAATCGAAAGATATATCATTCACTCTCTAAACTCTTAACAGGATTGATTAAAGCTGCTAAGAATACTTCCACTTTAGTTTTTGATTTACGCTGAAAATCCTCTTCCTAAGTACATATAAGTTAGTCTCACCAAACTAAAGCTCACAAAACGAAAACATTATGCTTCTTTGAATTTAAATGATAAACTAAGCTTAGTCCTGAAAGCCGTTATTTTCCCGTTTTCAATTTTGACATCCTGGGAAAGGACTTCGGCGATCCTCAGATCATCCAATGTCGCGCCTGCACGTTCAACCGCGACCTGTGCAGCATCCCTCCCATGATTTATCACTTGATCCTATGACTTCAATTACTTTGTAAACACTAGACATATATTCAATTTTTTGGTTAGACGCTTAATTTAATATGTAAGTTCAAGTAATAAGTGCAATTTTCCTTTGTAGCACTTGCTTTGCGTTTAGGTAATTAAATTTTCTAACAGGGCGTTCATTGATTTTGTTTTCAACAACTTTGATTTGCTCCTCTGTAACAAATCTAATATCTGTTTTCTTAGGATAAAACCTTCTGATTACCCCAATCCTATTTTCAACTGTCCCTTTATCCTGACTAGTATAGGGACGAGTGAAATAGGCATCCACATCAAGGGATTGAGCAATCAACTCATGTTTAGAAAATGCCATATCATTATCAAAAGTGAGTGTTTCCAGTTTGTGTTTATCCTGAGAGAGTTCCTCCACAATAGCTTCGGCCATTTGATCGGCATTTTTACTGTGCATCTTTCTGATTCTGGTAAAAAGACTTGCTCGGTCTGTCATCACCAACAAAGAGCCTTTGTGGTTTTTACCCATCATTAAATCGACTTCTATATCTCCCAATCGTTCCCTTTTGTTAATGATCTGGGGTCGCTGTTCAATTGATACCCTATTCGGGATAATACCTCTACGATCTTTTCTGTTTCCTCGTTTGCGCCTTCGTTTGCCATGTTTTAGATATGTGTATAGTTGTTTGTATTCTTGGTTCTCCTGGCGGTTGGTGTGCTTACATTCCCATATCCATTGGTAAATCCATTCATGGCTAAGTGGACATTCTCTCGTTTTCTTTCCCTGATGGCTGATCAATTCAGGACTCCATCTATCTTCTTGGAGCCGGTTAACTATCCAGTCTTTCATGGGTTTGGTGAAAATCACTCTTTTTGGCTTTTCTTGATGACGAAGATTGGTCCTCCTTTGTGCATTTGCTGTTCGATAGACACCAGCTCCCCTACCTCTTGAACCCACATTTCGCTTAAGCTCACGTGAGATCGTAGACGGGTGAAAATGAACGATACAGGCAATCTCCTTTTGAGTAGCTCCTGTTTTCAATAATGCTTCAATTTGATACCTTTGATCAATACTGAGATGTGTGTAGTTTTTTGACATTTTGCAATCCAAAGATTGCACTGCTCAGGCTTTTGAAGGATGAAAAAGCCCTTAAAAGCTTTTTCATCCTTCAATTGCACTTATTAGTTGATCTCAGCATAACCTAAATGCAATGATCAAACTAATTTAAGTTGAAATCGAAGTTCTATTAAGTCCTCAATACACATCACTACAGTTATTTTCAACCGCAATACACCCTGTTCGGAACGAAGCGAGCATGAAAACTTAGAATGTCACAAAATGAAGGTCTTAGTAAACGACAAAAGACAAACAACTTTTCGAAAAAAAACAATGGGTCCATGTACCAGGAAGAACTTTTTGAATCAATTGAAGCCAAACAAGCTAAAAAGAGAATCTTGTAAGATTAGGGAGTTTAGAATACATTGTAAATTTGAACAAAGAGTATAACACTCTAGTTGAATCTTGTGATTTGTTATTGCTAAACCCATAAATCATGATACCCCCTATAAATTTTAAACAATGGATGGTGCGTGTGGTAGATATTAGAGAAGGTGAAATATTCTTATTGCCTCCAAAAGTACATCATTCATGAAATCAGCAACAATTGTAGGTGCGGGTTTAGTAGGGTCTTTATGGGCTGTATATTTATCGAAAGCAGGATATAAAGTCAAAATTTTTGAAAAGAGGTCCGACATCAGATCGACTGATATCTCTGCCGGTAAATCAATTAATTTGGCCTTGTCGGAAAGAGGTTGGAAGGCATTTGAAACTGTGGGTGTAGCCGATGAGATTAGAAAAATTGCCATTCCCATGTATGGCAGGACTATGCATGATCCTGAAGGCAACCTGACTTTCCAACCGTACGGTCAGGAAGAGCAAGCCATATATTCAGTATCAAGGGGTGGAATAAATGCAAAAATGATGGACATCGCAGAAGAATACGGTAATGCAGAAATATACTTTAGTGAAGAATGCACTGATGTGGATATGAAAAATGGAATTGTGTATTTAAAAAATTCTGTTACCAATGCTACATCTGAACATCATTCTGACCTGGTATTTGCTGCTGACGGAGCATTTTCTGCTGTGAGGTACAATGCCATGCAAAAACTGGACAGGTTTAACTATGAGCAAAGGTATATTGAAGACGGTTATCGCGAGATCCTTCTACCAGCCAATGAAGATGGTTCCTACAAGTTAAAGAAAAATATGCTCCACATTTGGCCCAGGGGCAGGTTTATGTTGATTGCGCTTCCCAATGAGGATGGTTCTTTCACTTGCACATTATTCATGCCCCATGACAAAAATGAATTCTCATTTGCAAACCTTAAAACAAGTGAGCGGGTAAATTCATTTTTCAAATCTACTTTTCCCGATTTTTATGAGCTAATGCCGAATATTGCTAAGTCATGGGAAGACCATCCTTTATCCTCTTTGGCCATTATCAAGTGTTACCCCTGGGTCCATGGCACCACTGCTTTGATGGGGGATGCCGCACATGCCACCGTACCCTTTTATGGTCAGGGAATGAACTGCGGATTTGAAGACTGTACTGTAATGTGGGAACTCATTCAGAAACACAAGGATGATTGGAAGGCAATATTTGAAGAATACCAGGTTTCTCGCAAACCCAATGGTGATGCCGTCCAGAATCTTTCACTCGATAATTATTACGTAATGAGAGACTTTGTCGGAGATCCTGAGTTTCTATTGCAAAAGAAATTTGAACGAAGGATCTCCGAACTTTATCCGGACAAATACACGCCTTTATATTCACAAGTATCATTTAGTCACATTCCATACTCGACAGCCTATGAAAAAGGGAAGGAACAAGACAAATATATAAAGGGTATTATGAACCAATACAATATTGAAGACCTTTTTGAAAAGGATAAAATTGATGAGCTCATTCACCAGCATTATAGTACCAAGCATTAACATACCATACCATGACCGAAATACCGAACGATATATTTGATCAGCTTAAGGGAAAATTTGATGCAATTGGGCAGGATGTTAATGTGCATTTGGAAGGATTGCTTTATGCGAAACCCATAACTTACTGGGACTACCTTCAAACTGATGCCTTACTAAACCTACAAACGCAAAGAACAAACCAACCGGATGAGATGGTATTCATTATGTATCATCAGATCAACGAGTTGTTATTCAAAATGGTGCTTTGGGAAATTGAACAGGTAACAAATAATGATCAGTTGACAGTTACATTTTTTGAAACCCGACTGGGCAGGATAAGCAGATATTTTGACATGTTGTCTTCCTCTTTCGAAATCATGGGGGATGGATTGGAGGTTAACCAGTATATAAAGTTTCGCAATACGTTGACTCCTGCCAGTGGTTTCCAAAGTGCACAATATCGATTTATAGAATTTGCTTCCACTGAATTGATAAACCTCATTGACAACCGGTTCAGAGCCACTATTAACAGAAATACGCCCTTTGAACATGCATATGAGCACCTGTATTGGCAGGCAGCCGGTAAGAATTATGAAACAGGGGATAAAACAACTCTTTTAAGACTTTTCCAAGAGCGCTATATGGACGATTTTATTGTCTTTATGAAGAAATACAATGAGGCCAACCTTTACACGATTTACAAATCTTTACCCGTAAAAGACAAGTTGAACCTCGAAATTCAAAACGCCATGAGGCACTATGACCACACGGTAAATGTTCAATGGGTGATGGCCCATTATAATGCTGCCAGGAAATACCTGGAAAGCGCCAATGAGGCCGTGGAGTCAACCGGCGGTAGTGAATGGCAAAAATACATGCATCCCAAATACCAGAAGCGGATCTTTTTCCCCGAATTATGGACTACGGAGGAACTAAATAATTGGGGTGTAACCAATTTAGATAGTCACGAAATACTTACCGAGGCAATCGGTGCTTAGGCCCTTTTGATGTTATGAGAATTATGAAATGTTAACCCGCATTATTCATAGGCCACCAATTTTGGGATTAATAATGGGTTGCTAACTATTTTTGATTGGAGTGTATGTATTAATTTGAAGATCAACCAGGTTTCTGGATTTCAAAGGACATTAGAGCGTTTTTTTGTTAGAATTTTTCAATTTTCAGTCAAAGCTCTATTGTGTTCTTATGGAAGAACATTTTTTTGATTAAACCAAACTGTTTAACTGATCGGTCAGTTCACCGTAAGCAAATCGCCCAGCAGGTATTGATATCTAAAGGCTCTTGAGAATTGTATTGTCAATGATCTTTTCCTTTCTTTCAGGCACGCCCCAACCTTCATCAGGTAAAGCCGGATATTGTCCACTTGCCATCGTTTAGCAAAGTGGTGTTTTGTTTTGGCAATTAATAATTTAATCTGCCGGAACATTTCATAACAGAGGGTAGCGATGATTAAACGCATGAAATTGGCCCAGTAGCGATGACAGGAAAGCCGGTCGGAATAAGTCATGTTTTTGAGTTCCTTTATTCGATTTTCACTGGCATCACCTCGCTTGACATAAAAATCAAAGTAAATCTGTTGAGCGGTCATCGCTTCAAAGTTGCTCACAAAGTAACGGACATTCATTCCTTTTCCGGTAGACTCCACTTTGGCGTACAGCTTTTCAGAACGATCCCAGCTTTTGGCCTGGTAAGTAAACGGGCCAACAAACTCTTGATGTTTGATGATTTTTGAAGCATATTCCTTTTTTACTTCAATGATAGTCTGTTTGGTAAAAGTCTTTAAAACTTCATTACTACTAATACCTAAACAAAATTGAAGGTCAAACTGCTTAGCTATCCGATAAAAAGATGCTCCTGAAAAGCCACTATCCGCTCGAATAAGGATCTTTACTGAGGGCAGTTTTTTTCTGATTTTAATGACAATCCTTTTCAATAAGGCCACAAACCATTTGTTGGAGTGACAATTGCCCGGACGTAGTACTGGTAAAATGACCTGACCGGTGTTCCCGTCCTTAAAGAACAACTCATGGTACATAGTCTGTCCATAATAGCCATTATACAAACTGAGTTGTTGGGATCCATGAGTAGGGTCATCGGTACCATCTACATCAATGATGATTTGACCAGTCTTCTCTTTCAACTCCTCTACATAACGGTCTACAAACCATTGACTCATCTGGTAGATCAGACTCCGATCGGCCTTGTTTTCAAATCGACTTAAAGTAGGCTGGAACATAATCCGCTATCTAGTACTTTACGGATCACCGGATCCTCTCGGAGTTTTTGTTCGTCATTGCAATCCTGATAGCCCTGCATCATTAAAAACACCCGTTGGCGAAGCATTTCTTCATAAGTGTATTCGATAAAAAAGGGGTTTCGATAGTCAGGAATCAGTGCGGCGAAGCTTTTTAATAGACCAGTCTTTCTCTCTACTTTTTCACTTAACAATATCGCTCCGTCTGAGCTAATCGCTGATGCTGAAAAATCAAATTTAAAAGCTTGTTTTCCTCGATAAAATACGGTATCTTTTTCCTTATATTCAGGCATAAATTAATTGCTTATTTTGTTGTCTAACTATCTCAATATAAGCAATTTATGCCTGTTTTTTATTGTCTACTATGAATTTTTCGGGTTAAACCAGGGGCCACATCCGGTTGTGGTTTTCATGCACGGTTCCGGGGTTAGCGACCGTGATAATCTTTGGTACTTGCATATAGCAGATTACTTAGCTCAACGAGGGATAATGGTTTTGCTTCCGGACAAAAGAGGGTGTGGAAAATCCGAAGGTGAATGGCATTCAGCCAGTTTCGAAGATTTCGCAGGAGATGCCATTGCAGGGGCAAAATATTTAACTGCAACCAATGGTCTCAAGATAAGTAAAGTTGGCTTCTTAGGCGTCAGTCAGGGTGGTAAGATCTCAGCTTATACTGCGGAGCAATCAGATATTGTAGACTTTGCCATAAATCTGTCCGGCGGAGTGGTTACACTTAGTCAAGCACTGGCTCATGAAATATCAGCAGATATGAGAAACGGGGGGGCCGGAGTTTTTTGTTTCGGTACTTGAACCCTTATTTTCATTGAGGGCAAAAGAATAAAAGAAAGCAATTCTGGAATCTAAATGGCAATTTTGATATACCTGGTACCTGGCGAAATCTATCTAAACCTGCTTTGATCCTCTATGGTCGCCGGGATGAGTATGACAATGTTCCGGTCAATAAGTGTGAGAAGTTGATTGAACAGTTTGACAATAAAAACATCACATTAAAGATCTACGAAGATTCCGGTCATGCGCTTCAGGATCCAAAGTCCGGTACTAGATTAATGAGAAAAGAAGCGCTTGAGTTGGTGGTCTCCTGGATTGATTCTCCGTAGTTGACTATAAGTACTGAATAACTTGCCCTAGTTCTTATCGAGAGAATGTATGCTACAAATCATGGTGGCCTATAGTTATCCTTTTTACCTTGCTAAGAGATATGTTGACAAAACTCTACATCAAAAACATGGTTTGTCAGCGCTGTATTGAAGCAGTTGAAGAGGAATTTGAACGGGATGAGATACCTGTCAGGTCAATTCAATTGGGAGAGGTGACTCTTGAATCAGGGATTAGCGATCAACAAAAGTCATCAATTGGTGAAACCCTTAAAATCCGGGGATTTGAATTGTTGGAAAGCAGGAACAGCCAGTATATCGAGCAGATAAAGAGCTTAATACTAGGGTTGATTCATTATCAGGATAAGCCACTCAAGGTGAATTATTCAACTTACCTGGAAAAAGAGATAGGGAGGGATTACAACTCATTAAGTTCACTCTTTTCTTCGGTAGAAGGGATCACCATTGAGCGATTCATCATTTTACAGAAATTGGGAAAAGTCAAAGAATTGCTCATTTATGACGAGTTGTCATTGAGCCAAATTGCATATAAACTAAATTATAGCAGTGTACAGCACCTTTCCAATCAATTCAAAAAATCCATCGGAATGACCCCTTCCCAATTTAAAAAGATCCAGGCAAACATAAGAAAGCCACTTGATAGCGTGAGCCAATAATCATGTACATCATATAGAAAATTGTGTAAAACTTTGGGAAGTCCATCACGGTATATTTGTTAAATAATATACCAATATGGAAACTATTCATCAGGATCATCATTCCGATCATCAACTTGACGAGGAACATAGCAACCGTGATACGAATGGTCATAGTCATTCTAATCAAAAAGCTGTAAAGACAACCGGTAAATACTATTGCCCCATGCAATGCGAAGGAGGCAAGACATATAACCAACCCGGTGACTGTCCAATATGCGGTATGGGCCTGACAGCAGAGATATCTCTCCCATACAACACTAAGAAATACACTTGTCCTATGCACCCCGAGGTGGTTCAAGAGGGGCCGGGGAGCTGCCCCATTTGTGGAATGGACCTGGTGCCTAAAAAAATTGAAAAAGAGGATAGCCGGGAAGATCAGTCTTATCACCGGATGTTAAAAAGGTTTTGGGTTGCTGTATTTTTTACAGTGCCTGTTTTTGTTATTGCCATGGGTGAGTTGATTGGTATTCCATTGAATGAGATCGCAAGTCCGAAATTTTGGGGGTGGGTTCAATTTATTCTTTCAACTCCGGTACTGTTGTATTCGAGTGGAGAGTTCTTTAAGCGAGGCTATTCTTCGGTCATAAGGCGGTCACCTAATATGTGGACCCTCATTTCTCTGGGTGTCGGCGCAGCATATATTTTCAGCGTATTCGGTCTTCTTTTTCCGCAAGTGTTTCCGGAAGATTTTAAAATGAATGGACAGGTCCATCTGTATTTTGAAGCAGCTACTGTCATTCTTACCCTGGTGCTGATTGGACAAGTAATGGAACTCCAGGCACACCAACAAACTAATTCTGCTATTAAAGAACTGCTTAACCTCGTACCGCCAGAGGCTATTGTAATAAGAGATGGAGTTGAATTTAAAATTGCAGTTGAGGACATCCAGTTAAAGGACATTCTCAAGATAAAACCCGGAGATAAGATTCCGGTAGATGGGGCTGTCACTAAAGGGTACAGCAATGTCGACGAAAGTATGATCACCGGTGAACCGATTCCGGTAGAAAAACAGGAAAATGACAAGGTTACCGCTGGAACCATAAACGGAAATGGCTCTTTTGAAATGAAAGCGCTCAAGATAGGCAGCGATACCTTGTTAGCTCAAATAATTGATCTGGTTAATCAGGCCAGCCGGTCAAGGGCGCCTATTCAAAAACTGGCGGATACGATTGCCAAATATTTTGTCCCAATGGTTATTGGCATATCTGTCGCTACATTTTTGTTGTGGAATTTCCTGGGGCCGGAGCCTGCCCTGGTTTATGCTTTTGTAAATGCTGTCTCCGTTCTGATCATTGCCTGCCCTTGCGCCCTCGGCCTGGCAACACCGATGTCTATTATGGTGGGAACGGGAAAAGGAGCCAAACAAGGTGTTTTGGTTAAAGATGCCGAAGCTATCGAGTCTTTGGAAAAAATTGACATACTCCTCATTGATAAAACCGGAACTATCACCGAAGGCAAGCCCTCATTTAAGAAAGCCCTGTCATTTGGGAATCTGTCCGAGAAGGATGTCCTGTTATTTGCTGCTTCCGTTGATAACCACAGCGAACATCCTCTCGCAGAAGCCATCGTTAATGGAGCCAAAGAAAAGGGCTTCGACTTAAAGGAAGTCACCGAATTTGAGTCCATCACCGGTAAGGGTGTGAAAGGTCAGATAAATGATAAAATGGTCGCTCTGGGCAATCAAAAATTGGTTGTTGAACTGGCTGTTGAAATCACCGATAAACATCTGAACGAAGTAGAAGCGCTCCAAAAACAGGGACAAACGGTGATGTATTTGGTGGTTAATCATAGTCTGGCCGGAGCAGTGAGCGTGGCTGATCAAATCAAGAAAACTTCTCCCGAAGCCATCCGCCAGCTACAAACTATGGGTCTGAAAGTGATGATGCTTACCGGGGACAATGAAAACACGGCCAGGGCGGTCGCGGAAGAATTAGATTTGGATGACTTCAGAGCCAACTGTCTGCCGGAAGATAAATTTAACTTTGTCAAAGACCTTCAATCTCAAGGTCATAAGGTTGCCATGGCAGGTGACGGCATTAATGATGCTCCTGCCCTAACCCAGGCTAATGTAGGCATAGCCATGGGTACTGGGACTGACATAGCTATGGAAAGCGCTGAAGTAACCCTGGTAAAGGGAAATCTCAACGGAATGGTGAATGCTCGAAGGTTAAGTCAGGATGTAATGAAAAATATCCGTCAAAACCTGTTTTTCGCGTTCATTTATAATTCTATTGGAGTTCCGGTAGCTGCCGGTATTTTCTATCCGGTTTTTGGTTTACTTTTGAGCCCAATGCTGGCAGCCGCGGCCATGAGCTTTAGCTCGGTTTCCGTGATTTTGAATGCGCTTAGATTAAGGACATAAATAAATCTCATACAATGAACAAAGTAATTTTAACTGTTATAATACTTGTACTGATCTCCTGTGGGAAAGCCGACACCACAAAAACAGGAACAGAAAGTGGCGACGATCAGGCAAACGATACTGAAGGGCAGGCAAAGTCAAAGAGTCCAAGGACAGCTTCAATGGCTAATATTGGGCCAGCTCATATACACATTGATTATTCTTCTCCTAGTGTTAGAGGTCGAACTATATGGGGTGGTCTGGTTTCATACGGAGAAGTATGGGCCACCAGTGCCCATAAAGCAACCAACATTAATTTTCCCAATGATGTAAGAATTAATGGTGAAGTAGTACCTAAAGGGAAGTATGCCCTTTTCACTATTCCCGAAAAGGACGAATGGACAATAATCATTAATAAAAATTGGGATCAACACCTGGCAGATGATTATGATCAGGCTGAAGATCTATTGAGATTTAAAGTAAACCCTGAACAATTAGATCAAGTTCAGGAAGCACTGAAATACGAAGTGATCTCCGGAGATGGAAATAATGGAGGAATATCTATGTCGTGGGACAAACTGAAAGTGTCATTTGCCGTAGAGGTAATTTAAAGAAATATCTATGAAGATCGTCACAACCCTAATTGCAGCTTTAATTCTCTTTGGTTGCAATCCAAAACAAAGTACTGATGCTGAACAGCAAAGCCCCTTAACACATCTGGCCTCACCTGCGGTTGGCAATAGCTCGTTACCCTTTTTATCCAAAGATCAGAACAATAACCTGATTCTTTCATGGGTGGAAAAGGAAAACGACTCAACTAATTTGAAATTTTCAACACTTGACAGAGATTCATGGTCCGCTCCTATTGCAGTGGCGTCAGGAACTGATTGGTTCTTCAACTGGGCAGATTATCCTTCAATTTTGAGGTCAGGGAACCAGATGATCTCTCATTTTCTAGCCAAAAGTAGTGAAGGTACTTACTCCTATGACGTTCATTTAACTCAGTCCGGAGATAACGGTCAAAATTGGAATTCAGATTTCATCCCGCACAATGATGGCACCCCGACGGAGCATGGATTTGTTACCCTGCTGCCATTTGAAGATCAGTTTTTTGCGGCTTGGTTGGATGGTCGCAATACCGAGGACAGCCGTGAAGAAGGGGGACGAGGAGCTATGACGGTAAGAGGGGCATTTATTTCGGCTACCGGAGAATTAACCGGTGAAGCTTTACTGGATGACCGTGTTTGTGATTGTTGTCAAACCGGCGGTGCAATTACCGAAAATGGGCCAATTATTGTTTATCGTGATCGATCCGAAGATGAAATCCGGGACATGTCAATTGTTCGCTACCTCGATGGCCAGTGGACTGCTCCTCAATCGATTCATAATGATGACTGGAAGATAGCCGGCTGCCCGGTAAATGGCCCAAAGGCCTCAGCCTTGGGATCAAGCCTTGTTATCGCCTGGTTTTCCGCGGCCAATCAGAAATCGGAGGTCAAAGTGATTTTTTCAAATGATAACGGAGAGAATTTTAATGAGGTTGTTGTAATCGACAACACAAAACCAATCGGCAGAGTTGATGTGGCAATGATTAACGAAAATACTGCTATTGTAAGTTGGTTGGATAAAAGCGCCAGTGGTGCGAAGATTAAAGCTGCACAAATTTCGCGAGACGGTAAGTTGGATAATATCATGACCATAGCAGAAATTAGTCCATCCAGAAAAACTGGGTTTCCCCAAATGGAGGTAATTGGGGAAACAGTGTACTTTGCCTGGACTCGTGTAATGGACGGCGAAGCTTCAATCAAGACTGCTTCATTAAGTATCTGATTTTCGGCTACAACAAACACATTTATCTATACCGGATTATCAAGCGAATGACTTCCCTTAACCCGAAAAATTCATAGTAGACAATAAAAAACAGGCATAAATTGCTTATATTGAGATAGTTAGACAACAAAATAAGCAATTAATTTATGCCTGAATATAAGGAAAAAGATACCGTATTTTATCGAGGAAAACAAGCTTTTAAATTTGATTTTTCAGCATCAGCGATTAGCTCAGACGGAGCGATATTGTTAAGTGAAAAAGTAGAGAGAAAGACTGGTCTATTAAAAAGCTTCGCCGCACTGATTCCTGACTATCGAAACCCCTTTTTTATCGAATACACTTATGAAGAAATGCTTCGCCAACGGGTGTTTTTAATGATGCAGGGCTATCAGGATTGCAATGACGAACAAAAACTCCGAGAGGATCCGGTGATCCGTAAAGTACTAGATAGCGGATTATGTTCCCAGCCTACTTTAAGTCGATTTGAAAACAAGGCCGATCGGAGTCTGATCTACCAGATGAGTCAATGGTTTGTAGACCGTTATGTAGAGGAGTTGAAGGAGAAGACTGGTCAAATCATCATTGATGTAGATGGTACCGATGACCCTACTCATGGATCCCAACAACTCAGTTTGTATAATGGCTATTATGGACAGACTATGTACCATGAGTTGTTCTTTAAGGACGGGAACACCGGTCAGGTCATTTTACCAGTACTACGTCCGGGCAATTGTCACTCCAACAAATGGTTTGTGGCCTTATTGAAAAGGATTGTCATTAAAATCAGAAAAAAACTGCCCTCAGTAAAGATCCTTATTCGAGCGGATAGTGGCTTTTCAGGAGCATCTTTTTATCGGATAGCTAAGCAGTTTGACCTTCAATTTTGTTTAGGTATTAGTAGTAATGAAGTTTTAAAGACTTTTACCAAACAGACTATCATTGAAGTAAAAAAGGAATATGCTTCAAAAATCATCAAACATCAAGAGTTTGTTGGCCCGTTTACTTACCAGGCCAAAAGCTGGGATCGTTCTGAAAAGCTGTACGCCAAAGTGGAGTCTACCGGAAAAGGAATGAATGTCCGTTACTTTGTGAGTAACTTTGAAGCGATGACCGCTCAACAGATTTACTTTGATTTTTATGTCAAGCGAGGTGATGCCAGTGAAAATCGAATAAAGGAACTCAAAAACATGACTTATTCCGACCGGCTTTCCTGTCATCGCTACTGGGCCAATTTCATGCGTTTAATCATCGCTACCCTCTGTTATGAAATGTTCCGGCAGATTAAATTATTAATTGCCAAAACAAAACACCACTTTGCTAAACGATGGCAAGTGGACAATATCCGGCTTTACCTGATGAAGGTTGGGGCGTGCCTGAAAGAAAGGAAAAGATCATTGACAATACAATTCTCAAGAGCCTTTAGATATCAATACCTGCTGGGCGATTTGCTTACGGTGAACTGACCGATCAGTTAAACAGTTTAGTTTAATCAAAAAAATGTTCTTCCATAAGAACACAATAGAGCTTTGACTGAAAATTGAAAAATTCTAACAAAAAAACGCTCTAATGTCCTTTGAAATCCAGAAACCTGGTTGATCTTCAAATTAATACATACACTCCAATCAAAAATAGTTAGCAACCCATTATTAATCCCAAAATTGGTGGCCTATGAATAATGCGGGTTAAAAGTAGAAAAAAACACGCCTACCAGTGGCTAAAATGAAATATGCAAATTGAGCCATTTGAAAGGTATTTGATAACTTCATTGCTATTTGATTTTAGCTAGGTGACGCATACTCATTTTAGCTGGATCGGCATTAATGTGCATTGAAAAAAGAAAATCATGATATTAAAGATTAATACTATTATTTACATTCTAAGGCCAAAGGTTGGGCAGGCACACCAGCGTTCTTACGGTTCTCGCCTGCCTACCGCAAGCAGGTAAACGGCGGTTCGTTAAGCATAGCATTGTCACCTCTACTTTTCATCAAGCGCCTGCTCCAAATCGGCAATAAGATCTTCTACATTCTCAATACCTGCAGAGTAGCGAATGAGGCCTTCCGGAATGCCCATGGCTGCTCTTTCCTCGACCGTACATTCGACATGACTGGTGGTGGCTGGGGGACCAATGATTGTTTCCACGGCTCCCAGATTCGCAGCCGCATGAGCATATTGCATTTTAGCCAAAAAGCGACGCACAGCATCCAGGCTATTTTCTTTCAGCATGAAGCTTAACATGCTACCGAAACCACGCATTTGGTGGCAGGCAATTTCATGGCCACTATGTGAGAGCAGACCGGGGTAAAAGACCTGTTCAACTGCAGGATGGCATTCAAGAAAGGTTGCTACTTTCATTGCACTGCTATTTTGTTGGCGAATGCGCAATTCCAGTGTCTTCATCCCACGGATCAGGAAATAGGCAGCCATGGGATGCAATGTGGCTCCATTGATTTCCCGATAATGATAAATCTGGTCGATTAACTCTTTTGATCCACAAATAACACCGCCCAGTGCGTCGGCGTGGCCTCCAAGAAATTTAGTGGCGCTATGCAAGACTAAATCTGCACCCAATGAGAGTGGGTTTTGATTGATGGGAGTAGCAAAGGTGTTATCCACGATGACCGTTGCCCCTACATTGTGGGCGATTTGAGTGAGTTCCGCAATGTTCACCACTTTGGTGGTGGGATTAGTTGGGCTTTCAAGGTATACCACGTCACAACCTTTAGCAATTTCATTTTCTATTTGCTCATGATCTGTGGTATCACATAGGGTGACGTCAACATTTAATCGGGGCAGGAATTCAGAGAAGATGACATTGGTACCACCATAGGTGTCTTTAATTGAAACTACCCGTTTACCCGGTGACAACAATGTATAGAGTGCGCTGCTAATAATGCCCATACCAGTGGATGCGCTGGTGGCCGCTTCAGCTCCTTCTAGAAGGCGTACTTTTTCTTCAAAAACATGTACTGTGGGGTTGGTATTACGACCGTAAATATGTCCTTCTTTTTCCCCTAATGCCACTGCTAACCATTCATCCAAATCATTGTAACCAAAGGAAACACTATGGACAACGGGTACCTGGGTAGCGCCTTGCATCAAATACTGCTCCTCACCATACCAAACACATTGAGTTCCTTGTTGAATTTTTTTTTGTGTCATTTTTGGATTCGTTTTTCAGGCTAATAGGTAATTGAGTAACGGAGCATTGGCATTATAGCTCGATGACCTAATACCAAATTAGTCAATAATGACGAATGGATACTTAGTGCTATTTGGCTGATTAAGAGAAATCTTACAAACAAAAACAATTCATCCATTAATTTTACCTCAGAAATTCTGCGGTCGCCTCCGCCACTTGCACTTGAGAAATTGTGTTTTCTCCGCAAAAAATCAATGGTTGTAGCTATGCCCAATTGATTTAACCTGGCGACTTCATTAAGACATTCTTCCCGGGTCTCGCCTCCAATAAATTTCCTCGCACCACGCAAGACTAGGCCGTAAACTTCCGGATGTTGTAGT
>CAXXNX010000080.1:0-28118 GCA_963664285.2 Cyclobacteriaceae bacterium
AACAACCTAAAGTTTTACACCGAGCTCTTCAAGTTGTTTGATTGAGTATTCAACAACATTCACATCCAGGGTGATCGGCACCAAAGGTTCATCAAGAGAATCTCTTTCAACGGCTACAATAGCATCAACAATGTCCATACCTTTTATTACCTGCCCAAATACTGTGTAATCGTCGTCCAGTCGGTGTTCTCCCTCTTTATTTTGAACAATATAGAATTGGCATCCGGCGGAGAGCTTGTCAGGATTATTGTCACGGCCGGCACCTACGGCACCGTATACATGTCTGGCAGCCGGCGTGAATTCTGGTTCTAATAAATAGGGGGAATCGGAAAATCCTTCCGGTGTATCCGGACAGCCACCTTGCGCTACAAAATCGGGTATTACCCTGTTGAAGGTAAGAGAATCCCAATAGTTGCCGTTGGCTAATTCGATGAAACTGGCTTTATGTCTTGGAGTTTCTTCATAAAACTTAAAGATAATCTCACCCATTGGGGTAATTATCTGCCCTACCCGTACTGTCTGCTCAGCCTTTGCAGTGTCATCAGTTTTTTTGCCTCCAGAGCAGGAATAGTATAGACAAATTTGAATAAAAAGAAGAGAAAGTAATGTTGGTCGATGGATCTTCATTAGGCTTTTAATTTATTGGCGGTATGGTTTCTAAAATGACTATTGTAATGCCTCATTCAAGAACGGCTTCATATCTAAGAGTTCAATGTCCTCTCGTTGTCTTAATTGTCTTAAGAACCAACCCTTATGTGCGGCACCATAAGTTATCAGAACTAATTTCCCCAGACCAGTGAGGCTATCAAGGGCATTGGAAATGTATCCGTAGTGTGAAACATTGATGTTGTCCCAGCCACCTGGCCAAGTTCATCATTAAACAATTCATTATAGACACCTAATACAATCTCGGAAGCATCATCATAACCATCGGTATGGATCCAATAGGGATCGTCTTCTCCACCTCCGGCGGCTACTGCTGAATCTTGCTGCAGCTATGGTTTTTTGATATCTAACCCATCTGTCAGACCACTCCGGATCCTCGCTGATCTCTTTAACCCGCATTATTCATAGGCCACCAATTTTGGGATTAATAATGGGTTGCTAACTATTTTTGATTGGAGTGTATGTATTAATTTGAAGATCAACCAGGTTTCTGGATTTCAAAGGACATTAGAGCGTTTTTTTGTTAGAATTTTTCAATTTTCAGTCAAAGCTCTATTGTGTTCTTATGGAAGAACATTTTTTTGATTAAACCAAACTGTTTAACTGATCGGTCAGTTCACCGTAAGCAAATCGCCCAGCAGGTATTGATATCTAAAGGCTCTTGAGAATTGTATTGTCAATGATCTTTTCCTTTCTTTCAGGCACGCCCCAACCTTCATCAGGTAAAGCCGGATATTGTCCACTTGCCATCGTTTAGCAAAGTGGTGTTTTGTTTTGGTAATTAATAATTTAATCTGCCGGAACATTTCATAACAGAGGGTAGCGATGATTAAACGCATGAAATTGGCCCAGTAGCGATGACAGGAAAGCCGGTCGGAATAAGTCATGTTTTTGAGTTCCTTTATTCGATTTTCACTGGCATCACCTCGCTTGACATAAAAATCAAAGTAAATCTGTTGAGCGGTCATCGCTTCAAAGTTGCTCACAAAGTAACGGACATTCATTCCTTTTCCGGTAGACTCCACTTTGGCGTACAGCTTTTCAGAACGATCCCAGCTTTTGGCCTGGTAAGTAAACGGGCCAACAAACTCTTGATGTTTGATGATTTTTGAAGCATATTCCTTTTTTACTTCAATGATAGTCTGTTTGGTAAAAGTCTTTAAAACTTCATTACTACTAATACCTAAACAAAATTGAAGGTCAAACTGCTTAGCTATCCGATAAAAAGATGCTCCTGAAAAGCCACTATCCGCTCGAATAAGGATCTTTACTGAGGGCAGTTTTTTTCTGATTTTAATGACAATCCTTTTCAATAAGGCCACAAACCATTTGTTGGAGTGACAATTGCCCGGACGTAGTACTGGTAAAATGACCTGACCGGTGTTCCCGTCCTTAAAGAACAACTCATGGTACATAGTCTGTCCATAATAGCCATTATACAAACTGAGTTGTTGGGATCCATGAGTAGGGTCATCGGTACCATCTACATCAATGATGATTTGACCAGTCTTCTCTTTCAACTCCTCTACATAACGGTCTACAAACCATTGACTCATCTGGTAGATCAGACTCCGATCGGCCTTGTTTTCAAATCGACTTAACCCGAAAAATTCATAGTAGACAATAAAAAACAGGCATAAATTAATTGCTTATATTGAGATAGTTAGACAACAAAATAAGCAATTAATTTATGCCTGAATATAAGGAAAAAGATACCATATTTTATCGAGGAAAACAAGCTTTTAAATTTGATTTTTCAGCATCAGCGATTAGCTCAGACGGAGCGATATTGTTAAGTGAAAAAGTAGAGAGAAAGACTGGTCTATTAAAAAGCTTCGCCGCACTGATTCCTGACTATCGAAACCCCTTTTTTATCGAATACACTTATGAAGAAATGCTTCGCCAACGGGTGTTTTTAATGATGCAGGGCTATCAGGATTGCAATGACGAACAAAAACTCCGAGAGGATCCGGTGATCCGTAAAGTACTAGATAGCGGATTATGTTCCCAGCCTACTTTAAGTCGATTTGAAAACAAGGCCGATCGGAGTCTGATCTACCAGATGAGTCAATGGTTTGTAGACCGTTATGTAGAGGAGTTGAAAGAGAAGACTGGTCAAATCATCATTGATGTAGATGGTACCGATGACCCTACTCATGGATCCCAACAACTCAGTTTGTATAATGGCTATTATGGACAGACTATGTACCATGAGTTGTTCTTTAAGGACGGGAACACCGGTCAGGTCATTTTACCAGTACTACGTCCGGGCAATTGTCACTCCAACAAATGGTTTGTGGCCTTATTGAAAAGGATTGTCATTAAAATCAGAAAAAAACTGCCCTCAGTAAAGATCCTTATTCGAGCGGATAGTGGCTTTTCAGGAGCATCTTTTTATCGGATAGCTAAGCAGTTTGACCTTCAATTTTGTTTAGGTATTAGTAGTAATGAAGTTTTAAAGACTTTTACCAAACAGACTATCATTGAAGTAAAAAAGGAATATGCTTCAAAAATCATCAAACATCAAGAGTTTGTTGGCCCGTTTACTTACCAGGCCAAAAGCTGGGATCGTTCTGAAAAGCTGTACGCCAAAGTGGAGTCTACCGGAAAAGGAATGAATGTCCGTTACTTTGTGAGCAACTTTGAAGCGATGACCGCTCAACAGATTTACTTTGATTTTTATGTCAAGCGAGGTGATGCCAGTGAAAATCGAATAAAGGAACTCAAAAACATGACTTATTCCGACCGGCTTTCCTGTCATCGCTACTGGGCCAATTTCATGCGTTTAATCATCGCTACCCTCTGTTATGAAATGTTCCGGCAGATTAAATTATTAATTGCCAAAACAAAACACCACTTTGCTAAACGATGGCAAGTGGACAATATCCGGCTTTACCTGATGAAGGTTGGGGCGTGCCTGAAAGAAAGGAAAAGATCATTGACAATACAATTCTCAAGAGCCTTTAGATATCAATACCTGCTGGGCGATTTGCTTACGGTGAACTGACCGATCAGTTAAACAGTTTGGTTTAATCAAAAAAATGTTCTTCCATAAGAACACAATAGAGCTTTGACTGAAAATTGAAAAATTCTAACAAAAAAACGCTCTAATGTCCTTTGAAATCCAGAAACCTGGTTGATCTTCAAATTAATACATACACTCCAATCAAAAATAGTTAGCAACCCATTATTAATCCCAAAATTGGTGGCCTATGAATAATGCGGGTTAAAGTAGGCTGGGAACATAATCCGCTATCTAGTACTTTACGGATCACCGGATCCTCTCGGAGTTTTTGTTCGTCATTGCAATCCTGATAGCCCTGCATCATTAAAAACACCCGTTGGCGAAGCATTTCTTCATAAGTGTATTCGATAAAAAAGGGGTTTCGATAGTCAGGAATCAGTGCGGCGAAGCTTTTTAATAGACCAGTCTTTCTCTCTACTTTTTCACTTAACAATATCGCTCCGTCTGAGCTAATCGCTGATGCTGAAAAATCAAATTTAAAAGCTTGTTTTCCTCGATAAAATACGGTATCTTTTTCCTTATATTCAGGCATAAATTAATTGCTTATTTTGTTGTCTAACTATCTCAATATAAGCAATTTATGCCTGTTTTTTATTGTCTACTATGAATTTTTTCGGGTTAACCCTGACGTACCACCTGAGCAAAAGTACGGTGGTTTCCCTGTCCGTCAGGCGGGATTGGTTTATTTACTATGAGATTCCCGAATTGGAAATGCAGAAAACTATCAGGCAACCCATCTCCTCCAGTCCTTTCTGAAACCGTTTTACTTGCGATATTTCAGATCCTTTCCCCGGGTAATTATCAAATACTCAATTCTCAGGGCTTTCAAACTGTAGGTAAGCGCCAAATTCTAGCAAATTCCCATGTGGCATTTAATCCGGGCAGTAGTGTTGGAATTATTCTTAAGAGAATTCCTGCGTTTTAATTAACTCCGATAAGTATTAATCCCCTGGGATGGGATACTTCCAATTAGTTCTACTAGCAATGGCATTCTCGATATTGAATTCCTGCGTTTTATTTAACTACTCAGCTTATTCATCAAAAAAATCAAAAATCTCTTAGATTAGGTGTTACATAATTGAATTAAACAAACCTTTGTTTGTTTACCCATTGTGCAATGAAATTCAATTATTCGATTTTTTTAGTTATAGCAATATTCTTTTTCTCTTGCAAAAATGAAAAAGCCGAATATGTCTGTAAACCTTGTGATTTGTCCTGTGATGATTTGACCTTTTCTAAACCAGGAATTTGCCCTCATTGCAAAATGGAGCTCATAAAAAAGAGTGAATTGATTCCCGAAAAAAAGTTGATAATAAATGAAATTGAAATCCAAACCGGTCCGGGATTCTTTCTTATTGAAAGTGGAAATGAAAAACAAAACAAGATAATAAAAGTATTTTATCACAAGCCCAAAAATTTTCGTCCTGATTCCAAAATATTACTCGTCATTCCTGGAGCTGGAAGAAATGGAGACAGTTACAGCTTGGATAGAGGAATCGGAAAAACATAGCCTTCTCATTCTATCTCCTATGTACCAAGAAAAGGATTACGGATTTGGCGACTATCATTTATGCGGTTTGATAAATGACTTGAACTTGAAAAACAGTATGGAATATGTTGAAAATACGAACATTGTCAAACTCAATGAAGAAAAATTCATTTTCAAAGTCAACCCAAATTCAGATGAATGGATTTTCAATGACTTTGATAGAATATTTGACTTAGCCGCAAAGGCTCTAAACTCAAAGCAAAAAACATACGATATTTTTGGACATTCTGCGGGAGGGCATATTTTACATAGACTTGCTCTTTTTCATAAAGACTCAAAAGCTGACAGAATTTTAGCTTCTAATCCAAGTTTCTATACCTTACCGAGTTTTGACTATAGTTTTCCTTTTGGCCTCAAGGATTCACCCATTGAACAAGAATCATTAAAAAGCGCTTTTAAGAAAAAGTTGATTGTCTTTTTGGGCGAACTCGATAATGAAAATGAAACGGGTGGAACTTTTCTGCGTTCGAAAAGTACTGATGAGCAAGGATTTCACAGATTGGCTAGAGGAAAATTCTTTTTCAAACGCGCTAAAGAAATAGCTGATGAGTTTGAAAATGAATTCAATTGGCAAATTGTAATTATTCCCAAAGTAGGACATAATCATCGATTGATGGGTGATGCAGCGGGAGAATATCTATATGGACATAACTAAAGATAAAAGCACATAACATTGTATATGCGATAATCTGTGTGTCGCGTCCATTATCTCTGATAAAGACAATTTGTTTACCATCCGGTGACCATTCCGGCCTGGAGTCTATGCCTGATGAACCCGTAATCCACCAAGCTTCCGAAGTTTCTAAACTCATCACCCACAACCAACCCTTTGCGGCAAAAGCGATCTCATCACCCAGCGGAAGGTGCCGGATCCATCGGACCTGAAGTTAAAATGGGTAATTCAAAAGCCTCAAGATAAATATGGTGTCTATATCCCTCGACTTTAGGATAGCGATTACTCCATTGGGCGGTAGTCTGAATTGTGAGTAGATAAAGGAACAATGATATGGTAACTTTCAATCTCATGGCTAGTGTTGTACTTATAAACACTGAAGTACAATATATGCATGAGTTGATATTAAACCTAAAAAGTAATCCATGATGAGGTTGGTTAAACGAATCTTAAATGTCGATAATTATTACCGCTTAAGAAACACTACCTATCATATGGAGATATCTTTTGATTTGATTATTTGTGATAAAAATATCTATGCGTCAGATTCGTTTATTCTGATTCTGTGTAAGTAATAGTCTAAGAAAATTGTATCATATGCGAGGCTATTGTTATGAGGATCAATAACTTAAAAAGTCTTTGTTTCCTATAGACAATTAGAATCAAAACCCAAAAAAGAAGGAGTCCAACATTGAAATGCATATTTGACGTCAATGTTCCTATGGGGCCTTGAAACCACCAAACCACATACTGATTTTTACTTAAATCAAGTCTTATTCAGTGTACCTTAACTAATTGGAAATGAAGAGAATAAGTGTAATAACCTGCACTTATTCTTTTAATGGGAAGACTAATCGATTTCCCGGGCTATTTTGTCAAGCAAACTGGCAGTTTGTTCCACATCGCTTTCTGTCGTTCGAGGATTAATGATGCATAATCTTATTGTCGTTTTACCTTTTAGCATGGTGGTGCCCACCATAGCAAACTCATTTTCAGTCATCAAATTCACTATTCTGGTATTCAGCTGATTCAAATCCTGGGCTGATAAACCATCAGGACAGAATCGAACATTGATTATACCCAATTGGGCCGGAACCACTACTTCCCAATCAGGTGTATTATTAATTAGTGTCTGTATGAAAACAGGCTAATATGCTGATTATCCATCATATTCGTATTTTTTCCATCAAATCAGCGCTGAATTATTCTCGAATCTGATTCAGTAGAATTATCAAATTCACAAATATTATCAAGAACAGTTGCGTTGTAGCCTGTTAATTGGCCATTTGAAGGTTTTCCATTCAAAAACCCCAAAGAATTCACTTTGAGATTCGCAGGCTTTTTGGTCTGTCGGGGAGTAAAATCCCTGTCCTTTTTTTGTTCATTCAGTGTAGAAAAGAAACGATTTTTTCGGTTGGTTTATCAGGATTAATCATTATATTGCATATAACCGATATAAATACAAACCATGAGGAAATCCTTCCAGCCCCAACTTACCCTGGGATGCACACCCATCGAGCAAGTAGAGGCTCCGGTGAAAACTAAAAGCCACTTAGCTGCCCTGGCAGCCGCCCTTCAATATATCTATGTCCAACCTGAATGGAACCAGCGTATTTTTGAATTACTTTCTTCCAAACTCATTGAGGGAAAGAAAAAGACGGGCCGTGAGGGTATGAGTCTGTGGGAGGTCTTCGTATTGGCCCAGGTGCGCCTGTGCATGAACATCTCTTACGATGAGTTACACCATATCTCCAATTATGACACGTTGGTACGGGGCATTATGGGGGTGCTACCTACCGACTACTCTGTGGGCAAACAGTATAAGTACCAGAACATTTATGACAATGTGACCTTGCTGGACGATGAACTGCTCATCGGCATCAATGATGTAATCGTAGCAGCAGGTCACCAGGTGTTTAAAAAAAAAGGAAAAACCGGAGGGGAGGAAGTTGCCTTGCGTTGCAAGACCGATAGTTTCGTGGTAGAAACCGACACCCACTTTCCTACCGACTACAACCTGCTATGGGACAGTGCCAGAAAGTGTATAGATGTAGCTGATTTATTGGTCTCAAAAAGGTATTTTACTGGCTGGCGTAAGTCCGGGGATTGGCGCAGATCCCTCAAAAGGCTGATGCGCAGCGTGGGCAGGACCACCGGCTCAGGAGGAAAAAACAAAGAGGAGCGGGTAGAGCAGGCTGCCACTTCCTATCTGACTAAAGCCCGTGCTTTGAGCAAGAAAGTGGGCCAAATGTTGGAAAAACATCAGGGAAACTCTATCGAGGAGTTCGCAGCCCTGATGGCATTGACCTATTATCTTGAGATGTTGGAAAAGCACATCGAGTTGCTCGACAGGCGGTTGATCAGAGTAGAGACCATTCCCCATGCCGAAAAAGTCTTTTCCATCTTTCAACCTTATGCCGAAATGATCAAAAAAGGCAAACTGCACCCCAATGTGGAGATCGGTAAGAATCTGGCCATCACTTCGGATCAATACCATTTACTCATAGACTGGCAAATAGCTGAAAAACAAACCGACAACCAACTTACCCTATCAATTGCCCGGCGTATCGCTGAGAAATACCCCATCCAAAGCCTGAGCACCGACAAGGGGTTTTCCGATAAAGAGGATAAAGCAACTCTGCAAACCTTCATCCCAGAAGTGATCATGCCTAAAAAGGGTAGGTTAAACAAAGAAGAAAAAGCCATCGAATCAGCGCCAGCCTTCAAAAGGTTGAAAAACAAGCATTCTGCTATCGAATCCAACATTAATGAGCTGGAACACCGGGGATTGGACCGATGCCCGAACCGTACCCGCAAAACTTTCAATAGCTACATCGGGTTGGCCATTACTGCCTACAACCTTCACAAGATCGGGCGTAAACTCCAGGCTGACCGTCTGGCCGCCCAGCAGCAAGCCAATTGCCAGAAACAAGCAGCTTAATCACCTTTTAGCTGTTTAACCCGAAAAATTCATAGTAGACAATAAAAAACAGGCATAAATTGCTTATATTGAGATAGTTAGACAGCAAAATAAGCAATTAATTTATGCCTGAATATAAGGAAAAAGATACCGTATTTTATCGAGGAAAACAAGCTTTTAAATTTGATTTTTCAGCATCAGCGATTAGCTCAGACGGAGCGATATTGTTAAGTGAAAAAGTAGAGAGAAAGACTGGTCTATTAAAAAGCTTCGCCGCACTGATTCCTGACTATCGAAACCCCCTTTTTATCGAATACACTTATGAAGAAATGCTTCGCCAACGGGTGTTTTTAATGATGCAGGGCTATCAGGATTGCAATGACGAACAAAAACTCCGAGAGGATCCGGTGATCCGTAAAGTACTAGATAGCGGATTATGTTCCCAGCCTACTTTAAGTCGATTTGAAAACAAGGCCGATCGGAGTCTGATCTACCAGATGAGTCAATGGTTTGTAGACCGTTATGTAGAGGAGTTGAAAGAGAAGACTGGTCAAATCATCATTGATGTAGATGGTACCGATGACCCTACTCATGGATCCCAACAACTCAGTTTGTATAATGGCTATTATGGACAGACTATGTACCATGAGTTGTTCTTTAAGGACGGGAACACCGGTCAGGTCATTTTACCAGTACTACGTCCGGGCAATTGTCACTCCAACAAATGGTTTGTGGCCTTATTGAAAAGGATTGTCATTAAAATCAGAAAAAAACTGCCCTCAGTAAAGATCCTTATTCGAGCGGATAGTGGCTTTTCAAGAGCATCTTTTTATCGGATAGCTAAGCAGTTTGACCTTCAATTTTGTTTAGGTATTAGTAGTAATGAAGTTTTAAAGACTTTTACCAAACAGACTATCATTGAAGTAAAAAAGGAATATGCTTCAAAAATCATCAAACATCAAGAGTTTGTTGGCCCGTTTACTTACCAGGCCAAAAGCTGGGATCGTTCTGAAAAGCTGTACGCCAAAGTGGAGTCTACCGGAAAAGGAATGAATGTCCGTTACTTTGTGAGCAACTTTGAAGCGATGACCGCTCAACAGATTTACTTTGATTTTTATGTCAAGCGAGGTGATGCCAGTGAAAATCGAATAAAGGAACTCAAAAACATGACTTATTCCGACCGGCTTTCCTGTCATCGCTACTGGGCCAATTTCATGCGTTTAATCATCGCTACCCTCTGTTATGAAATGTTCCGGCAGATTAAATTATTAATTGCCAAAACAAAACACCACTTTGCTAAACGATGGCAAGTGGACAATATCCGGCTTTACCTGATGAAGGTTGGGGCGTGCCTGAAAGAAAGGAAAAGATCATTGACAATACAATTCTCAAGAGCCTTTAGATATCAATACCTGCTGGGCGATTTGCTTACGGTGAACTGACCGATCAGTTAAACAGTTTGGTTTAATCAAAAAAATGTTCTTCCATAAGAACACAATAGAGCTTTGACTGAAAATTGAAAAATTCTAACAAAAAAACGCTCTAATGTCCTTTGAAATCCAGAAACCTGGTTGATCTTCAAATTAATACATACACTCCAATCAAAAATAGTTAGCAACCCATT
Source organism: Cyclobacteriaceae bacterium (assembly GCA_963664285.2). Lineage (GTDB taxonomy): Bacteria > Bacteroidota > Bacteroidia > Cytophagales > Cyclobacteriaceae > JAJCYL01. Next base: position 10,458 of record CAXXNX010000080.1, read on the forward strand.
ATTAATCCCAAAATTGGTGGCCTATGAATAATGCGGGTTAATAAGGATTAGGCACTGGCAGAAGTGCGTCCTGGCTAGGCTAAAACCCGGCTATTTTTATCAAAAACCATCAAAAACAATGAATAAAAGCAAAGTCACCCTTTATTAGTCAGCAAGGTGAGTGATTTTTTCATTGTTCCATTTTAAGCAATATTTTAATACGACCTAAAACTCGCTGTTTTCTTAGAGACACTAATTAGTCTCTGGAAATACCGGGCCAATTGAATTCCGTGTTCAATGGCTTGTCGAAAGGAACCTAACCCAAAAACTTTGAAAGACAGCCATAACTTTAGTGCCCTTAACGAACGTGTCATTTGTGGTCCCATATTGAAGAAGTTGACCTCGTCTAATGCCAGTTCTGTATCCTTGAGGTATTCTGGCATTGTTGAAAACGTGTCCAGTAGCAGACTTTTTTCCCTGATCATCACGCAACCTATCTCATAAGGCTGAAAAAGCCATTTATGGGGATCCATGGAAACTGAATCTGCAGACTCAATTCCTCTAAATAGTGTCTCTAAGAAAACACACCTAAATTAAAAATTATTCTTATGATCGATCTTTCCATTTTTTCTAATCGATTGATACTCAGGTATTAACTCATAGAAAGAAAATGAAAATCTCATCCATAATAATTCATTTTATAAAAAAAGGGCTGTTTTCTTAGAGACACTAAATAGGCTTCCCTCCGATTTACTTAGAATTCCAGGGCAACCATATGCACCATCAATATGAAACCAGAGATTGTATTTATTGCATACTTCCCGCAGTTCCAATAAATCGTCCACTGCTCCGGAATTAGTTGTTCCTGCGTTTCCGATTACTCCGATAGGATGTCCTCCATTTTCAAGATCCGAAGTAATCAGCCGGTTCAATTCATCAATATTGATTTGAAAACTATTATTTGTGCCCACTTTTTTGAGTACAAGCTGCTTTCCAAGCAACTTGATTGCTTTCTCAATCGAGGAATGCGTTTGTTCAGAACAATAAAGCACACCTTTAGCATCTCCGTTCAGTTTAACCTCCCGACAAACTATCAGTGCCGTCAGATTAGCCATAGATCCGCCACTGGTCAAGATACCCTCCCTCTCTTTAGGGAAGCCAACAATTTCCTTTAGCCAATCAATGGTTACCAACTCAATCTGTGTCCCTGATGAAGACTCCAGCCAAGTACCGGCAAATGCATTATGGCCGGTTGCCAATAAATCGCCTAATACACTGATGTAATTGCTCGGACCAGGAACAAACGGGAAGAACCTTGGGTGATCAAGGTGCATCATATTCTCAAAAACATCACTCTTGAGACTGGATAGTAATTGGGAAGAATTCTGACCACTTTCCGGGATTGGCTCACGGAAAAGTGCTTCCATTTCTTTGCGGCTCTTTTTTCTGGTTACTGGTTTAGATTCCAACTGGTCAAAATGCCCAACAATCTGATCGATAGCGGCATAACCCAGTTTGCGCATCTCTTCCCTTGAGAGCGTTAGTGTCCTATTCATATTTGATGTCGGTTTCTTAGGTATTAAACTCCTGCGCCGTCCTTAATTTCGTCCACAATCTCCGGATTCAGCAAAGTAGAAATATCACCCAGGTTTGATGCGTCTCCTGACACAATCTTTCTCAGGATTCTCCTCATGATCTTGCCTGACCTTGTCTTGGGCAACCCGGAAACCAATTGAACCACGTCCGGCTTGGCAATGGGTCCGATTATTTTACTTACCGTCGCCACAATTTCTTTCTTCATGGAATCAGGATTTTGATCCTTGCTTTCGCAAATCACATAGGCATAAATACCCTGACCTTTAATATCATGAGGAAAGCCCACTACAGCTGATTCGACCACGCTGGGATGTTCATTAATTGCGTTCTCCACTTCTGCAGTACCCATACGATGACCGGATACATTAATCACATCATCAACTCTACCCAAAATCCGGTAATAACCATCATGATCACGTTTAACACCATCTCCGGTAAAATAATATCCCGAGTAGGTTGAGAAATAAGTCTGTTTACAGCGTTCATGATCTCCATATATGGTCCGCAGTATTGAAGGCCAGGGAAATTTAATGCACAAATTGCCCTCCACATTCTTTTCCTTCAATTCATTTCCTTCTCCATCGACAATAATCAGCTGAACTCCTGGCATTGGCAGCGTCGCATATGTAGGCTTGTTAGGTGTTATTCCAGCTAAAGGAGTGATCAAAATACCACCCGTTTCTGTCTGCCACCAGGTGTCAACAATGGGACAATTTCCCTTTCCAATGTTACTGTGATACCAGTGCCAGGCTTCTTCATTGATCGGTTCGCCTACTGTTCCTAGAACCTTCAAAGAATCTAGCTTATATGGCTCTATTGGTTCAAGGCCGTAAAACTCCAGGGCTCTTATAGCTGTGGGTGCAGTATAAAATTGGTTAACCTGGTGTTTATCCACTACTTCCCAAAAACGTCCGGGGTGAGGATGGGTAGGAATTCCTTCAAACATCACTGTGGTTGCTCCTGACAGTAAAGGTCCATAAACAATATATGAGTGTCCTGTTATCCATCCGATATCAGCGGTACACCAAAAAATATCTCCTTGTGAATATTGGAATACATTTACAAATGAATAGGATGAGTAGACCATGTAGCCGCCACAGGTATGGACTACACCTTTGGGTTTACCGGTAGAACCAGAGGTATAAAGGATAAATAACATATCCTCGGAGTCCATCTCTTCAGCCTCATTTTTAACTGAGTGACCGCTAATGGCATCATGCCACCAGATGTCTCTCCCCTCCGCCATGGTAACCTCCGAATTAGTTCGTTGGAACACAATTACCTTCTCAATAAAGTCACTCTTCTCAAGGGCTTCATCAACCACTTGTTTAACCGGAATCACTTTCGCACCGCGGTTATTTCCATCTGAAGTCAATACAATCTTAGCCTGGCAATCATTGATGCGGTCAGCCAAAGAGGTGGCGCTAAATCCAGCGAAAACCACCGAGTGAATGGCTCCAATACGAGCACAGGCCAGCATTGCTACAGCAGCTTCCGGCACCATAGGCATATAGATTATTACCCGATCACCCTTGCTAACACCCTGGGACTTCAGAGCATTGGCAAATTGACAAGTCATTTCAAATAACTCCTGGTAGGATATCTTCCTCACTTCCCCGTCCGGATCATTGGGCTCCCATATAATTGCAGTTTGATCCTTAAGCGTGTGGAGATGCCGCTCGAAAATATTTTCAGTAATATTTAGTTTACCGTTAATAAACCATTTGATATCTCCTTCTTCAAAATTCCACTCAAGCGCTTTATTCCAACGGTTTCTCCAGTGAAATGAGTCTGCTACACCTTCCCAAAATCCCTCCGGGTCATTGACACTACTATCATACCCATTGACATATTCACTTAGCGTTTTGATTCGGTTGACCATAATTCCTCAATTTCAACTTCAAACTAAAAATCATTTTTATAACGATCAATTAATTTTTTTCAATTGAACAATTCCCCCCGCCATTATTTTCTGAAACCCTTGTGTTAGCGCTACTATTTTTGTAGCAAAAGTATAACTTTGCCAAAATTCAAAAATGTCAACTCCCATTCCTGGCTCGCCGGTTAGAGGTTCAAAATCCGGTCAACCTATTATGGCTCTATTTGACCTACTTGGTCGTAGCTGGGCCATGGGAATCATCTGGAATTTAGCAGATAGACCAAAGACGTTTCGACAATTGCAAGCTGTTTGTGAATCTGTTTCACCCACTACTTTGAATACCAGATTAAAGGAGCTCAAAGATTCATATATGATTGAAAGAACCGACAGTGGATATCAATTGACCGATTCAGGTAGAGAGGTATTGGAGTTACTAAAACCTTTGGGAAAATGGGCCAAACACTGGTCAAATAAGTTCTAAACCTAAATGAAAAACACAAAACACATTCCGTATACGCTGGAATTTATTGACAGGAAGGCGGATCTAAGAAGATCTCATGATGAATTAATGCTAAAAATTAGTTCGGACCAATCAGTTATTATCCCAACTTCTTCTGATCTGAATTTGATAGATCAAAATTCTGGAATTCCTAAACTCGTTCAGATTGCACCATCTGACATCTTAATTGAAAAAGGTAAAAATCACGTTTTTCTAGGTAAGTGGAGCGATAAGTACATTTTCAACTCTGATTACTCCCATTTAGGGCCGACTGAGCTCAATGAAATAAAGGGTGAATTTGAATTCATCGATTTAAGGGCAATCGGATCGCAGTTATCATCGACCGAAGCATCCCTTGCAGTATATGCCCGCGGTTTGCAATATTGGCATAAAACACATAGGTTCTGCAGTCGTTGTGCGACCGAAACCATTATCACTGAAGGTGGGCATTCAAGAACATGCACCAATGCCGATTGCAACCACATTACCTACCCAAGAATATCACCTGCTGTCATCGTCCTTGTGGAACATTACCCAACTGATGGTTCTATACCGAAATGCTTGTTAGGGAAGGGAAACAGATCCTGGGAAAATATCCGATCAACACTTGCCGGTTTCGTTGAAGTTGGCGAAAGTTTGGAAGAAACCGTAAAACGTGAGATGGAAGAAGAAGCCGGAATTAGGGTACACAATATACGGTATATGGGTTCGCAGCCCTGGCCCTTTCCCTCGTCACTAATGGTTGGCTTCTTTGCAGAAACTGACGATATGCAACTTCGACTTGATAGTGAGGAAATCCTGGAAGCGGGTTGGTATACTATCGAAGAAATAAAAAAAACAGGTAGTATCAGGAGAATTGATCTTGTCGCGTGAAGATTCAATTGCCAGGTATCTGATTGAGTCTTGGATAGACCAGAATTCTTAAGAATTAGATTAACTTTCTTCTTTTAAGTACTTTGAATGTTATGAACTCACGTTGACCTTAGTCTTCCGAAGGAGAACTAAGGTTTTCAAATTATCGAGGGTCTTAGACCCAATGCTTTATCTATCAATTCAATCCAAGAAATTCACACAACAAACACAACAGATAACTAAAATCTTTTCAGTACATTGAAGGCATGAAAAAGAACTTCATAATTGGTCTTTGATGGTTTTTTTGGGGATTTTTAGCCTTTACTGGGCTCAAACACATTCTCCGGATTCGGGATTAGGATCTAAAACTACCGGGGAAATGTCAGGTTCCTACTCATTGAGTACACCGGGTTACATATTTAGTTTATTTTTCGGCACGGCATTGACGGTATTAGGCGGATTACGAGGCTGGAGGGCAAAATAACAATTCATTTTCCGAAGCAGTCTGGGATTAACCAACCACAAAAAACATGGAAAAGAACAGAAGAAGTTTTATCAAATCAGCAGCCATTGGTAGCGTCAGTGCTTTAACCCGAAAAATTCATAGTAGACAATAAAAAACAGGCATAAATTGCTTATATTGAGATAGTTAGACAACAAAATAAGCAATTAATTTATGCCTGAATATAAGGAAAAAGATACCGTATTTTATCGAGGAAAACAAGCTTTTAAATTTGATTTTTCAGCATCAGCGATTAGCTCAGACGGAGCGATATTGTTAAGTGAAAAAGTAGAGAGAAAGACTGGTCTATTAAAAAGCTTCGCCGCACTGATTCCTGACTATCGAAACCCCTTTTTTATCGAATACACTTATGAAGAAATGCTTCGCCAACGGGTGTTTTTAATGATGCAGGGCTATCAGGATTGCAATGACGAACAAAAACTCCGAGAGAATCCGGTGATCCGTAAAGTACTAGATAGCGGATTATGTTCCCAGCCTACTTTAAGTCGATTTGAAAACAAGGCCGATCGGAGTCTGATCTACCAGATGAGTCAATGGTTTGTAGACCGTTATGTAGAGGAGTTGAAAGAGAAGACTGGTCAAATCATCATTGATGTAGATGGTACCGATGACCCTACTCATGGATCCCAACAACTCAGTTTGTATAATGGCTATTATGGACAGACTATGTACCATGAGTTGTTCTTTAAGGACGGGAACACCGGTCAGGTCATTTTACCAGTACTACGTCCGGCCAATTGTCACTCCAACAAATGGTTTGTGGCCTTATTGAAAAGGATTGTCATTAAAATCAGAAAAAAACTGCCCTCAGTAAAGATCCTTATTCGAGCGGATAGTGGCTTTTCAGGAGCATCTTTTTATCGGATAGCTAAGCAGTTTGACCTTCAATTTTGTTTAGGTATTAGTAGTAATGAAGTTTTAAAGACTTTTACCAAACAGACTATCATTGAAGTAAAAAAGGAATATGCTTCAAAAATCATTAAACATCAAGAGTTTGTTGGCCCGTTTACTTACCAGGCCAAAAGCTGGGATCGTTCTGAAAAGCTGTACGCCAAAGTGGAGTCTACCGGAAAAGGAATGAATGTCCGTTACTTTGTGAGCAACTTTGAAGCGATGACCGCTCAACAGATTTACTTTGATTTTTATGTCAAGCGAGGTGATGCCAGTGAAAATCGAATAAAGGAACTCAAAAACATGACTTATTCCGACCGGCTTTCCTGTCATCGCTACTGGGCCAATTTCATGCGTTTAATCATCGCTACCCTCTGTTATGAAATGTTCCGGCAGATTAAATTATTAATTGCCAAAACAAAACACCACTTTGCTAAACGATGGCAAGTGGACAATATCCGGCTTTACCTGATGAAGGTTGGGGCGTGCCTGAAAGAAAGGAAAAGATCATTGACAATACAATTCTCAAGAGCCTTTAGATATCAATACCTGCTGGGCGATTTGCTTACGGTGAACTGACCGATCAGTTAAACAGTTTGGTTTAATCAAAAAAATGTTCTTCCATAAGAACACAATAGAGCTTTGACTGAAAATTGAAAAATTCTAACAAAAAAAACGCTCTAATGTCCTTTGAAATCCAGAAACCTGGTTGATCTTTAAATTAATACATACACTCCAATCAAAAATAGTTAGCAACCCATTATTAATCCCAAAATTGGTGGCCTATGAATAATGCGGGTTAACACTTGGTTGTTCAACAGCTGATAATAAGGAAGTGTCAGAAATCAAAAAAAGTGATGCGACCAAAACGAAAAATAATCCCTTTGGCGTATCGAGTTATTCGTTCTGGCAGTTTAATGGTCCTAAAGAGGAGTCGAGCATAGAGAGTTGCATAGAGAGAGCCGCAGCTATGGGTTTTGACGGCCTTGAAATCTTACTTGTTCAAATGACTTCCGAGGAGAATTCGGTGTTACAGAATTTGAAGAGACAAGCCTTGCATGCCGGATTGGACATCTATGGCTTCTCTACCCACCAAGGGTTTCTGAATCCTGATTCATCCTATCGCAAAGAAAATGTTGATAAGACCAATCATCAAATTGAGATTGCCTACAGCCTGGGTATTCCCACCATGAGAATCAACACCGGTCGCTGGGGCACCAGTGAATCATTTGATGATTTGATGGCCAATGGGGGAATAGGAACCTCCAATTGAAGGATATGACGATGAAGACGGTTTCAGATGGGTGATCGACTCCGTTTGGGAGTGTCTAATGAAGGCTGAAGAGTGCGGCGTAGTGCTAGGATTAGAAAATCATTGGGGTCTAGGTAGAACTGCTGCTGGCGTTTAAAAAAATTGTAGAAGAGATTAATTCTCCCTGGCTCAAGGTGACATTGGATACCGGCAATTTCCTGGAAAATCCGTACGATCAGCTAACTGCGCTTGCACCCTACACCTGCCTGATGCAAGCCAAAACTTATTATGGAGAGGGAAAATGGTATACCCTTGACCTGGATTATCCAAGAATTGGCGAAATAATGCGTCAATCGAACTATAAAGGATATATATCATTGGAGTTTGAGGGGCAGGAAGATCCTGAGACGGCAATTCCAAAGAGTTTAGATGTCCTCCGAAATGCGTTTTACTACGAAATCGGTTGAAAAAGTTAATTTAAAAGTCGGTGTATTGTCTTTTGGCAACTAAGAATTATAATCTTATTGTAATCTATACAATAAGATTGCCGTACTAGGAATAAGACCAATTTCAAAATGAAAATGATACAATTTACTTATATAACATTACTCTCTTTATTAGTAACAACTTGCGGAATCGATAAGGAACGAGCGACTGAGACATCGGCTTTGGTGTTTGAGACCAAGCATGCGGTTCAATTGGAAGGTCTGAGTAAGGCATATTTTGCCAGCGGCTGTTTTTGGTGCGTTGAGTCCATCTTTGAGAGTGTTCGAGGCGTTGAAGAGGCTATTTCAGGATATGCAGGAGGTAAAGAATCAAACCCTACTTACCGCCAGGTGAGTTATGGCCGAACCAGTCATACCGAAGCGGTAGAGGTCTACTATGACCCTAAGGTGGTAAATTATAAAACGCTGGTAACTGTATACTATGGTTCACATGATCCTACAACAGTTGATGGACAGCATCCGGACTATGGGAGACAATATCGATCAATGATCTTTTTCCAAAATGAAGAAGAGCAAAAAATTGCTGAAGATTTTAAGGCTAAATTGGAGTCTTCAGGCCAGTATGATGAACCAATTGCTACTGAGATCGTTCCTTATGACAAATTCTGGATGGCCGAGGAATATCACCAGGATTACGAAAGGCGCAATCCCAACCAGCCTTATGTTAGAAATGTTTCCATTCCCAGGTTGAGACAGTTTCAGAAGAGATTTCCGGAGTTGTTAAAGAAAAATCTAATTCACTGATAAGGGATAATTTATCTGAGTTGAGAAATTTTGGTTTTAACGTCTCCTCTTTCAGTCATTCTGATTACCCCAATAATAAAGCTTAAGATAAATCCGGGACTGGCAACTTTACCACTAAAATTATAAACCCTACCGTCAAGGTCATTAATATATCGCTCTCTAGCTTTAACGTTATCAATCACTGCTAAATCACTGGCCACCTTCCAGGCACCATCACGGGCTATATTCATGCTAAATTTAGCAACCTCTTCATCAAAGGAACCAGCAAGCCAATCTAATATTCTCAGTGCAGGCCAAATCTTACCAAGGTCTTTTTGTACACCATCGACTAAAGAACCCAAAACCACATTGATCTTCATAAAATCATTCTCCAGGCTTTTGATGGCTTTGCCGGGAGCAATTTCGGCGGCAGCAATTCCCAAATCAAGATTAATATGGGCACTCATACCAATAAAAAGATGCTGCAACACTATGAGTTTTCCATTGTTAGCCGCGTTGAATGCCAGTTACCAGGATTGGGAGCAGGTTTGGTCTGCTTTATAATTGCTGTAAGCCTGTAAATATCGATTGGCAAAAATCACGTCCAGTTTTTCCATGCGGGGACCATCATCGAAAAAGCCGTGCTGGACACCTTCCTTCACCGCAATGGTTACTGTTTGATAGAGGGCAGGAAAATAACCTAACCGCGAGTTCGCTTCAACTTCTTCCCCGATGATATCGTCGAGCGCTTTGATAACCTCGTCTATAGTCTGGGCTAGCATGTTATAAAAATAACATTTAAGCACCGTTATTATCTATTCGACGTCTATTTGATAGCTTTACTAATGATTAAGCTATGCGGCGTGCTCACACCAGACTTACTTCTTTCCCCTCCAGGTACGTAATACCCTGAAGATACTTATCGACCTGCCTGGCCGCTTCCCGTCCTTCTGAAATAGCCCAAACCACTAATGATTGTCCTCTTCGCATGTCACCCGCCGAGTAAACCCCTTCCTCTGAAGTGGCATAATCATTTGTTTTTACATTTCCTCTATCATCGAGTTCAACACCCAATTGATCAATCATACCTTCCTTTTGAGGGTATAGAAAACCGGCGGCAATCAATGCTAATTCACAGGGAATTACCCTCTCCGTTCCTTCGGTTTCCTCAAACCTTTCAGTTCCCCATTTAATATCAACTACCTTCAGGCCTGTAAGTTTTCCATTTTTACCCACAAACTCTTTGGTAAGGATAGCCCACTTTCTGTCGGCTCCCTCTTCATGAGAAGTGGATGTCCTTAAGATCATCGGCCACTCGGGCCAGGGGTTATTTTTAGCTCTTTCAGCCGGTGGCTGTGCCAGTAACTCAATTTGTGTTACTGCCATTGCTTTATGTCGATTGGATGTACCAACACAGTCTGAGCCGGTATCACCTCCACCAAGTACTACAACATTTTTACCAGTGGCCGTTATTTGTTTTTCGTTTAATGCTATGCCAGATCCAACCTTATTTTGTTGTGTTAGAAAATCCATGGCAAAATGTATCCCCTTTAAATTGCGACCGGGAAGCGGAAGGTCCCTTGGTATAGTGGAACCCCCGCATAACAGGATAGCATCATAATCAGTCTTTAAAGTTTCTACTATTACATTGACCCCGACGTTAGCATTGGTTTTAAAAACCACACCCTCGTCTATCATGATATCCACCCGGCGTTTTACAACAGTTTTTTCCAGTTTAAAATCAGGAATACCAAAACGTAACAAACCACCCACTTCTTCGTCCCTTTCAAACACAGTCACAGTATGACCGGGCCTTGTTGAGTTGAGCCGCAGCAGCCAGTCCAGCTGGTCCGGAACCAACTACAGCCACTAATTTCCCGGTTCTGATTTTTGGTGGATTGGCTTGGATATATCCTAATTCAAATGCTTTTTCAGCAATAATTTTTTCAATGTGTTCAATGGCCACCGGAGGCTTATTAATGCCCAATACACAGGATGCCTCGCAAGGAGCCGGACAAATTCTTCCAGTAAATTCCGGAAAGTTATTGGTTGACTGAAGAATTCCTATTGCCAATTTCCAATTGCTCTGGTAAACTGCATCGTTAAACTCCGGAATATTATTGCCCAACGGACATCCGTTGTGACAGAATGGTATGCCGCAATCCATACACCTGGCAGCCTGTTGACTGGATTTTTTCTCCGGAAACTCCACATACAGCTCCTTGTAATCATCAAGCCTTTTCTTAGTGTCTCTGGTTTCAGGCAACTCCCGGTTAAACTCCATAAATCCTGTTGGCTTTCCCATCCTATGCTGTCTGTTTAAGTTGAACCCCTTTTCTACTTGCCAATACGGCCTTGTACTCCCGAGGCATCACTTTGGTAAAAAGTGACATGTGATCTGCCCAGTCTGAGATAATAGTCTCTGCTCTTTTGCTTCCGGTAAACTTCATGTGCTTGGTAATCAGCTGCTTTAGTAAACTAATATCCTCGAAGTCCAAAGGCTCCAAGTCTATCATTTCCATATTACAAAGGCTGGCAAATTGACTGCCCGCATTATAGACATAGGCAATTCCTCCACTCATACCGGCGGCAAAGTTTTTACCGGTATCTCCCAAAATAACTACTAGACCACCTGTCATATATTCACACCCGTGATCACCTACACCTTCAACTACAGCATTGGCACCGGAATTCCTGACAGCAAATCGTTCTCCGGCTATTCCATTGACAAAGACCTCCCCGGATGTGGCCCCATAAAGCGCTACGTTGCCAATAATTGTATGCTCATGTGGAACAAAACTCGATTCGCGATCCGGGTAAACAATCAATTGTCCACCGGATAAACCTTTTCCAAAGTAGTCGTTAGCTTCACCCTGCAGAGCGAATTTGATCCCTGACGCTGCAAAAGCACCAAAACTTTGACCAGCAGATCCTCTGAAACTAAATCGTATGGTTCCCTGGGGTAAGCCGTCTCCGTCATATTTTTTAGAAATTTCATTAGATAGCATGGCTCCAACCGCCCTATCGGTATTATTGATCTCAAACCTACCGACGGATACTTCCCTACTATTTAATGATGGTTTAGCAACCTCAATCAGCTTTCGATCCAGAACCTCTTTAATCAAATGCTGCTGATTTTTCTTATGGAAAATTCCATGTTCATCGGATTCGGGAATTCTTTGAATAATTTTATCTAGCCTCAGGGACTCAAGCTTTTTTGTCGGAAGGATATCTTTAACTTTCATGGCATCTGATGACTGGCCTACCATTTCGTTGACCGATCTAAATCCAAGCTTAGCCATCATCTCGCGAAGGTCCTCTGCAAGAAACCTAAACAAATTTATTACATGATCAGGATCGCCGGAAAAAAGTTGACGTAGCTCCGGGTTCTGAGTAGCAATACCAACGGGACAGGTATTAAGATGACATTTACGCATTAAGATACAACCCTCAACAACTAAGGCCGCGGTGGCTATGCCCCACTCCTCTGCCCCCAAAAGAGTGGCAATAGCCAGATCTCTTCCGGTACGAATTTGACCGTCTGTTTGAAGCACAACACGATCACGAAGGTTGTTTAATACAAGGGTTTGATGGGATTCTGCAACACCTAATTCCCACGGTAAGCCAGCATGTCGAATGGAACTTAATGGCGATGCGCCCGTACCTCCGTCCGCTCCGGAGATTAAAATAACATCTGCCATAGCCTTAGCAACCCCGGCCGCTACTGTCCCCACCCCTGCCTCTGAAACCAGCTTTACGTTGATCCTTGCTTTTCGATTGGCGTTTTTTAGGTCAAAAATCAGCTGAGCAAGGTCTTCAATAGAATAAATATCATGGTGCGGTGGCGGCGAGATCAGGCCCACCCCGGGGGTGGAATGACGTACTCTGCCTATCCATTCATCCACCTTGTGACCGGGTAATTGCCCACCCTCACCTGGCTTTGCGCCCTGAGCGATCTTTATTTGCAGTTCCTTGGCATTAGTGAGATAATAACTCGATACACCGAAACGTCCGGAAGCCACCTGCTTGATAGCTGATCGCTCCCAGTCTCCATTTGCCTTTTTCTCATACCGAATCGGGTCTTCACCTCCTTCTCCACTATTACTTTTAGCCCCAATACGATTCATGGCAATGGCCAAAGTGGAATGGGCCTCATGAGAAATTGACCCGAAAGACATGGCGCCAGTGGCAAATCTTTTGAAAATAGATTCTGCTGGTTCAACTTCCGAAAGAGAAACCGGTTCCCGTTTTTTGAAGTCAAAAAGACTTCTTAATGTGATTGCTTTCTCCGATTGCTCATTTATGGCGTGAGCATATTTTTTGTAAAGGTCATAATCCCCCCGACGGGTTGATTGCTGTAAATAGTGAATCGTCTCAGGGTTGAACAGATGAGCTTCACCATTTCTCTTCCATTGATAAAGTCCTCCTACGGGAAGTCTATGGTTATTAGGATTTGCATGTGTAAAAGCAAGTTGATGGCGGGCCAGAATGTCCTTAGCCAGATTGTCAAACGATATACCTCCTATTCTTGAAATCGTTCCGGGAAAACATCTTTCTACGATCTCGTCACCCAAACCAATGATTTCAAATATTTGAGCGCCCTGGTAAGATTGAAGAGTGGAAATACCCATTTTGGACATCACTTTCAACAAACCATTACCAATAGCCTTGGTATAATTATTATTTAGATCAGCTAAATCCGCTCTTTTAAGCAACCTCTCTTTTACCATTTGGCGAATCGTCTCAAAAGCCATGTAAGGATAGACTGCAGATATCCCATAGCCGATCAAGGTAGCAAAATGGTGCACCTCAATCGCATCTCCTGCCTCTATTATAATTCCCACCCGGCTCCTTAATTTTTGGTTTACCAGGTGATGCTGAACGGCTCCCGCTGCTATTAGAGAGGGTATTGGTGCACTTTTTATATCTACTGAACGATCACTTATGATAAGAACATTAACTCTATCTCTAACCGCTTGCTCCGCATTTTTACAAAGATCATTGATCCCCTTTTCCAGGCTTCCGGCTTTGCCGCTAGCTTTGAAAGGTTGCTTCCACTATTTGAACTCTGTAGTCCTTTAGTTTAAGCTGTCTGAGCTTTTCAAACATCTCCAGGTTGAGCACCGGTTGAAAAATATGAATTTGCTGGCATTGCTCGGGCGATTCCACGAGAATGTTGTGATTGGCACCTACCCGTGTGAAAAGCGACATTACCAACCTTTCCCTGATTGGGTCAATGGCTGGGTTGCTTACCTGCGCAAAATATTGTTTGAAATAATGTGATAAATGTTGATGTTGTTTTGAAAGAACAGCCAGTGGCGTGTCTGCGCCCATTGAACCTATCAAAATATTGTTTGAAATAATGTGATAAATGTTGATGTTGTTTTGAAAGGCTCTTTCCCCTGCTCTACCATCGGTTTGATCAGTACTTTTAAGTCCTCGGTGGTAAGTCCGTAAACCTGCTGATATTTTCTAACCTGGGCTTGGGCCATTGGCTTCGGAAGATTCTCCGGAACCGGCATCAACCTAAGTTTTTTCCGAAACTTCCTATCCCACTCATAATAAGGCTTTTGATTCATCAACTCCGTTTTGAGATCAAGGTCATCTCTGAATCTCCCTTCATGAAGATCAGCCACAATCATTTTACCAGGCTCCAATCTTCCTTTTTCAGCACTTTAGATTGATCCACCTTCAAGGCTCCAGCTTCTGAAGACACAATCAAAAGATCATCGCTGGTCAGACAATAGCGACCGGGTCTCAAACCATTTCTATCGAGGGTAGCCCCTACCATGCGGCCATCAGCGAAACAAATAGCGGCAGGACCGTCCCAAGGTTCCATTAGCGAAGCATGAAATTTATAATACCCTTTTTTACGCTGATCCATCAACTTGTTATCTTGCCAGGGCCTCCGGTATGAGCATGGTCATTACATGGGGCGTACTCCTACCGGTGAGGAATAGCAATTCCACCATTGTATCCAGGTTAGCAGAATCGGAGTTTTTAGGATTACAAATAGGTAGCAAAATCTCCATCTCTTCCTCGGTAAAATATGGAGATTGGAAAAGGACCTCTTTGGATTTCATCTTGATGACATTTCCCCTGATGGTATTAATCTCACCATTGTGAGCAAGGTACCTGAAAGGCTGAGCTAGCTGCCAATTAGGAAATGTGTTAGTAGAAAACCTTGAATGGATCATCGCAAAATTCGACTTGATCCTCGGGTCTTTTAAATCAGGAAAATAATGCCGCAACTGGTCAGTCCGCAACTGGTCAGTCCTCAACTGGCCTTTATAGACAATTCTCCGGCACGAGAAAGACGGAACATAGCACTGGTTCTCAAGGTGTTTAACACCCATATTTATCCTTGATACGATGTACTTCCGTAAGACAAAAAGCTTTCTCTCCAGTTCAATTGAGTCTTGGAACTTTTCTCTGTAGCGAACAAAGAGCTGTTCTATCCATGGAGCAATTTTCAAAGATGTGTTCCCTGCAAACTCTTTATTCACCGGCACCTTGCGGTAGCCAATAATTTCAAAACCCCGTTCCTTGACATAATCTCTTATTCTAAGCTTATATATCTTTATAGAGGTCTCCTCCTGGGGGAAGTAAATCAAGCCTACTCCAAATTCCTCCGGTGCTTCTTTCAATTCAAAACCTGATTTAGGAGCCTCTTCCACAAAAAACTCATAGGGGATTTGCATCATGATCCCCGTACCATCACCAGTCTCAATTTCGCAGCCTTTTCCTCCGCGGTGCTCCATACATTCCAACATTGTGAGCGCATCAAGGATGTTCTGATTAGAACGCACTCCTTTAATATTGGCAACAAATCCAATACCACAGGAATCTCTCTCGAACTCCGGAGAATATAAAGATGAACCTAAAGGATTTGATCGCTGACCAACAGCTCCCATAAAATCGGTCATATCCTAGTCAATTAGTTATTAAAAAATAATTAAAATTTTAGATTCATAATGCTAATGAGATTGATAATCAAAAAATCTTAAACCATTTTTTCATTTATCAGGCCTTATTGATATGAATTTTACAATACACATTCCTGGTTTATCGCCTAATTGTCAATCTCATATCTGGCCTCTAATTTTAGTATTACGTTACTATTTTTTTATTAATTAAAAAAATATGACTGCTATATTTGGATCCATTTACATCCTCCTATTTGGCACTTTCTCCATTCAAATTTAATGCAAAAAGGAATCAAATCTTGTGATGAAAAAGATATTGAACGAAGTGAAAAAAGCGCTAGGTAAGCCCTACCAGGACCTAGAATTTGTATTAAAATGCTTCAAGGAATCACTAGTGGAATCCGGTGAAAACCGGTTGGCTGCATGTATACCCTGGATCAATGAAACCGACCTCCAACCAGAACAAATTACTAATAAGCACCTACAGGTTTATTCAATGTCATTTCAACTCTTGAATATGGTTGAAATAAATGCCGCAGTTCAGCATAGAAGAAAAATTGAGGAGCACGCTGGCATGTCAAGTACTAATGGACTATGGGCGGAAAATTTGCAGCGGCTAAAAGATGCAGGAATTGCTCCGTCAGAAATTGCAAAATGCCTGGATGAAATAAGGGTTGAGCCAGTCCTGACCGCCCACCCAACTGAAGCAAAGAGATCCACCATATTGGAGCATCATCGATCGCTCTATTTGCTATTGGTCAAAAGAGAAAACTCGATGTATAATTCAATCGAGCATAATGAAGTAAGGGATGAGATCAAGTTAGCCATTGATCGTATTTGGAGAACTGGAGAAATCTATTTGGAGAAGCCAGATGTGCTGTCCGAACTCAGAAATATTCTTCATTACCTGGTTAACGTTTTTCCTAATGTGACTCCAATACTCAATAAAAGATTGAAACAAGCATGGCACGAAATGGGCTTTGATAAGGACTTACTAAATACTCACTGGCCACAGGTAACCTTTGGAAATTGGGTTGGTGGAGACCGTGATGGTCACCCGTTTGTTACTGCAGAAGTGACTGCTGATACACTACAAGCACTTCGGCTCAATGCTATCGTTGTATTACGCAGGGGACTGCTCAAACTCGTACAAAACCTCAGTTTTGCTTGCGACTTTGATACTGCGCCAAAGAGTCTAAAAGATAGAATGAGTAAACTCCTTTATGAAATGGGGGAGGATGGGGAACTGGCCTATCGACGAAATAAAGGTGAAGTTTTTCGCCAATTTGTTAACATGATCATGACCAAGCTCCCGGTGGATGTCAAAAGGCAGCACGCCACGGAATTACGAGAACTGTCCTGGAGTTATTTCAAGCCTAACGAATTATTGAGCGATTTAAAGATTCTACAAAAAGCTCTGGTTGAATATGGGGCCAAAACTGTGGCTTACTCAGATGTGAAAGAAGTAATCCTTATGGTAGAGTCTTTTGGTTTCCATCTGGCTCACCTTGACATTCGACAAAATAGCGGGTTTCATGATAAAGCCATTGCTCAATTGATGATCTCAGGACATCTCAAAGTTGGGAATTTCCTGGAATGGAATGAATCACAGAGATTAAAATTCATTGATGAAGAATTGAAATTGAACCGACCGTTTACTCATCCTCATATTACGTTAAGCAAACAAGCAAAAGCGGTAATTGATTGTTACCAGGTAGTAGCTACGCATGCTTATAGATATGGTCCTGAAGGGTTAGGTTCACTAATCGTTAGTATGACCCGTAGCTTATCCGATCTATTACTCGTCTACCTATTAGCTCGGGAAGCGGGGCTTACCCAGGAAACGGGCGACGGGATTGTTTGCATTTTACCAGTAGTGCCACTATTCGAAACTATCGAAGACCTGGAGGCTGCCCCGGAAATAGTGCAAACTTTTCTCGGCCATCCATTTGTGCAGAGAAGCTTAAAATACAAGCAGGTCATTGAAGGGACGCCCTATCCAATACAGCAAATAATGATTGGTTATAGTGATAGC
>CAXXNX010000081.1:0-11390 GCA_963664285.2 Cyclobacteriaceae bacterium
CATACCATGGGATCATCATTCATAATTTTATTAACATCCTCAAGAAATAATGCATTGGAATGTCCTAGCGGAACTGCTTTTGTGACTTCAGCAGCCCTTACTAAAATTATATCCTTTTCGGCTTTTCTTTTTTCCACCTCTTGAGCAGCTATATCATAACTTCGATTTCTGTCAGGATGAGGTATATCCTTCTTATGCGGTTGATATTCAAGATGATCTGAAATTGCCATAACATCCAAACTGTCTCGTAATCCTTCTTCGACTCTTATGCGAGGCCATACATAGCCATCTGAAAAAACGGTATGCTGATGAAGGTCAGCGGTGAGTGTTAAATATCCCTCTACATCAGGAAATTCAATGGCACGATTATGTTCGTGACTATGGTTATGTTTATGGGGGTGCTGAGCAAATACAAAAATACTTGTATAAAGTAATCCGATGGTTGATAAAAGCCTCATTTTATTTTTATTCATTGATATTTTTATCCGGGATATTAATTTACAAATAAATTAATTGAAGACGTATTTAATAAATACAAATCATTTTGTACGGGCAAGGGTTATGATCAACCATTTTAGTCAACAGATTATCAAATATTGCCCTTCATAGCACTTCGATTAACCCGAAAAATTCATAGTAGACAATAAAAAACAGGCATAAATTGCTTATATTGAGATAGTTAGACAACAAAATAAGCAATTAATTTATGCCTGAATATAAGGAAAAAGATACCGTATTTTATCGAGGAAAACAAGCTTTTAAATTTGATTTTTCAGCATCAGCGATTAGCTCAGACGGAGCGATATTGTTAAGTGAAAAAGTAGAGAGAAAGACTGGTCTATTAAAAAGCTTCGCCGCACTGATTCCTGACTATCGAAACCCCTTTTTTATCGAATACACTTATGAAGAAATGCTTCGCCAACGGGTGTTTTTAATGATGCAGGGCTATCAGGATTGCAATGACGAACAAAAACTCCGAGAGGATCCGGTGATCCGTAAAGTACTAGATAGCGGATTATGTTCCCAGCCTACTTTAAGTCGATTTGAAAACAAGGCCGATCGGAGTCTGATCTACCAGATGAGTCAATGGTTTGTAGACCGTTATGTAGAGGAGTTGAAAGAGAAGACTGGTCAAATCATCATTGATGTAGATGGTACCGATGACCCTACTCATGGATCCCAACAACTCAGTTTGTATAATGGCTATTATGGACAGACTATGTACCATGAGTTGTTCTTTAAGGACGGGAACACCGGTCAGGTCATTTTACCAGTACTACGTCCGGGCAATTGTCACTCCAACAAATGGTTTGTGGCCTTATTGAAAAGGATTGTCATTAAAATCAGAAAAAAACTGCCCTCAGTAAAGATCCTTATTCGAGCGGATAGTGGCTTTTCAGGAGCATCTTTTTATCGGATAGCTAAGCAGTTTGACCTTCAATTTTGTTTAGGTATTAGTAGTAATGAAGTTTTAAAGACTTTTACCAAACAGACTATCATTGAAGTAAAAAAGGGATATGCTTCAAAAATCATCAAACATCAAGAGTTTGTTGGCCCGTTTACTTACCAGGCCAAAAGCTGGGATCGTTCTGAAAAGCTGTACGCCAAAGTGGAGTCTACCGGAAAAGGAATGAATGTCCGTTACTTTGTGAGCAACTTTGAAGCGATGACCGCTCAACAGATTTACTTTGATTTTTATGTCAAGCGAGGTGATGCCAGTGAAAATCGAATAAAGGAACTCAAAAACATGACTTATTCCGACCGGCTTTCCTGTCATCGCTACTGGGCCAATTTCATGCGTTTAATCATCGCTACCCTCTGTTATGAAATGTTCCGGCAGATTAAATTATTAATTGCCAAAACAAAACACCACTTTGCTAAACGATGGCAAGTGGACAATATCCGGCTTTCCCTGATGAAGGTTGGGGCGTGCCTGAAAGAAAGGAAAAGATCATTGACAATACAATTCTCAAGAGCCTTTAGATATCAATACCTGCTGGGCGATTTGCTTACGGTGAACTGACCGATCAGTTAAACAGTTTGGTTTAATCAAAAAAATGTTCTTCCATAAGAACACAATAGAGCTTTGACTGAAAATTGAAAAATTCTAACAAAAAAACGCTCTAATGTCCTTTGAAATCCAGAAACCTGGTTGATCTTCAAATTAATACATACACTCCAATCAAAAATAGTTAGCAACCCATTATTAATCCCAAAATTGGTGGCCTATGAATAATGCGGGTTAATCTATAACAATATTGGTCAACATATGGCTGGAGGTTATCTGCTGAGTAATGAAATACCTCTAAGCCAAGCCTTGAACATCATAATTGTCCTGTGTAATTCTGGGAAGTTCTTACCTTTCTTTCCACTGTCGATTTGGACTAAATAGTGGTATTTCTTTCTTAAGGGCATATAGCCCAAAGTTTTAAGGCCTGCTCACACAGTTCTTAAGCGGCCCATCCTCCTGATATGCCTGAACCAATGACGATAGCATCAAATGAATCCGTTTTCATATTTAGCAGTAAATTTGAGATGATATTTCGATAAAATTTTAAATTGGCAGATTAATATTCACAAAAAATCTTAAGCCATGCGGAACAAAATATTTAAACTGCAATTTTTAAAATTCATCGGGTTACTGATGTTGTCCATAATGATTTCATGTTCAGGCAATAAAAAAGGGGATACGGAACAAGCGGAGGAAGCTAGCTTAGCAGAGGAGCAAACGGATGAATGGATATCCCTATTTGATGGGGAAACTCTGAATGGCTGGAAAAGATATAATGCCAGCAATATTGGTGATCTATGGAAGGTAGAAGATGGTATGATTGTTTGCTCTAATGAAGGAGGAGAAGAAGCAACAAGCACAGGAGGATCCTTAATTACAGTCCAACAGTTTGATAATTTTGAGCTTATGATCGATTGGAAAATATCACCCACTGGAAATAGTGGATTGCTTTATCATATTGTTGAAGATACAGCGTATAGTCATGCCTATGTGACCGGCCCGGAATATCAATTGGTGGATGATGATAATTTTCCAACTGAATCCGGATTAAACGAGGTTCAGAAGACGGCCGCCAATTACGATATGTATCCAGCTTCACCAGATAAGAAAGTAAATCCGCCAGGTGAATGGAACACAGCAAAGATAATTTACAATAATAGGCATGTAGAACACTGGCTTAATGGTGAAAAAGTACTTGAGTTTGAGGAGGGTGGTAACGATTGGAAATCAAAATATAAGAATAGCAAATGGGTAGAATATCAAGGATGGTGCGAATACAAAAAGGGATCAATCGGACTTCAGGATCATGGTAATTATACCTGGTTTAAAAATATTAAGATAAGGGAATTGTAGTTTAGTAAGAATAATTTTTGGAAATCAGTTTTATGGATGGTATTTTTCATAAAAGCGTGAGGATCCTCCTTATTAGTTGCTTCTTAGCCAGTGTGTTGTCAACTTCATTTATAGCCAAAAATGAAGGATTCGAGGCTTACGATCAAAACATACCGGGATCCGGTTTAATCATAAAGTTGATACCTATCCAGGGTGGTCACTATTTGGCAGGAAGCCCATCAAACGAGAGAAATGGACAACCAGATGAACGACCTCTCCACAAAGTAGAAATCATTGACTTCTGGATGAGTTCGCTGGAGATTAGTTGGGATCTCTTTGAGTTATTTCTCTATAGGGAGATTGATCAAGCACCTCGCAGTTCAAACAAAGATGATATTGAATTGAAGGTGGACGGCGTTTCCGCTGCTACCATGCCTTATGTGAACTACAACAAGCCAGGCCATCCGGCAGTAAATATCACTCAATATGCTGCATCAACTTTTTGTAAGTGGCTAACCGCCAAAACAGGCAACTTCTACCGCTTACCAACCGAGGCTGAATGGGAATATGCTTGCAGGGCAGGCAGTACATCCACGTATTCGTTCGGCAACGATATTAGTACATTAGACGATTTCGCCTGGTATCAAAGCAACAGTAATGATACATTCCATCCGGGAGGTCTAAAAAAACCCAATACCTGGAATTTATATGATATGCATGGGAACGCAGCGGAATGGGTGATTGATCAATATGATCCAGAATTTTATAGTTCAGCTGCCGTGAGTCAAAAAAACCCTGTTCTTTTCAGCAAAACATTGTATCCTAGGGTAGTTAGAGGAGGATCATGGCTTGATGGCCCAGAAAAATTAAGATCAGCAGCTCGTGATTTCTCTACAAAAAAATGGAAAAGGAGAGACCCACAATTCCCTAAAAGCTTATGGTGGATGACTGATGCAACACACGTAGGATTTAGAATAGTACGACCCAAAAAGTCTATCTCATTAGCTGAAATGAATGTTTTTTGGGGAGAACCAATTGAAGAATATTAAACAAAACAATGACATTATGGACAAGCTGTTAGATATTGATCGCAAAGCCTCAAGAAGGAAATTTTTAAAAAATTCAGTCAAAGTAGCTGGAACCGGGGCTTTTCTAAGTTCATTACCTGATTCGGCAAGCGCTTATGTCGCCGGTGCCGGAGAAATTTCTCTAGCGGTAGTCGGTTGTGGCGGAAGAGGAACCGGAGCTGCCGCACAGGCTTTGGACGCTGATGAAGATGTCAGACTGGTGGCTATGGCTGACGTATTCGAAGATCAGGTTGAAAGAAGTTTTAAGGGCTTATCTGGAAAGTTCGCCAGTACCAACAAATTAAAAGTAACTGAAGGGACAAAATTCATAGGTTTTGATGCCTACAAAAAGGCTATTGATCTGGCAGATGTAGTCATACTGGCAACCCCTCCCGGGTTCCGCCCTCAACACTTTGAATATGCGGTTGATCAGGGTAAACATATATTCATGGAAAAACCGGTGGCCACCGATGTGGCTGGCATTAAACGAGTCTTAACCGCAGGTAAATTAGCTAAACAGAAAAAGCTTAACGTTATAGTTGGCCTTCAGAGGCATTACCAAAGAAGTTATCTTGAAATTGAAAAACATATCCTGAAAGGCAAGGTAGGAGATATAGTTTCAGGACAGGTTTATTGGAACAGCGCCGGCGTCTGGGTGCGCCCGAGAAAATATCAGCAAACAGAGCTGGAATACCAGATGAGAAACTGGTACTACTTTACCTGGATCTGTGGAGACCACATCGTAGAACAACACATCCACAACATTGATGTAGCCAACTGGTATATTGGAAGTGTACCAATTTCAGCCCAGGGTATGGGTGGCCGTGAGGTAAGGAAAGGTCGGGATCATGGACAAATCTTTGATCACCATTTTGTTGAATTCGTGTATCCAGAAGGACAGGTAGTAGCGAGTCAATGTAGACACCAAAAAGGTTGCCTCAATCGTGTTGAGGAAACGTTTCAAGGAACCAAGGGAAGCGTTAGTGTCCATAGTGGCAATTTTGGCCTAATAAAGTCAAGTAGTGGGGCGATTATTTATAAACATGACGGAGAGTCAGACATCAACCCTTTTCAACAGGAGCACAATGAATTGTTTGCGGCAGTAAAATCCGGAGAGCACCTGTTTGACGATACTGAAAGAGGTGCCAACAGCACAATGACTGCTATACTAGGTAGAATGGCCACTTACTCAGGTCAGCTCTTCACCTGGGATCAAGCGATGGCTACAGATCTGAAATTAGTGGGGGAGCTCAATTCATTTAATGATGAAGCACCTGTCTTACCAGATAGCAACGGCAAATATCCCGTTGCCATCCCTGGCGTAACCAAATATGTGTAATTATTGATCTAGCGGAATCAGTTTAATGAAAGATCTCTACACGGGGTTTTATGTGTATGTGCTATCCACCTATTAATTTTAGTAAGTGAATCCGACACTTCTGGATATTAGCACAGTTCAGGTCATGAATATCATTTTCGTGATCGTCATACTTTTTATTGTATTCAAATATCTGGAAACATTTTGGTCGTATAAAATCAGCAAACCATATGAGTGGGAAGAAGCTGTAAACAAGAACCAGGTTTCTAAAAAACTTGTCAGGATCGAGCGGAATTATAGAGATAAGGTTAGGTCTTATAATCTCTGTGTTATAGTCTTTTTCTCATTTGTTACCCATACGCATGTACAAGACCTCCCACCATAATGATTAAGCCGAAATAGTCTTTCATTATTTGGCAGCTCTTATGTTTGGTCAACCCGTAATTGTATTGCAGATTAAGCGCTCGCAACTGTCAATCGGGAAATTTCTCCAGGAACTCAAAAACGGTTAGACTTTCATACTTTTCTCCATAATTTGACTATTATTTTTAACTTTCATCTGATGTTAACTTACTGTTAATCAATTACTTAATCAAGAATATTAAGCTGTTTTAATAGACTCAAATTATTATTTATTAAATGCCTACTTCAATAAATTTGTAAGTTCAAGTAATAAGTGCAATTTTCCTTTGTAGCACTTGCTTTGCGTTTAGGTAATTAAATTTTCTAACAGGGCGTTCATTGATTTTGTTTTCAACAACTTTGATTTGCTCCTCTGTAACAAATCTAATATCTGTTTTCTTAGGATAAAACCTTCTGATTACCCCAATCCTATTTTCAACTGTCCCTTTATCCTGACTAGTATAGGGACGAGTGAAATAGGCATCCACATCAAGGGATTGAGCAATCAACTCATGTTTAGAAAATGCCATATCATTATCAAAAGTGAGTGTTTCCAGTTTGTGTTTATCCTGAGAGAGTTCCTCCACAATAGCTTCGGCCATTTGATCGGCATTTTTACTGTGCATCTTTCTGATTCTGGTAAAAAGACTTGCTCGGTCTGTCATCACCAACAAAGAGCCTTTGTGGTTTTTACCCATCATTAAATCGACTTCTATATCTCCCAATCGTTCCCTTTTGTTAATGATCTGGGGTCGCTGTTCAATTGATACCCTATTCGGGATAATACCTCTACGATCTTTTCTGTTTCCTCGTTTGCGCCTTCGTTTGCCATGTTTTAGATATGTGTATAGTTGTTTGTATTCTTGGTTCTCCTGGCGGTTGGTGTGCTTACATTCCCATATCCATTGGTAAATCCATTCATGGCTAAGTGGACATTCTCTCGTTTTCTTTCCCTGATGGCTGATCAATTCAGGACTCCATCTATCTTCTTGGAGCCGGTTAACTATCCAGTCTTTCATGGGTTTGGTGAAAATCACTCTTTTTGGCTTTTCTTGATGACGAAGATTGGTCCTCCTTTGTGCATTTGCTGTTCGATAGACACCAGCTCCCCTACCTCTTGAACCCACTATTTCGCTTAAGCTCACGTGAGATCGTAGACGGGTGAAAATGAACGATACAGGCAATCTCCTTTTGAGTAGCTCCTGTTTTCAATAATGCTTCAATTTGATACCTTTGATCAATACTGAGATGTGTGTAGTTTTTTGACATTTTGCAATCCAAAGATTGCACTGCTCAGGCTTTTGAAGGATGAAAAAGCCCTTAAAAGCTTTTTCATCCTTCAATTGCACTTATTAGTTGATCTCAGCATTAATTAAAGTCAAGCCTGTTTAATATTATCAATTTAATGTATTAATTTTTGTACCTCTGATGACCTAAATGATATAGATCAGGAAAAGGAATATTTTATAATATTCATACAGTTATTAATTAATACGTTAGAGATCAAGCCAATAAGTCAGTTTTAGGATGACTCCCCGGTTTTTTTTTCGGAGAAATTCGTTGCTAATGGAATCCGTGCCATAGTTGTCGGTATAGACAATGAACAAATCAGATACCGGCTTGAAGCGCCATTGTAACCTTGTATTAATATTGATATTATCAATTTGGCTGTTGTATTGGAAAAAGGATGTCAGAAACAGTTTGCGGGTCATCGTCAGGTCGATCCGCGGTCCAATCAGGAACAACTCAGCATCGTTTATGGGAGCTGGCATCCTCAATTGATTGTAATTGAAGGTCATGCGGATGGCGGCAATGGGCTGAAAACGAAAATTCAGCTCACTTTGGAAATTATAACGCTGACCGGCAAAGAATTCGCCCAAATAACCATCAAGCTTTATCGCTACTTTCTTTCTAAAATCTGACTGATAACTGAATTCGACGGCATTGTAATGGTATTCTTCACCAACTGCCAGTTTAGGGCCGTCCGTGTTACTTGGATCGAAGGGACTGAGCAGATAAGTATACCGGTGGTTCACCGAGAGGCTAAAGGCAGAGTTGTCCCTGAAGGTAAACCGATACCATAATGTTTGCTGGTCATCTACAAGCCGTTCACTGTTCCTAAAAGGTTCGAAATCAAGGATGGGACCATGACTCACCAGGTAGCCGGATTGCGTCCAGAATTTGTAACCGATTTTCGTATGAATGCGAAAGACGCCCTTGCGAGGAGCGAAACCAACCTCGGGATTATAGTTGTCGCCGATGAAAATATGGGACCAGCTAAAAAAGAGTGTATTAGATGTATAATCCACCCAGTTGCCGAAGGCAAAAGACTGTGGATTTGACCCCCAGTCAAATGATTTATGGAAATAGTTGCGGTTGTTCCATTTGCCATTGGCAGATAGGAAATTGAATTCTGCTCCAATCAGCCGGTTATAGCCAGTGGAGCCTGAAGAGAAGTCCCCCTCTTCGTTCTTAAAATTCTGCTTATTGACAAAGATCAGGCCCACATTGGATCGGTTCAAAACCTTTCTTCTCACCGAAGCAACTGTGTAATTCAATCCAGGCAGGTTAATGTCATTATCTTTAGCCGTCTGCAGGTTTAGAAGACCCAGTCGCCAGTTGTTGTCAAGTTTACCACTCAGCCTGGCCCCGTAATGGATGCGGTTTTGCAAGTTTTGCCCGGTTGAAGAATCACGGGCCACCCCCACCCGTCGGGAGAAAAATGGCTTGGCCAGGGAAGGGTGGCCAAAATCTGAGAAGAGGTCTTCATTTTCCAGGAAGAATTGCCTTTTTTCAGGAAAGAAAATCTCGAAACGATCAAGATTGGTCACTTGCTCATCGACCTCCACCTGTGAAAAATCCGGATTTATGGTCAGGTCCAGGTTGAGAGAAGGCGTGACGGCAATTTTAACATCGCCACCTACTTCAAAGTCAAAGTTCGATTTAGTTTGATCCTCATCTTCAAAATCCCTGGTAACACGGCTCAATACATAGGGAATCAGGGAGATATTTGGCCCTGGGTTTTTTAAGGGTTCATCCCAGATCAGTTCCTTCATGAAGGCGAGTGAAAAAATGGAGAAGTTCCTCGGTATTGGCGTCCAGGTGGATCTCTCACTGTTCTCGCTGTCTACCCGATAAAAGTTGACATTCCATTTGGTACTACCATCTTTAAATCTCAAAGTCTTAAATGGAATGGCCACCTCAACTGTCCAGTAGCCATCGTATTGCTTTGAATTCCCATACCATTTATTGTCCCATGATAGATCCAGGTCACTTTTCCATTCACCGCCATTGGCAATTAATCCTTCGCGTCTCACTCCAAATGGATTAATTCCCAAAAAGAAAGCGTTGGTGTTATCCTGGAAAGGATCGATTACAAATGTGATACCGTCGTTGGCTTCGCCGATATAATCACGGCGTAAGGAAGGTGTTACATATTGTCGATTATTTTCCAGGTTATACATTTTAGCTCCGAAATAAAGGAACTGATCATCATAGGTTAGACGAATTTCAGTTTGTGAATCTGCCTTTACCGTATCGAAGGGAAAGTACTGAGTGAAATCTGTTGCCGTTTGGGCCAGTTTCCAATCCTGCTCCTCTAAATTCCCGTCTAATTCTATCTTTTCAGTCGCCTTCTTTATATGGTAGGAGTCATTTTGAGCGGCTAGTAAGTGGACGAGCATGGATGAAAAGAAGAGCAGAAGGAGCCTCATCATGCCCGCTCCGTCATTATATGATGATCAACGTCAGTTTCAAGAAGCCGTAAACCAAGATCTTTTACGTGTATTAAAAAACTTCCAATCTTTTGCGACAGATATACCACAAAATCATAATACCCAAACATGATTTTCGACAAATAAGTTGATTATCATTTATTCTAATATATCAAATAAGGAAATAAAAACGCCTTCAAACGGTTAAAAAAATGGGCAGGAATGGGTTTTTGAGAGTTCGGAACTAAAGGCGATTCCTTGGGGCAATTTAACTTACCTCATACCACGATTATTTCACTGAAGACCTTAAATGTATTACACTATGATGGCCAGGGAAAAAAACTGAGCACAATTGAGTAGCAAACCACCTTGTACTTGCCCGGCTTCCGGGCACGACCCCGGTGCTTACGGGACTTCCACCTTTTGGATCACTCATTTTCATGAGCTATATTCATCATTCAAGCACACGCATCAAGCATACACTTGCTCATGTTCGTTGTAAGCCAGACGTCAATAAAGCGTAGATGAAGCAACCAAAGAGGATTGTAATATGTTAAATCGAAAAAAATTCTTACAAAACATTATTTCGGTAGCAACAGGATCAACATTGCTTGGATTTAAGGGTTTTGAAAAAATAGTACAGCCAGCTGCTTCAAATTCTGTAATTCAGAATTCCATTTCATTTGACCTACATTGTCATCCCGGTCGTTTTCAAGCTAAAGGGATGGACGATTATCCTGGTGATGAAAGCGTGATCAAAACAGTTAATGAGATGAACCAGGTTTACCTTTCCGGCGCCTTTTTTTCGCTTGTCGTGGACAGGATCGTGACTAATAGAAGTCCAAACGGAACAAGATCCGGAAGAGCATTTAATCCCGGGGAAGCCTGGATGGAATATAAACGACAGCTAGGGAATATGAAAGAGCTATTTAAATCGATTAATGTCAGGCACGTCACTCAATTAAGTGACCTAACAAATGCTCAAAAATCAGATAAGATCGCCGCATTTATTGCTTGTGAAGGAGGTGACTTTCTGGAAGGAAAACTGACCCGGATTGAACAAATTTATCAAGACGGAGTGCGATCCCTTCAACTCATTCATTATAATCTGAATGAACTAGGTGATTTGCAGACTGAAGACCCCGTTCATAATGGACTTTCAAAATTTGGCAAAGAAGTGGTTCGCAAATTGAATGAACAAGGAATGATCATAGACGTGGCCCATGCATCCTATAAAACAGTTCAAGATGTGGTTGATATTACCAGTGCTCCAATTTTCCTTTCCCATAGTATATTGAAGATGGATCCCAACAGGCCTATCTCTGTGCGGGCAATCACTGAAGATCACGCAAAAGTGGTTGCTCAATCGGGGGGAGTTATTGGGGCATGGCCATCAGGGTTCAACAAAAGTTTTGATGAATACGTGGATAATACGTTGAGGCTTGTAAATGTAGTTGGCATTGATCATGTTGCCCTTGGATCAGATATGGACGCCAATTATAAACCGGTTTTAGACAGCTACTTGCAGCTTCCGCAATGGATTGAAG
>CAXXNX010000082.1:0-29136 GCA_963664285.2 Cyclobacteriaceae bacterium
GTCTCCAGTCGCGACATGCTGCACTGGGAATGGCATAAAACCAAGCTTCAACCTTCATTTACAGGGCATGGTATGTTTAGTGGTACCGGTTTTATAACAAAGGAGGGACGACCGGCAGCTATTTATCACGGACAAGGTTCCGACATGAATCAAATAGCTATTGCAAAAGACTACAATCTGTCCGACTGGGAAAAGCCGTATCCGATTGAAGTTCTGACTAAAGAAGGGAAGGTACCCGATATGAACCATTGGGACCCGGATTGTTTTCTCATTGGAGATACCTATTATGCCATTTCTGGGGGGCAGAATCCCCCGTTATTCAAATCAAAAGATCTGAAGAATTGGGTTTTCGTTGGTGACTTCTTAAAATATGAATTACCCGATGTGGTATTTGGAGAAGATATTTCATGTCCTAATTTCTTCAAAATTGGTAATAAGTGGATGATGCTCTGTATTAGTCATCCTTTTGGATGCCGGTATTATCTCGGTGACTGGGATGCCAAAAATGAACAATTCATTCCACAAATACATGAACGCATGAACTGGCGTAGGGATGAGTATCCATTCATAAACAGAGCTTATAGGGATTTCTTTGCTCCGGAGAGTGTTTTAACCCCTGATGGCAGAAGGGTGATGTGGGCATGGTTGGATACTCTGGATAAAGACATCACTGACAGAACCCTCCAATCCCTTCCCAGGGAATTGAGTCTGGCTGAGGATGGTACGTTAAAGGTTTCGCCCCTCCGTGAACTGGAGGCCCAGCGCTATGACAAGGAATCCTTTGAGAATGTTGAGGTATATATGAAACCAAAACATAACGGTGGAATGTTATCATACCGGATTACGGATCTGGAGGGTGAGTCATATGAGATAAAAGCCACCATATCACGTGAACAGGCAAAAAATAAACGATTTGGATTCCTCCTTTTTTCCAGTGGTGAAAGAACCGGTTTCCCCATTATAATTAACCCAGTGGATAAGACTATTCGAGTGGGGACGGTTGACGCCCCATTCTTTGTTGATAATCTGCCATCTGGTGAAGATGGGGAAATACGGATCTTTATTGATAAGTATCTTATTGAGGTGTTTGTGAATGACCGTCAGGCTGTGGTTGGTGCTTTCATGGATTATAGGGCAAATAAGGGTTTGTATGGTTTACATATGGCAACAGTACCACCATAAAAGAGGTGAAAATATGGAAAATAAGGCCAACAAATCAGGGATATTTTCGAAGTTTGGACAAGCTTGGCCAGGAACCCGCAGGGGATTATGCCTCTTGAGATACAATCCTCAAAAAGTAGGACCAATGACCCTGCCAGCCAATAAAGAAATTGTTCTCGATGGGGTTCAAGGGAAAGCCATGGAGATCATCGCGGAAATTGACCCAAAGGAGTCTTCCATGATCGACTGGACGTCTTTCGGTCCTCCGATGAGGCGGAGGTAACCCGCATGAATTATCTAATGAAAAAGTTGTTGAATGGCCTTCTCAACTACACGTCTTCCAAGAGTTTTAAGCCGTGACACTCGAAGTTAAGATGATTGTTTATATAGCTAAATGTTGCAACCTAATCTAATATTCAAAATCGAAGGAAATGACACTTAAAAATCTCCAGATCCTGAGCATGTTATTCACTCTTACCTTACCGGTTTCTGCTCAAAAAGAGAAAAAGATTCCCGAAGACCCATACGGAATCACTTATGATAATGTTTTTGAAAACATGCACTACGACCAGCCTTTACGACCTCAGGTTCATTATACCCCTATCACCGGGCAAATTGGCGATGCGACTGGCCTTATGCTTTATAAAGGGACCTATCACCTATTCTATATGTATGATGAGTGGTCCAGACGGCGCAAGTACAATAAGAGCTGGGGGCATGCAGTGAGCAATGACCTGATCTACTGGGAGCAGAGACCCCAGATCCTAAATACACAACTCGACAATGCTCCTGGGAGTGGGAGTGGAATTGTGGATTGGAACAACACTCTTGGACTTCAGACTGGAGTAGAAAAAACTCTTGCAGTGTTTTATACAGATTATGGAAGGGGTACGTCTATTTCATTTAGCCGGGATGCTGGTAAAACCTGGATTAGGCACAAAGACAATCCGGTAGTTCCGATGCCTGAGGGTAGGAACGACCGAGATGCATTGGTCTTCTGGTATAAACCGGATCAGTCCTGGCGGATGGTCCTGTATGAACAGACCAGTTTTGTGTTTTATAAATCGGCTGATCTGTTGAACTGGGAACTGTTAAGCAAGCTGGACGGTTTTCATGAGTGCCCTGATCTGTTCCAATTGCCGGTTGATGGCAACGAGAGTAACAAGAAATGGATCATTATCGAAGGGAATGGCCTGTACCGCCTGGGTGATTTTAACGGGACGGAATTCATTCCGGAAACAGATAAATTGGAAGTCGACTACGGAAATCTTTATGCTACTCAAACCTGGAAACATTCATACGAAGGAGACGGCCCCGTTATCCAATTGTCCATGATAAGCTTTCCCGGCCAGACAGCCATGCATGACCGTACCTGGAGTATGCAGCAGTGCTTTCCAAGTGAGCTCACTTTAAAAACCATCAACGGGGTAGTCCGGCTGTGTCGAAATCCCATTGGAGGTATCAAAAATCTTCGCTATGAGTCACATTTCTGGGAAAATGAAACCGTAAATCCGGGCGATAACCCACTGGAGGACCTCGACGGGGATGTGTTCGAGATCAATGCGTTAATAGATCCGGGTAAGGCCTCCGAATTTGGATTTAATATACGAGGAGAACGGCTTGTTTATGCTGTTAAAGATCGGAGATTGACTTTTATGGAGAAAGAAGCAGAGTTGGTTCCGATGACTATGGGGTCGGATGAGAAAATCAAAATTAGCTTGATCATTGATCGAGGTTCGGTAGAGGTTTTTGCCAACCAGGGGGAAGTGTCGATCTCGATGCTTTTTTATCCGGATCCATCAGATATGAACCTGGAATTCTTCTCTACGGCTGGATCTGCTAAAATCGATTACTTGGAGGTATTCCGCCTTCAGTCGATCTGGTTGAAGAGGGAGCAGGATCTAGGGTATTACAGGTAACAGTTAACGATCTTCAATCAGGTATCTATAAGAATAGAATGAACGATCTTAGCCCGCATTATTCATAGGCCACCAATTTTGGGATTAATAATGGGTTGCTAACTATTTTTGATTGGAGTGTATGTATTAATTTGAAGATCAACCAGGTTTCTGGATTTCAAAGGACATTAGAGCGTTTTTTTGTTAGAATTTTTCAATTTTCAGTCAAAGCTCTATTGTGTTCTTATGGAAGAACATTTTTTTGATTAAACTAAACTGTTTAACTGATCGGTCAGTTCACCGTAAGCAAATCGCCCAGCAGGTATTGATATCTAAAGGCTCTTGAGAATTGTATTGTCAATGATCTTTTCCTTTCTTTCAGGCACGCCCCAACCTTCATCAGGTAAAGCCGGATATTGTCCACTTGCCATCGTTTAGCAAAGTGGTGTTTTGTTTTGGCAATTAATAATTTAATCTGCCGGAACATTTCATAACAGAGGGTAGCGATGATTAAACGCATGAAATTGGCCCAGTAGCGATGACAGGAAAGCCGGTCGGAATAAGTCATGTTTTTGAGTTCCTTTATTCGATTTTCACTGGTATCACCTCGCTTGACATAAAAATCAAAGTAAATCTGTTGAGCGGTCATCGCTTCAAAGTTGCTCACAAAGTAACGGACATTCATTCCTTTTCCGGTAGACTCCACTTTGGCGTACAGCTTTTCAGAACGATCCCAGCTTTTGGCCTGGTAAGTAAACGGGCCAACAAACTCTTGATGTTTGATGATTTTTGAAGCATATTCCTTTTTTACTTCAATGATAGTCTGTTTGGTAAAAGTCTTTAAAACTTCATTACTACTAATACCTAAACAAAATTGAAGGTCAAACTGCTTAGCTATCCGATAAAAAGATGCTCCTGAAAAGCCACTATCCGCTCGAATAAGGATCTTTACTGAGGGCAGTTTTTTTCTGATTTTAATGACAATCCTTTTCAATAAGGCTACAAACCATTTGTTGGAGTGACAATTGCCCGGACGTAGTACTGGTAAAATGACCTGACCGGTGTTCCCGTCCTTAAAGAACAACTCATGGTACATAGTCTGTCCATAATAGCCATTATACAAACTGAGTTGTTGGGATCCATGAGTAGGGTCATCGGTACCATCTACATCAATGATGATTTGACCAGTCTTCTCTTTCAACTCCTCTACATAACGGTCTACAAACCATTGACTCATCTGGTAGATCAGACTCCGATCGGCCTTGTTTTCAAATCGACTTAAAGTAGGCTGGGAACATAATCCGCTATCTAGTACTTTACGGATCACCGGATCCTCTCGGAGTTTTTGTTCGTCATTGCAATCCTGATAGCCCTGCATCATTAAAAACACCCGTTGGCGAAGCATTTCTTCATAAGTGTATTCGATAAAAAAGGGGTTTCGATAGTCAGGAATCAGTGCGGCGAAGCTTTTTAATAGACCAGTCTTTCTCTCTACTTTTTCACTTAACAATATCGCTCCGTCTGAGCTAATCGCTGATGCTGAAAAATCAAATTTAAAAGCTTGTTTTCCTCGATAAAATACGGTATCTTTTTCCTTATATTCAGGCATAAATTAATTGCTTATTTTGTTGTCTAACTATCTCAATATAAGCAATTTATGCCTGTTTTTTATTGTCTACTATGAATTTTTCGGGTTAAAGAACAACTCATGGTACATAGTCTGTCCATAATAGCCATTATACAAACTGAGTTGTTGGGATCCATGAGTAGGGTCATCGGTACCATCTACATCAATGATGATTTGACCAGTCTTCTCTTTCAACTCCTCTACATAACGGTCTACAAACCATTGACTCATCTGGTAGATCAGACTCCGATCGGCCTTGTTTTCAAATCGACTTAAAGTAGGCTGGGAACATAATCCGCTATCTAGTACTTTACGGATCACCGGATCCTCTCGGAGTTTTTGTTCGTCATTGCAATCCTGATAGCCCTGCATCATTAAAAACACC
The DNA here is from genome assembly GCA_963664285.2 of Cyclobacteriaceae bacterium. GTDB lineage: Bacteria > Bacteroidota > Bacteroidia > Cytophagales > Cyclobacteriaceae > JAJCYL01. Next base: position 5,072 of record CAXXNX010000082.1, read on the forward strand.
CGTTGGCGAAGCATTTCTTCATAAGTGTATTCGATAAAAAAGGGGTTTCGATAGTCAGGAATCAGTGCGGCGAAGCTTTTTAATAGACCAGTCTTTCTCTCTACTTTTTCACTTAACAATATCGCTCCGTCTGAGCTAATCGCTGATGCTGAAAAATCAAATTTAAAAGCTTGTTTTCCTCGATAAAATACGGTATCTTTTTCCTTATATTCAGGCATAAATTAATTGCTTATTTTGTTGTCTAACTATCTCAATATAAGCAATTTATGCCTGTTTTTTATTGTCTACTATGAATTTTTCGGGTTAATAATCTATATGAATTATGGGCAGCAGAAGTTTTTCCTGAAGATGCGGAATAGCTTGTTGCCTTTCGATGCAAGTCTGAATTTAAAATACCCCGAGAATAGGTGGTAAAAAGATGGTGCTACTGTCCCAAAATTCAATTATTTTTCATTCAGGATTAGCTTTTAAATATTAATACATTGAAATAAATTATTCAACAATGAAAAAAAGTCATATTAACAGAAGAAATTTTATCATGCCCAGTGGACTGGGATTGGCCGGATTAGGACTATCCGTGCCAGCATTAAGTAAAGCCAAAGAAAATGCATCCCCTTCGTATGATTGATTTGCCAATGGAGGACGAGGATTCTGATCTCCGCTATCATCTCATGCATCCGGGTGGGCCATCTGCACCAGGTGATCCGAATGCTGTTTTTTTTCTGGATGGCACCTTCCATTTACACTATATCCTGCGTCACCCATGGAAGGACAAGCAATCCTTCTCTTTCGTGCATGTCTCCAGTCGCGACATGTTGCACTGGGAGTGGCATAAGACTAAACTCCAACCTTCATTTACAGGGCATGGCATGTTTAGTGGAACTGGATTTATCACAAAAGAAGGAAAACCGGCGGCTATCTATCACGGACAAGCTTCCGGTAGAAATCAAATTGCAATTGCAAAAGATAACAAATTATCTGCCTGGGTAAAGCCATACCCTGTGGAAGTTTTGACAAAAGAAGGGAATGAACCGGATATGAACCACTGGGATCCGGATTGTTTTCTCATCGGCGATACCTACTATGCAATCTCTGGTGGACAAAATCCCCCTGTATTTAAATCGAAAGATCTCAAGAATTGGGTCTATGTAGGCAACTTCCTGAAATATGATTCACCCGACGTAGCGATAGGTGAAGATATCTCCTGTCCTAATTTTTTCAAGATCGGTAACAAGTGGATGATGTTGTGCATAAGTCATCCTTTCGGATGCCGATATTATTTGGGTGACTGGGATGCTACAAATGAACAATTCGTACCTCAAATTCATGAACGAATGACCTGGCGACGGGATGATCAATCGTTCATTGATACAACCTATAGGGATTTCTTTGCGCCTGAGAGTGTGCTTACCCCGGATGGCAGAAGAGTCATGTGGGCGTGGTTGGTTACACTTAATGACACCATCAAGGATAAATCCATCCAGTCGCTCCCAAGGGAGCTTAGCCTGGTAGACGATGGCACTTTAAGGATTTCACCTCTTCGTGAACTGGAGTCTGAGCGCTATGAAGAACAATCCTTTAATGGTGTAGATGTTAAAATGGAACCGATCCACAATGGGGGTGATTCATCTGTAAAGATTACTGATCTAGAAGGGGAGGCGTTCGAGATCAAAGCTACAGTATCACGCGAAGAGGCTACAAATAAACGATTAGGATTCCATCTTTTTTCCGATGCTGAAAAATCAGGATTCCCGGTAATTATTAATCCGTCATCAAAGGCAATTCATGTCGGAACCGTTGAGGCCCCTTTCTCTGTTGATGATCTGCCTTCGGGTGAAGATCTGGAAATTCGAATCTTTATTGATAAGTACTTAATCGAGGTCTTTGTCAATGACCGTCAGGCGGTAGTTTGGTGCTTTCATGGACTATAAGTTAAAGCGAATAAAGGTTTATATGGTTACACATATGGTGCTGGTACCCTCATAAAAGAGATAAAAATATGGAAAATTAAGCCGACTAATCAGGGGTATTTCGAGGCGAAGCAAAATCGTATTTGGGAAATAGAAACGCAATAAGGAGACTAAAATAGCTGTTTCCCAATACATTGCCAGCCTTTACAGCCCAGGGTACAAATGCTGCGCTGGTTTCCTGGATGCCTGGCAAATTACTCAATTATTTATTTAATCAGAGGGCAGGCAGGTGTCGCATGCAATTCTTAAGTGTAAATTGATCCTGATGCTGATCATTGGCAAGAAGTGCCGCTCCCAACGCAGAACCTAAAGCCGATGAATTGGTGAATATTTTCAATTCAGGCAATTTATTGGCCAGCCCCTGAATGAAAGGTTCATTGGATGCAAATCCTCCATCAACATACACTTGTTTCACCCCTGAAGCGGCGATGGTCAGTTTTAGAGACATGACTTGTAGGTCTGTAAGCTCATTCGTGAGTTGCAGTTAGGCTTCCTCAAAGGACTGAAAGATTGAGAGATTTTCTGATTTATTCGACTTAAACCCGAAAAACTCAGGTTCCAGGTGGGCATAGCTGAAAAGGAGCCTCTTTCTTGTCTTACGCCTATCCACGAACTGTCCATCATATTTGATTGATTGAAGTAGGCACTTAATAAATAAATATTATGAACAAATAAACTATGTAAAATACTTTATTAACTCATTGATATTCAGTATATTAATGAGTAATTTAAAGCTGAAGTTAAGTTTCAAGATATGGAGAAAAAGTATGAAAGTCTAACACTTTTCGAGTTTCAGGAGAAATTTCCCGATAACGACAGTTGTCAAGAATACCTGGCCGAAATGAAATGGCCTGATGGGTTTAAATGTGAAAGATGTGGGCATAACAGATATTGCAGCGGGAAGCTGCGCCATACCAGGCAATGCACCAAATGCAAGTACCAGTCTACTCCCACTAGCGGTACTCTATTCCACAAAGTTAAATTCCCCCTGTTAAAGGCTTTTTATATCGTATACTATATGAGCACAAATAAAAAAGGAATTGCTTCTACTGAATTGATCCGAAAACTGGGGTTGCGCCAAAAAACCTGTTGGCCGTTTCAACAGAAGGTGATGAAAGCGATGGCAAGTAGTGGTAAATACCCACTAATGGGTAAAGTAGAAGTCGATGAGACGGTTGTAGGAGAACAGGAAGAAGGCGTTGTAGGGCGTCAGAATAACCGAAAAAGGCAGGTTATAGTAGCTGCCTTAAAAGTTGGAATGGGATGGAGAGAACATGCCGAGGAAGACACAAAACAGGGTACTATTCAGGACGATTTTAGGATGAAAATAGAAGAGGTGAACCGACTCTATTTACAGAAGGTGCGATAGGAACGCCGGGTGTGGGGAAAACTTATTCCCGTCTTGAGACAAACTATCTTAATCCTGAAGATAAATCCCCCAAGTAGCCATTAGATTTATTATAATGTAGATAATAAAAAATGTTTTCCAAGACCACTTTGAAAATAGTGAAATAAGACCTGTGATTAAACCGGCTACTCCACCAACCAACCCAATAGCACTTATTAACCCTCCTAAAAAATGTGCAAGGGATGCACTTGTAGCTATAAAGACATTTAAAAGAGTCACTATTACGGAAATAGCAATCCATTTTCATCTCAATGGGTGTAAGCCATCCATCGTCTTCAAGCGCTTTGCGGACGTCAACGAATAAGAAGACAGATATTCTATTAATGCAAGTTCATAGGTCAACAGGTTTATTTCAATTATTGGAAAGAAAAAGAGATATCTACTATTGATTTTCAATCTGAAATTGAGGATAAATCAATAGCTGTACTGCCCTTTAGAAATGATAGCCCCGACAAGGACAACCAGTACTTCTGTGATGGAATGATGGATGAAATTCTGAACCATCTTCAGAAGATTGAAGAACTTGGTGTTAAATCAAGAACTGCAGTTGAAATCTACAGGAATAGTCCTAAAAGTCTTGCTACCAAAGCACAGGAACTGGATGTGGCCTATATTCTGGAGGGCGCTGTAAGAAAGTATGGGAATAAGTTCCGGGTGACCACTCAGCTTATTGACGTCGAGTCAGAAAACCATCTATGGTCTGAAACTTACGATGGAGTATTTTCAGATACCATTTTTTTGGTTCAAAGTAATATTGCCAAAAAAGTCGCTTTCTCGCTGGGTGCTGTGATCACCCCGGAAGAAGAAGTAAGCATTGACAGAACACTTACCACGGATGTTGCAGCCTATGACCTGTATATGAAAGGGGGGTCTGAGTTTTTAAAGTATTGGAGAGAGCATGAAAGGATACACCTAAAAGCAGCACATCAACTATTAGATAAAGCACTGCAGATTGATCCGGAATACGTGCAAGCCATTGCAAAAAAGGTCAAGTATTTAGAGCTGAGCAAAAGTTTGATTCGGCCCTTATTTATGCTGACAGGGCAATAACCCCTGATCCTGGGTCTAATCACGGTTATGGTTTGAAGGGGATTACTTACTACAATATGAGAAAAGGCGACCAGGCCATAGAGAACTTATTAATAGCGATCAGTTTACCTCCAAAGGATGATCAATGGAAGTATTGCCCTGTATCACTAGCCAGGGTTTACACCCAACAGAACGATTGGTTAAAGGCCTTAACCTACTATAAAATGGGATTGGAAAATGGTTTTAATTTGGATTATGATTTTGGGAATGTTTTTTTAGATATTGGAGACTATGGTAAAGCGGAAAAATATTTAAGAAATAGAGCAGTTCTGGAAACTATTTGTCCCAGTATTTGGCTCTACAACTTTGCTCTTTTGGCCCAGGGTAAATTCCGGCAGGCATTTCAATTCACCGATTCTATTTGCCAAGTGAATGATTGTGAAAGAGATTGCAATGCTAATCTGTTTATAGCTTCCTTTCTATTCAATGAGTTTGAACAAGCGGAGAAGTACTTTCACCAAGTGCAAAAGTCCGGGATGGAGGATGGTGTATTAAATTTAAGTCATTTTATGAATGTGTAAGTTCAAGTAATAAGTGCAATTTTCCTTTGTAGCACTTGCTTTGCGTTTAGGTAATTAAATTTTCTAACAGGGCGTTCATTGATTTTGTTTTCAACAACTTTGATTTGCTCCTCTGTAACAAATCTAATATCTGTTTTCTTAGGATAAAACCTTCTGATTACCCCAATCCTATTTTCAACTGTCCCTTTATCCTGACTAGTATAGGGACGAGTGAAATAGGCATCCACATCAAGGGATTGAGCAATCAACTCATGTTTAGAAAATGCCATATCATTATCAAAAGTGAGTGTTTCCAGTTTGTGTTTATCCTGAGAGAGTTCCTCCACAATAGCTTCGGCCATTTGATCGGCATTTTTACTGTGCATCTTTCTGATTCTGGTAAAAAGACTTGCTCGGTCTGTCATCACCAACAAAGAGCCTTTGTGGTTTTTACCCATCATTAAATCGACTTCTATATCTCCCAATCGTTCCCTTTTGTTAATGATCTGGGGTCGCTGTTCAATTGATACCCTATTCGGGATAATACCTCTACGATCTTTTCTGTTTCCTCGTTTGCGCCTTCGTTTGCCATGTTTTAGATATGTGTATAGTTGTTTGTATTCTTGGTTCTCCTGGCGGTTGGTGTGCTTACATTCCCATATCCATTGGTAAATCCATTCATGGCTAAGTGGACATTCTCTCGTTTTCTTTCCCTGATGGCTGATCAATTCAGGACTCCATCTATCTTCTTGGAGCCGGTTAACTATCCAGTCTTTCATGGGTTTGGTGAAAATCACTCTTTTTGGCTTTCCTTGATGACGAAGATTGGTCCTCCTTTGTGCATTTGCTGTTCGATAGACACCAGCTCCCCTACCTCTTGAACCCACATTTCGCTTAAGCTCACGTGAGATCGTAGACGGGTGAAAATGAACGATACAGGCAATCTCCTTTTGAGTAGCTCCTGTTTTCAATAATGCTTCAATTTGATACCTTTGATCAATACTGAGATGTGTGTAGTTTTTTGACATTTTGCAATCCAAAGATTGCACTGCTCAGGCTTTTGAAGGATGAAAAAGCCCTTAAAAGCTTTTTCATCCTTCAATTGCACTTATTAGTTGATCTCAGCATGTTTATATCGGCTATGTCTATTATAAAACAGGGAGAACGGAGGAAGCCGGGAAAATCTTTACTGAAGAAATTAATAAGCTCAAATCCGAATTGGATGGTCCGGGAAAAAGAGAAAAATATTTTCTTCTTTCCAAGGTATATGCTTTCAGGGGTGATAGAAATGAGGCCCTGAATTACCTGACTGAATATGCCAACCTGGGATTTTCATTTGGCTGGCATGACTTTATTTTGATTGATCCATTTTTTGAAAGCCTCAGGGATGATCCTGAGTTTAAAGCCATTGTCAAAAAAGCCCAGGATGAAAAAACAGCATTAAGAGCGCAGGTCAGGCAGATGGAAGCAGATGGGTTACTTTAGTTCCTAAATGCCCTTTTAAGACAAACTGACTGCCCTTGATGAGGTGCCGGAGAAAACATGTTACATATTCTGTATTGGAATCTAACCTAAGGCGTAGGTGGGTCTTATCTCGGCGGGTAGTCATCTTAAAAAAGGACTGATACAGGTATTATTATTCCTTCCTAACTAAGAACTCAATAAATAGATGAAAGTGCCGTGAGCAAGTCTTTTTACCAGAATCAGAAAGATGCACAGTAAAAATGCCGATCAAATGGCCGAAGCTATTGTGGAGGAACTCTCTCAGGATAAACACAAACTGGAAACACTCACTTTTGATAATGATATGGCATTTTCTAAACATGAGTTGATTGCTCAATCCCTTGATGTGGATGCCTATTTCACTCGTCCCTATACTAGTCAGGATAAAGGGACAGTTGAAAATAGGATTGGGGTAATCAGAAGGTTTTATCCTAAGAAAACAGATATTAGATTTGTTACAGAGGAGCAAATCAAAGTTGTTGAAAACAAAATCAATGAACGCCCTGTTAGAAAATTTAATTACCTAAACGCAAAGCAAGTGCTACAAAGGAAAATTGCACTTATTACTTGAACTTACAAATTATAAATCGTAGAGGATACAATTTATCTTCTATGGTTAATGTTAAAACATACAATCCAGCTTGCAGCTTATCCTCGGAGATTATGATTGGAGCTGGAGAATTACTCTTTTAGTAAATGATAATTTACCGAAAACATCATAAATATGAATTTGGTATGGCTGCCTGCTCTCCCTATTAAAGGAAATAGATATGTTTCTAAATCCTGGATTTGGGTAAATTTTCAAGTCAACATCTGCCGGGGTAGCCAGTGATTGAATACCCACCACACACTCATCGTCATTAACTAAAAGGTTAACGGAAGGGGATTCACATTTGCCTGATAGAATTTGTAGCTATAACGCTATAGTCCCGTGCAGTGCGTATTCCATCAGCATTTCATAATTCCGAGTACGAAATTTCGAACTTCCTGCCTAGATTGCCGATGAAGGTCTATTTTTGGTGCTCTATCAAAATAACTCATCATCGCCATTGTCGAATTATAATTCTTATCATACAAACCTGGTTCTGTGCAGTGCGCTGCGTATTACATCAGCATTTCATAATTAGTACTACGAAATTTTGTAGTTGACCATTTCTATCGAATGAGAGGCTATTTTTGACATTTTTCCGGATAACCAACGATAGATTTGATAAAGTATAATAAGAATGTTGCTACTAAGATTGATAACCCATTAGAAGATGATACAATGATGTTCTGATAGGGTAAGGATTACAGGTTAATCAATACCGTATTGGTTTTGAAGAATCTTTTAGAAGTCATTAAAAAGCTTGATTTGATCGATTGATCAATTATTACCAAATTTCGTAGTCAGAATTGTGAAATTGACGTGGAATTCGCAGAGCGCATTATATGATGTTCTGACTCACCTGGTGGAGCACAAAAGACTATTGGCCCTATTAGGATCAGTACACAGAAACTAAAACGCTCGGTTTTTATTGACTTTATGTCTGTCATAATAAATGGCCATTTGAACATTAGTAGGTTAGTCACTACGGCTAAGTTCTAAATAACACAGCAATTATTATTATCTTCGCTATATGATATCAAGTCAAGAGATCAAAAATTTATTTGCACAATTGCCGATAAGTTCCCAAACCGAATTGTTGGATGAGTTGCTCCAGGAGCAGGAATTACAAGGCAAAGTATTGATTGCCGCTCAACAACAAATAGCAGAGAAAAGAAAGAAGAAACCCTGTCCAAATTGCACAAGCGAGAAGGTATATAAGAGGGGCAGACAAAAAGGTGTGCAGATGTATCAGTGCAATGAATGTAAAAGATGGTACAGTGAAACAACAGGGACACCTTTGTATGACATCAAGCTTAAATCAAAATGGCAATCTTATCTGCGCTGCATGGAGCAGGGCATGCCGATAAAAAAGATAGCAAAACAAATCGGAATAAGCATCCAGACAAGCTTCGACTGGAGGCATAAGATATTGAGTTCACTAAATGAGTTTGTTCCCGAACAGTTATCCTCGGAAGTAGAATGTGATGAATTGGAACTGGCACTTAACAACAAGGGCAGTCGAAATTTAGATAGGGCAGCAAGAAAGAGGGGAAACGATTTCATACGGAATATGGGAAAGGAAGAGGTCACAGTTGTCCAGGTAGTAACAGCGGTTGAACGCAAGGGGGAGAGGTACCTTAAAGCTGTTGCATCAAAACGGCTGAGCAAAGAAGAAATTTCAAAGGCATTGGATGGGAAGTTGGCCTACGGTGCAACCTTGATTACAGATAAGCACCCTTCTTATAAGGCTTTTGCCAAAGACAACCCCTCCATAAAGCACAAAGCGCTATTGGCCAAAGATCATGTGGATAGAGATGATAAAACAATCCATCTGCAAAAAGTAAACAATGTTCACACTCAACTTAGGACATTCTTACGCCCATTCAATGGTGTCAGTTCCAAATATTTGCAAAACTACCTGAATTGGTATGCTTATGCTGACCGAATAAGAGAGTAAAACAACTTTGAAACAATGGTTTCTGACTATGCTATTAACGGATCAAGCCTATCATCTGTATGAGCTATTTAAACAAAATGCTGTTATAATTAGAACTTAGCTGCCACTACTTATTACCCTCCATCAACTTATTTTGGTTAAATAATCCAAATAAAAATCGGATATGATAGAGCGATTGATAATGAATCAGAAAATAGAATGTTGCTAACGAAAACCGGTTTTTAGAAACTCGAAGAACAATTTCTTATCTTTCGCCAAAAATTACTAACCATGAATAACCTTCTTTCATTTATTGCCATTACGCTGATCGTCATAGGATGCGGTCAAAGCAAGACCACCGAGGAGACTAAAGTCACTGAAGAGGTACAAACGCCTCAATTAGAAATCGGAGTTTACGAATTACGAACATATTATGCTGCAGATGGCAAATTGGACAACCTGCTTGCCAGATTCAGGAACCACACGGCAGGGTTGTTTGAAAAGCACGGCATGACCAATATTGCTTACTGGGTGCCGGTGGATAACAAAGAGAATGTTTTGATCTACCTGATGGGTTATCCCTCCAGGGAATCGAGAGACCAGTCGTTCGATAATTTCCGCAAAGATCCAGACTGGATTGAAGCACGCGAGGCATCAAGAGTTAATGGTCCATTAGTCGATTCAGTCCAAAATATTTTTCTCAAGCCCACCGACTATTCACCGGAGGTGACCATTGAGGACATCGGATTGAGAGTGTTCGAAATGAGGACCTATTACTGCAATGAGGGGAAATTACCCAACCTACACGCCCGGTTCATGGATCACACGATGGGTATTTTTGAAAATAATGATATGACCAACGTAGCTTATTTTAGTTTTGACAGCGACCAGCCGGGAGTCGAGAATACACTTCTCTATTTTATTACCCATGCCGATACTGCCCAGGCCCGTCAAAACTGGGGATCGTTTTTAGATGACGCGGAGTGGAAGGAAGCATATGCCGCTTCCATTGCCGATGGTAACCTGGTCAGTTCGCTTACTTCAGTTTTCATGGAGCCTACTGATTTTTCGCCAATGAAGTAAGGCTGCCTATTCACTGGGCATTACAAAATCATTTCACAACTAGGAGTACGAAATTTCGAACTATTCGGAGACCTTGCATCTGCTGAGCTGGAATTGAATAATTTACAAGAGTTGCAACAAGAACTTGTAGATCAAAATGAACAATATGAGGCGAATCAAGTGATGATTCAGGTCATATCATCACAAGCATGGATTCAATTTGCAAAAGGTAATAAAGAGGATGCATTAGCACGTATGAAGGAGGCTGCGGACATGGAGGACAATACGGAAAAGCATCCTATTACGCCAGGTGAAGTATTGCCAGCAAGAGAGCTTTTAGGAGATATGTTGTTAGCAATGAATGAATCATTACAAGCTCTTGAAGCTTATGAACTAGACCTAAAAGAACATCCAAAGAGATTCAATGGTATTTATGGTGCAGCCGTTGCAGCAAAAGGTGTTGGTGATGATGAAAAAGCCACTAAGTATTTCAAAATGTTACTTACACTTACTGAAATGTCTGATAGCGATAGACCTGAAGTAGAGGAAGCGAGAGAATTTGTTAGACAGAAAGAAATCTAAATGATTAATTATAAGAGGCCTAACGAAAAGATAAAATGAATTAAAACTTATTTTCCATTTGAACCAACTTGTAAACATAATACATAACTGTTTACTGATAAGTTTTAAAGTAACATCTACCTAACAACAAATAAACGGCATTAAAACGACTGTCTATTAAGGTCGTAGCACATAAACAAAGAAACTATGAAAATTATAATCACCTTATTTACCCTATTATCCATTGCTGCTCAAGCGCAAAAATTGCCGCAAGCATTTATGATCCAGGTCTTGTGCTTCGATGGATCTGGAAACGCCGGGATGATGCGACTTCCACTGATATCATGCAAGCCGTCATGGCCAAATCTCTCCGGAGAAGGCCATCCTAGCGTGTCGTCCCTTATGGCTAGGTATTTCGAATATTCTTTGTTCTGATGCACCCGGTATATAACGCTTTTACTTTGAAGAAATAGGGAGGCCAATAATGAAATACCATCTATTAATACCAAAATGACTATGACCATGATGGAAAAGAACAGCATTTTCTTTCTTTGTACATTCATCTGAATGATCCATTCACGCAGAGCCCAACGCTGTGTCTGTATTCGAAAGGATCTGACACTTGTCTCACCACGTGAGACCTAATATAGGACACACCTCGCACACACTGATCTCACAAGCCCTAGCGCTACAAGAGATTGTGAGATTTTCCCACGGATATAACGCTTGACAAACGTCGCACCATGTGAGACCTAAGAGGGTCGCGACACCGAAAATTCATTGAAATCATTGAAATGCAGGTAGGATACGGAATAATCAATAGCATTGGGATGCTGGCTTTTTACCGTTGCTGCAGCGCGTTGACCAGCAGAGTCATTATCTAGGTAAAGGTTCACCAGGTCGTACTGGTTTATTATTTCCAGGGATTTGCCCGTAAAGAGTAATGGACTCCTGTATAAAATGTCCAACTATAAACCTCTTAGTAGGTATTATGTTTTTTGTAAATTGAGTTTGCTTGGATTAAATTAATGAATAAGCTATGGATGATTATTACAAGTACTTACTGTGTTTATCGTTTTTGGTAAAAGGTTACCTGGTGAATGCCCAGGAAACGTTTCTTAACATCACCCTTGATCCACTTTCTGAGGTTAATCGATATAATCTTTACTATCATTTGATCTATAAGAGTAATGAGGCCATTCGAGAAGGAAGGATCGCACCCTATTACGCCAATTATTCGGCAAACAATCAAAAAATTGCACTTAAAAAAATTGATACCCTGCTCTGGGATGCATTAAGCGACCCCTTGGGTGATGGCTGGGGTTTTACCGATGATGACTGGGGATTCTACGATGAAGAGACTCCGACTATTGATAATTCAATCCATCTTATTGAGTTAATCTACCCTATCAATGATAAAGGAAGTTTGGATCCTTTAAAATACCTGTTCTTTGGGGTGCCTAATGAGGAAGATCTTACTTCAGCTACGGGATTCCCTATTTATGGCATTCAATCCGCCGATCTGAACATTATTGGGCTCCAGAATTGGAAACATCCTCAAAATGAAGCTGATAGTCTTACAATACATCAGGCACTGACCGGCGGAAGATACGCTTTGAGTGCCTTCAAATTCTATGATAAGAAAGGGAACTCACTGATCTTCAAGGAGGAGGATCCCCTTTTCACACAATTGAGCGCAGTTTCCGATAGTCTTTCTGCCCGGTTGAAACAGGAGCCCGAAATTGATCAGTCTATAACCGCTTCCAATAATTCTTTTAAAAGCTACCAGGTCCGGACAAGCCATTACAGTTCCAACGACTACAATATAGCCTTCAGTCCCCACAGGAAGGAATTTGTTCAATGGCTGATGAATGAAACCTTTAATGCGAACTTGAAAGCTTATGATTACGAAAAAGTGAAGTTAACCATTGAGAAATTTCGGGAACTCTCCAGTTATGAAAGGTTAGAGGAGGATTACGATTGGGAAGAAGAGGAGTGGGGTGATGATGGCTGGGGCGACGATTGGGATGATACGGTCGAGGAGGATACGGTAAATATTTTCAGTCCTCTTATCCCTCAGGAGTTGTTTTTCCAGTTGGAATATCGCCTTGAGCAGTATAACGGAAGTGATGAATTAAGCCTGGAATGGCTGTCGCTCTGGATCTCCGCCGACTACACTCCAGCAGGTATATCCATGCTGGTTGCCCAGTACAAATTATCTGATATTAAAGCGATAATAGATTCCAATTCCAATCAATGGCGCCATCCCTTGAATTACAACGATTCATCGGATTTTCTTACTGCGATAGCACGGCAAAGAATGCGAACGTCTTCAATATATATTCAAGACAGCAGGGAAATAAAGGTAATTTTTGATGCCCGATTGGCCAATAGTGAAAGTTATGGTGATATAGGAAATGACAATGGCCGGTGGTTTTTGGACGGCGAGAGGGCTCTTTCGGATATAGATCCAGATTCTCTTGAACAATTTCGACCATGGATTGATCTTTTCATCGGTCAAGCTTGGGAAGACCGTACAGGTTTACCGCACCAGAACTGGAATACACAAAAGCCAGGGGAATCATTGGTCAGGTTCAAAACTCATTTATATTTAAGTTCACCAGAAGTGAGGAGCCCTTTTTCAGCAGACATTGATTTCAGGAAATACCTTTATAATGATATTGTGAAGGGGAATATTTCTACCTACCAGGTAGTTGAGGGTGATGTCAGGAGACTTGCCTTGGAAGAAATAAAAGAAAGTTTGAGTTATGATAGTTATGAAGGGCAGGAGGAAGAAGAAGTTAAAATTCATTACAAGCCGGATGAGCTTTATCTCCTGGAAATTGAAGGATTTACTGACATAACCGGTGATAAAATGGTTTTCAGGCCGGATCATTTCTGGTACGGTATAAAAACCGTTATGGGCATTTTTGATCGCAAAATGGTCATTGCTTATGAAGATATGCTCAGTTATCTCATGAATCACCAACAAAAAGTGATGAAAAAGGCCGGCAAGCTTCTGAAAAAAGACAGGTATGATTATCACCTTGGTTACATGGAGGATGTTTATGGCAGATTAGTTTATGATTTTGAAAGCGATAGTGATGATTTTGATGTTCCGACTTACTATGTAGATATAGTGAGGAAAATCCCTAAGGAGAGGTAGATCTCCCTACTTTCCAATACAAAACTTGGAGAATATATTCTTCAGCAGGTCATCAGTGGTGATCTCACCGGTCAGTTCACCTAAATGATGCAAGGCATTGCGAATGTCTAACGCCAGGAAGTCATTGGTCAGCTCTTCATCGAGACCGGTCAAAACATCTTCTAAAGCATCATTGGTTTCTTTCAGTCCCTGGTAATGGCGGAGATTAGTGATAATGGTCTGATCGGTTTGGATTTGATCCAGGTGAACAGCCTCGAGGATCTTTTCCTTCAAAAGGTCTAAGTGCTCTCCTTTGGCCGCGGCAATCATCACCAAATCCGCTTTCAGAGCTTCAACAGTGGCAGGATCAGCCTTATCCAGTTTATTACCCACCGCAATAAAAGGAATGTCATTATCCTTTAGTTTTTTGATCTCGGCGGTAATGGTATCGGTCTTTTCATTGGTGAGATCAAAGAGAAAAATGATCAATGAAGCTTCTCTCATCTTGGCATAGGTACGCTCCACACCCATCGCTTCGATCTGATCCTTCGCTTCCCGTAATCCGGCGGTATCAATGAAGCGAAAGCTAATGCCTTCAATTAGTATCACATCCTCAATTAAGTCACGAGTGGTGCCCGGAATGTCAGAGACAATAGCTTTCTCTTCATTCAGCAGTGCATTCAATAACGTAGATTTTCCAACATTAGGTTTACCGGCAATCACCGAGGGTACGCCGTTTTTGATCACATTACCAAAGCGAAAACTCTTCATCAAATCATTGATCACTTGACGTAACTCTTCAATCAACACCTGCACGTCTTCCCTATCAGCAAACTCCACATCTTCCTCGCTGAAATCCAGTTCCAGTTCGATCATGGAAGCAAAGTGGATGAGTTTTTTCCTCAACTGTTTGATTTCGTTGGAGAATCCTCCTCGCATTTGATTCAAGGCTACTTTGTGGGCGGTATCATTTTCGGAAGCTATCAGATCAGCCACCGCTTCGGCCTGGGCCAGGTCAAAACGACCGTTGATAAAAGCTCTTTTAGTGAACTCTCCTGCGGTTGCTAAACGTGCCCCATTTTTAAGCAGCACTTCAATCACTCGTTTAACAACATAAGGAGATCCATGGGTGGAAATCTCCACTGAATCTTCCTTGGTGAAAGAATGAGGTGCAACGAACAATGATACTACGACTTCATCTATTACCTCACCCTCGTCTACTATGCTGCCAAAATGGAGGGTATGGGTGGCCTCATTTTCCAGATCCTTTTCCTGGAAAACCTTATCGGCAATTACAATGGCATCTTTTCCGGAAAGACGAATTACTGCAATAGCCCCTACTCCCTGGGGGGTAGCCGGGGCGACAATAGTATCTTCTGGTGAATGAAATTGCTGCATAGAACGAATTGCAAACTTAGAGAAATTCATAGTCCCCTCCATTGGAGGGGATTAAGGGGTGGGTTTCACACAAGTATGAAATATTTAAAAAGGAACCGAATCTATTTCATAACCACGAAATACCCATCCCTAACCCCCTTCCAAGAGGGGAATTAAAACATTATTAAATTTTATGATCGCATAATGACCGAAGTTGTAACTTTAGAAATGTGTCATTTAAGAACAATCACCCTTCTTACTGGAATTTTTATTAGTTGTAGTCAGCCTGATAAAGCCCAAACTAAATCTAGTTTGATTGAATCCCCCTTTATAGTGGTCCTTGGCGTAGCCCAGGATGCCGGCTACCCCCAAAACCGGATGTTACAAGCCACATTGCATGCGAGCCTGGAATGATCCTTCATTAAAAAAAAGGCTGTCTCGCTTGGTCTGGTTGACCCTCAAACCAAAAAGAAATGGTTGTTCGAAGCCACACCGGATATGCGGGAGCAGCTTTTCGAACTACAGAAAATTGCACCTGACTCCGTTTATGAGTTTGCAGGCATTTTCCTTACTCATGGCCATATGGGCCATTACACCGGCTTGATGCATATCGGTAATGAATCTATGAACACCAAGGACATCAATGTTTATGCAATGCCACGCATGCATGAATATCTTAACGCCAATGGTCCCTGGAGTCAACTGGTTGATTTCAAAAACATCAGGTTGCAACCGATCCAGGACAGTACGTTGGTCCTGCTGACAAACGAAATTTCTGTTGTTCCCTTCCTCGTTCCTCACCGGGATGAGTATACCGAAGCAGTGGGGATTCCAGATTTTTGCTAGCGGAAAGTCATTGGTGTTCATTCCTAACATCGACAAATGGCATATGTGGAATGTCAACCTTGCTGAAATCCATGATACCTGGGATTATGCCTTTATTGATGCTACATTTTTTAGAGATGGTGAATTACCTGGTCGTAACATGAGTAAGATATTTCATCCTTTTGTAACCGAGAGTTTTGAGTATTTTGAATCCGTGCCTGCAAAAAAGAAAGCAGATGTACACTTTATTCATTTCAATCATACCAATCCCCTACTGATTGACGGAAGCCCGTCCCAGAAGGAAGTGAAGGATAAGGGATTTAATTATGCTTATGAGGGGCAGATTATTGAGTTTAGATAGAAATTGTTATAAAAGAAACATCTCCCAACCCCCTTCAAAGGGGGAATTGATCCCGTTATTATTGGCATTATCTACAATAAAACCGGAATTAACCCGAAAAATTCATAGTAGACAATAAAAAACAGGCATAAATTGCTTATATTGAGATAGTTAGACAACAAAATAAGCAATTAATTTATGCCTGAATATAAGGAAAAAGATACCGTATTTTATCGAGGAAAACAAGCTTTTAAATTTGATTTTTCAGCATCAGCGATTAGCTCAGACGGAGCGATATTGTTAAGTGAAAAAGTAGAGAGAAAGACTGGTCTATTAAAAAGCTTCGCCGCACTGATTCCTGACTATCGAAACCCCTTTTTTATCGAATAAACTTATGAAGAAATGCTTCGCCAACGGGTGTTTTTAATGATGCAGGGCTATCAGGATTGCAATGACGAACAAAAACTCCGAGAGGATCCGGTGATCCGTAAAGTACTAGATAGCGGATTATGTTCCCAGCCTACTTTAAGTCGATTTGAAAACAAGGCCGGTCGGAGTCTGATCTACCAGATGAGTCAATGGTTTGTAGACCGTTATGTAGAGGAGTTGAAAGAGAAGACTGGTCAAATCATCATTGATGTAGATGGTACCGATGACCCTACTCATGGATCCCAACAACTCAGTTTGTATAATGGCTATTATGGACAGACTATGTACCATGAGTTGTTCTTTAAGGACGGGGAACACCGGTCAGGTCATTTTACCAGTACTACGTCCGGGCAATTGTCACTCCAACAAATGGTTTGTGGCCTTATTGAAAAGGATTGTCATTAAAATCAGAAAAAAACTGCCCTCAGTAAAGATCCTTATTCGAGCGGATAGTGGCTTTTCAGGAGCATCTTTTTATCGGATAGCTAAGCAGTTTGACCTTCAATTTTGTTTAGGTATTAGTAGTAATGAAGTTTTAAAGACTTTTACCAAACAGACTATCATTGAAGTAAAAAAGGAATATGCTTCAAAAATCATCAAACATCAAGAGTTTGTTGGCCCGTTTACTTACCAGGCCAAAAGCTGGGATCGTTCTGAAAAGCTGTACGCCAAAGTGGAGTCTACCGGAAAAGGAATGAATGTCCGTTACTTTGTGAGCAACTTTGAAGCGATGACCGCTCAACAGATTTACTTTGATTTTTATGTCAAGCGAGGTGATGCCAGTGAAAATCGAATAAAGGAACTCAAAAACATGACTTATTCCGACCGGCTTTCCTGTCATCGCTACTGGGCCAATTTCATGCGTTTAATCATCGCTACCCTCTGTTATGAAATGTTCCGGCAGATTAAATTATTAATTGCCAAAACAAAATACCACTTTGCTAAACGATGGCAAGTGGACAATATCCGGCTTTACCTGATGAAGGTTGGGGCGTGCCTGAAAGAAAGGAAAAGATCATTGACAATACAATTCTCAAGAGCCTTTAGATATCAATACCTGCTGGGCGATTTGCTTACGGTGAACTGACCGATCAGTTAAACAGTTTGATTTAATCAAAAAAATGTTCTTCCATAAGAACACAATAGAGCTTTGACTGAAAATTGAAAAATTCTAACAAAAAAACGCTCTAATGTCCTTTGAAATCCAGAAACCTGGTTGATCTTCAAATTAATACATACACTCCAATCAAAAATAGTTAGCAACCCATTATTAATCCCAAAATTGGTGGCCTATGAATAATGCGGGTTAGCTCTCCCCTTGTCTGCCCGCCGCACAGCTATGGCAAGCGTGAGGGGAAATTTAGTGGGGTGTGTTTTGGAAATCAGTCACTTTATGCCCCAGCTACCAATCTCCATACCTGGGCGACTAGAAATGTGACCACAAATCCCAATATAACAGGCATTATACTGGCTACACCAGTCCATTTCCAGCTTTTGGTTTCCTGGTAAATGGTATAAATAGTAGTACTGCAGGGATTGTGCAACAAGCTAAACAACATCAGATTGATACCGGTGAGCAATGTCCAACCTCCTGCCTTCAGGATTTGTGCGGTTGCCATTGATGAGTCTAACTCAAACATTACGCCTTCACCAGCTCCTACCCCCGCCATTCCTAAATTGGCAACTGTAAGCATCAGAATAGTAGGGATCACAATTTCATTGGCTGGAATGGCCACAATATAGGCTAACAATATAACTCCGTTCAGGCCAAATAGAATCCCAAAGCCATCAAAGGATGATATCGCCAGATTGGCAATGCTATCCCCACCTATGTTGATATTGGAAATCAACCAGATAACCGCACCGGCAGGTGCTGCAAAGACAACGGCTCTCCACAACACGATTAACGTCCGATCAATTATTGATGTATAGACCGTTTTCCAAAACCTTGGAGGACGGTATGGAGGTAACTCCAACGTAAAAGTTGATACTTCACCTTTAAGCATGGTTTTGGATAACAACCAAGAAGTAAAAAAGGTAAAGAACACACCAAGCATGGCTATGGTAATCACTGAAACCGAAGCAGTAATATTAGCCAGCCCCGATGGCACCAGGGCGCCGATAAATATTGTGGCAATTAAGATTTGTGTAGGCCACCTTCCATTGCAAAGCGCAAAATTATTGGTGATAATCGCAATTAGCCGTTCCCGAGGGCTATCAATTATCCTGGTAGAAACAATTCCGGCCGCATTACATCCCCACCCCATGCTCATGGTCAGCGCCTGCTTACCATGGGCGCCAGCCCTCTTGAACAACGAGTCTAAATTAAAAGCAACGCGTGGCAAGTACCCAAAATCTTCCAGAAGGGTGAACAAGGGGAAGAAAATCGCCATGGGAGGCAACATGACAGCGATAACCCATGCAACTGCCAGATAAATGCCATCAATTAACAGACCATCAATCCACCAAGCAACACCCACAGTAGCAGATAACTGCTTCAACAACGGATGTACAGTGTCTAGTAGTAATGTAGCCAATACCCCGGACGGATAATTGGCTCCCTGGATCGTAATCCATAATATTACTGACAGTATGGTGATCATAATGGGAAATCCGAAAGTTCTGCTGGTCAAAACTTTATCCAAAGTCCTATCAAAGCTGTAGCTTATTTTTCTATCCGGCTTTTCCTCAACACGTTGAGTAATGGAAGCCGCATCAGCGTAAATCCCTTCGGACAAGCGATCATGAAAATCGTCCCCAACCTGCCGCCTCAGCTCTGAGGCAAGGTCAATAATCTCCGCTGTTCTTTCTTTAATCTCTTCCATTACTCAAGCAATCACAAATTCACTGTTTTGCAAAGCGCTTACTACTCTTTCATCTCCATCCAGTAATCTCATGGCAATCCATCGCGTATTAGGCATCTCAGGATAAGCCCCGCTTATTTTTTTACTTAATTCCTCGACCGCCTTATTCACTGTCTTGGCTAGATTCTTTATTTTGTGTGGTTTACATACTATTTCATTGGAAGCCACTTTGTCGACCGTATCAATCAGTTCAGGGATTCCCTGAGAATTCCTCGCACTTGTGGGAACTACCGGAATTCCCAGATCCCTGGTCAAAGTACGCTCGTCTATTTTGATACCATGCCTCCTGGCCTCATCCATCAAATTGAGACATAAAACTGTCTTATCAGTTATCTCCAATACCTGTAATACGAGGTTGAGGTTTCTTTCCAACCGGGAAGCGTCCACTACAATTACTGTTACATCCGGTCGACCAAATAAAATGAAATTCCTTGCAATCTCTTCATCTTGTGAGGTGGACAGAAGAGAATAGGTTCCAGGTAAGTCTATCAACTTAAATCTTTTATCATTATATGAAAATCCCCCTTCAGCCCTGGTAACCGTTTTCCCGGGCCAATTGCCTGTGTGTTGTCTGAGACCGGTTAATGCATTGAAAACAGTACTCTTGCCTGTATTAGGATTGCCGGTCAGCGCAACAACATAATCCGCATTATCCACATTGACTCCCAATTTTTTCAATTGAGCAGCATTGTGAAAGGCACAATCCACACATTCATTATTTAATTGATCACTCATTTACTTTCTTAATTAAAATCAAATCCGCCTGATCATCTCTAAGCGCTATTATTGTGTTCCTGATGGAATAAGCCTTAGGCTCCTTCATAGGACTTTCAAATTCGGTTTCAATCATACTACCGGTAACAAAACCAAGGTCTAATAATCTTCTCCTATTCTCACCCCGACATTCAGGGGAGATACTACTAATCATAGCCTTTTCTCCAGGCTCCAAGGAAGACAATCTCACTATTTTTTCTTCGAAGATCTCCTTTTCGCTCAACTCCTTTACACTAATATTACTGGCTATGATAGGTGAAAGTGCATACTCACTTCCTTCAGAATAAAATTTCACTTCATGATCATCCGAAGATGTTATTTTGATCTGGGAGCCAATGTGAAGCTTCTTTTCAACGATCTGATTATAGATCACTTCCGGTTCATCTTCAAGATGAACAATGGTTGCCATTGCATTGTCAGCCAAACCGGAAAGTGGCTTCCAGTTAGTTTCCATAATTTCGCCATCTTCAGTGGGGATCGGATCCCCGTGAGGATCAAATCTTGGATTCCCCAGGGCCCGATATAATTGATCCGTCTGTTCTTGAGTTAAAGCATGTTCTTTTTCTTCAGCCCTATCGTGCCATTCTGATTTATCGAATCCAGTTCTTTCTGATAAGTACTTTTCCCAAAGTCGATGTACTCGAATGACTTTTAAAGCATATTCCCGCCCTGACTGAGTGAGCTGCAATATGTTTTGATCCAACTTAATCAGATTTTGCATTGACATTTCTTCAACCAACTTAACAAGCTTCTTATGAGGTAATTTCAAGGCGCCTGCCATCGCGTTTAAACTGGCGGTTCGACCACTATATTCAACATGATACAATTGTTTCAAGATGTCTTCAATTAAGGTCTTTCTCGCTTGCTCTTTGTTTTGTAAAAGCCAGTTTGACTTATTTATTTTCCATACAATACAACCAGGACTATCAGGGAAAAGAAAGTTACTAAAGCGATGACAGGATTGGGTATCATGTTAATCTAAACTCAATATTATATAGCTTTTCTAATCATCAAATGTTGTGTAATCTGACTTGACAGGAAAGCGGGTTTTTCGTTGTTAAACATCACCTGCATTGATCCGTCAAATTCGACCCTTTCAACTACTTTCAATTTTGTTCCCAACTTAATTTTCAATCTATCCAGGTACTGAAGTAATTGAGGATCATCATTCCCAACCGTCACAACCCTGCCGGTTTCATTTGCTGACAATTCTGACAACGGAACAGTTGGCCCCACTTCAAAATTCCCCTCTCTATCAGGGATAGGATCTCCGTGTGGATCCATTTTAGGTTTTCCTAAAAAGTCGTCCAACCTATCAGTGAGTAGGGGTGACTTTATGTGCTCTAACTGTTCTGCAATTTCATGTACTTCATCCCAACTAAAATTGAGTTTCTCTACCAGGAATACCTCCCAAAGCCGATGTTTCCTAATGATCTGAAGCGCTACTTTCCTCCCTTCTTCAGAAATGTTGACTCCTTGATATTTTTCATAATCAACTACCCTCTTGTTTGCAAGCTTTTTGATCATATCACTTACCGAAGCAGGTTTAGTATTTAACTGATCAGCAATCGCATTGGTAGACACCCCAACGTTACCTGCATCCGAAAGATGGTAGATTGTTTTTATGTAATTCTCTTCAGCAAAACTAAAAAATCATGATGTCATCATGTTTCTGCAAACATATATATTTTAGACGAATCTAAATATTTTTTTAAGCTAATAATCAAATTAAACGTATTTTAACTGTATAATGTTTACAGCTAAGTTCTAATTATAACAGCATTTTGTTTAAATAGCTCATACAGATGATAGGCTTGATCCGTTAATAGCATAGTCAGAAACCATTGTTTCAAAGTTGTTTTACTCTCTCTTATTCGGTCAGCATAAGCATACCAATTCAGGTAGTTTTGCAAATATTTGGAACTGACACCATTGAATGGGCGTAAGAATGTCCTAAGTTGAGTGTGAACATTGTTTACTTTTTGCAGATGGATTGTTTTATCATCTCTATCCACATGATCTTTGGCCAATAGCGCTTTGTGCTTTATGGAGGGGTTGTCTTTGGCAAAAGCCTTATAAGAAGGGTGCTTATCTGTAATCAAGGTTGCACCGTAGGCCAACTTCCCATCCAATGCCTTTGAAATTTCTTCTTTGCTCAGCCGTTTTGATGCAACAGCTTTAAGGTACTTCTCCCCCTTGCGTTCAACCGCTGTTACTACCTGGACAACTGTGACCTCTTCCTTTCCCATATTCCGTATGAAATCGTTTCCCCTCTTTCTTGCTGCCCTATCTAAATTTCGACTGCCCTTGTTGTTAAGTGCCAGTTCCAATTCATCACATTCTACTTCCGAGGATAACTGTTCGGGAACAAACTCATTTAGTGAACTCAATATCTTATGCCGCCAGTCGAAGCTTGTCTGGATGCTTATTCCGATTTGTTTTGCTATCTTTTTTATCGGCATGCCCTGCTCCATGCAGCGCAGATAAGATTGCCATTTTGATTTAAGCTTGATGTCATACAAAGGTGTCCCTGTTGTTTCGCTGTACCATCTTTTACATTCATTGCACTGATACATCTGCACACCTTTTTGTCTGCCCCTCTTATATACCTTCTCGCTTGTGCAATTTGGACAGGGTTTCTTCTTTCTTTTCTCTGCTATTTGTTGTTGAGCGGCAATCAATACTTTGCCTTGTAATTCCTGCTCCTGGAGCAACTCATCCAACAATTCGGTTTGGGAACTTATCGGCAATTGTGCAAATAAATTTTTGATCTCTTGACTTGATATCATATAGCGAAGATAATAATAATTGCTGTGTTATTTAGAACTTAGCCATGTTTACTAACAGCATGTTAATCAACATTAAAAATATATTTAGATCAAACTAAATAACAGTATGAGGCTCAATATTAGCCATAGATCATATTTAGATAATTGATTGCTTGAAGAATCAAAAAGTCACAGGTCCAAACATTCTTTTGAAAACACTTGTAAATATCTGTTTATCTGCAATTTAGAGTGTATAAATTCTAGTTTACTTCAAGCCTTACTGGCCTATTGCTAGGATTTTCAATATCCGGCTACCAACCGTATACATTCTTTTTAGCTTCGGTGCTATGATTTTATTGTCTTATTTATTTGCTTTCGTACCCGGTTTTAAATCAGACATAATTACTGCTCAATGGAACTACGACAAATCATTGAAAATGCCTGGGATGACAGATCCCTATTGAAAGACAAAGACACCAAGATTGCTATCAAAACGATCATTGATGACCTTGATAAAGGTAAGAAAAGAGTAGCCGAACCAGATGGTGATCAATGGATTGTTCATGAGTGGATTAAGAAAGCAGTTATCCTCTACTTCCCTATCATGAAAATGCAACGAATCGACGTTGGTCCGTTCGAGTTTCACGACAAAATGAAGCTGAAGACCGGATATGAGAAACTAGGGATAAGAGTAGTTCCACATGCCATAGCCAGGTATGGCGCATACATTAGTCCGGGAGTGGTAATGATGCCCTCCTATATCAACATTGGTGCCTATGTGGAAGAGGGAACAATGGTGGACACCTGGGCTACTGTAGGTAGTTGCGCACAAGTCGGCAAGAATGTTCACCTCAGTGGGGGAGTTGGTTTAGGTGGCGTATTGGAACCCATCCAGGCGGCACCGGTAGTGATTGAAAACAATGCA
>CAXXNX010000083.1:0-8436 GCA_963664285.2 Cyclobacteriaceae bacterium
CCTCTTTACATGTTTTAGCACCTCCTTATAGTCATCCATTTCATGATACGTATCCATAATTAGGACAGCATCTAATTCACCGGTAGGCAATTTGGGATCATCATAATCACCTTTGATCACTTCAACCCTATCAGTCAAATGACGTTCTTCCAGTATCCTATTCAGCCTGTCAAGATTCCATTGATCCACATCTACTGCGTAAATTCTGCCTTTTGAATTGATTTTCTTTGCCAGCTTTACTGTCATATAACCCTGATGGCTACCAACATCTGCAATTCGTGATTCAGGAGATAGGTTTAGGGCATCAAAGATCCTGGGTACTTGTTGCCACTTATCTCTTTCCGCCCAGGCACTTTCCTTGTAGATGTCATTGTACTGGGCGAAATGAACTTGACGATAGAAATGATAAATTTATTAGTAATAACAGGAGAGTTAATCTCATGACAATGTCTAATATGATACCTTCAATACTCAATATTTACCCCAGCGGATTCCAATTGACAGACAGTTTATGTTAATGCAATATTAAAGTCCCACGCTATAGATCCCTCATCTACTATGGTTTCATTCAAGAATTGAAATCCGGAATCCAGTATACAGGGGCTGTGAATTGCATTTTTTTCAGACTACAAATCCAAAAAGCGAAGATTGTGGTGATTAACCGCAAGATATCAGTCAATCAATCCACTACTATAATATCGGACAGCTGATCAGGAGAAAGCTTAAAAAGGCTAGCTCTTGGAAAACGGCCTATTACAGAGGTCTCACTTAATACTGCTAAACCTCCATCAGAGGTTTTTTTGATTGATCGTACTTCGTAGGGATTTGAAAAACCTAAATAATCAGTACCCAACCAGGCGCCGTCTGCCTCATCATATAGAATAATAATTACCTGTCCGTTTTTTGTGGTGCTGGCATAAACCAAAACATCTCGTTCATTGACAGTTAACCGTTCAATGTAAACCCGGGCATCAGGAACCAGTTCAAGCATCGGGTTACCTTCAATATCAACCGTTGAAGTCACTCTGCCAGTATTCAAAGAGACATTGGGAATAACAAAATTGTCGCCAAAATTGAACCTGGCTGCGGCAAATTGAGTTCCGGCAATTGGTGTGATGGCACTAAAACCACCATCTTCCTGCTGGCCCTGCACCCACTCCTAATGCGCCGTTAGTAAGATCAGTAAAAACCAGTGATAAGGTGAAATTGAAGAAACCGTTGAAGTAGTAGGTACCATTGTCCAATCTTCCGGTGGTGAAAGGAAACTGCCTTCCTGTTCGTGTATAGTGATCTATAATGGGCTCATCGACACCTTCTCCGTCACCTATAGCGAAAGATTGGCCACTGGTGATATTGCCCTCAGGTGTTACTATGGAAAGAAGTGTTGCCCTGTTTTCGTTGTCATAACTAAGTACAATGAATTCTTGTCCGTCTAATGAGGCATGCTGGGGCAAAGTTAGTCCTAAACCAATGGGGTCCGCAATATTTCCTTCCTGATCTAATGCGTATAATTGTGTTTGCAGACTGTTTGCATCCATGCAAAAGAAATAATAGGAATCATTAAGAGCCAACCAATTGGCCACTGGATGAACAAAATTCGGAGGCAAAGTCGATTGCTGAACAAAATTACCTTCCGCATCAACTCTTAGAATTCCCACTCCTACAAAGTCAGAGGATTCAACCCTGGTTCCGGTAAGGATCAAATAGCCTTCATCCGTAGTTTGAATAACGTCCAAAGGGATGAAAGAAGCACTGAATTGATTATTATCATATATATGAAAGAAGCTCGATGAAGGGGCTATATCGTTATTTTTAATGTCACAAGCTGTTAATAGTATAAGAGCAATAGATATACGGTTCAAAAGTAACTTCATCTCGATTTTAATTAGCTGTTAGATTTGAAAGTGGTACTTAAGAAACGTAGGGGAAACAGAACCCCAAGGTTTATACTTATATTCCGCAGGCTCAGATCATCCAAAACATCCCCCACTCCTACCAAACGATTCTCCGAAAACCTGTTTTTTCTATTTACTACATTATGCAGGCCGTAACGATAAAGGATATCGAAGGTGAGACGAATATTATCAGGATCATAATGCACTCCAGCCCCTCCCAAAACGCCGGCTGAAGAAGTTAACCCGAAAAATTCATAGTAGACAATAAAAAACAGGCATAAATTGCTTATATTGAGATAGTTAGACAACAAAATAAGCAATTAATTTATGCCTGAATATAAGGAAAAAGATACCGTATTTTATCGAGGAAAACAAGCTTTTAAATTTGATTTTTCAGCATCAGCGATTAGCTCAGACGGAGCGATATTGTTAAGTGAAAAAGTAGAGAGAAAGACTGGTCTATTAAAAAGCTTCGCCGCACTGATTCCTGACTATCGAAACCCCTTTTTTATCGAATACACTTATGAAGAAATGCTTCGCCAACGGGTGTTTTTAATGATGCAGGGCTATCAGGATTGCAATGACGAACAAAAACTCCGAGAGGATCCGGTGATCCGTAAAGTACTAGATAGCGGATTATGTTCCCAGCCTACTTTAAGTCGATTTGAAAACAAGGCTGATCGGAGTCTGATCTACCAGATGAGTCAATGGTTTGTAGACCGTTATGTAGAGGAGTTGAAAGAGAAGACTGGTCAAATCATCATTGATGTAGATGGTGCCGATGACCCTACTCATGGATCCCAACAACTCAGTTTGTATAATGGCTATTATGGACAGACTATGTACCATGAGTTGTTCTTTAAGGACGGGAACACCGGTCAGGTCATTTTACCAGTACTACGTCCGGGCAATTGTCACTCCAACAAATGGTTTGTGGCCTTATTGAAAAGGATTGTCATTAAAATCAGAAAAAAACTGCCCTCAGTAAAGATCCTTATTCGAGCGGATAGTGGCTTTTCAGGAGCATCTTTTTATCGGATAGCTAAGCAGTTTGACCTTCAATTTTGTTTAGGTATTAGTAGTAATGAAGTTTTAAAGACTTTTACCAAACAGACTATCATTGAAGTAAAAAAGGAATATGCTTCAAAAATCATTAAACATCAAGAGTTTGTTGGCCCGTTTACTTACCAGGCCAAAAGCTGGGATCGTTCTGAAAAGCTGTACGCCAAAGTGGAGTCTACCGGAAAAGGAATGAATGTCCGTTACTTTGTGAGCAACTTTGAAGCGATGACCGCTCAACAGATTTACTTTGATTTTTATGTCAAGCGAGGTGATGCCAGTGAAAATCGAATAAAGGAACTCAAAAACATGACTTATTCCGACCGGCTTTCCTGTCATCGCTACTGGGCCAATTTCATGCGTTTAATCATCGCTACCCTCTGTTATGAAATGTTCCGGCAGATTAAATTATTAATTGCCAAAACAAAACACCACTTTGCTAAACGATGGCAAGTGGACAATATCCGGCTTTACCTGATGAAGGTTGGGGCGTGCCTGAAAGAAAGGAAAAGATCATTGACAATACAATTCTCAAGAGCCTTTAGATATCAATACCTGCTGGGCGATTTGCTTACGGTGAACTGACCGATCAGTTAAACAGTTTAGTTTAATCAAAAAAATGTTCTTCCATAAGAACACAATAGAGCTTTGACTGAAAATTGAAAAATTCTAACAAAAAAACGCTCTAATGTCCTTTGAAATCCAGAAACCTGGTTGATCTTCAAATTAATACATACACTCCAATCAAAAATAGTTAGCAACCCATTATTAATCCCAAAATTGGTGGCCTATGAATAATGCGGGTTAAAAAGAGATTTGATGCCCCAACTGAAAATTTTTCTCTTTCGAAACTATTTTCTCCTCCGGAAGCCAGATCAGTCCCACTAAATACCACGGACTTATTGGCGTTAACCAGAATAGCATAGTATCCACCCAATTGAATAAATGGTTTTATAGGCCCTTCCAAAAATTGATATTTGCTGAGATCAACTAATTAAGTGCAATTGAAGGATGAAAAAGCTTTTAAGGGCTTTTTCATCCTTCAAAAGCCTGAACAGTGCAATCTTTGGATTGCAAAATGTCAAAAAACTACACACATCTCAGTATTGATCAAAGGTATCAAATTGAAGCATTATTGAAAACAGGAGCTACTCAAAAGGAGATTGCCTGTATCGTTCATTTTCACCCGTCTACGATCTCACGTGAGCTTAAGCGAAATGTGGGTTCAAGAGGTAGGGGAGCTGGTGTCTATCGAACAGCAAATGCACAAAGGAGGACCAATCTTCGTCATCAAGAAAAGCCAAAAAGAGTGATTTTCACCAAACCCATGAAAGACTGGATAGTTAACCGGCTCCAAGAAGATAGATGGAGTCCTGAATTGATCAGCCATCAGGGAAAGAAAACGAGAGAATGTCCACTTAGCCATGAATGGATTTACCAATGGATATGGGAATGTAAGCACACCAACCGCCAGGAGAACCAAGAATACAAACAACTATACACATATCTAAAACATGGCAAACGAAGGCGCAAACGAGGAAACAGAAAAGATCGTAGAGGTATTATCCCGAATAGGGTATCAATTGAACAGCGACCCCAGATCATTAACAAAAGGGAACGATTGGGAGATATAGAAGTCGATTTAATGATGGGTAAAAACCACAAAGGCTCTTTGTTGGTGATGACAGAACCGAGCAAGTCTTTTTACCAGAATCAGAAAGATGCACAGTAAAAATGCCGATCAAATGGCCGAAGCTATTGTGGAGGAACTCTCTCAGGATAAACACAAACTGGAAACACTCACTTTTGATAATGATATGGCATTTTCTAAACATGAGTTGATTGCTCAATCCCTTGATGTGGATGCCTATTTCACTCGTCCCTATACTAGTCAGGATAAAGGGACAGTTGAAAATAGGATTGGGGTAATCAGAAGGTTTTATCCTAAGAAAACAGATATTAGATTTGTTACAGAGGAGCAAATCAAAGTTGTTGAAAACAAAATCAATGAACGCCCTGTTAGAAAATTTAATTACCTAAACGCAAAGCAAGTGCTACAAAGGAAAATTGCACTTATTACTTGAACTTACATTTAAAAAGCAATGGAAATTCCAAGTATTCCAATTCTGTATCCTGGGAAAGATCTATTTCCAGGGAATTACCTGGATCTGAGGCGTCTTGCCAGGCCAATTGATTAGTGTAGGTAAACCTTTCCCGGATGTATGTTGGTTGCAAACTAATAGCCATGACATTAAAAGTATAGGTGAAATCAAGACCTATTTGTACACCTACCTTACTGAAATCCTTGTATTCTTTTTTTGTTTGATCTTCTTGAAAATTAATCGGACTGATAGTTGAATAACGATTCTCAGGAGCAGCCTGGGTCATGTTGATCCCGCCTCTTAAACCCAGGTACCATTGCTTGTCCAGAAAAGTATCTCTCTTTTTGGCCGGACCGGTCTTCTTTGCAGCAGGGTAAAGTTTTTTTCTCGATTTATCCTGGCCCAATGAATCTGCACAGATAAGAAAACTTAAAACAATGAAGAATAGGTAAGGCTTTGTTTGCATGATCTCAGTTATTGACCACCAGTTTTTTAGTTTCATTAATTATCCCGGTCTCCATCCGATAAAGATAGATTCCTGCCTTAAGACCGGTAAGATCCACTTCAATTTTGTGTTTACCAGGTGTCTTCTGCTCATCTACCAATGTTTTGACCAGGTTTCCTTTGATATCAAGCAGGGAGACCTTCACTTGTAGTACGCTGTTCACTTGGTAGGTGATACTGGTTTTGTTTCTCGCTGGGTTAGGGTAGCAATCATTGAGTTTAAATCGCTTAGCAATAAAATTATCGACTCCCAAAATTCTGTCACCGCTGGCCACTGTCAGCGGTTCAAAAGTACTTCCATCAGGGGCAGTACCATCTATAAAATTACCGAAAAAGATCTCATTAGAGATCACATTCTTATCTACGCCCATCCAGTCATGTAATATATTGGCATAGAGTCTTCTATAATCAAATTGCATCTGGACATTATTAATACCAGGAGATAAATCAGGGTTAGCCCCCAAAACACCAGGGATCACTCCCCTACCAAATAGGAACATAGGGGCACCTGTGCCATGATCAGTCCCGAAACTCCCATTGGAAGAAATGCGACGTCCAAATTCAGAAGTGGTCAAGGTCAACACTTTGTCTTCTATGCTGCGGCTCCTGAGGTCAGCCTGAAATGCTTTCATAGCCGAAGCTATATGGTACATTCTGGCTGCGTGTACACCCATAGTGGGATCATAACTTTCGACCTGGCCGGCATGGGTATCAAAACCACCTATTTTTAATAAAAAAACCTTAGTCTTCACTCCCATTGACGGCCCACCTCCGTCCAAAAGTCTGGCCACCAATTGTAGCTGTCCCGAAAGGCCGTTTCTCAGGCTACCCCGAGGCGCATTAAATGGGTATCGTTCGGGATAGATTATGTTAGGTGCTGATGACCTCTGGAAGACTTCCACTAGTCTACTCGCATATTCTTCAGACTTATCTTCCAGGCTGAGGATCCAGTTCAATTCTTTTCCGTAAGGGGAATTATCCAAAAATCCGGGAGGTTTTCCTCTAGGGTCCAGCCCTTCATCGTCAAAACCTTCTAACTGATCAATCAGATTAGCAAGACTCTCAGGATCACTTCCCAATGAAATAGAGGTGGGAATATTATCCGCCTGATGAAAGATGAGTGATACATCGTTTCCCATCTCAATGGCCAACGGATCGGGCATGTCTTCATTAGGGAATGCATCAGGGTATGTTAGGGGCGCAAATTCTTGCTGAAGGTACCGACCTACCCAACCCGATGAGAAAAAGTCATCAAAACCTCCTCCCATGAACAAAATATCACGACCCCGAAAGTGGGATTCATTGTTTCGTTCGTAAGAGACTCCCTGCACAATTTTCATCCTTCCCTAGTCATAAAGCTCTCTTCATATCTACCAGATCAGGATGTAATCCAACCTGGTCTGAAAATGGAAGAGTTGAATCCAGCTCTATCATCCGGCGAATACCACTTTTAGCAGGTATGGCTATGTTTGCCCGGCGGTTATAGTATGCATCATACTGTTCCACCGGGATCACTGCATTCAAGCCATCATGACCACCATGTAGTTGAAGAATCACTAAAACCTTATCATTGGTGCTTTGCTGTGCCATTCTTGACATAGGTGTTTCACTGGCAAATAGCTTGACGGGAATACCACCGACCGCGAAGGGGGTACCTGCCACCAGGGGAATTTTCTTAATAAAATTTTCTCCTCTTCATCATTTTACATCAGTTGGTATTCTGGCGACTGCAACATCGCATTAAAAAGACTTCTTAATTGGTTTCGGACCACCTCATTTTCTACCGGATTATTCCACCTAAAAGTCCAGGTACCCAATGGATTCTCATCGATCTGCGGAGAAAAAAGAAAGGCCGATCGAAAATAATTAAGACGCTCATTTGTAAGCTCAGAGGTATTGTCATCTGTAAAGGTCAGATTTTCATTAGCCGGCAAAATATATTGTGATATTGCTATAATCAGCGATTCAGCGTCTTCAGCGATGGAATTATCAAATTTGGCTCTCACAAAATCGATCAAATCCACACCTTCCATTTCCATCTCATCCATCATATCACCTTGAAGAAGTTGCTGGACAAATCGATACCTCCTGGTGAGATAGTTAGTGGAAATCCAGTTTCGATTATATATTGGAAACTGATGGTATGCCGTGTATCCCACAACCTCAAATGGCTCATATAAATCCAAACCCTGACTACTCATCTCGCGTAATAAGTTCCCCGTAAATTCGTAGAAATTAGCAGTGTCAGTTACATAATCAGGATACTTAATTTCAAGAAAATTCAAAGTACCTAGCACTAAATCCAGTGGTGACTTTATTATACTACCATAGTTATTATCATCTAGTCCGGTGTTTCCTTCATAAAAATGTTGACTTGACAAAAGCTCTTCAATCACTGCCTGTATCTTAAATCCGGAGCTGATAAAAGTATTGGCCAGATCACCGAATTACAGAATCATGAAGAGATTCTGTAATTCGGTGATAAACAAAAAAGCGATAAACCTTACGGCATATATGCCTGGAGGTTTCTTCTTTTGAAAAGATTAAATCAATTAGTTGTCTGATCTCATCCAGCGCCAATTCTTCTTCTGAAACAAGAGGGTCTTGTTGAAGCACGGAACTGGATTGAATAACGGCATTCCCAAAACGCTCACTAAATTGTTTAATTCCTGCATCATGTTGAGTAGCCTCAACTCCTCCCCTGGCAACACCCCTTGGCAAACCCGTTTCTTCATCAATGGTAGAAAAGGTTATATCCAACTCAAATCCGGTCAACACCCGGGCTGCAGCTTGTACATCTTGTTCCTTATAATTGAAATAATCTCCAGGTTCATTTAATGATGGTAGAGTTCCCTCCAAGCCGCGACCGATAGTAA
>CAXXNX010000084.1:0-207358 GCA_963664285.2 Cyclobacteriaceae bacterium
AACAACAAATAAAGTATTTGTTTGAGTGTTTCGCCAGCTTGGCCAAAAGCTGCCATCTCATCATAGAAAAGATCTTTTGCCTTTATTGAGTCGTTTAGTGGATTGTTTGTGTCTTCGGTTTGTAGTTTGTCGTCTTTGAGTAAAGCATGATAAGGTTTGGTTGGAAAAAGTAAGGGAGAAAGAAATAGCGTGTCAATAATATTGACTGGATTTATACCTGCATCGACTACTGCTTTTTGAATATACTTTAGGTCATGGTTGAAAATATTGTGCCCACAAACGAATTGAGTCCCATTGAGAAAATCAATGAAGTCAATTATGGAGTTTGAATGAAATTGGCTACCATTGTCTCTGATGCCTCCTATGTCAATGATTTTACTGCTCTTTGGCTCTATTTCTGTATCGATGAAAGCTATTGAATCCATTTTATTTATCATCAGAGCGTAGTCAAAGGTTAGAATTTTGCTCCGATATTGAATTCAAGTCTACGCGTCTAAGGAAAGTGCCGATAAAATTTGGCTCTTTTGCAAAGCTTGGGTTTGTGGGTTGGCTCGTGTGGCTTTGCGAATGTGCCAAATGTGCGGTGGCAGAAATTATTAAAAATGCGAGGCGAGGGCTTTTTTCTTTTTTGTCCACCACCATTGTCAGATTTATTCCGTATTTGTCGTTATATGTCAATGTTTCTAATGGCACTATCGTCTTTTTTGCATGAGGTAAAACGAGAGTCTGTCTAAAAACTCCTGTTAAAAATAGGGAATCGTGGTGAATAACTATTTGTAGAAGATGAAAGTTGGAATTTCAAGTGTTTTTTAACTTTGTTTGAATGATTCCTTAAGTGACTTCCAACATTGTTTAATGGCTTGATTAAGGCTGTTGGATCCAATATATATAGCCAAAAGATTCTCAGGAAGATCATTAGTTTTTCTACACCTACTATGTTTATGATCCTTCTGATATTGTAAGCAATAAAGATAAATCCTACATCTGCAGAGGCCCTGGCCATGGTTTTCTTAGTAATTATATAATCAAATCCCCATTGTCGTTTCATCGTACCGAACGGATGTTCAACGGTGGATTGTCGCTGCTTGTATAGGTCAGGATTGGCTTTGATGTTAGCTTTGTTAATCTCAACTGCAGGTTGATATTCACTACGATGAATAACTTTGCCATTTTTTGACTCGGTGCACTGGTCCCTCACAGGACATGTTTTACAAGCGGATGTTTTATAGTGTTTAAACCTATAGTTTGAGGTCTTGTACCAGCGCTTACTACCATGCATAGTATGACCTGATGGACAAGTATAAGTGTCCGATAAATAATCATATTCAAAGGTTTCTGCATTGTAATCTGGGTTAGGGACTTGTGATGTTTTTGGTATATCTCGAATGGCCACATAGGTTTTTATCCCCAACCCTTTGCACTATATCCAACTCTTTGCCCTTGTGGTATCCTTTGTCAAACAATACTGAAAAATCATTTTTACCTAAGATACTCTTGGCCCTTCTAACCATGTTGCCCATCGCTCCGTTATCATTTTCATTGGTTACCTGATAATTTATGGGAATTTTGTTTTTAGCATCAACAGTGGATTGTATATTATAGCAAACTTCGGAGATCACACCACGAACCATGATTTGCCTGCTTTGTGGATCTGAAGTTGATATCTGCTTCTCTCCGGTTTCTTTTAACTCCTTTTCCAGCTTTTGATATGATGCCCTCCGTTGTTGTTTTTCAGCTATCTTTTCCTCTATCTCTTCCTTCTCTTCATCACCTTCTGCATCCGCTAGCATCGCTGTATACTCTTCTAATTTGGAATCGATATATCCAATATGGCGATCTATCTTATTTTGATTATAGTTGTTATTCTTAGAATTCTGTGCCCTTAGTCTGGTACCATCCCCTGCCAGAAGTAAACCCCCTATCAAATCAAAGTTTCTTGCAATATCTACCGTTCTTCGGAATACCCTTTTGATAGACTTTGGATTATCCTTTCTAAGTTGTTGATAGTGTTGTGGTCAGGGCTTAAACCTTTGAGTAACCACATCAATTCTATGTTGCGCCTTGTCTCCTTTTCCAATCCTCTTGATGACCTGATCTTATTAAGAATAACCGTAGATAAACAATTTGAGTAGATCCTTTGGATGATAGGCTGGCCTACCATTATCGACAAAATCAATATCAAAATCTAAAGACCATAAATCAAGGCTTTCAACAAACAATTCTATCAGTCTTACTTCATTATTCTGATCAATTGAATCTTCCAGAGATATGGGGAACAACGAGGTTTGTGAACGGTCTATTCCTTGTACGAATTTCATATATTAAATATAACTGATTAATATATTAATTCAAAGAGGTTTTTAGACAGTCTGATGTAGAGCTAAAGTTAGTGGCAGAAAGTAAGAAGTACAGCAGGTAGCTGCCATTAATTCTTTAGCGGATGTGCTTGTTGCACAAAGGTTAATTTAAGCTACTAAAAAACTGGTAAAAGGCTATGGTTTTGAGTATCTTTAAAAGAAACCCATGCAGGGCAAAAAGCATTATCAACCCAAGCTTTTCCACACCTTCCAATTATCAGACCGGGTACCAAAAACGAGCTTCTACAGGCAATTGAAAGAAGTTCTTGATTTTCAATTTCTCTACAAAATGACCAAGCCCTATTATGGAGTATGTGGTCAGAAGTCGATAGATCCGGTGGTGTTTTTTAAATTGTGTTTAGTAGGGTATTTGGAAAATATCATATCGGACAGAAAGCTGATCGATCATTGTTCGATGCGGATGGACATCATCTATTTTCTGGATTATGACATAGATGAAGAATTGCCATGGCACAGTACCGTTAGCCGCACCAGACAATTGTTTCCAGAAGAAGTATTTGAAGAATTGTTCAACCAAGTCTTTTCGATGTGTGTATCCAAGGGAATGGTTTCGGGCCACAGCCAGGCGATAGATTCAGCCCCGGTAAAAGCCAACGCAAGTATGGACAGTCTGGAGTTGAATTGGTGCCTGAAGAAGAACTGGAGGAACACCTTCGTAAAGTCAGGTATATGAGTACCCCGGATAGGATTAGAAAAGCCAAGGAGAATAAAGCAAGTGGCTCCCAACGAACCATCACCGCCAGTGACAGGGAGTTGAAGGAGTTGGAAAGCAGGAACAAGAAGTGGAGCTCAGACCAGGATGAACGCCCCGGCTCAAAGAACCATAATGCCAAATACACATCGAATAAGACCCATTACAGTCCTACCGACCCAGATGCAAGGATAAGCGTGAAGCCGGGCAAGGCCAGGAAACTTAACTACCAGAGTCAATTGGCAGTGGATACGGCCCACCATGTGATTACCCACATTGGAGCTGACTTTGCTGATCTAAAGGACAACCAATGCTTACAGGGAGTTGTCAAGAAGCTAAAGCCAAGACTACAAAGGCATGGGCTGATATGGCAGAATGTATTGGCAGATACCGCTTACAGTAGCGGAGAAAACTATGCCTTTTTAGAACGAGAAAACATCAACTCCTACATACCTCCTCATGGCACATACAAAGGAGGGCCGGAAGGGTTTACCTATCACAAAGAAGGAGATTACTGGCAGTGTGGCCAGGGCATCAAAGTTGTCTTTAGAAAGATGATCATAGAAAGGAAGAACTTCAATCGAAAACGATTGTACCTGACTAAGCCCAGTGACTGCAAAGGTTGCCCGATCAAAGCCTCCTGTATTGGAAAGAGCCGGGAAAGGCGAATAACCATTACTTACTATAAAGAAGAATACGAAAGGGCCATTTCCCGTGTACAGAGCAAAAAGGGGCGGTACATGAAAGGCAAGCGGCAATCAACTGTAGAACCAGTCTTTGGGACGCTCACTCAATTCCTTGGGATGAGAAAAGTCAATACAATAGGTATCCAACAAGCCAACAAAGTGATGCTACTGGCAGCAATGGCCTATAATCTCAAGAAATACCTAAAGTTCACAACAAAAACGGTTCAAAGCATGGCCAAAAGTGCCACTGCTTTTTGCACTCAACTATTTGGGCCTATAAAGCTTGATTTAAATCCAAATACGACCCTTAAACTTTTGAGAATGGATTCAAGCCCCTAAAAAGCTGATGTCTTAAAACGGCTTATTTAAAGCCATCATTACTCCGTAGTTAGGGTTGTGCAACGGTTACGGATGTTGACAGTCGTTCTTGCCCTGACCCGTAAAAATCGCTTTCCACCACAGCAGTTGCGGCTATGGATTTTACGATTGGTAAGTACTTACAAACATTTATTTGTCGTTTGTAAACAGCTGTAAAGAGAAACCATTTTTTGCTCTATCCTAATTACGGTAGAGCAATTCCATCTCTTCAAAGGTGGTCGCAGCAGTGTCGAGCTTGATGATGTCAAAATTAATGGTAGACAATGTGCAACTGTACATTTTCATCGTTTCGGGTGTACGAAACCGGACCCTCATGCAGATTGTGTAGCGTTTAACTATTTGATTATCAATTTATTATAAAAACTGGCACAGCAATTGTACATAAGAAGTCGTTATGTCATCTACCACCCATACAAACAACAGTAAATCCGGTCGATACAAGACAGTGGTGCTGATTATTGGTGTTTTGGTAGCCCTGGTGATCGGTCTGGGTGTATCAGCTTCGGCCTTCAGCGGACCAGCAGATATTCCGACCGAGGTTTCCAGTAGCAAATCTTTGTCCACTATTCTCTCAGCCGTCAAGATAGGTAGTACGGCTTTAAAAGGAGTCCTGTCCTTTTAATTCAGTGTCTAATGGCTCCATTTGAAGTTTGACCAGGTTGTTATACGCACCATCCGGATGAAGTGACAACTCGCTATGCGTACCAGATTCTACGATCTCACCGCGGTTCAGCACAAAAATCTTGTCAACCTTCCTAATGGTGGCCAACCTATGAGCGATAATAATAGTGGTTCTGCCTGTCATCAAAACATCGAGAGCCTGTTGTACCAAATACTCTGATTCCGCATCGAGAGAACTGGTAGCCTCATCAAGTATCAGGATCTTGGGATCTTTCAGTATTGCCCGTGCTATAGCAACACGTTGGCGCTGGCCTCCGCTCAACTTAACACCTCTTTCACCAACTACGGTATCCATCCCATCAGGAAATAAGGAAATAAACTCCAGTGCATTCGCCTTTCTAGTGGCTTCCTGAATTTCATCATCACTTGCATTGAAGTTACCATATTTGATATTTTCTTTAATTGTACCCCCGAAGAGAATCACTTCCGGGGGGACTATCCCAATATGACTTCTTAAAGAGATTTAGATTGATGTCACTGATCGCATTGCCGCCAATTATTATTTTGCCACTTATTGGATCGTAAAACCTCATCAATAATTGAATAATTGTTGATTTTCCCGCACCACTTTGTCCTACCAATGCTACTTTCTGACCTGGCTTAATATCAAAATCGACCCCCTTTAATACTTCTACATCATTTCTAGTGGGATAAGAAAAGTGAACATTACTGTAGCCAATTGAGGCAGCATGAAAGGTGGAATATTTGATAATCTGTTGGACAGAATGGTGAATCATAAGCCTTGTCCTTATAAAATGATTTGTATTTATTAAATGCCTACTTCAATAGATTGATGTCACTGATCGCATTGCTGCCAATTATTATTTTGCCACTTATTGGATCGTAAAACCTCATCAATAATTGAATAATTGTTGATTTTCCCGCACCACTTTGTCCTACCAATGCTACTTTCTGACCTGGCTTAATATCAAAATCGACCCCCTTTAATACTTCTACATCATTTCTAGTGGGATAAGAAAAGTGAACATTACTGTAGCCAATTGAGGCAGCATCAGGAAAAGGCGCTGAGCCATCCGGTTCTATATCTTCTGCTACTTCACTTTTTAACTCCATGATCCGCTCAGTTGCTCCAATTGCTCGCTGCACCTGACCAAACAGATCACCAATGCCCGCAATAGAGCCTCCTATAAATGCGGTGTAAATTACAAATGACATGAGCTCACCCACTGTAAGAACTCCAGTCTGAACAAGGGTGGCTCCGTACCACATCACGGCAACCATGGTCCCAAACATGCCAAAAATCAAGAATGAGATGAATCCCGCTCTATAGGTTGCGCCTTTCATTGCAGCTGATACGACCCTTTTTAAAGCGTTCCCATAACGTGTGATCTCGAATACTTCACTGGTGAAGGCTTTTACGGTGTGTATTGATTGGAGCGTTTCTTCCACAACCACATTAGCTGAAGCAAGTTCGTCCTGCGTTTTTTTTGATAATTTTCTGATGAATTTCCCAAATATCATAGTAACTATTATCACTGCCGGAAAGGTGGCCAGCATGAAAATACTGAGTTCGGGAGTCGTGTAGAAAATAAAGACAATGCCTATAGAGAGCGTGGCAATTTGCCTCACAAACTCGGCAAGTGTTATCGACATGGTATCCTGAAGCATGGTGACATCTGATGTGATTCGACTCATCAACTCACCGGTTCTGCGGGAATCATAAAACATCACTGGTAGTGTCATCAATTTCCTGTATAAGTCCTTTCTAACATCCGCCATGGCCCTTTCACTCACTTTTGTAAAGAGCAATACCCTGAAAAAGGAGATTACACTTTGAGTCACACAAATAATCACCAAAATCCAGGCAATTGAGGAGATATCATCGATAATCCAGGACTTTCCGGACGCTACATCAACCAACTTACCCACCATGTAGGGAAATGTGAGTAAAACGGCGCTGGATAGAAGTAGAAACAGAATCCCGAGAAAAAACGACACCCTGTAGGGTACAATATATTGATATACCCCATACAGTTTGCGGAGATTTTCCTTATTTAATTTCCTTTTTTCTTCCTCCTCCAGCGGTTGTCTTTTTTTACTCATTGATCTTCCGTTCAAGACGGCAAAAATAGAAGGACAAGTTTGATTAACCATCAATATTTAATGGGCTCAACTATTGTACTTAGATATTGTTGTTTATTATCTTAGATTTCTAATA
Organism: Cyclobacteriaceae bacterium; assembly: GCA_963664285.2. GTDB lineage: Bacteria > Bacteroidota > Bacteroidia > Cytophagales > Cyclobacteriaceae > JAJCYL01. The sequence continues at coordinate 6,994 of CAXXNX010000084.1, forward strand.
AAAATGATCGATGTATACGCTAAATAAAATACTGGTATGTCTTGATTTAACCAGGATGGACGAGTATGTAGTCAAATATGCCGGGCTGGTAGCTTCAACCATGAAAAGTGAGGTATACTTTTTTCATGTCAACGATCAAACGGATCTTCCTCATTCAGTAAGTAAAAAATACCCTGAGCTTTCTGGGCCCGTGGATGAGAACCTGACTGATAGCATGGAGAAAACTGTGGCTCAATATTTTCCGGCTTACAAAGAATATGGTTCTCAATTTATTTCAAGAGAAGGTAGTCCCTCGCAAAAAATATTGGAATGGTCTGAGATAGAGCAGATGGATTTAATCATTATGGGCAATAAATCTGAGCTGAAAGGAAAAGGAGTCAATCCTAAAAAAATCGCCAATATTTCACATTGCTCTATTCTCTTCGTTCCTGAGGGCTTAAGAATGTCTTTGGGTAATTTATTCGTACCTATAGATTTTAGTTTACGCTCCAAAACCGGTGTTGACCAGGTGCTAGCAATAAATGAGAATTGTAGGGCAAAAATCACTCTACAACACGTATTCTTTGTCCCTCAAGGATATCACTATACCGGTAAGACTTATGAGGAGTTTGCTATAATCATGCGGGAAAACGCCAAGAAAGACTATAAAAAGTTCATGAGAAGGAACAACTTTGACCCGAAAGAGTTTCAAGATATCTATACTTTTGACGACGACGACGCTCCAGCCGACAAAATCTACCTTGAAGCGCTAAATCATGATGCTGATTTGATCATTTTACCTTCCCGGGGACCGCCACCAAAGCAGCTTCTTTATTGTTTGGGTAGCGTAGCCCTGGAACTACTGAAGTATCGTCAAAAAATTCCCTACATGATAATCAAAGACAAAAGTGAGAATATGAGTTTTTTCCAGGCGCTGATGAAAGTCTAAACTAAAAGTCATGGGACTTTTTAGAGATTCAAGAATCAAGATGAAAGATTGTTAGATTCCTTTTCTCTTTGTTCTCAATCATTAAACCTCAATTCAACTTTTACCTGATATGTTGTGGCTTTCCCGGAAAGAATAGTTTGATTGCCCGTAATCGAATACGATGACAATAAAGGGGCATTTCTCTTGTTTTGAAAAGTAACGGTAAGTTGTCTGGAACTAGTATACAGCGAGTTTTTGGTCGAAGAATTGATCTTAATCTCCAGGGGGGATTTTAGTTCCTGAATAGTAAAGTACTTCAATTTCTTTTACCCCATCTGAGCTTTGGTCCTTTCTGGAGTAAACTATTTTATTCTCACTAACATTTTCCATCAAACGCCCCAACCAGTGAAGGTTTGTTGATATCACTTTCTAAAAAGATCTCAAATTCAGCGGCCCATTGAGAACTATCAGGCTGTATTTCCATTTGCTCTGTCTTGTCATCTAGTACCACTTTTTTAAACATGCGAGGTTGAAGGTCATTGAGTATACTAATCTGCTGAGTAAACAGGTCTTCCATTCCAAAATAAACAGATAACTTTTCACGCTCTTCGGTCGCAGAACAAGAAGTGATGAAAAATAACAAACCAAGCACCTGTTCGGTATATCTCATTTAATTCATTTTAAATAGTATCCCTTAGAAATACTAAATAGGAGCATTATATTAAAACTTCTCCAGTCATTTCCGTCGGAATATCCAACCCTATCAGTGTAAGGATAGTAGGAGCAAGGTCTCCCAGTTTACCATCTTTTATGATGCCTCTGAAATCATTATCTACCAAAATACATGGAACCAGGTTAGTTGTGTGAGCAGTATTGGGAGATCCGTCAGGATTTACCATGATATCTGAATTCCCATGGTCCGCGATAATAATGGTTGTGTAACCATTAATCAAAGCCGTATTGACAACTTCTTCTGTACATTGATCTACTGTTTCACATGCTTTTACCGCAGCTTCAAAAACTCCGGTATGACCAACCATATCCGGATTGGCAAAGTTCAGGCAGACAAAATCAATCGAGCCCTCTTCCAATTCAATGATTATCTTGTCGCTAATGTCTTTCGCACTCATTTCAGGTTGTAGATCGTAAGTGGCCACCTTTGGAGATGGGCAAAGTATCCTTTTCTCACCCTCAAACTCTTTTTCACGCCCACCCGAGAAAAAGAACGTTACATGGGGATATTTTTCGGTCTCGGCAATACGGATCTGTTTCTTACTATGACGGCTTAGGACTTCACCCAAAGTATTATTCAAATTGTCCTTTGCTAATAATACATGAACCCCTTTAAAAGTATCGTCATAATTAGTCATCGTGACGTAATAGAGATCCAACTCATGCATACCGTGGTCAGCATAATCATTTTGGGTTAGCGCCATGGTAATTTGCCTGCCCCGATCGGTCCGGAAATTAAAACAAAGTACTACATCACCTGATTCAATCTTCGCCAGTGGTTTACCATCATTATCCACCGCGACAATTGGTTTAATGAATTCATCAGTCACTCCATTTTGATAGGAATCATCTACGGCAGATAAAATATCGGTGGCTTGAATACCTATACCATTTACCATGGCATCATACGCCAGGCGTACTCGCTCCCATCTTTTGTCACGGTCCATCGCATAGTATCTCCGGTAAGGCTTACTATTTTGTCCTTTAGATTTATCCAGATGATCTTGTAATTCCCGAAGATAACCTTTACCACCCTTAGGATCGGTATCTCTTCCATCAGTGAAAGCATGGATATATACGTTTGATAATCCGCATTCATCAGCTGCAGTACATAATCCTTTTAAATGATCAATATGACTGTGTACCCCACCATCCGACAGCAAACCAATGAAGTGAACTTTTCTGTTATTCTCTTTGGCAAATTCGAATGCTCTTTGCAGTTCCTTATTTGCTGCCAATGTACCATCTTCAGTTGCCTTATTAACCTTCACTAAATCCTGGTAGACAACCCTGCCTGCCCCTATATTCATATGACCTACTTCCGAATTTCCCATTTGCCCTTGAGGAAGGCCCACAGCCAAACCGGACGTATCAAGCTTACTGTTAGGGTATTTCAGGAACAGAGAATCAACAAATGGTGTTTTGGCCTGCGCAATAGCTGAAATTGATGGATCACTACCCAACCCCCACCCATCCAGGATCATCAATATCACTTTCTTATTCATACCGCAAATATAATAGCAGAATTTCCTCTACTTAATATGACGGTGAGTCTCAAAAAGTCCTTTAATAATCGGAAAGGATTGGTTTTAGCTAGCCAGCTTTCTTCTCCAAGAGAACCAACCTGCAATAGCTAAAATTAAAAAAATTAAGTATTGCAAACTGAAAAGTATTAGCCCTTTACTGAAATACAGTGGCACTGAAATAAGATTCCCGGCAATCCAGTAATACCAGTTCTCAATTTTCTTTTTAGTCATCAACCACATCGCTGTAATGAAAAATGCGGTTGTCAATCCATCCCAAAATGGCACATCGCTATTGGTTAAATTAGTTAGGCCAAAATATAGCACCAGAAAAACAGACGCTGTAAGTAAAGCACTCTGCACGTTCTCAGTTGAATTATTGCAACTCACAATCAAAATATTGCGGCCATCATCTTTTCTACTCCAGTTGTACCAGCCATAGATGCTCATGAGAAAGTAGTACCCATTGATTCCCATGTCCGCATAGAGTAACGCTTGGTAACAGATATACATGGAGAGCGTAACGTTGACCAATCCTGTGGGAAAAACTAGTATGTTCTCCTGCTTTTCATACCAAACGCTGATGACGCCAAAAATAAAGGCAATACCTTCCATCCAAGTCAGCCGGGTCAAACCGGAAATTAACCCTTCAGCTATCCACTCCATTCCACTTTTATATTAAACCTGGTGTCATACAGGAGATTATTAAATACAAGATTGAAGACAAAAGATATGATAATCCACACGTTATGAGGTTTCTTTTGTTGATAATTGTAACAAAACTCATTTCACTAGAACCAATTGGTGTCTATAATATTTTATCTTGTATCTTGTGTCTCCCATAAAGGCTTCTTACTTTTGTGCCGCAAATAATAGTCTGAATTTATTATTTGCAAAATGAGCTTTGACACTTCCAAATTTCACGAAGCACTCACCTACGACGATGTGCTTCTTCTTCCCGGTTATTCTGAAATACTGCCCAGAGAAACTGACACTTCAACCCTTTTAACGAGGAATATCACGCTAAATATACCGTTTGTATCTGCTGCCATGGATACGGTGACCGAATCCGATTTAGCCATAGCAATGGCACTGGAGGGTGGTCTTGGTTTCATTCACAAAAACATGCCTATTGATAAGCAGGCGAAACAAGTCAGGAAAGTAAAGCGGTCGCAAAGCGGTATGATACTTGATCCCATCACACTGGATGTGAGTGCAACAGTTGCAGATGCAAAGGCCATCATGAAAGACTACAAAATCGGAGGTATTCCAGTAGTCAATAGTGGCCATAAACTCATTGGTATAATTACAAACAGGGACCTGAGATTCGAAAAAAGTCTTCAAAAACTAATCAAGGATGTCATGACCAAGGACCATGTAATTACCGCTAATCCCGGGATTACGTTAGAATCTGCCGAAGAAGTTCTGCAGGAATATAAAATAGAAAAGCTACCTATAGTTGATAAGAAAGGAAAACTGACCGGCCTGATTACCTACAAGGATATACTTAAGAATAAAGACCGACCGAATGCCTGTAAAGATGAATTTGGGCGATTAAGAGTAGGGGCAGCTGTCGGCGTAACAGTAGATATACTAGACAGAATTGAATTACTAACCAAAGCCGGTGTGGATGTTATTGGCATCGATACCGCACATGGCCATTCCAAGGGAGTAATAGACACTTGCAAGAAAGTAAAGAAAAAATATCCTGATTTGGATGTAGTTGCGGGAAATATAGCTACTGCAGAAGGCGCTCTGGCTTTAGCTGAGACCGGCGTAGACTGTGTGAAAGTAGGTGTTGGTCCCGGCAGCATCTGTACTACAAGAGTGATTGCCGGAGTAGGTGTGCCACAGCTATCAGCGGTATACGAAGCCGCTAAAGCCCTAAAAAAGAAAAAGATCCCAATCATTGCTGATGGAGGAATAAGATTTTCAGGTGACGCGGTAAAAGCCATAGCCGCCGGGGCGAGTTCCGTCATGATAGGTTCACTGCTAGGCGGTACTGATGAAGCCCCCGGGGAAGTGATCATTTTTGAAGGAAGAAAGTTCAAAACTTACCGCGGTATGGGTTCAATTGAAGCCATGGAGGACGGCTCCAAAGACAGATATTTCCAGGACGCCGAAGATGACATTAAAAAATTGGTACCTGAAGGAATTGTTGGCCGAGTACCATTTAAAGGCCTGGTTTCGGAGGTACTCTATCAGTTGGCCGGAGGTCTGAAAGCGGGAATGGGATATTCCGGCGCAAAAACCGTCGAAGACCTGAAAAATGCCAGGTTTGTTAAGATAACGGCTGCTGGTGTAAGAGAAAGCCACCCACATGATATCCAAGTTACCAGGGAGGCACCAAATTACTCTACCCGATAGTTAGTTACTCGTTCCTGGTTCCTTGTTTCTGGTTTTTTGTTTCTCATGACTTGATTACTGACAACAACCAGAAACAAGGAACATGAAACCTATTCAACTACTTTGATCTTTAGCATATTGGTTTTACTCTTCCAATGCGATGGCATGGCCGCTGTATTAATGAAAACATCTCCCTGGTGAAGGTGGCCCCCGTCTACCAGGATCTTTTCAATATGCTCAAAAGTATCTTCTATTGCTTCTTCCTGGTTATAATAAAAACCCCTGATACCCCATACTATATTCATTTGCCGCAACAATCTGCGATCACCAGTAAAGATGAAGATATCGGCCCTTGGACGGTTCATAGCCAGTCTATATCCGGTATAGCCGGATTGCGTCATTCCGACTATGGCTTTGGCTTTGAGACTATTGCTTAACCTGCAGGCTGCTCGCACTAAAGTATCATGAACAAATGCTTCAGAATCTTCCTGTACCTTATAGAGTTTATTGTAAGTAGAGTCAGCCGCCTGCTCCACGGACAATATAGTCCTTGCCATACTCTTGACAGATTCTACAGGAAATTTTCCGGCTGCAGACTCGGCGGACAACATCAGTGCGTCGGCTCCGTCCATTACCGCATTGGCGATGTCATTGGTTTCAGCCCTGGTTGGTCGGGGGTTCTCGATCATGCTTTCCATCATTTGGGTAGCTATTATGACAGGTTTCCCTTTTTCATTACATTTCTTCACCAAAAGTTTCTGAGCAACCGGAACATCTTCCATTGCAATCTCCACACCCAAATCACCCCTGGCAACCATCAGGCCATCTGTCACCTCTATAATTTCATCGATGTTTTTCAGTGCCTCGGGCTTTTCTATTTTAGCAATAATCTTGGTGTCCTCCTTGCCGAATGCTTTGATTTTCTCACGAAGACTATATATGTCATCAGCCGTCCTCACGAAGGAAAGTGCTACCCACTCAACGTCGTTTTCAACGCCAAATTTCAAGTCTTCCTCGTCCTTGTCAGTTAGAGACGGGGCTGATACCCTAGAGTTGGGGAGATTAATCCCTTTACGCGACTTCAGGGGTCCACCATAAATAACAGTAGTCTCCACCGAATCATTTGAGGTATTTTCAACCTTGAGTTCAATCTTGCCATCATCGATTAAGATGGTGTCTCCTACTTTTACGTCCGAAGGAAGATTGGTGTAAGTTGTCCCTATAATCTGGCTGGTACCGGTAATATCATTGGTGGTGATGGTCAATTTTTGACCCGGTACAATTGTCACTTCATCATTCTCGATCAATGTAGTTCGAATCTTCGGACCCTGTAAATCCTGGAGTAAGCATATGTGCGTACCTAATTCCTCATTCAGCTCTCTAACAAGTTGAATCACCTTTTTATGATCATCATGTGTGTCGTGAGAAAAATTAAGTCGGAAGACATCTGTTCCGGCTGTTATAAGTTCTCTCAGAACCTCTTTGTTATTGCTTGCCGGCCCCACTGTAGCCACAATCTTCGCATTGTTAAAAAGAATTGTATTCTTCATTTTCAAAATATTAGGTTGTCTTTATTTTTTAACTTCTCCGGTGCTATGGCCACAACGTAGTCAATTACATCAATAGTTTTTAGTTTTTCCATTAAAGCCGTTCTGTCAAATGCGTCACCCTCATCCTGTAAAACAAAAAAATGAGTGAAGTTTTGCAATTCAGGCAGGAGATTTGATTTAGTATCTGAAGATTCCCCGACTGATCTGTTACCAATTAATCTAATTGTACAGTGCTCAGTTTGAAAAATTAAATTGGATATTATCAGGTTATTAGTATCCATTTTGGGTATTATGATATCATCTTGTTTTCTCAGATCAACTCCCAATGCATTATTCAGGTGCCAGGCTAGTTTATACTCTTTAACAGTTGATACAATTCCTAACAGGAAGAAATCATAATCATATTCAATTTGTAGCTTAGTTTTTTTCAAAAAACCTCTAGAATTTGAGTAGACGAAATAAATTCTGATGTCGATCCCGACCAGAAATTAAGGAAAGGGCAAATGTTGTCAGGACAAAAATAAGAGGCAAATTTGAATCAAAAAAAGAGGTAATCAAATGGTTTTGAGCGGGTTAAATCATGCGTAACAATTTTTTTGACTATATTGATCATTATATCTTTCTTTGCACAGATTTTCAACAAAATGTTTTTAAAATGTCAGAAATTGCACAAAAAGTAAAGAGCATTATCATTGATAAATTAGGTGTTGAAGAGTCTGAAGTGACTCCGGAAGCAAGCTTTACCAATGATCTCGGTGCTGATTCATTAGATACCGTTGAGCTCATTATGGAGTTTGAAAAAGAATTTAATATCTCTATTCCAGACGACCAGGCGGAGAATATCTCAACTGTTGGTCAGGCGATTTCATACCTTGACGAAAACGTAAAGTAAACCGCCACCCTACTTTATGAAATTAAAGCGTGTCGTAGTCACCGGACTTGGTGCCCTTACTCCAATAGGCAACAATATTGAGGAATATTGGAAAGGACTCTCAAATGGTGTGAGCGGTGCGGCACCAATCACAAGATTTAATGCGGAAAAATTCAGGACTAAATTTGCCTGCGAAGTAAAGGGTTACGATCCCCTTGAGCATTTCGATCGTAAAGAAGCCAGGAGAATGGACCCTTTTGCCCAGTTTGCACTGATCGCAAGCTCAGAGGCTATTAAGGATTCTGGACTAAATCTAGAAAAAATTGATCTGGATAGGTCAGGAGTTATCTGGGGTTCCGGGATTGGAGGTCTTATAACTTTCCAGAACGAAGTCACCGATTTTGCCAATGGCGATGGAACTCCGAGATTCAACCCTTTCTTTATTCCCAAAATGATTGGAGATATTGCTGCAGGTTGGATCTCTATGAAATATAGTTTCAGAGGCCCCAATTTTGTAACAACATCTGCGTGTGCCTCTTCGACCAATGCTTTAATTGATGCATTCAACTACATTCGGTTAGATATGGCCGATATTATTATCTCCGGTGGTTCAGAGCATGCTATTACTGAAGCTGGCATGGGTGGATTTAATGCCATGAAAGCACTCTCCGAGAGAAATGATTCTCCTGAAACTGCCTCAAGACCATTTGATAAGGATCGTGATGGATTCGTTTTGGGTGAAGGAGCGGGAGCATTGATACTGGAAGAGTATGATCACGCCATAGCTCGCGGAGCAAAAATTTATACTGAAATCATGGGGGGCGGCATGTCTGCTGATGCCTATCATTTGACTGCGCCGCATCCTGAAGGCATTGGTATAACCAAAGTGATGCAAAACGCACTGAGAGATGCCAAAATTGATCCTACAGAAATAGACTATATCAATGTGCATGGCACTTCAACTCCATTAGGAGATGCCGGAGAGACCAAGGCCATTGAAAGAGTCTTTGGTGATCATGCCTATAACCTTGATATTAGTTCAACCAAATCAATGACCGGGCACTTATTGGGAGCGGCAGGTGCAATAGAAGGCATAGCATGTATCCTTGCCATGAAAAATGATTTGATACCACCAACCATTAACCATTTTACCGACGATGAAAATATAGACCCAAAATTAAAACTGACCTTCAACAAGGCGGTCAGCAAAAAAATCAATGTTTCATTAAGCAACACATTTGGTTTTGGAGGTCACAACACCTCGATTATTTTCCGAAAAGTGTCTTAATGATTGGTATAAGTAAAAAGTGGGCTAACAATCTCTTCAAACAATACTCCCAACGCGATGGTGAGTTGTCCGATGCACTTCACCATGTGGTTGGCTGGCGTCCCGGAAATCTGCAGCTTTATAAACTGGCTATGAGGCATAGTTCTGTAGCTAAAGAAAACGACAATGGTATAAAGGAATCAAATGAGCGATTGGAGTACCTCGGTGACGCCGTCTTAGGTATGGTTGTCGCTGAATACTTGTTCTGTAAATTTCCCTACAAAAGCGAAGGGTTCCTGACTGAAATACGATCGCGAATTGTAAATCGTGAATCAATGAATAGGGTATCCAAAAAAATTGGACTATCTAACCTCATAGAATATGACCCCTCATCAAGGAATTCTATTAAACCAAAATCACTCTATGGAGACACACTTGAAGCTTTAATTGGAGCCGTTTTTTTAGATAAAGGATATAAACGCTGCAAAAGATTTGTCATAAAAAAACTTCTGACACTCAATTTTGATCTAGACGAGATTGTCACCAACAATCCTAACTACAAAAGCAGAATTATTGAGTGGGCTCAAAAAGAAAATCGAGACCTGAAATTCGAAATTGTAGGTATTGAGGAAATAAATCACCTTAAAAAGTTTACAGCACAAGTGATTCTTGAAGAAGAACCCCTTGGAACAGGTTATGGCCTTAGCAAGAAAAAAGCTGAACAGGATGCAGCTCAAAAATCTCTAGACTTATTAAAGATTGAATAGGTGCCAACACTGGTAATGGCATCAAAAATCCCCATTTTTGCACCCTCGATTCGTATCTGCATTAGATGTCAAAACTGATCATTGGAGGAGCAACTGTTAACCAAACCCCGCTAGACTGGAAGGGAAATCTTAATAATATTTTTGGAGCTATTGATATGGCTCAGAATAAGCAAGTAAGTCTGCTCAACCTGCCAGAACTATGTGTTTCAGGTTATGGGTGTGAAGACATGTTTCTGAGCAATTGGGTTTGTCAAAAAGCGCTGAAATGTGTCGAAAAAATCATCCCAAAAACCCAATCAATTGCTGTAGTGGTCGGCTTACCATTGCAATTTAAAGGGAAGGCCTACAATGCATCCTTTATCATTGAGGATCAAAAGCTTAAAGGAATTTATTGCAAAAGACACTTGCCAAGGGAAGGTGTGCACTATGAACCTCGCTGGTTTGACAGTTGGGAACCCGGAATAACCGATCAATTTATTTACCAAGATCAAACCTATCCTATTGGTGATATCTCCATGGAGATTCAAGGTGTTAAAGTTGGATTCGAAATCTGCGAGGATGCCTTGAGACAGGATCGACCGGCTGACAAATTCTCGAAGCAACCGGTTGACCTGATTCTAAGTCCAAGCGCCAGTCATTTTGCCTTTGGAAAAGCGGATTTCCGAGAAAATCTTGTGATTTCAAGCTCTGAGAGATACGACTGCTATTATCTCTATACCAATTTATTGGGTAATGAATCCGGCCGGATCATATTTGATGGAGACATTATCCTGGCAGGTAAAGGGAAACTTATTCAAAGAAATAACAGGTTGTCATTCTCCAATTTCAATCTGATTTCAGCTGAAATTGACTTTGAATCGGGCCAATTCGAAACCGGGCCTTTAAATGAATGGGTCGACTCTAAAAATGAAGAGTTCACAGCTGCTGCTTCGCTGGCGTTATTCGATTATATGCGTAAAGCCAGGTCCAAAGGATTTGTGCTTTCTTTAAGTGGCGGCGCAGACTCTTTAACCTGTGCAGTTCTGGTAGCAGAGATGGTGCGCCGTGGGATTGAAGAATTAGGCACCAAGTTGTTTCTTGAGAAACTTGGTATACAAAATGACTTTACTGACACCTACAATCTTAAAGTTGAAGAAATCGTTAATCAAATTCTCTACACCGCCTATCAGGGAACATCCAACTCTTCCCAGGAAACACTTGATTCTGCTCGTGATCTAGCTAAATCCGTAGGTGCCCAATTCTTTGAATGGAAAATTGATGAAGAAGTTCAATCCTACTCGAGAAAAATAGAAGATGCTCTTGGCGGCCAATTGTCATGGGATACCGATGACATCACGCTTCAAAATATCCAGGCCAGGGCCCGGTCACCTATTATTTGGATGATCGCTAACCTTAAAAATTGCCTGTTGCTCACCCCATCCAATCGCAGTGAGGGAGATGTCGGCTACGCTACTATGGATGGCGATACTTCTGGCAGCCTTGCACCAATCGCTGCAGTTGACAAACCTTTTATTCTACAATGGTTGAAATGGGCCGAAAAAGAATTAGACTACGTTGGATTACACAAAGTGAATTCTCTTCAACCGACTGCGGAACTACGACCAGCAGATCAGGCACAAACCGACGAAGACGATCTTATGCCCTATTCTATACTACTGGAAATCGAGAAACTGGCCTTAAAAGACAAAAAGTCACCACTCGAAATTTTTGACCTATTAAAAGAACACATCTCAATCCCAACTAATACATTAAAAACTTATATCGCCAAATTTTTCAGATTGTGGGCAAGAAACCAATGGAAACGAGAAAGAATCGCTCCTTCGTTCCACTTCGATGATTTCAATATAGACCCCAGATCCTGGATGCGATTTCCCATTTTGTCATCAGGATTTGAAGAGGAGTTGGAAGAGTTGGAAAACGCCTAACTATTACTTAAAAACGACATCCTCTACTACTCCCTTACCAAACTCGTTGTTTAATATTTCAAGTACTTTTTTCTTGGAATGGTCCAGTTCACTTTTTAAAGGGGCTGAATTCAGGTGAACAAACAGCTTTTTCTCCCTGAAATAGAGCTTGTCGGTTCTATTGGCGATCGGCTTGCCCATCACGCGACTCCAGGAGGCAATCAACTGCTTCTCTTTGAATTTGTCCTCAATGTGATATTCAATCAAGAGATTGGCAAATGCCGATTTGATAGTCGTCGTATCTGCATCCCGCTTATTTTTCTTTGGACGTTGCAATTCGATCTGGATTTGGGTTATTGCTAAGTTTCAACCCGGCCGTTTTCAACTTTAAATATCTGAACTTTTTCATCAAGTTGGTTAACTAATTTAGAAGTTCTCTCCGGTCGGGCATCAGTGATAAAGATCTGTCCGAAATATCCGTCGCCTATCATTTCAGTTAAGTGGCCAATCCTGCTGTCATCCAATTTGTCAAAAACATCATCGAGTAATAGAATGGGCTTGAATTCTTTGTTTTGCCTAATTATCTCATATTGTGCAATGCGTAAGGCAATCACAAAAGATTTCTGCTGTCCTTGAGAACCGCTTTTTTTCAAAGCATTTTGTCCCAGTAAAAATTCGAAGTCATCCCGGTGCACACCAAAGGTGGTTCGTTGCATCAATATATCCTTCTGTCTACATTCTTTCAACCCCGATTCGGGATTCTTTCTGTCGTAATCAGAGAGGTACCTGATCTCAATCGATTCTTCACCAGCCAGCGCATGATATCGGTCGAGGAATACTGGTATGAATACTTCAAGGAATGCTTTCCGCTTCGACCATATTATCAGGCCATTGCTGACCAACTCCTGATCGTATTTATCCAATAGGTCGGAATCTGGTGGTTTGTCGTTGGAACTGACTTTCAATAAAGTATTTCGCTGTTTGAGAAAATGATTGTACCTGATCAAAGTATTGAGGTATTCTCTATCGATTTGACTGAGCAACGCGTCGAAAAACTTCCTTCTTAGCTCACTCCACTCCCTAACGATGTCGGTATCATTGGGGCTTACCATCACAATGGGAAACTCCCCGATATGTTGGCTCAATTTATCCAAAGGTTTTTTATCAACCAGGAACTTCTTGCCGGAATTGATCTCATAAACGCATTGCAAGACATGAACTTTCCCATTCCGACTAATTTCCCCTTTGCTAACGAAGAAAGCTTGTCCAAACCGAATATTTTGCTGGTCTGAGCCATTAATCGCACTCTTGGTAAAAGACAGATAGTAGATCGCATCCAGTAAATTGGTTTTCCCCATTCCATTCTTTCCCGTCAATGAAACTATCTGTGTATCGAAGTCAATCTTTTGGCTTTCGTAGTTCTTAAAATTTGATACGCTTAAATGTTTAAGGAACATCAGGGAATAATTTAGAGGAATCTTTCACTTTTTGGCTTCAAGCTCTTTTTCGTATTTTCGCAGGACTCAAAAATGTGTACCCCAGACAAATAAGAAAGATGGCGGCAACCAAAGCGAAAACTGTTTCCAAATCTAAGGCGAAGAATAATTTTCCAAAAAAAACCTGGATGTTCTGGTATGAATCAATGTTATTGGTAAGGCGATTTGAAGAGAAATCGGGTCAATTATATGGGCAGCAAAAAATCAGGGGATTCTGTCACTTGTATATAGGCCAAGAAGCTGTTGCTGCAGGATCAGTTTCTGCTTTGAAAGAAGGTGATAAGTATATCACAGCATACCGTGATCATGCTCATCCACTGGTACTGGGTACTGATCCGGGTGCTGTAATGGCAGAGTTATTCGCCAAATCCACCGGTATCTCGAAGGGTAAGGGGGGATCAATGCACATGTTTGACAAGGAAAGAGGGTTCTTCGGCGGTCATGGGATTGTTGGAGGTCAGATTCCTTTGGGCGCAGGTATTGCCTTTGCTGATCAATACAAAGGCAACGACAATGTTTGCATTTGTTACATGGGAGATGGAGCCGTCCGACAAGGATCTTTTCACGAGACATTAAATATGGCCATGAATTTCAAGATCCCTGTGATCTTTGCCATTGAGAATAATGGATACGCCATGGGAACATCAGTTCAGAGAACTTCGAATGTCACCGAACTGTATCAATTAGGTGAAGCTTACAGCATGCCATCTCTTGCCGTAGATGCAATGTCAGTTGTAAGAGTACATAAAGCTGTAGAAGAAGCGGCAAAAAGGGCACGCAAGGGAGATGGGCCTACACTATTAGAACTGAGAACTTATCGTTACAAAGGCCATTCCATGTCCGACCCGGCTAAGTACAGAACACGTGAAGAAGTGGATAAATACAGGAAAAAGGATCCGATCGAGCAGGTAAAGGTGGAAATTCTGAAATCCAAGATTGCATCAAAAAAAGAGATCGAGTCGATAGATGAAAAGATCAAGAGTACTGTTGAAGAGGCGGTTAAGTTTGCTGAAGAGTCGCCCTTGCCCGATGCAAGCGAAGCTTTACATGATGTCTACAAAGAACCAAATTATCCTTTTACTACTGACTAGCGGTAACTCAAATCCAATCATTTAATTTTACATCAACTACAGGTAAAACGGATTTCTAATTGTTTTTATTTACTGATTTATCCAATTAAATTTGCGACCCAAAATTGAAGTATGTCTAAGACTAAGAAGGCACCTAAAGGAGGCAGCGATATATTGGAGAGTCCCGAGGCATTAGCCGAGCAGCTTTCTAGAACTGAAGAATTTCTCGAAAAGAATCGAATAGCAGTTTTTGCTATTGGTGGAATTATTGGTGTCATTCTTTTAGCTTTTTTCGGCTACAGGTATTATATCAGCAACCTGGACGAAATTGCACAAAGAGAACTTTTCCAGGCAGTGTATTATTTTGAAGCGGACAGCTTGGGTAAAGCGCTCAACGGCGATGGGTTGAATTATGGCTTTTTAGACGTAATTAGTGAATATAGCGGAACAAAGGCTGCTAACCTTGCTAGGTTTTACGCAGGGGCCACATATCTCAAACTTGCTGATTACGAATCAGCTTTGAGGTATTTGGAAAGCTTTGGAGGTAATGATCTAATACTACAAGCAAGAGCTTATTCCCTTGTTGGTGATGCTCATGCGGAATTAAAGGATTACGGAAGTGCGGCAGAATATTATGAGAAAGCTGCTGACTACAAGCCAAATAAACAATTTTCACCCATCTATTTGCAAAAAGCAGCAGTTGCTTATGAAAAATTAAATCGCATAGAAGAAGCTTTAGAGGCTTATAATAAAATAGTGGTTAAGTATTTTGAATCTACGATATACCAGGATGCTAAAAAACATAAAGCAAGATTGGAAATTAAAGCTAAAAGTTGATCTAAAGGTATTGGTAACTGAGGGGATAGGGCCAAATGCCTTATCCCCTTTTTTAATGTAAAATTATGTCTTCGAAACAAAAGAACCTTAGCAGTTACAGCAACACGAATATTGGCGATCTTAAAAATAAAACATTTGCCATAGTGGTTTCCGAATGGAATAGCGAAGTAACTGAATCCATGTATTCCGGTGCCTATCAAACACTTTTCGATCATGGTATTAATAAGGAGAATATTATCCGAAAGGTTGTCCCTGGAAGTTTTGAACTCAGCCTGGGCGCCCAATGGATGGCGAAGGAAAAAAAAATTGATGCGGTAATCTGCCTGGGATGTGTTATCCAGGGCGAAACAAGGCACTTTGATTTCATCTGTCAAGCCGTTGCCAACGGAATAACAGATGTAGCCCTGAGGTACAACAAGCCTGTGATCTTCGGGGTGCTCACAGCTGACAATCAAAAACAGGCGTTGGACCGGGCCGGTGGAAAATACGGCAATAAGGGTGATGAAGCTGCGGCCACCGCTATTAAAATGTTAGGGTTCTAAAACAGGTACGAGAAAGGATGTTAGTTTACAAATTCGGAGGTACTTCCATCGGGAGCCCACAACGCATGCATGGTGTTGCAGAGATCATTAGTTCTTCTGCGGAACGAAAAATTATCGTCTTATCCGCAGTGAGCGGGACAACTAATGAGCTTGTTGGCATCTCAGAACAGTTTTCAAATGAAAAGCTCCATGAAGCAGCTAACGATATATCAAAGTTAAGAATCAAATACCTTGATTTCGTTAACAGATTATTCAGTACGAGTACGGGCAAGGAGCAGGGCATTCGAATAATAAATGAGCAGGTCGATCAGATTGAAGGTTTGATAGCTCAACCATTTTATGAAAAGGCTAACAAATTAATTGTTGCGCAGGGCGAGATGATCAGCACCCAGCTATTTACCGCCTATCTCCATGAAAATGAAATTTCAGCAGTACTTATAAATGCCCTCGATTTCATGTACATCGATGATAACCTGGAACCTGACTTGACGCTCATTGAGGAAAAATTGTCTTCCGTTTTATCCAGGTACCCATCAGACGCCTTATTTATAACACAAGGCTATATATGCCGAAGTCACACCGGAGGTATCGATAACCTTAATCGCGGAGGCAGTGACTACACAGCAACCCTGATTGGCGCCGCTATTCAGGCCGAAGAGGTACAGATTTGGACCGACATCGATGGTGTCCACAACAATGATCCGCGGATGGTAGAAAATACTCTACCTATTGCTCAACTGTCCTTTGAAGAAGCCGGCGAGTTAGCTTATTTCGGGGCGAAGATCCTTCATCCTTCCTGCATTTTTCCGGCCCAACAGAGAAATGTAATTGTCAGAATAAAGAATACCCTCGACCCGGAAGCCCGAGGAACACTGATCACATCAGAAAAACAACCTGATAATATCAAAGCCATAGCAGTTAAGGATGGCATCACTGCCATAAAAATTAAATCAACAAGAATGATCAATGCCTATGGTTTCCTTCGGAAAATCTTTGAGGTTTTTGAGAAATACAAAACTCCTATTGATATGATCACTACTTCCGAAATTGCAGTTAGCTTATCCATTGACGATCCTACCAACCTCATTCAAATAATTGACGAGTTGAAGCCGTTCGGAATTATTGAAGTGGATAAGGATCAGTCTATTATTTGTATCGTAGGGGATTTTGTAGCACAGAAGAAAGGAATTGGGAAAGATATCTTTGGTTCACTTGAACAAATACCGATTAGGATGATCTCCTATGGCGGTAGTAAAAATAACATCTCATTACTTATTGATACCAATTACAAAAAGGAGGCACTCCAATGTCTGAACACAAGCTTGTTCAATCAATGATACAGGTGGGAATTTATTTCATTGTTGAAGCAGTGTCAACCAGGCTTTATCGATTTCTTTTTCCTTAAGGTAGCTTTTCGCCAATTTGTGTAACTCTGCCTCCCTCCCATCAGGGTCATCACTAAATGCTTCATGGATTGCGCTAATCTCAGACTCCTGACCAAATTGTTGAATATCATCAGCATGTGGCAAAGAAGTAATATTGCCTAGCATACCAAGATCGTTACCCGATAAAATACTGGAGTTACAAATATTCTCCGGCATCTGATCAATGCCAATAGCGTCACCTGCAGTTGGCTTAGGAACCTCAAAAATTGCCGCTCCAAAGGCACGGGTATACCAGTTCCCTCCCAATCTGCCGACAGTATCAAGTTTCTGAGGATCAATCTTTCCATAATCATCAAAAATGCCATCATTAATATGAATCATCAACGCCTCACAAATCACCAACTGTCCAGCTCCACCCTGATCTCCCAGGGGTTTTACTTCTTTCACTTTACACTCAATGGAAGCTGGAGATTCTTTAACTCTCGGTGGTTTTACTATCTCAGAGGTTACTTCCGTCAATCCTGATTTGATAAATTCGTTAACTCCACGATTAAATTCTGAGCTAGATAATGACGTTTGTTGAACTATATCGTAGCTAACAATATTAATCACTACCTCGGGCACTTCATTCACATTTTCCCAGGTATGCTTAACTGTATTGTCTCTTCCCCGCCGGGAGGGAGAAAATATTAGAATAGGGGGATTGGCACTGAAAGCATTGAAAAATGAGAAGGGGCTTAGATTGACATTGCCTTCCTTGTCGAGCGTACTGGCAAACGCAATTGGTCTTGGTGTTACCAGAGATAGCAGGTAATTGTGAGTTTCAGGAGTCTTCGCAGTCCGGAGGTCTACTTTCATTGAGATAGACAATTATTTTCGTCACAATTTACAATGAAGGAAGGACTTTAGTTTCCACTTCCCCGAAACCAATTCTTACCCCATTTTTCTTACCATAGCCTTTCATACTAACTGTATCGTGGTCATTGATAAATTTCCGCTCCGACCCATCTTTCATTAGAACTGTTTTGGTACCCTTCCAACTCAACTCCAGCATAGAACCGAACGAATCCGGAGTGGAGCCTGAGATTGTACCGGACGCAAACATATCCCCAACATTTATATTACAGCCATTTACTGTATGGTGTGCTAACTGTTGGCAGGGGTTCCAATACATATATTGAAAATTAGAACGGCAAACAGTTGTTCCATCTGCCCCCTCAGGCCGTATATTCACCTCAAGGCTAACATCGAAATGCCGATTACCTTTATATTCAAGATAGGGCAACACCTTTGGATCTTGCACCGGGCCTGGTACACGGAATGGGTCAAGCGCTTCAAGGGTAACAATCCACGGAGAAATGGAAGAGGCGAAGTTCTTTGCCAGAAAAGGTCCGAGTGGCACATATTCCCAGGTTTGTATATCTCTCGCCGACCAGTCATTGAAAATAACAAAGCCAAAAATGTGATCTTCTGCAGAAGCTGTAGTTATACTTTGGCCTAATTCAGTTTTACCTGCCGCAATAAAGGCCATCTCTAATTCAAAATCCAGTCGCTTAGTGGGTCCGAATGATGGCGCAACTTCATCTGGTCCTTTGGTCTGACCTTTCGGTCTGTGTATTGGAACTTTGGTTGGTATAATAGACGACGCTCTGCCATGATAAGCCACAGGCATGTTCTTCCAATTCGGTAACAAAGCATTCTGAGGGTCCCGAATCATAGTGCCCACATTAATAGCGTGCTGCTCACTGGAGTAAAAGTCAGTATAGTCACCAATCCTGACTGGCACCAACATCTCCGCATCTTCCATATGAATCAGGGCAAGTTCTCTATCCTTCTTATTTTCTCTCAATTGCGGATTATCATGCAACAGCAGCTGAGAAAGTCGCGCTCTGACAGCATTGGTCACGGGTTTCCCAAGTGAGATGAAATCATTGAGGTACTTCTGGTTGAAGATACCCAAAGGCAACCCTAACCCATCCAGATAGCCATGTTCATTAAGGTAGACCAGATCAATTATATATTCCCCAATGGCTGTGCCCGCTACAGGTTCCAAATAATCTGTCTTAAAAACTCCATATGGGAGATTCTGAATAGGGAAATCAGAATTCTCATCTACCTCAACCCAGGATTTCAGGGTCGGGTCATTCGCTTTGATCATAGATTCATTCTTGAGTAAGCAGCAATTTACAACTCCCTGGAGAAATTATAAACTGCCGAATTCAGCAACTATAAATGCTTCTAATATTCCATTGGGAATCTCAAAACCACAGTAAAATACTCCTACTCCAAAAACTTTGTTTCTATGATTGATCACTGATAGCGCTAAGGGTAGCAAGCTCACTGAAGCCATTGAATAAAAAATTGCGAAAACTAATACCAGCACAACAATTATAACTGCGCTGGCAAAATAGTAGATCCCAAATAGCAACAGGAAGCACACCAGGACACTGATTAACACCGGCAGATATAATCCTTTTTCTTCCACAATCCCACTAATTGGAAGCGAAAGAATGGCAGCAACACCTAGCCTGATGGAAACTACAAAATCACCATGGATTGATGCGCCGATTTTTCCTTCTATCCAATCAGGAAACATGTTAAAAAGTACGGTAGTGATAATTCCGAATGCCAGTCCTAAGAAAAAGGAATAGCTGTAATCTGACCTCATCTTGCTCTTATAATCCGTAGTCTTTTTGACAACATCCTTCACCTTACTGGTGTTTTTCTTTAGGAAGAACCCGGAAACAGATACCAGAATGCCTCCTGTAATAAAGGTCAATGGAGCGCCTAAAAGGTCAATCAGGTCAATCACCACTGGTTCTATTGCATAAATCAATCCATAAACTATGGTAAGGATGGCCATTGCCCTGGGTAACCTATTAGATGGAGCGAAAAGCTCCACCGTTGATATGGCCGGACTGGTAAATAAAGCCATTGAGAACAGCCAAAAAACTATCATTATAGGTAAAATCCAACGGAATGTCTCTCCCGGATCAATAATTAAGGTAAAAGCGGCGGCCATAAATAGCATTGAGGCCAAGCTGATACCGGCAGTTATAACTGGCAATCTCTGTCCTGAACTTCGTCTGAACCGGTCTCCTAATTTTCCCGCAAGCAAGGGAGTAATTGTCATAATTATACCCTGAGATATGAATAGAAAAAGAGTCAGGTCCGTAAATTTATATTGCTCCAGTAGTTTCGGTTGATAATTGTAGTAGGCAATCCAGCCAATAACCACAGAGGCATATAGGGCGGCAAGGCTCCACAATTGCTTCCAGAGAATATCAGACTTGGCTTCTGTTAGATCCATAGAATTAGAATTTAAGAGCTCAATCTACGGTGAATGATTTTTTGATGCAAGCTAATTGGTTTGCTGTAAAATAGAACAATACTTAGAGTTTTTTAAATTATTTCTGTAAAAGCGCGGACTTATTACCACAACCTCAAAACCATTAAATCTCACATATTCATTTAATTTTGCACTTTTCAAAATGACTCTGAATGAGTATTTCAACGAAATATGATCCGATAGAGGTAGAAGACAAATGGTACCAGTATTGGCTGGAGAATAACTTCTTTCATGCCAGACCTAATCCGGAGAAAGAACCATATTCGATCGTAATTCCTCCACCCAACGTCACCGGTGAACTGCACATGGGTCATATGCTGAATAATACCATACAAGACATCCTGATCAGGAAAGCACGAATGGAGGGCAAAGAAGCTTGTTGGGTGCCGGGAACAGATCACGCTTCCATAGCCACTGAAGCCAAGGTAGTGAGGATGCTTCGGGAGAAGGGAATAAAGAAAAGCGACCTGAGTCGTGAAGAATTTTTAAAGTACGCCTGGGAATGGAAAGAAAAATATGGCGGTATTATCCTGGAACAATTGAAGAAATTGGGCGCTTCCTGTGACTGGGAAAGAACCGCTTTTACCATGGACGATGATTACTATAAGGCAGTTATCCGGGTTTTTGTTGACCTCTTTAATAAAGGCTATATCTATCGTGGGCTGCGCATGATCAATTGGGATTGTGAAGCTCAAACGGCGCTATCCAATGAAGAGGTAATCCATGATGAGAACGGTGAGAAATCGATCCTCTATTCTGTGAAATACAAAATCAAAGATTCGGATGAGTATGTGATCATTGCTACTCTAAGGCCTGAAACAATTATGGGTGATACCGCAGTCGCGATCAACCCAAAAGACGAACGTCACAACCATCTCATCGGAAAAAAGGCCTTAGTACCATTTATCAACCGGGAAATACCAATTATAGGCGATGATTATGTGGAATTGGATTTCGGTTCCGGATGTTTGAAAGTTACCCCTGCACATGATCAGAATGACTACGAAATCGGCCTCCGTCACAGCCTGGAGGTGGTTGATACCATCAATCTGGATGGTACGCTCAATGAAAAGTGTGAGATCCCAAGATATGTAGGTAAGGACCGGTTTGAGGTGAGAAAACTGATTATCGAAGACCTTGGGAAAACCGGATTAATTGTGAAAGAAGAAGAGTCCGTTACTAAGATCGGTCGGTCCGAACGGACCAATACTGTGGTTGAACCCAAGTTGTCATTGCAATGGTTCATCAAAATGAAGGAAATCTCTCGTAAAGCACATGCAGCGGTAATGGAAGATGAAATTCTACTCTACCCGACAAAATTCAAAAACACCTACAATCATTGGATGAAAAATGTTCGGGATTGGTGTATTTCCCGACAACTGTGGTGGGGTCAGCGCATTCCGGCTTACTACTTCGGCAAAGTTGAAGAAGATTTTGTAGTAGCTGAAACTCCAGAGGATGCACTCAATCTTGCCCGGGACAAATCTGGCAATAGCAACTTAACAACAGATGATCTACAACAAGACCCAGATGTATTGGACACTTGGGCATCCTCGTGGTTGTTCCCTATCGAGGTCTTTCATGCGTTTGGTGATGATAAGTTCGATGCGCAAAAAGGTAAGCTTATTAAAGGCAAGAATGCCGATCTGGACTACTTCTACCCTACTGATATCCTCGTAACTGCCCCCGAGATCCTTTTCTTTTGGGTGGCCAAGATGATCATTGCTGGATATGAATACATGGACGAAAAGCCTTTTAGAAATGTTTACCTCACCGGAATTGTAAGGGACAAACTGCATAGGAAAATGTCGAAGTCACTGGGTAATTCACCTGATCCCTTGGAACTAATTAAAGAATACGGTGCAGATGGGGTAAGAACCGGCATGTTGTTTTCTTCTCCAGCGGGAAATGATCTTCTCTTTGACATCAAACTTTGTGAGCAGGGAAGAAAATTTGCCAATAAGATCTGGAATGCATTCCGCCTGGTGAAAAACTGGAAGGTGGATGAAAATAGGCCATCAGATCAAAACGACTTTGCCCTGAACTGGTTTGAAGCAAGATTCAACCAGGCCTTGACTCGACTGGAAGATCATTTCAGCAAATTCAGGATGTCTGATGGTCTAATGACAGTTTACAAGCTGATCTGGGATGATTACTGTGCCTGGTATCTTGAAATGATCAAGCCGCCATTTGGCGAGCCCATTGACAAGGCAACCTATGACCGTACCATCGACTTCCAGGAAAGGCTCATGAAAATACTGCATCCCTTCATGCCATTCCTGAGCGAAGAGATCTGGCAGCAGATCACCAACCGAACAACTGAGCAGGCCTTAATTGTGTCGGAATGGCCAGAACCTAAAGCATTCGATAAGCTTTTAATTGATACTGCATCAACTGCTTTTGAAGTGGTTACTAACATTCGTAACATTCGTAATTCGAACAATTTGTCACCTAAAGAAGCATTGGAACTACAAATTTTGACTTCCAGCAAGGAAGTGATTGAAAAGGCTTCTTCTGCCATTCAAAAAATGGCCAATCTCAGCAACTTGACTTTTGTGACAGATAAACCGGACAATTGCATGCATTTTGTCTTGCAGTCAGGAGAGTATTTTGTGCCTATCACTGGTGAAATTGATGTAGAAAGTCAGATTGAAGATCTCAAAAAAGAGCTCGAGTACAACATGGGGTTTCTTTCATCAATAATGAAAAAGCTACAGAATGAGAGGTTCGTGAACAATGCCCCAGGGAAGGTAGTTGAAATAGAGCGTAAGAAGCAGAGTGATGCTGAGGTGAAGATTAAGGCGTTGGAGGAGAGGCTGGCGAAACTGATCTAGTTATTTCAAAACTTCACTCAGCACACGTAGAGCATTACCACACGCTAACTTTTGCACCTCTTCATCTGAAAGTCCATTCGCCCTAAGAGCATTGGTCCATTTGGAAAACTGGGAATAACTATCCATAACCGGTTTGTAATTAGCATCCATATCTGTTCCCAATCCCACATGATTTATTCCAACTACATCGACCAACCTCACTGTGTTATCAACAAATTCATCAAAGCTAATGTTAAAACCTGATGGCCAAGCACCAATTACTCCCCCGGTCTCTGCCACAAGTTTTGCGTGCTCTTTTGAAATCGCCCTGTCTCCGATGGGACGATCTGATTCCATTTTTAAAATGCTGTGTGACAAAATGATAGGCGAATCGGTCAGTCCAACAACGTCTTTAACTGTTTTTTCGGATACGTGAGCCACATCTATTACCATCCCCAGCTTATTCATACTTCTTACAACTTCCTTGCCCATTTCATACAGCCCATTGTGCATACTTTCCGCTGTCTGTAGATCACTTAAATGATTGGGCACATAATGCACCAACTGAACTGATCTGATACCATCCTCATATGCTTCGTCCAGTAAATCCAGTCCTTCAATAAAATCACCGCCCTCGCAAGAAAAGAAGGCTGCAACTTTCCCTGTAGTATCATCAGTAAGTTGAGAGGTATTCGTAACAAATCGAGCATCCACAAAATGCATCAATTCCTTAAGGATTGTCAACTGTCTTTTGTATTGCGCCCAAGCCTCCCATTTTTGATAACCTCCTTCATATACTACACCCTTATCGGTGATTTTGATTAGGGGCATATCGGCGACAAGGCTAATAAAAGTGCCGGAAAGACCACCAGTATTCATTTCATCTACTGTTTTAACCACGGCCTCATCCCCCGGGTACCGATCTGTTCCCTTAGTAACAAAAAAAACAGGGTGGCAGTGAAGATCAAATGTTGGAGAATCGAGTACCACAGTGGACTTCTTCCTGGAGCAACCTTGCAAAGTGCCAAGGCCCAAAATACCAGTGGCTGCGGCGGCCGATAAGTTTTGAATGAATTCTCTGCGTCTCACCATTTTAATTATCTTCTAATGTTATTTGATATATACAGGCAAGTGATCTGAAGGATTTATTTCTATAAAAAAAGGTACGGAATAGGGCGAACTACATCAATTCGTCAAAACTTCCAACCATATGAATAGGTTCGCCCCGCAACTGATTACTGAATTCAGCGGCGTCAATACCGATAAATTGAACATCAGCTTCCTGCGCCGCTTGCCAGTCCTTCATTGACTCACCGAAAAAAATGATCTCTTGTTCAAACCTCCCTTTGATGGAAAACAGGATGTCCTTCTTTTTATGAGGATGACCATAAACTTCCTTGAATTGCTCGCGAAGGTTGCTATAGCGAAGTTGTTCGTCGATTTCTTCGACTTTCGCCTCAGAGCAAACAAATTTTACATTCTCTTCATGCCTGTTTATAAATTCCCTCACACCTGCAACCAGTGGAGCTTGTTTTAATTTAAGGTTAAGGTACATCTCCATCAACCTGAGATAATGTGCTACTTTCTCCTCGCTGTCTTTGAATTTCAGGATGTTACCACAGATGTGCATAAATTTTATCTTAGGTGGCAATCCAACTGACTTCATATTGTAATCATGAATGGCTTGACGATGCTTTGGGTGGTCAGAAAACAATTCTTCATAAACATTTAATCTGACCTGTTCTGAATGAAAGATCACACCATCCTTACTGAAAACTAGTATTGCTTCTTTACTTATTGGAAAAGCCATTAAAGTAGAATTAAGGCTAAATTATAAATCTCCTTCAAATGTTAGTAATATCAGGCTATGACAAGAGTGTTTCCTGGTCCGCTCTTTCAAGCAAACGCTCATCCTGAGTTTTTGATGTCTTCGCTCCCAATTCCTTGAGCCTCTCTGTTTTTCTGATAAGATTATCTTTACCTGTAGACAGTTTATTCATGGCATCCTCGTAGCTGGACTGTGTCTTTTTGATATTATGACCAACCTTGACCAACTCCTCTACAAGAGCTACAAACTTGTCATACAAGGCGCCTCCTTGCCTGGCAATCTCCACCGCATTTTGATTCTGATACTCTTGCTTCCAAATACTGACAATGGTACGTAAGGTGGCAATTAGATTAGTGGGGCTAACAATTATGATGTTCTTGTTATGGGCATCATCATACAACTGATGGTCGTTTTGAATGGCCAACAGAAAAGAGGGCTCAATTGGAATGAACATCAGTACATAGTCGAGATTATCCAGCTTATACAACTGCTGATAATTCTTCTCGCTGAGGTTTTTTATGTGATTGCGAATCGATAAAATGTGGGCCTTCAGACGTCGTGCTTTTTCCTCATCATCTTCTGTGTTGACATATTTGTCATAGCTCACCAAAGACACTTTGGAGTCAATTACGATATTCTTGTTGTCAGGTAATCTTACAACCACGTCAGGCCGAAACCTTCTGCCTTCTTCATTTTTAATGGTTTCCTGAATAAAATATTCCCTGCCTTTCTCTAATCCTGATTTTTCCAGAATACTTTCTAGAATAAGTTCACCCCAACTACCTCTCGTCTGAGATTCTCCTTTTAATGCCTTGGTCAGGTTTTCCGCCTCTTTGGTGATTTTCAGGTTAAGATCTTTTAAACTGCGAATCTCTACATCAAGCGCCGTATTTCTTTTTAAATTATCCTTATTGGCCTCATCTACTTTTCTTTCAAAATCAGTAATTTTTTCCCCAAGAGGTTTAAGAAGTTCATCCAGATTGACCTTGTTCTGATCCGTAAACTTCTTCGTTTTCTCTTCAAAAATATCATTAGCCAGATTTTTGAATTCATGTGTGAATTTCTCATGGAGCTGTTTGATCTCCTCCTGGTTTTCGGCCATTCGTTCCCGGAGATTCTTATGGTTGGCTTCCAAGGTTGAATTTTGACTGCTGAGCTGGATAATCTCCTGCTGTTTCTGTTTAAGTTCGCTTTCTATGCGTTTGACTTGTTCTTCGGATGCTCTCAGTTTTTCGGTTCCGAGTTTGTACTCCACCTGCAGTTCCTGAATATGTCCGTTATCCCCATGCTTATTCAGAAAATAAAGCCTAGAGATAAACCATATACTCAATCCACCAACCAGCAGTCCTGTGCCTAAGAAAATTAATTCCATCTAAATAATTTGGGGTATCATCCACTTGACACCAAGATACAAACTACTGAGTTAAGACTGGCTGTCAACCAATGAAAAAACCCCGAAAAATCGGGGTGCAAGCAAAGAGTGAAATAAAAATTATAATTCCAAGATAGTAATTTCCACCGATGATATCTCTATTTTTTTCTGTTAACGATGGTTGAGCTAGCCTGAGCCGTGGGGAAAAGCACTACATCACTAAGCAGTACATGGGGTGGCCTGCTCACTATGTAATGGATCACTTCCGCAACATCGTGCCCGGTCAAGGGTTCAAATCCTTCATAAATTTTTTGCGACCGAGCCTCATCCCCTTTGAATCTCACCATAGAAAACTCCGTTTTTACCAAGCCCGGAATAACCTGGGAAACCTTTATTCCGTGGGCATTGAGATCTAATCTCATGCTGCTGTTGACAGCGTCTGCTGCAAACTTGGAAGCACAATATACATTTCCGTTAGGATAAACTTCCTTCCCGGCGATTGATCCGATGTTGACAATATGACCCCTTTTTCTCTCCACCATTCCCGGAACTACCGCCCTGCTTACATAAAGCAAACCTTTCACATTAATGTCAATCATCGCATCCCAATCGTCCAGGTTTCCCTGATCAAAGGAAGAGAGCCCATGTGCGTTGCCGGCATTATTTACCAAAAGCTCGATGGATTTCCAGTCCTCCGGTAGTGATTCAATAGTTGTAAAAACAGCTTGACGGTCCCGAACATCAAACGAAAGTGTTTGTACGTCAGTCTCAACACTCAACTCTTCTTTTAGTTTTTTGAGCCTGTCTTTTCTTCTACCGTGTATTATGAGATGATATTGGGGAGCTAAAATCCTGGCAGTGGCTTCGCCAATACCTGATGTTGCTCCAGTAATAAGGGCAATCTTTTTCATTTGTATTAATAATTAATGGCACCTGCCTGTTAGACCTACAGGAATTCACTTCACGATGTTTATAGAATTTTATGATGGTCCTCCTTCAAAGGTGATGAAGAATCCGATATTATGAATCGCTAATTTATTCAGGGGCGCATTAAATTGATTGGGATTGTTTTCCAGTAAATTCCTTAAACCCCGGGAGTACCTTAGTTCAATAGCAAATTTGAAGTATTGGTAAAAAATATCGGTTCCGAAACCCAATTCAAGGTTAACATTGAAATTCTTCGTCTCTAATCGCTCCCTCGTGTCATTTTCATCCTTACTCCCTGAAGCTTCAATAGCCGGGCTTAGACCAGCCAATATGTACATCCGATTATTACGGCGACGGACTGATTTGTACTTTAGAAGAATAGGCAATTCTACTAAAGTGGCATCCTTAAATTCACTTAATGTCGTACCATCTAAAAATCGGAACTTCAGATCGTTTTCATAAAACCCCACAGTCGGTGACGCCCTTAAACTTAAAAACTGATAGAGAGCTACATCGACAATAAAGCCCAATTTGAATCCAACTCTGCCGGGTGTAATTACAGAATGCAATGAATCAAAGTCGGCTGTAGTAAATGCCTCATTATAATTTACCCGCCAATTGGATGTATGTGCTCCGATCAAAAAACCGTAATGAAGCCATTTCTCATCATATGCTGATAAGTTAATTTTTCCGAAGTTTAGCCCTTCCTGGGCATAGGAACGACCACATAATCCTGACGCCAATATCAGTACCGGGATTATTTTATTCCAGTGTACACTGAGCTGATGCCTAAAGTTAAGGACGTACATTCCGTTTCAGTAAAACCAGTTTCTTTCAGAATTCTTAAAAATTCTACGCCATAAGGAAATTCATTCACAGAGGCTGGTAAGTATGTATAGGCTGATTGATCTTTAGATATCAGACGGCCTATTACAGGTAAAATAGCCTTAAAATAAAAATTATAGAGTTGCTTGAAAGGGAAAGTCTCAGGCTTAGAAAATTCTAAAATGACTACTTTACCCCCTGGTTTGAGTACTCTCCACATGTCTTTCAACCCCTTTCCTAAATTTTCAAAGTTTCTTACTCCAAATGCAACGATGACTGCGTCAAAGTTATTGTCAGGGTAGTTAATTCCCTCCGAATCACCAGTCTCCAGGGAGATAATCTTGTCCAGCCCTTTCTTACACAACTTCTTGCGACCAACTTCCAGCATGCCTTCGGAAATATCGACACCTATCACTTTTTCCGGATTGAGATCCAGCGCTTCGATTGCAAAATCACCGGTACCGGTAGCAACATCAAGAATCAATTTCGGCTGATTTGCTTTTAGTTTTGCAATGGCCTTTTTTCTCCATAAAATGTCAATACCCAAACTGAGAAAATGATTTAGAAAATCATACCTTCGACTGATGCTGTCAAACATATGTGCTACCTGTTCTTTTTTCCCGGATTGCTTTTCTTTGTAGGGTACTATTGTCATCTCTGTTCTGGCTTGCAAGTATAACCGATAAAAGGCCAAAAGGTTGAGCCAACAAATATTTTCGAACATAACAATGAAGGTAAAATCAGCAGATTTTGTCATAAGTAATACAACCTACAAGAAGTGCCCTTTACCAAAATATCCGGAGTACGCATTTATCGGACGGTCCAATGTTGGGAAATCGTCATTAATCAACTTGCTGACAGATCGAAAAAATCTGGCCAAGACCTCCTCTAAGCCTGGTAAGACTCAGTTAATTAATCATTTCATCATTAATGAAAATTGGTACCTGGTAGATCTGCCGGGGTATGGGTGGGCTAAAGTAAGTAAAGTGGCTAGAGAAAAATGGGGACCAATGATCGAAGATTATATACTTCACCGCGAGAACCTGTGCTGTCTTTTTATTCTTATAGATTCCAGACACGAACCACAAAAGATTGACATGGAGTTCATTAATTGGGCCGGACAAAAAGGGATACCCATAGGACTTGTCTTCACTAAATGTGACAAACAATCAAAAGGCAAAACAGCAAGTAATTTAGGAGACCTGAAAAGGGAATTAGCACAAACTTGGGAAGAATTACCATTGATCATTCAAAGTTCATCCGTGTCAGGAACAGGGAAAGAAGACATTTTAAATTTTATAGATTCTGTCAATAAAAGATTTAATGAATCTGAATAGTCATCAGATGTTTTACTTTTGCCCCCTGATTTAAGCAAATGCCAATGGATTTTACAGAAATAGCTGCTGTTGCGGGTAAGGGTGGATTGTATAAAGTTTTTAAACCTACCCGAACAGGTGTGATCCTCGAATCGCTGAAAGATAAAAATAAATTAGTGGCAGGACCTAATTCAAAAGTTTCTATCCTGGCGGAAATCTCAATTTGTACAACAGGTGAAGAAGGCACGGCGTTACTGAAAGATGTGATGAAAAAAATCCATAAGGAGTTTAAAGGTGACATTGGATTAACAGGAACAGCTGATCCGGATGAACTTAAGGCATTCCTTAAACACATTCTTCCCGAATATGATGAAGAAAGAGTTTACGTCTCTGATATCAAAAAGCTAGTTAATTGGTATAATTTTCTGGTAGGCCTTCTACCTGAAATTTTCGAAGAGAAAAAGGGAAATAAGGCGAAAGCAAAGACATCAGAAAAAGAATCAAAAGAGATAACTGAAAGTGACAAATAGTGAGATTATTAAGCAAAGTGCATTTCTCATTTCGAATGATTTTGGATTAGAACTATTTGATCACACTAGATTAACGGAAAAAACGCTTCTTGAATCGCTGATGAAGGTTATCCAGCATTTCCTTGATAATGATCTGAATCAATTACTTAATATTCTTTACCGTATTGACATCTCTAAAATCGATGTAAAAAAAAATCTTAACAACCTCAGTACCAGGTGAAATGTCGCGGCAACTGGCTGAGAAAATTCTTGAAAGAGAACGTAAAAAGGCCGAAACAAGGCTTGGTT
Source organism: Cyclobacteriaceae bacterium (assembly GCA_963664285.2). Taxonomy (GTDB): domain Bacteria; phylum Bacteroidota; class Bacteroidia; order Cytophagales; family Cyclobacteriaceae; genus JAJCYL01. The sequence goes on from CAXXNX010000084.1 coordinate 37,439, forward strand.
ATAGCGCTTGAAATTCCTTTGTTTAACTTGACATTCAACTATATATTTGCATCCACTTATCGAGAAAGACCGAGGGATGGGCCCTATGACGTCTTGGCAACCTTTCCACATAGGATTTCGGTGCCAATTCCTACCTAACTCCATTGAGGAGAAACGGGAAGATAAGACTGCAAAGTCAATCATTTGCGATTTCTCGTTAAGTAACCAAGTCGACCGATTATTGGTCCTTAAACCAATAAATCCGTGAACTGTTAAGCTGTAAAACTAGGGACTTCAAAAAAAATGGATAACAATATTCTTCCACTTAAACTCAGCGGCCTGGAGCCATTGATCATTACACCTGAGTCCAATTTTATCAATGTTGGTGAAAGAACAAATGTCACAGGATCCAAGAAGTTTGCAAGGCTTATTGCCGAGGAGAAGTATGAAGAAGCGCTTTCTGTTGCTTTAAATCAGGTTCGTAATGGCGCCCAGATCCTTGACGTGAATATGGACGAAGGAATGCTGGATGGAGTGCATGCAATGATCACATTCCTTAATCTTGTGGCCTCAGAGCCCGAAATTTCACGGATTCCTATCATGATCGACTCCTCAAAGTGGGAGATCATAGAAGCAGGTCTTAAGTGCGTGCAAGGAAAAGGAGTCGTCAATTCCATTAGCTTGAAGGAGGGCGAAGACAAATTTGTATGGCAAGCCAAAAAAATCAAATTCTATGGTGCCGCAGTAATTGTGATGGCGTTTGATGATCAGGGTCAGGCCGATACTTATGATAGAAGAATTGAAATATGTAAAAGGTCATACGATATTCTCGTGGACCAGGTGAAATTCCCGGCTCAAGACATCATATTCGACCCTAATATATTCCCTGTTGCCACGGGTATCGAAGCACACAATAACTACGTTGTAGATTTCTTCAAAGCAACTAAATGGATCAAGGACAATCTTCCCGGAGCTAAAGTAAGTGGTGGTGTGAGCAATGTTTCCTTTTCATTCAGAGGAAACAATGCTGTCAGAGAGGCCATGCATTCAGCTTTTCTTTATCATGCCATCAAAGCCGGAATGGACATGGGGATTATTAATGCAGGCATGATCGAAGTGTATGATGAGATCCCACCTGACCTATTGAAAAAAGTTGAAGATGTTATATTCAATCGGAAACCAGATGCAACGGAACAATTGGTCACAATAGCAGAAAGTCTGAAAGGTGTCGGTAAAAAAATAGTTATTGACGAAAAATGGAGGGATAATAGTGTCGAGGATAGACTAACTCATGCTCTTGTAAAAGGAATAACTGATTATATCATTGATGATACAGAAGAAGCAAGGATAAAATATGATCGATCCATTCATGTCATTGAGGGGCCATTAATGGATGGCATGAACGTCGTGGGGGATCTATTTGGTTCCGGCAAAATGTTTCTTCCTCAAGTAGTGAAAAGCGCCCGTGTAATGAAAAAAGCAGTTGCTCACCTTGTGCCGTTCATAGAGGAAGAAAAGGCTGTTTCGGGAGGCTCATATAAGTCCAATGCTAAAATTCTCATGGCTACAGTAAAAGGTGATGTTCATGACATTGGTAAGAACATTGTCGGTGTGGTGTTGGGATGTAATAACTACGAAATCATTGATCTTGGTGTGATGGTGCCTTCCGAAAAAATTATTGATGAGGCTATGAGGCACCAGGTAGACATTATAGGGTTGAGTGGATTGATTACTCCTTCTTTAGATGAAATGGTGCATGTAGCGAAGGAGTTAGAGCGTAAAGGGCTGGACATTCCGGTTATGATTGGTGGAGCCACTACTTCCAGAATTCATACTGCTGTAAAAATCGACCCTAACTACAGCGGAAGTGTCATCCATGTACTCGATGCGTCCAAAAGTGTCCCGGTGGCTGGTGAGCTGTCTCAGAAAGAAAAACTCGAATTGTACAAAGCGAGAATAAAGGAGGAGTATTCTCAGCTTCGGGAAAACCACTCCAGTCGCCAGTCAGAAAAAAATTATATCACTTTTGCGGAAGCCTCTGTGAATAAGTTTCAAATAGAATGGAATGGTATTAATATTCATAAGCCGGTACACTTAGGGAACCAAACTTTTAATAATTATCCGCTGAAAGAAATCCGGAAGTTTATCGATTGGACCCCCTTTTTTCAAACATGGATGTTAAAGGGGAAATACCCGGCCATTCTTGAAGACCCAGTAATTGGTGAAGAAGCCACTAAATTATATGAAGAGGCCAATGCTTTGCTTGATGAGATCATTGAGAATCAAAATTTGATAGCCAATGCAGTGATTGGAATTTATCCCACAGAAGTACAGGATGAGGATATTAAGATCTTCAAACCTGGTACTAACGAGGAACTGACAACCTTTCACTTTTTAAGACAGCAAGGCAAGAAAGGACCGGGAATTGCTAATTTATCTCTTGCAGATTTCGTCTCTGCAAAGAATGACTTCTTTGGTGGGTTCGCAGTGACTGCGGGAATTGGAATCGAAGATATTGTCAAAAAATATGAGTCTGATCATGATGATTACAATGCCATCCTGGTGAAAGCGCTGGCGGACAGATTGGCCGAAGCTTTTGCGGAACTGATGCATCAGAAGGTGAGAATCGAATTGTGGGGTTACGCAGCCAATGAAACTTTGTGCAGTGAAGATCTAATTAGAGAAAAATATGTTGGCATCCGACCAGCACCGGGGTATCCGGCTTGCCCGGATCATACCGAAAAAAAATTACTCTTCGACTTACTAGAAGTAGAGAAAAATACGGGCATTAGTCTCACGGAATCATATGCAATGTACCCCGCAGCTTCAGTCAGTGGTTTTTACTTCGCAAATCCTCAGTCCAGATACTTTGGGCTTGGTAAAATCGGTAAAGACCAAGTTTTAGTATATGCTAAGAGAAAGAACATGACGGTAGATGAGATCGAAAAATGGTTGGCGCCTAATCTTAACTATGAGGTCTGACAATATTTAAATCTCAATAACAGTCAACCTGAAAACATCACAACTTTAGAAAATGAAAGTCATTGAACATATAAAAAACGCCAAAAAGACGCTGTTCTCTCTCGAGATCTTACCTCCCTTGAAAGGAGCTAATATCGAAAGCATTTTTGAGCATATCGATCCTTTGATGGAATTTAAGCCACCATTTATTGACGTAACTTATCATCGCGAAGAGTATGTTTATAAGAATAGAGAAAACGGCTTACTGGAAAAGCGAACAATTAAAAAGCGGCCGGGGACAGTGGGCATTTGCGCCGCTATCAAACACAGATATAAAGTAGAACCCGTTCCTCACATGATTTGTGGTGGCTTCTCCAAAGAAGAGACTGAAAATGCATTGATTGACCTGGATTTTCTTGGAATTGACAATGTTCTGGTCATCCAGGGAGACTCCATCAAAACTGAACCTCGCTTTGTACCTGATCCTGATGGCAATAAATATGCACTTGAATTGTTGAAGCAGGTTCATTCCATGAACAAAGGAGAATATTTAGATGATGAACTAACCAATGTTTCGTCAACCGATTTCTGTACCGGAATAGCAGGATATCCTGAAAAACACTTTGAAGCGCCTAACATGAAGACTGATCTTAAATACCTAAAAATGAAGGTAGATGAAGGCGCCAACTACATCGTGACACAAATGTTTTTCGACAATCAAAAGTACTTTTCATTCGTTGAGAACTGCAGGGATATGGGTATTAAAATACCAATTCTTCCAGGATTAAAACCAATCACAACCATGAATCAAATCACTACCCTGGTAAGGTTATTTCACATAGATATCCCCGAAGACCTGGTCAATGAAATCGAGAAGTGTAAGGACAATGTGGCAGCGAAACAAGTAGGCATCGAATGGGGCATCCAGCAGTCAAAAGAGCTAAAGGAATACGGTGTACCAGTACTACATTATTATTCCATGGGTAAATCAGAATCAGTTTATAAAATCGCTAAGGAGTTATTCTGATAGGTTAGCTTTTGGATTAAGCAGTGGTGTTCTAACCATCGACAAGAAAGCGATTCCTAGCACAAAAAATATTGCTAAGGCAATGGTACTATTGCGCATGCTCCCGGTGAGATGCTCAATAAGGCCATATGCGAAAGTGCCGCAAACAATTCCGATGTTGTAAGTCACATCAAAAAAACTGAAATAAGAAGCGGTGTCAATTGTATTTTGAGGAATCAGCTTAGAATAAGTTGCCCTTGATAATGCCTGAATGCCACCCATGATTAATCCAACAATCGCCGCCAAGGCATAAAATTCCATCTCTGTTGATACTTTATAAGCGAAATAGCACACGAAAATCCAGATTATCAGCATGAGCATTAATGAAAACTTATTCCCCTTCAACTGGGAGAGCTTAGCAAATCCATATGAACCGGGAATGGCGATCAGTTGTATGAGGAGAACAGTAATGATCAACTTATCTGCTGCCAACTGGAGAACCCTGGAACCATAGAGCGGCGCCAAATACATTACAGTCTGCACTCCCCATCGTATAGAAGAAAAATGAGGCCAGGTATTTCTTCAAGGTTGGAGATCCTTTAAGACTGATCCAAACCTTTCTAATTTCAAGATAGCCTTTTGTTAGTACAGAGCTATCGAGCTTGTTTCTTTTCTGGTCCGGAAGTATCCTGAATGGGATTTGAGCAAAGCCAATCCACCAAACACCTACCAGCAAGAAAGATATACGGGCAGGGTATGAGCCCGATGGAATACCAAATAATTCAGGCATTTGAATCATCAACAAATTGATAACCAAAAGGATAACACTTCCAATATATCCGTAGGAATATCCTTTGGCGCTGATAACATCATACCTGTCCTTAGTTACAATTTCCGGAAGAAAAGCATCATAAAATACCAAGCTTCCTGAATAGCCAATACTGGCAAAAACAGCACAGGCAATACCATATTCCAGGTTAGCGCCTTCAAAAAAGAAGAGCATGATACAGGATATTGATCCTAAGGAAGCAAAGAATTTCAAGAATGATTTCTTTCTTCCGCCATAGTCGGCAATACCTGTAAGGAGGGGAAGAATAACAGCAACGATTAAAAATGAAACCGACAGAGAGTAACTGTATAAGACAGTGTTTGGAAGCTTAAAACCAAAAAACGACACGATATCGGATCCAAATGCTTCCCTGGTTACAGCCTCATAATAAATTGGAAATATGGCTGTCGTAATGGTAAGTGAATAAACTGAGTTTGCCCAATCATACATGCACCATGCGTTAATTACTTTCTTTTGGTTCATCGATTGGAGCTACATAAAAAAGTCTTCCCTCAATTAAGAAGAAAGACTTTATCTATCAAATAATTACTACTTTAAATGTCTTCTACTAATCGTCTGGAGCTATAGAGTAGCTTTCTCGCATTGGCTTCCCTCAATTCTTGTTGAACATCAGACACAATACCCATTTTAGTATCCATGTCAACTTTCAGAGACATTGTAATTTGGTCTCGCTCCACCTCACTCAGTTTGTCTTTTTCCTGGTTTACGAATCTGACAATATCTTTCGGGGTAACAAAGACATCGTTCACTTGAATCTTAGGTTCAGTTCCAAATAATTGAGATTTATTCGGTTTACCAATATAAATATAACTAACCAACGACTTACGCTGTATCTTCTGTAACTGTACTGCTTTCGGTAAGTTCTGCTTCACCATTACTGTTACTTCTCTCATCACGGTTGTTACCATAAAGAAAAAGAGGAGCATAAAAATAATATCAGGCAAAGCTGCCGTTGGAATTTCCTGGGAGGTCTTCGACTTTTTTCCAAACTTTGACATATCAACCTCCTATTTTATTTGGTTCAGCAATAGATATAGCTCGAGGAATTCCTTTCCTGGCACTCAAATACATTTCCTTTTGAACTGGATCCTTTCTATCTAAGATTCTCCATTCATCCACACTAATACCTGCTCTTTCAGCATAAATCTCGTTGTAAGCGCCATTTACCTGGTCAAGTATCTGTATGTAGAGTTCATAACTCGTACCACGGTCAGCTTTAAAAGACACAACTGCTTCACTCGGACCATCAGAAGAATCTGGTCTTTTACCATTTGAACTGACAAAACTCTTCATGCTAGGTGGGAGACTATTGTAAAGCTCGATATCGTCTTCCTCCGGTCTTCCAAAGTTTATAACAAACTCTTTTACCATGCTTTTGATCTTCATAACATCTTGAAGTGGCTCATCCTCCACCAACAATCTATCCTGAGAATTAGCCAGAATCTTAAAGATATTCCTATCATTCTTGGTTACCTCAGGCGGTGGTTCATTTGGATCAGGCTTGGGTGGTAACAACATCGCAATACCCTTATCATTAGCTATGGTAGTTGTTACCAGGAAGAAGATCAGTAATAGGAAAGCAATATCAGCCATTGTACCTGAACTCACTTCAGCGGTTGGTCTGTTCTTTTTACGTGCCATTATTTAAAGATTTTAGATACTTCTGTATAAACTATTCCTGCGATGGCTATAAAAGCCAGTAAATACATCATTGTCAGGCCACCGCCCACGAATTTGGATAGACCTGCGTCAATTCCAAATTCTGTATAAGCAGGCAACACTTCGCTTCCGGATATGGCCCAGGAAATCAAAAATACTACAACCAGGCCAACCAGGCCAATGCCAGATTTTACCAATGTACCGGGATCATTCAATGCATAGATTGTTGGCATAATAATAGCGGCCGCGGTGCAAATAATTATAAGAATGTATGCCGAGTATAATATTAAGTCAATCATTTCACAGAGTTATTAGGTCAAACTATTTGCTTAAATTGTGCTTCACCAAAATATCAACAAATGATATTGAGGCATCTTCCATTGAATTGACTAAGGAGTCAATTTTCGAAATAAGGTAATTATAGAACAACTGCAGTATTACTGCGACGATCAAACCTCCAACAGTTGTCAGAAGTGCAATCTTAATACCACCGGCCACAAGTGCAGGAGAAACGTCACCGGCTTCAGCAATTGCATCAAAGGCTTCGATCATACCAATTACCGTACCCATGAAACCTAGCATAGGGGCCAGACTAATAAAGAGTGATATCCATACCATTCCTTTTTCCAGTTTGCCCATCTCAACCGATCCATAAGAAATAATTGATTTTTCAACCATTTCCATGCCTTCTGGCACTCTCATCAAGCCTTGAGTGAAAATCGAAGCAACGGGACCTTTAGTATTCTTACATACTTTTTTGGCAGCATCAGTTCCACCTTTGGATAGGGCGTCTTCTACTCCTGCCAGGAGTTTCTTAGTATTGGTAGTAGCAAGATTGAGAGTGATGATCCTTTCGATGGAAATGGCCAATCCCAGGATCAAACATAAAAGAACAATACCCATAAACTTCCATCCACCAGCAATAAACTGCTCTTTAACAATTTGGTGAAAAGATTGCTCAGGCAGGGCTGGTGCAAAATCCTCCTCTTGCAATGGAGCAGCAACCGGAGCAGTAGTTTCTTCAGCCACAGCTTCTTCAAATACCGAATCCGTAGTGTCAGCATCCTGGGTAGTGTCCGCATCCTGGGCATTTACGGCAACAAAGCTGAACGCTAAGAAGCCAGTTAAAAACATCAAAGTAGTAAGCTTTTTCATAATTCGACTTTTAATAATCTTCATTTAGTTTGTTGGCTATTAAGTAATCAATTTAAAGTTTTAATTCCAATTATAATCTATAAATATAATCGTTTTCTGTCTTCAGCGGAGAGACCGGGATTCGAACCCGGGGTACCCTTGTGGGGCACACTCGCTTTCCAGGCGAGCACCTTCAACCACTCGGCCACCTCTCCGGGGTTAAACCCAATTTCCTTCAAGTAAACAAATAAATTAATAAAATATACCTTATCCAAATTTTGATTCCATTAGGTAGTCATTTCGCCACAAATCGGAATTACCAATTTTTCTCTTATAGCGGAGACCACTTTTCCCTGCCCTAAAAGAAACATTAACTTAGTAATGGCCGCCTCGGTGGTGATATCACTGCCACTCAATACTCCAACTTCCTCTAATTTCTTACTGGTTTCATATCTACCCTGAATCACTTTACCACCATTGCATTGGGAAACGTTGAAAAGAATAATCCCCCTATCATTGGCCTCTTTCAGACAGTCTATAAACCAAGGATAGTTTGGACTATTACCAGATCCATATGTTTCAAGTACTACACCCTTCAATCCTTCAGCTTTCAAAATGTTTTCCAAAATAGCTTGCTGAATGTTTGGAAAGAGTCTTAGTACTGTAACATTAGAATCCAAAGTATACTGAAAATCCAGATCTGACTCATTGTATGGTAGTATATAACTATTGTTATATTCAATTAATACGCCGGAAATTGCCAAAGGAGGATAGTTTTCTGATTCAAATGCTCCGAATTGACTACTCCTTATTTTCTGTGAACGGTTGCCTCTAAGTAATCTGTGATTAAAATATATACAGACTTCAGGAACTATGGATTTCCCATTCTCTCTTGAAGATGCAATCTCTACCGCCGTAAGGAAGTTGTCCCTGGCATCTGATCTTATGCTTCCAATTGGAATTTGTGCCCCCGTGAAAATAACCGGCTTATTCAATCCTTTTAGCATAAAGCTCAGTGCTGAAGCCGTATAGGCCATCGTGTCTGTGCCATGCAATACGACAAAGCCGTCATACTTATGGTAGTTTTCGAAAATTATGTGACCAATTGCACGCCAATGATGCATATGTATGTTAGATGAATCAATTGGTTGGGTAAAAGTTATCACCCTTAGCGTGACATCAAGGGTTCTTAATTCAGTGATTTTTTCAACTACAAGGTTAAAATCAAACGGGGATAGGGTGCCTTCGTCACTATAGGCCATCCCGAAAGTCCCACCCGTATAGATAATCAGTATTGAAGCTTTCGGGCGGTCCGACTTTGAAGTGGTTAAATCAACTACTTTATAATTAATCACTTACTTCCCTTTTTATAATTGGCTGAGATCAACTAATAAGTGCAATTGAAGGATGAAAAAGCTTTTAAGGGCTTTTTCACCTTCAAAAGCCTGAGCAGTGCAATCTTTGGATTGCAAAATGTCAAAAAACTACACACATCTCAGTATTGATCAAAGGTATCAAATTGAAGCATTATTGAAAACAGGAGCTACTCAAAAGGAGATTGCCTGTATCGTTCATTTTCACCCATCTACGATCTCACGTGAGCTTAAGCGAAATGTGGGTTCAAGAGGTAGGGAAGCTGGTGTCTATCGAACAGCAAATGCACAAAGGAGGACCAATCTTCGTCATCAAGAAAAGCCAAAAAGAGTGATTTTCACCAAACCCATGAAAGACTGGATAGTTAACCGGCTCCAAGAAGATAGATGGAGTCCTGAATTGATCAGCCATCAGGGAAAGAAAACGAGAGAATGTCCACTTAGCCATGAATGGATTTACCAATGGATATGGGAATGTAAGCACACCAACCACCAGGAGAACCAAGAATACAAACAACTATACACATATCTAAAACATGGCAAACGAAGGCGCAAACGAGGAAACAGAAAAGATCGTAGAGGTATTATCCCGAATAGGGTATCAATTGAACAGCGACCCCAGATCATTAACAAAAGGGAACGATTGGGAGATATAGAAGTCGATTTAATGATGGGTAAAAACCACAAAGGCTCTTTGTTGGTGATGACAGACCGAGCAAGTCTTTTTACCAGAATCAGAAAGATGCACAGTAAAAATGCCGATCAAATGGCCGAAGCTATTGTGGAGGAACTCTCTCAGGATAAACACAAACTGGAAACACTCACTTTTGATAATGATATGGCATTTTCTAAACATGAGTTGATTGCTCAATCCCTTGATGTGGATGCCTATTTCACTCGTCCCTATACTAGTCAGGATAAAGGGACAGTTGAAAATAGGATTGGGGTAATCAGAAGGTTTTATCCTAAGAAAACAGATATTAGATTTGTTACAGAGGAGCAAATCAAAGTTGTTGAAAACAAAATCAATGAACGCCCTGTTAGAAAATTTAATTACCTAAACGCAAAGCAAGTGCTACAAAGGAAAATTGCACTTATTACTTGAACTTACATTGTAAATGAGATCCGCATTTGATGTTGTTTTCTCGGCTACTTCTTCAATAGTCAATTCTTTCCAACTGGCTATTCTTTCAGCAACCAAAGGGATGTATGAGGGCTCATTTCTTTTGCCCCTATGAGGCACCGGTGACAGATATGGGCTATCAGTCTCAAGAACTATTTTCCCCATGTCAATTCCTGGGACAACCTCATCCAGGCCACCATTTTTGAATGTGCTGACTCCTCCAAGCCCAAGGAAAAATCCTAATGATTGAATTGCTTTGGCCTGATTTAACGAACCTGTGAAACAATGAAAAATACCTCTCAGATTATCCTTTTTTAAGTTTTCTACCAGCTCTATCGTTTCGTTAATAGTTTCCCGGCAATGAATAACAATTGGAATATCATGCTCAATTGCCCACTCACTTTGGATGCGAAAAGCTTCTTTTTGTTGTTCCCAGAAAGTATTGTCCCAATAGAGGTCGGTTCCCATCTCTCCAACTGCCACAAAATTTCTTTTATTCAACCACTCTTCAACAATATATAGCTCTTTTTCGAAACCCTTTTTGACAGAACACGGATGCAGGCCCATCATCGGAATACATACACCCTGATAACGTTCTTCCAACTCCAACATACCATCAATTGAAGTATGATCAATATTTGGCATATAAATTCGCTCTACACCACTATCTATACTGCGCTGGATAACATCATCTAAATCAGAAGAAAATTTACCAGAATAAATATGGGCATGTGTATCTACGAAAACCATTTTTGGATTGATATAAACGACAAATTTGCTAATGTCAATTCAAAGATGGAAGTCAGGAGTCGCATTACTTTCAATTAAATGTTTGGCGCCTAAGAGCTCTGGTGTCAGCGCTTTTGATTTGAAGCCCTTTTTATAAAGCACTTTCAAATAAGAAGGCAGTACCTCTTGTAAGGTCCTGAATGCTTTCTTACTGTCATGAAATACAATAATTGAACCCGGACGAATATTGGATATTGCTCTGCTTAGACACCTTTCGGCAGGTAATGATCTATCGAAATCACCAGATAAGTAGTCCCACATAATTATGTTATAATAGTCTCTGAGGTATCTCGATTCTTTTGCCGTTATCCTTCCATAAGGAGGCCTGAACAATTTGATAGGATGATTAGAAAGGAAGTTGTTGAGTTCAACATTACAACTATTGACATTTTTGATATAGCTCCTGAAATCCGACTTCCTACCATTCAAATGATTATAGGTATGATTTCCTAACACATGATCACAGGCAACAATTGAATTAACAATTTCCGGATATTGTCTCACGTTGTTGCCCACACAAAAAAAAGTCGCTTTAGCCTCGAATTTGTTGAGCTGGTTTAAAACGAAAGGTGTGGCCTCGGGGTGTGGCCCATCGTCAAAAGTTAAATAGATATCATTGGCAGATGAGTGAATATCCCAAACCCAATGAGGATACATCCACTTAACAAAGCCAGGGATGTTGTGCATGTAAGGACTCAATTGCAACAATTATTCACCTTGCATGAAAGAACCGTAATGTCATCTGTAAAAGGGGTGTCCTTTCTAAAATCATCAAGCGCTTTGATCAATTCCTCGTGGACTTTTGAAAGTTCCCATGAGGAATTGTTAATCACTATTTCCTCTAATCGGTCCTGTCCAAACTCTTCCCGGCTTTGATTAAAAGTCTCCGTCACTCCATCAGTGTAGGAGAACAGAAAAAATTTGTCAATATTCTCAATCTTTCCTTCATCAATGAATGGCAGAGGATCAAAGACGCCTAAGACAGTCGTTCCATTCTTGAGAAACTCAAACTTATCTTCCTGAATAAGAATAGGTGGGTTGTGGCCCGAGTTAATGTAGTTCAACTCTTTTTGCTCAAAATCATACACGGCTACAAAAAAAGTTATAAACATCTCGCGATTACCGCTACGGATAATACTGTAATTTAGCTCATTTACAATGTCTATCAAGCTATCGGTTTGTCTAACAAGGGTTCTAAGAGAGGCCTGGAAGTTAGACATCCACATTGCGGCAGGCACTCCTTTTCCTGAAACGTCAGCAATGCATATAAGAAACTTATTTGGGTTCATTTCAATGAAGTCATAATAATCTCCACTCACTTCATGATGTGGTCGGTAAAAGGCTTCGATATAAACCCTCTCGTTCTTAGGTAGTTCTTTAGGGAAAAGTAGCTGTTGAACCTGTTTGGCGATTTCTAGCTCTTTTCTGTATGCTTCCTGCTGTAGTTCACGCCTTGCAAGTTTTTTATTCTCAATGGCTACCATAATTATATTGGTAAGTGCCTTCAGGAAGGTGGTGCTCGACTCCACAGATTCCTCAAGGTCACTAATCTCACCAATAAAGACAACCGCCAGAAACCGGTCCTTATACAAAACGGGGAACACCATGTCAAAATCTCCGAAAGGATCCTCAGAGAAGCCCATCAACCGACTTTCTTTCAACTCCTGGTATTCCTCCGGCAATTCAATTTTATTTAAATCAACTTTTACTCCAAAAAAAACTTTGCAATCCCATTTCTCTTCATTTACAAACAATGCAAGCTTTTTTACTTTGAGGTTGGCCAGGAGGGTAAATCTGTAAATGCGATACAAAGCCTCCTCGGGCAAATTGTCATTAATCGCCTGAGTAACCTCCAGAAGAGCATTGAGCTCCAGTTGCTTTAAATCCGATTTGGCTAAAGTTGATTCCAAATTCAAATAGATTAATTAATCCCGTGGAAATTTGACTTCGTTAATTACTAGTATATAGTTTCCTATATAGTATATCAATAATAAAAGTTCTATCTTAGCAGTTGGACCAAAAATAGTGAACCCTATGCCATTTGAGAGTAAAAGAGCGAAAATATCATTTACGACAAAGGAACAGCAAACATTGGAGGTTATAAGTAAATCACGGGTTGAGGCCAAATCACGGGTTGAAAGGGCGAAAATGCTTCTTGGTTATTGGAAAGGGCAAAGCATCAATTCGATAGCAAAACAACTTGGCACGAATCGGCCAAAGGTTGAAAGGACTGTTGATAGGGCAATAGGATACGGTATACTGACCTCTCTGAACGACCTTCCCAGAAAAGGGGCAACCCCAAAGATCACCAATGAGGCCAGGGCATGGTTTTTATCGATAGCTTGCACAAAACCAAAAGACTTGGGCATGGCCTCAGAATTTTGGACCTATAATGCATTGGCCAAGTATGTAAGGGGCAATTGCAAACAGGCGGACCATCTTTCATTAGGCGAAATACAGAAAGGGACCGTTTCAAAGATACTGTCGAAAAGTGATGTAAAGCCCCACAAACTATCTTATTACCTAGAAAAGAAAGACCCTAACTTTGACCGAAAGATGTCCCAGGTATTGCATGTTTATAAAGAAGTGGCACTTTACAAAGCTAACAAACCGGAAGGATCAATAATTGCCATCTTGTCCTACGATGAAAAACCTGGAATGCAGGCGATAGAAAATACCGCCACTGACCTAAGCCCCATAGCAGGCAAGCACCCAAATTGGGGCAGGGACCATGAATATAAAAGACACGGTACAGTTTCGTTGTTGGCATCAATCGACTTGATTACCGGCAAGATATATGCACGGGTCGAGGATAGGCATAGAAGTAGGGAATTTGTGGAATATTTGAAAGGGCTTGATGAACTCTACCCAGTCAGCTTTAAGATCAAGATAATCTTAGATAATCATTCGGCCCATATTTCAAAAGAGACAAAAGCATTCCTGAAAACAGTGCCTAATAGGTTTGAATTTGTATTTACACCTGTACATGCTTCCTGGCTAAATCTTATTGAAGTCTTCTTTAGCAAAATGACCAGGAGCTTTTTAAGGGGGATCCGTGTAAAATCAAAGAAAGAGCTCAAAGACCGGATATTGAAATACATTAATGAAATCAATGAAATGCCAGCAATCTTTAAATGGAAGTGGAAAATGGAAGATTTAACTATCGCGTAATCATTGATATGTTAATTAAGAAACTTAATACTAGTAATATGTGCCAACAACCCACTTTTCGATGCAAGGTAAAGATACTGCATATATTCTGTCTGCAGGTCAATTTCATCTGCAGGAACTTCATCTGACGCTGACCTGAAACATCTTATCCAACCCTTATTTAACATTTTCCCCAATAGTTGCCTCAATTCCTTATCCTCCAAATCGGTTACCTCCAAAAGTCCACTATATGGCTGAATGAAATACAGCTCATCAAGAACATCGAATTCCAAGTCACTCATAATAGGTTCGACCTTTCCACTCAAAGGTTCCGAAATTGGTAAATAATCCTAATAAAATTATATAAAACGGGTGAATTAACTCCAATAATATAAAGTCAAACCAGTTTATCTTTCGTCCGACAAAACTCATTATTTGAGAAACAAAAATCCCTTCAAGAACAAATTTCACCGTAACAACAGCTGCAAACAACTGCCAGTCAAACACTCCGATGATGGCCAAACAAAAAGCTGCAATAAAAGTGAAATTGACTAAGAATGCAGCTGCTGATAGCAACTTTATGTGCCACTCCTTATGGTGCTTAAGCTTACTGGTCCACCTCTTACGTTGATGATAAACAAATCATTAAGGACAAGGCTTATGATTCACCATTCAGATTATCAAAATTCTTTTTTGGCATTTGTGGTAATTAATGCCTGAAGGTTATCCGATGATGGATACCTCTAAAGGAATCGAATCCCTTTGGAAGATTGAATGATGTATCCCCTCCAAACTTTTGAAGTAAAAATTTAGCTCATCTGGCATACATTCGGCTAACTCCTCTGCCTTTCTTCTCAATTGCAACTAAAAGCGATACGCCCTACCCTGTTCTTACTACCGTTTCATCATTGTATCCATTGTTTATACGTTTGAAAGCCAGCATCTTTTCGAAATGCCAGTGGGATTTGCTCTTGCATTGCAGCTTCCCAGCAATATCATCTCACATTTAAACCCTTTGGGAGGTATTCTTAACCCAGTTTAATAGATGAAGCGCCAACACCAATAAGGCTTGCAAATTCTAAAGTTTGTAATTCCCTCAAAGAGACTAAGGAATCGAATCCCGCTTCCTGATATGCCCTACCGTTTACCGGAAACGAAATGCTCCATTACATTCTTGTAGGCTTCTGCCCTAAACTGTTCGCTTCCTGACTCACAACAGTTGCTGTAGCCATGTACTGGGCGCCCTGCAATCACCATCAGTTGTGACAATAATGTTACCATTTGCCACTTCAACTCCGGCATTTAGCGCTCTTTTTTTAGGTGTAATTGTCGCCTTCCCATTCGATTGCTGGTGGATCAGTGTAACCGGACAGTCATTATTTCTAATAAAGGCCTCTACTTTTTCATCTGTTCCATCTTCCGACTCATCATCAATGACAATTATTTCATAACTATTTTTTAGCTGTTGTCCCTTGAGATCTTTTAGTAATCTGGTGATGTTGTCTACTTCATTTCTCACCGGAATCACCACTGAAAGGAGAAGGTCATTCTCATCTGCACTAGCCGTCTTGTCCCTTTTACTCCAAGCATAGGATAAAGTTATTAGGAGCAGACAATAACCTCCAAAGGCAATACCAACAAATATTTCCATTGACTCTTAAATCGGTTGGGCCCGTAGTTTGGACAGTCTGAGCCTGGCAATAAAATACATTCCAAACAATGAAGGTAAGAAGATATTAATCAACCACAGGATGAGTGTCGGCAAAATTACTGCTGGCGCTGAAATCCCGTATAGACTAAAAAAGAAAACGGCCGAGAATTCCCTAACTCCCAAATCGCTGAGAAAATTAAAAGCAGGAATGACTGTTTTACGCAAAAATACCCCTGATATTCCTGCCATTAATATTGAGGTACTCAAACCAATATCCATACTTTTTAACAAAATTAAGAGCTGCAAGACAAAAACAACATAGAGAAATATAGTCAGGGCGATAAAGGATAAAAGATTATGAAAAGATAGCTCATCTAGGGTTCGCATTATGCGATTTATAGCTTTGATAACGTTACTGTTTTTGCAAAGTCGTTTATAAAAATGAGAAGAAGAAATAGCCCAAATGCACCAAGTAAATAGAACAAGAGACCAACAGGCGAGCCAAATTGGATGACATGAAAGATTCCGTACAATCCAAAAATCATGGTAATAAAAAATTCGGCACAATCATTGAAAGTTGCGCTCAACATAAAAACCGATATTTTCCTGAATTGTAATAGGAGCGGTCGCGAGTTTCGCATATAAATAGGGCTAAGTTCTAAATAACACAGCAATTATTATTATCTTCGCTATATGATATCAAGTCAAGAGATCAAAAATTTATTTGCACAATTGCCGATAAGTTCCCAAACCGAATTGTTGGATGAGTTGCTCCAGGAGCAGGAATTACAAGGCAAAGTATTGATTGCCGCTCAACAACAAATAGCAGAGAAAAGAAAGAAGAAACCCTGTCCAAATTGCACAAGCGAGAAGGTATATAAGAGGGGCAGACAAAAAGGTGTGCAGATGTATCAGTGCAATGAATGTAAAAGATGGTACAGTGAAACAACAGGGACACCTTTGTATGACATCAAGCTTAAATCAAAATGGCAATCTTATCTGCGCTGCATGGAGCAGGGCATGCCGATAAAAAAGATAGCAAAACAAATTCGGAATAAGCATCCAGACAAGCTTCGACTGGCGGCATAAGATATTGAGTTCACTAAATGAGTTTGTTCCCGAACAGTTATCCTCGGAAGTAGAATGTGATGAATTGGAACTGGCACTTAACAACAAGGGCAGTCGAAATTTAGATAGGGCAGCAAGAAAGAGGGGAAACGATTTCATACGGAATATGGGAAAGGAAGAGGTCACAGTTGTCCAGGTAGTAACAGCGGTTGAACGCAAGGGGGAGAAGTACCTTAAAGCTGTTGCATCAAAACGGCTGAGCAAAGAAGAAATTTCAAAGGCATTGGATGGGAAGTTGGCCTACGGTGCAACCTTGATTACAGATAAGCACCCTTCTTATAAGGCTTTTGCCAAAGACAACCCCTCCATAAAGCACAAAGCGCTATTGGCCAAAGATCATGTGGATAGAGATGATAAAACAATCCATCTGCAAAAAGTAAACAATGTTCACACTCAACTTAGGACATTCTTACGCCCATTCAATGGTGTCAGTTCCAAATATTTGCAAAACTACCTGAATTGGTATGCTTATGCTGACCGAATAAGAGAGAGTAAAACAACTTTGAAACAATGGTTTCTGACTATGCTATTAACGGATCAAGCCTATCATCTGTATGAGCTATTTAAACAAAATGCTGTTATAATTAGAACTTAGCTATAAATAGTAACAAATGAAGATCAGAGAGACTGCTTTAAGGGTAAAAGCGGCCATCCCCCAAACACTTCTTTTCGATATCCTATGCATATCCGCTAAATTGCATTCATGCCCCAAGTAAAACAATTGCCTAAAGAAAAAATTATACTGGGGATCGACCCGGGGACCAATATAATGGGATATGGATTGGTTGTGGTCAAGGGAGCGCAATTAGGTCTTATTCAATACGGGGTCATTCATTTGAGTAAGTATCAGAATCATGAAAACAAACTGCGCAAAATCTTTGAACGTATGTTGGGACTGATTGATCAGTATCATCCGGATGAAGTAGCGCTTGAGGCGCCATTCTATGGAAAAAACATTCAGTCAATGTTGAAATTGGGGAGAGCCCAGGGAGTAGCAATGGCTGCAGCATTATTCAGAGAGATACCTATTACGGAGTATGCCCCAAAGAAAGTTAAACAATCAGTGACCGGGAACGGGAATGCATCAAAGGAACAAGTTGCTGCTATGTTGAAAACGCTCCTTCATTTTACGGAATCCCCAAAGTTGTTGGACGCTACATACGCCCTGGCTGTCGCAGTTTGCCATCACTTCCAAAATGGCAGGAGTACAACCTCACACAAAAGTTGGAAAGCGTTTTTAAGTGAAAATCCGGGAAGAGTGAAATGATTTGAATATCGAATAATGAACACCACTTGTTGAAGTTTGTATGTCCCTGATATTGATTTATGTAAGTTCAAGGAAGTGCAATTTTCCTTTGTAGCACTTGCTTTGCGTTTAGGTAATTAAATTTTCTAACAGGGCGTTCATTGATTTTGCTTTTCAAAACAACTTTGATTTGCTCCTCTGTAACAAATCAAAAATATCTGTTTTCTTAGGATAAAACCTTCTGATTACCCCAATCCTATTTTCAACTGTCCCTTTATCCTGACTAGTATAGGGACGAGTGAAATAGGCATCCACATCAAGGGATTGAGCAATCAACTCATGTTTAGAAAATGCCATATCATTATCAAAAGTGAGTGTTTCCAGTTTTGTTTATCCTGAGAGAGTTCCTCCACAATAGCTTCCATTGGATCGGCATTTTTACTGTGCATCTTTCTGCACTTGCTCGGTTTGTCATCACCAACAAAGAGCCTTTGTGGTTTTTACCCATCATTAAATCGACTTCATCCATCTCCCAATCGTTCTTTTGTTAATGATCTGGGGTCGCTGTTCACCCTATTCGGGATAAAACGATCTTTTCTGTTTCCTCGTTTGCGCCTTCGTTTGCCATGTTTTAGATATGTGTATAGTTGTTTGTATTCTTGGTTCTCCTGAAGTGGTTGGTGTGCTTACATTCCCATATCCATTGGTAAATCCATTCATGGCTAAGTGGACATTCTCTCGTTTTCTTTCCCTGATGGCTGATCAATTCAGGACTCCATCTATCTTCTTGGAGCCGGTTAACTATCCAGTCTTTCATGGGTTTGGTGAAAAACTCTTTTTGGCTTTTCTTGTGAAAGATCCTGGATAGACACCAAGAGTGAAATCGTGATTATACAGGCAATCTCCTTTTGATAGCTCCTGTTTTCGAATAATTTGAACACCACATTTTGCAATGTTGAAGCTTTTGTGAAAAATAAAAGCTTTTTCATCCTTCTGATTATTGATCTTTACCATAAAGTCACAAATCATTTCTTTCTTTGCTTGAAACCTATCTTTTTTTTGGGGTTGTTTTGCTGATTAATAAATTGTTTCAAGTAATCGAATATCAACGCTATCTTATCATCTTGTTTACCAACTTTCTTTTCCAATTCCTCCATCTTCAGAAGAAGGTCTTTATGAGTAAGTAACATTTCGCGGATTTTGGTATAAGCCCGCATGATGTGAATATTAATTTGGATTGCCCGCTTGCTTCTTAGTACACTCGATAACATGGTCACTCCTTGTTCAGTGAACGCATAGGGATTTTTGCGAGTGCCACCCCATCCTGATATCACAATTTGTGATTTCAAGTTCTCAAACTCCTCTTTGTTAATTTGGAACATAAAATCTTTGGGGAAACGATCAATATTTCTTTTGATAGCCTGTACTAATACTCTTGTTTCAACACCATATAACTCCGCCAAATCTTTATCCAGCAT
This sequence comes from Cyclobacteriaceae bacterium, assembly GCA_963664285.2. Taxonomy (GTDB): domain Bacteria; phylum Bacteroidota; class Bacteroidia; order Cytophagales; family Cyclobacteriaceae; genus JAJCYL01. The sequence continues at coordinate 56,966 of CAXXNX010000084.1, forward strand.
CACTTTTTGATTCCTTATGGAATAAATCTTATTGATATTGCTTCTTCCGGAATTAATATGTCAGTGCTCATTGAATTGAAAATTCGACTATATCAAATGCTATGAATAGGACTTTTTCTTGATATCACAATTTGTGACATCAAGATCGCGAAAATCTTTTCAAATATAACTGTTTAATTCTTTAACGAGACCCGGATTATGTGAGATGCCCCACCCCTACTCATACCTTATCAACCTCGCCGGATTCTGATTTGATGCTCTCCAGCTCTGCCAAATTATGGTAGACATGGCTATTATAACTGTAAGTCCAAATGCGAATAGAAAGATCCACCCGTTCAAATCAGTTCGATAGGGGTAGTTGGCAAGCCAGTGGTCCATCGCTATCCATGCAATGGGCACAGCCAACAATGCCGACAAGAGAAGAGTTTTCACAAAAGGTCCGGTAAGCAAGGTCAAAATCTGAAATACTGACGCTCCCAATGTTTTTCTAATTCCTATCTCTTTAATTCGTATTTTGATTGCGTGACTTGAAACACCCAACAACCCCATAATACCAATTATTATAGCTATAAAGGTTAGATAGCCAACAAGCTCGGCAAAGTTGTCATCACTCCAATATTGCCTATCAAAAAGATCATCCAGAAACTGAATATTTACTTCTTCCTTCGTAATCTTTCCGATTTCAGAGTCTATAAACGCAAGTGTTTCTGGAATAAGAAGAAACCTAAGATCATCTTGAAAGCTATCCAGGAGAACGATCGGGTGTTAGTCAGCGTTGTTGACAATGGAACCGGGATAAACGAAGAAACGATGGATCAGGTATTTATCCCCTTTTTCACTACCAAAGGGCAAGGCAATGGTATTGGTTTAAGCCTGTCGCATCATATTGTTCGGATGCATGGAGGCAAACTGCTAGCTGAATCGGATGGGAACACTGGGACGACGTTTAAGATTGTATTATAAATTACCTTAATGAGTTAACAGCCCGCTCATAGTCTTCCTAACGTTACACATCTCCCTGCAGAGTCCCTTTCAGGAGACTCTGAGGGAAAGCTGAGGGTATGTGTGAAGGAATTTAGACAACGCATTCGCACCCCCGTATTAAGGAGATTCTTCGGTCGTATTGAGGGCTCGCTCTGAAAAAGGCCAGAGTTCAGGTGGCTCTTAAAATTCTCACTTATTAAATCTTAATTAATAAATCTTCATTCCTTGGTTACCTTTGCGCTCCTATTTAAGCCTATGGCAGTTGCAGTGAAGGAAGATCCGTTATTGAGAAAAGAAATTGAGCGTCGAAGAACGTTCGGAATTATCAGCCACCCGGATGCCGGTAAAACCACATTAACCGAAAAACTGCTGCTATTTGGGGGGGCAATTCAAAAAGCAGGTGCCGTTAAATCAAGCAAAATTGATCGCCATACCACCTCTGACTGGATGGAAATTGAGAAGAAAAGGGGCGTCTCAGTCGCGACCTCTGTAATGGGGTTTGACTATAATGGCATTAAGATAAATTTACTGGACACACCCGGTCACCAGGATTTTGCGGAAGATACATATCGCACACTTACCGCTGTGGATAGCGTTGTTTTGGTGATTGATTGCGTGAAAGGCGTTGAGCAGCAAACTGAAAAACTAATGGAGGTTTGCTGCATGAGAAAAACACCGGTCATTTGTTTTATTAATAAACTTGATCGCGAGGGTAGAGACCCTTATGACCTGCTCGATGAAGTTGAGGCCAAGTTGGATATAAAGGTTCATCCAATGAGTTGGCCTATCGGCATGGGTAAAAGTTTTAAGGGTGTTTATTCTCTCTATGAAAAAAAGCTTTTGTTCTTTACTCCAAGTAAGAAAACACTTCATGATGAATATGTTGAAATCAATGACATCAATGATTCGGAGCTGGAAAAACATATAACAGAGAACGAAGTAAATCAATTAAGGGAGGATGTAGAGTTAATTGATGGTGTTTATGGCGATCTCGATTTTAAAGACTACGAAACAGCGAAAGTTGCGCCTGTATTTTTCGGCAGCGCGGTAAACAATTTTGGCGTCAAGGAATTACTGGATTGCTTTATTGATGTTGCCCCTTTTCCAAAGAACCGGGAAACCGAAAAAAGGGAAATTTCACCCCTGGAAAATAAGTTCTCTGGCTTTATTTTTAAAATACATGCCAATATGGATCCCCGACATCGCAACCGGCTGGCTTTTGTCAGGGTATGTTCAGGTAAGTTTGAAAGAGGTAGCAATTATCATCACGTGAGGTTGGATAAAAAATTTCGTTTTTCGAATGCGACTGCATTTATGGCACAAGACAAAGAAACCATCGATGTTGCCTATCCAGGTGATATAGTCGGTCTGTACGATACCGGTAATCTTAAGATCGGGGATACCTTGAGTGAACAGAACGAAGGCTTATACAAAGGAATACCAAGTTTTTCACCAGAAATATTCAGAGAGGTGGTTAACCTGGATGCTATGAAATCAAAGCAGTTAGAAAAAGGCCTCAAACAATTAATGGATGAAGGAGTGGCTCAGCTATTTACTTATGAAATGGGAGCAAGAAAAGTGGTGGGGACTGTAGGGATTCTGCAGTTTGAAGTGATACAATATAGATTGAAGCATGAGTATGGCGCTTCTTGTAAGTTCGAGTCCGGTAACTTATATAAAGCTTGCTGGTTTGACAGTCAGGATGACAAAAAACTCCAGGAATTTGTTGACTCCAAAAAGAGACATATTGCCAGGGACAAAGACGGCAAGAGGGTTTTTATGGCTGAATCAAAAGCTTGGTTACAAATGGTACAGGATAGTTTCCCTGAAATCAATTTTCATTTCACTTCAGAATTTTAGGTCAAATAACTTAATTTTAAGTATGACTATTTCTATTTCATCAAAGCAGGAAAAAGTAATTAAAGAGTTAGTAAAAAAAGGTCGATTTAAATCATCTGATCATGCAGTAAATACTGCAATTGAATTATTGGAGGAACAAGAGGAACTACTAATAGAAATAGAAAAGGGAATCGAAAGCGGCCCATCCGTTCCGTTCCCACCGCAATGATAAAGATAAGATAATCCAAATGTCTGATAGCAAATGGGAATCAAGAGGCTAAATGAATGGCCGTAATAAACCTAAAACCAGCTGCACAGCAGGATTTAGTAAGTATCCACTATTATATCAGAAACGAAAGCAACTCCCGTGAAATACTAATAAATTTCTTGATGAAATTAGCTTCAAGTTGCATTTTTTATCTGAGAATCCTAACAGTGGCATCTCAAAGTCTCACTTAAAAAAGAGCTTGAGAAGTTTTCCCATGAAAGACTATTTGATCTTCTATTTCCCTGTCAAACGTGGAATCGAGGTTATAAGAGTACTACATGGTAAAAGGAACATAGGACGAACTCATTTTAAATAGGGCTTCCTCAGATTGGATAAAAACGACCTTGATTGCTCATATTAAGCGATTAACGTGTAAATATATTTTTATATATGCAAGGTTATTTGTATATTTGACGTATAGCATTGCATATGATCGATTACACATCGCAGTACCAAACCAAAATAGAAGAATTTTCCTCCATTAACTCCATCAAACTCAACCCAAACAACAGATGGATAGCACTTGCAAACTTGTTGCCATGGGATGAGTTGGTAAATATCTACAAAAGGAAATTCAGCGTCAACATGGGGGCAAAGAGCGTCAACCCAAGGCACATCATAGGGGCATTTATTATAAAACATAAACTGGGGTTGTCCGATGAAGAGACCTTGCTGACCATCAGCGAAAACCCATACATGCAGTTCTTTCTTGGTTTGGACCATTACACACCTGGTTTGGTGTTTTCGCCTACGCTTTTTGTGGAGATGCGAAAAAAACTAGGGGATGATACTTTCGATGCATTCTCGAAAATCATCATGATGGTGTCCCTTCCTGACCGGAAACCAAACCAAAAGGGTGCGGTATCTAAAAGGCCAAAAGGTAAATTAAAGATAGATGCCACTGTGGCAGATCAATACATCACCTACCCAAATGATCTTGGTTTGGTCAATGAAGCCCGTATCAAGACCGAAAAGATGGTTGACCGGTTGTTTGACCTGCTCAGGGACAAGATGGAGGTCAAACCCAGGACTTACCGCAGGATGGCCCATAAGCGTTATTTGCAGGAAGCCAAAAAGAAGAAAAAATCAGTTGTATCGATCCGCAAGGCCATCCGTGTGTTGCTCAACTGTGTAAAAAGGAACCTGGCCATATCGATCAAATGCTGGACCTGTTGGAAGGGCCGTTTCCTTTTCCCCACAAAACCCAGCAGGAACTGATGGTGGTCCATACCCTTTATAAGCAGCAACAAGGCATGTATGAGCAGAAAGCCCACCAATGTAAAGATCGGATAGTGAGCATCTCACAACCCCATGTACGCCCGATAGTGAGGGGCAAGCAGGGCAAGAGTGTAGAGTTTGGTGCCAAGTTGGGCCTTTCACTCATGGATGGGTTCATGACCAAGGATAACCTAAGCTGGAATGCCTATAATGAAAGTGAGGACCTGATCAATCAGGCAGAGGCCTACAAGGCTTTGTTTGGTTATTACCCTGAACTTATACAGGCCGATAAAATCTATGCTACCAATAAGAATCGCAATTGGTGTAAAGAAAACAGCATAAGGATGACAGCTGCCACAAAAGGAAAACCTGTGAAGAAATCAGCATACCAGAAGGCTAAATCAAAAAAGGAATATGCTGAGAGGAATGCCATTGAGGGAAGAATAGGCAATGCCAAACAAGCTTACTCGCTCAATGAAATCAAAGCCAAACTTAAATCAACTTCACAAACTTGGATTGCTGCAACCCTATTCGTGCTCAATCTATCTAGGGCTGCTAATTTGATGGGTACTACTTTTTGAGGAAGCCCTAGTTAGTGTCTGTATGAAAACAGGCTAATATGCTGATTATCCATCATATTCGTATTTTTTCCATCAAATCAGCGCTGAATTATTCTCGAATCTGATTCAGTAGAATTATCAAATTCACAAATATTATCAAGAACAGTTGCGTTGTAGCCTGTTAATTGGCCATTTGAAGGTTTTCCATTCAAAAACCCCAAAGAATTCACTTTGAGATTCGCAGGCTTTTTGGTCTGTCGGGGAGTAAAATCCCTGTCCTTTTTTTGTTCATTCAGTGTAGAAAAGAAACGATTTTTTCGGTTGGTTTATCAGGATTAATCATTATATTGCATATAACCGATATAAATACAAACCATGAGGAAATCCTTCCAGCCCCAACTTACCCTGAGATGCACACCCATCGAGCAAGTAGAGGCTCCGGTGAAAACTAAAAGCCACTTAGCTGCCCTGGCAGCCGCCCTTCAATATATCTATGTCCAACCTGAATGGAACCAGCGTATTTTTGAATTACTTTCTTCCAAACTCATTGAGGGAAAGAAAAAGACGGGCCGTGAGGGTATGAGTCTGTGGGAGGTCTTCGTATTGGCCCAGGTGCGCCTGTGCATGAACATCTCTTACGATGAGTTACACCATATCTCCAATTACGACACGTTGGTACGGGGCATTATGGGGGTGCTACCTACCGACTACTCTGTGGGCAAACAGTATAAGTACCAGAACATTTATGACAATGTGACCTTGCTGGACGATGAACTGCTCATCGGCATCAATGATGTAATCGTAGCAGCAGGTCACCAGGTGTTTAAAAAAAAAAGGAAAAACCGGAGGGGAGGAAGTTGCCTTGCGTTGCAAGACCGATAGTTTCGTGGTAGAAACCGACACCCACTTTCCTACCGACTACAACCTGCTATGGGACAGTGCCAGAAAGTGTATAGATGTAGCTGATTTATTGGTCTCAAAAAGGTATTTTACTGGCTGGCGTAAGTCCGGGGATTGGCGCAGATCCCTCAAAAGGCTGATGCGCAGCGTGGGCAGGACCACCGGCTCAGGAGGAAAAAACAAAGAGGAGCGGGTAGAGCAGGCTGCCACTTCCTATCTGACTAAAGCCCGTGCTTTGAGCAAGAAAGTGGGCCAAATGTTGGAAAAACATCAGGGAAACTCTATCGAGGAGTTCGCAGCCCTGATGGCATTGACCTATTATCTTGAGATGTTGGAAAAGCACATCGAGTTGCTCGACAGGCGGTTGATCAGAGCAGAGACCATTCCCCATGCCGAAAAAGTCTTTTCCATCTTTCAACCTTATGCCGAAATGATCAAAAAAGGCAAACTGCACCCCAATGTGGAGATCGGTAAGAATCTGGCCATCACTTCGGATCAATACCATTTACTCATAGACTGGCAAATAGCTGAAAAACAAACCGACAACCAACTTACCCTATCAATTGCCCGGCGTATCGCTGAGAAATACCCCATCCAAAGCCTGAGCGCCGACAAGGGGTTTTCCGATAAAGAGGATAAAGCAACTCTGCAAACCTTCATCCCAGAAGTGATCATGCCTAAAAAGGGTAGGTTAAACAAAGAAGAAAAAGCCATCGAATCAGCGCCAGCCTTCAAAAGGTTGAAAAACAAGCATTCTGCTATCGAATCCAACATTAATGAGCTGGAACACCGGGGATTGGACCGATGCCCGAACCGTACCCGCAAAACTTTCAATAGCTACATCGGGTTGGCCATTACTGCCTACAACCTTCACAAGATCGGGCGTAAACTCCAGGCTGACCGTCTGGCCGCCCAGCAGCAAGCCAATTGCCAGAAACAAGCAGCTTAATCACCTTTTAGCTGTTTAATAAGGATTAGGCACTGGCAGAAGTGCGTCCTGGCCAGGCTAAAACCCGGCTATTTTTATCAAAAACCATCAAAAACAATGAATAAAAGCAAAGTCACCCTTTATTAGTCAGCAAGGTGAGTGATTTTTTCATTGTTCCATTTTAAGCAATATTTTAATACGACCTAAAACTCGCTGTTTTCTTAGAGACACTAATTAAGTACTCAGATAGTTGTTGTTATTTAGATTCATTCTAAATAACATTGCACCCCTCTAAAAAATCCAGAATAAATGAAAATATCTCAATTATTGTTTGCTGCTGTATTGATCATAATTACAGCATGTTCCGGCACCAAACTAAATTCCGGAGAAAGAACTGCGGAAAACGTGGTTAATCTCTATTCTCACCGTCATTACGATGCTGACAAAGAGCTCTATAATAAGTTTGAAGAAGCAACAGGAATTAAGGTCAATATCGTTCAGGCCAGCGCCGATGAACTGATAACAAGAATGGAAGCAGAAGGCCAGGACTCACCAGCAGATCTCCTTTTGACTGTAGACGCCGGTCGTCTTCATCGTGCTTATGAAAAAGGATTATTCCAGCCAATCAATTCAGTGACATTGAATGAGAATGTCCCTCCGAAATTTAGAGAACCTGAGGGTCACTGGTTCGGTCTGACATACAGGGCTAGAATTGTGGTGTACGATAAAGACAAGGTAGATCCAACCCAATTGTCATCATATGAGGACCTTACTGATCCTAAATGGAAAGGTAAAATCCTGATCAGGTCATCCGAAAACATCTATAATCAGTCATTACTGGCCTCCATTGTAGCAGCCAATGGAAGAGATGATGCCAAGGATTGGGCGACAGGAGTAATGTCCAACATGGCTCGTGACCCACAAGGCAGCGATCGTGATCAAATGAAATCAATTGTTGCAGGTGAGGGTGAAATTGCCATTGTTAATACGTACTATCTGGGACTTTTACTTAACTCATCAGATCCTGAAGAAGTAAAGGTTGGTGAGCAAATGAAGGTATTCTACCCTAACCAGGATGGTCGTGGAGCACATATCAATGTAAGCGGGATTGGAGTCGCCAAATATGCCCCCAACAAGGAGAACGCGATCAAATTAGTCGAATTCTTATCCGGAGAGGAAGCTCAAAAAGTATTTGCCCAAATCAACTACGAATTTCCAGTGAATCCCAAGAATCTGGCCTCTCCACTTTTGCAATCTTGGGGAGATTTTAAGGCGGATGAGCTCAACCTGGCTGAGCTTGGCAAGAACAGCCGCGATGCAGTGATGATTTTTGACGAGGTGGGTTGGAAATAGCATTGATCCGCAGTAATAATTAATGTTAGTATTTGCAATATGTAACTTACTTGACTCCCCTTCCTTGGAGGGGACGGGGTGGGTTAGCACCTATCTATCTAGTTTTCATTATCTTAACCCACCTCTAAATATCCTCCGAGGAGGAGACTTTATAATTTTTTTCTAATTCACATTACAGTTAGTAAATATTGAATTTTAAAAGAAATCTTAATAGTTGGACAATCAATATCGTATTGATTGTCTTTCTTATTTCAATACCAATATTTATTATTTACACTGGACTTCTTGGAGGAGATAGTCCCACCTGGGATCACATCACCTATAATCTTCTTCCCCAATATATAGCAAATACAACTGCGCTGGCAATTGGAACGGTTGTTCTCACTTTATGTTTTGGCACATTGACCGCATGGCTCGTAGCAGCTTACGACTTTCCGTTAAGGAGGCAGTTGAGCTGGTTACTGGTGCTACCTCTAACTATACCAACCTATATCGCAGCCTATGCATACTCCGGGCTATTTGAATATACCGGGCCTATTTTCAGTTTACTCAGAAATAATTTTGGCATTGAATCAGCGGGTATCAATGTCAGGAATATTTATGGTGCAATATTCGTCATCTCTGCAGTACTTTACCCTTATGTTTATATCGCTGCAAGGGCATCATTCCTTGTCGATTCCGGTCGACTTTTCGAAGCAGCCAGAACATTAGGTAGCACTCCTTTTTCTAACTTTTGGAGAATTGTACTTCCAGTATCGAGGCCTGCAATTGTAGCTGGGCTCAGCTTAGTAGTAATGGAAGTATTAAATGAGTATGGTGCTGTTAAATACTATGGCATTAGCACATTCACTACTGGCATATTCAGGGCTTGGTTCTCACTTGAGGATCTACAAGCCGCCATTTATCTTTCCGCCATCCTGATGACATTCGTTTTTACACTGATTATTGCTGAGAGATTACAAAGAGGAAGAAAGCAATTTAAAAGTGGATCAGACAGTTTACCACTTGGAAGATATAAACTCAATGGTAGTCAAAAGTACCTGGCTCTTGCAGCGTGCATTATCCCATTTACTGCAGGGTTTATATTACCCATCATACAACTACTTTACTGGGCAACATTCACTTTCGGCAAAGTCATTCGTGACGATATTGGCAAGTTGATAGCCAATAGCTTCTCACTGTCATTCATAGCAGCGCTCATTTGTGTAATAGCCTCCGTCTTACTTGTTTACTCTGTTCGTTTGAGCCGAAATAATAAATCGGAAATTTTCAGCAAAATTGCATCGCTCGGATATTCTATACCTGGAGCAGCCATGGCAGTCGGAATCATGATGACCACTCTTTTCATTGATCAGGTTTTCTTAAGATCCATCAACCTATCGACAGGCCTGATACTCACCGGAAGTATGTTTGCGTTGCTATATGCCTATGTCGTACGTTATTTGGCCGTAGGATACAATCCAATAGATAGTGGATTCAGGAAAATCACCCTCTCTTTGACAGAAGTGTCCCAAACATTGGGTGTCAGTCCATTACGAAGTCTGTTTTCCATAAATTTGCCTTTACTCAAACCTGCGCTATGGAGTGCACTTTTACTGGTTTTTGTTGATGTGATGAAGGAATTGCCCCTAACCCTGATTTTGAGACCTTTCAATTTCGAGACACTAGCGACCAGGGCCTTTCGTTATGCCAATGACGAAATGGTTCCTGAATCCGCTCCTGTGTCGCTAGTTATTATAGCAACGGCTCTCATACCAATCATCTTATTAAATCGTAAAATAAACCAGGTTCAGTAGTGGCAAACGTCAGAATTCAGGGGATCTATCACCGCTACATTGTCAATTCATTTGAATTGAACATTGAACATCTTGAAGTGGGAGATGGGCAAATTGTGGCGTTGATCGGTGAAAGTGGGTGCGGAAAAACAACATTACTTAGGGTAATTGCCGGGTTAGAATGTCCCTCGAAAGGCAGTATTAAAATTGGAGATAAGGACGTTTGCAACCAATCGATCTTTCTGCCACCTGAAAAAAGAAATGTTGGTCTTGTCTTCCAGGACAACGCTCTCTTTCCACATTTGACAGTCAAGAAGAATATTGAATTCGGAATTAAGAATCTGGCGATTCAGGACAGAAAATTACACTTTGAGGAAATCCTGGAACTAACTAACCTCGGAGATTTTCTCGACCGATATCCTCATGAGCTATCCGGGGGACAACAACAGCGAGTAGCATTAGCAAGAGCGCTGGTCTGCAAACCCAATGTACTCCTTCTAGATGAACCATTCAGTAATATGGATGAACCGCTAAAGGTGAAATTGCGTGCAGAAATAAAAACACTTATCACCAATACAAAAACGACCACATTGTTGGTCAGCCATGACATTCGGGATGCCTTTGCTGTTGCCGATTCCATTGTTATTCTTAGAGATGGGAAGATTGAACAGGTTGGTACTGAGCAGGAATTAAAGAACAAACCTCAGAACAATTACGTTCAAGAATTGGTCAATACCAATCAAGTTTAAAATCCTCTACAACCCAAGGTCACTTGACAGACACCGGATTTCCCGTCATTTTCTCTATTTTTAGGGAGTTGTTAACAATTGGGGACCACCTACGGAAATTAAGTTTTTAACCACTTTATGAGCTCTTCTAATGATGCCCTTCTGGAGAAATTAAGAACAGAAGTAGAGGATTACCTGAAGAACGAGCTATTCGGAGTAGAAGAGCTAGCGGAAAATGTTGGGATCAGTCGCTCCCACTTACATCGTAAGCTTCAGGAAGCTACAGGACAATCAGTAAGTCAGTTCATTCGAGAATACCGACTGCAAAGAGCAAAGGAAATTCTACTGAGTGAAGACATCACCGCGGCAGAAGTGGCTTACCAGGTCGGTTTTGGCAGCGCTACCTATTTTAGCAAATCCTTTACTGATTTTTATGGGTATCCTCCTGGAGAGGCTAAAAAGAGAAATGAGACATCAATAGCCCAAGAAGGAGATATAGTAGTTTCAAAACCGAAGAATAAGAGAGTTTACATTCTAATTGGTATTCTTCTAGCCATTGCCTTTGCGGGCTTTTTTATAAGTCTCTAATAAGTGCTTCGGACAATAATTCTGTCATAGGCCCCATTAAAGAAAAATCAATTGCCGTTCTCCCATTCAAAAATCAAAGTGCAGATACAGACAATCAATATTTTGCAGATGGCGTCATGGATGCCGTTTTAAATAATTTATCCAAGATTGGACAACTGAAAGTTATATCGAGGACGTCAGTAGAGCAATATCGCAATACTACCAAAACGGCACCAGAAATAGCGAGGGAATTGGGGGTGTCCTATATACTTGTAGGAAGCGCTCAAAAATATGGCCAGGAAATACGCATTACAACCCAATTGATCAGCGCCGAAACCGATGGTAACATGTGGTCCCAGGAATATACCCGGACCTTCAAAGATGTACTTCTTCTGCAAAGTGAAATTGCTGAAAAAGTAGCAGATGAATTAAAGGCTACACTCACCTCTAAAGAACAAGAAGAACTTAGAAAATTTCCTACTAAAGTCCCCGAAGCTTTTAATTCCTACATATTGGCCAATTTTCAATTAAGAAAGAGCACTAAAGAAGGGTTTCAAAAAGCAACTCTATTGTATGAAAAAGCAATTGAAATTGACCCCAAATATGTAGATGCCTATGTAGGATTAGCAGAGCAATGGCAAACGGGTGGATTAGTTTGGGGTATTTATAATGAGGTTGAAGCAAAGGTCCAAGCCACAACACTTTTAAAACAAGCCCTAAAATTAGATGCTGAACATGCCGGAGCACATAGTCTTATAGCAACTGTGTATTTCTATTATGACTGGAATTTTGATAGTGCGCTGGAACACTTCCAGCTAGTTAAGAAAATTACAGGACATGAAAGCGTCTTCTCCAGGGATTATCATATCAAAATTGGAGATTTCAAAACTGCCTTGAGTACAATAGAGTATTTTATAGAAAATTACCCATCGACTAGTTCAAACTATTCTTTCAAGGCAATTACTGAATACTTTTTAGGTAATCAATCGAAAGCAATTCAGACTCAGGATAAAGCATATCAACTTTTTGATGATTTTTGGTTCCTCAGAGATGCAGCCAAACTATATTACAATTTGGGTGAACTTGAAAAGTCAAAAAGTTCATTAGAAAAACTCAAAAGTAATTTTCCTGATCGTCCACTAATAGTTGTATGGCTTGACGCTGTACACGCATATCATGAGGGTGGAGACAATCAAGTTTACCAAAATCAAATTAGGCAAAATGTATGATGAAATCTCATCCGGAAGTCCGGCATGGTTTCTTGCCCTGTATTATTCTGTGTTGGGTGATGACCAATCTACATTCGAATGGCTGGAGAAATCATATGAACGTCATGAAGTAGAAATGACCTGGCTCAAGATGGAACCTCTACTTGATCCTTACAAAAAAGACCCGAGATATCTTGATCCACTAGTTCGTATGAATTTTCCCCAATAATTAAAGTGAATAAGAAAACACCCCTCTGTATCTCCCCTCAATGGGAGAGTAGTTCTCGATAGAGTTAACGATTTTATCAACTTAGCAGACACAACTCCCCCTTTGAAGGGGGTTAGGGGGGATGTTTTTTATAACAACACGATGTTTTCCTTCAATCATTGGTAAAACACATTCTGCAACCATTTTTAAAGCCATACAACATAATTTAAAGGTCCCGCAACTTCATTTAAAGCTTAAAATAAAAGTTTAATAAAACGGCAACATAGCTTCTCAGTGCCCTTTCCTTTAGTCAACACCTTTGATGCGGTCATTGAATGATGGCCTCCCGATGAAGTGAAATCAGGATTCTTGAAATACAACTTTTAAGAAAATGAAAACTTTAACTGCCTCAACTAAGAGCATCCTCATCATGATTCTTTGCATTAGCACAATCCAATTTTCTTATGCCCAGGTTACCATCAGCGGTAGCATTAGAGACTAACAATGGAGAGCCTGTTTCGTTCGCCAATGTACTGTTGCTTCAACCCAATGATTCCTCTTTAGTACAGGGAGCAGTCTCAGATATGGAAGGGTCCTTTAACATTAACCCGAAAAATTCATAGTAGACAATAAAAAACAGGCATAAATTGCTTATATTGAGATAGTTAGACAACAAAATAAGCAATTAATTTATGCCTGAATATAAGGAAAAAGATACCGTATTTTATCGAGGAAAACAAGCTTTTAAATTTGATTTTTCAGCATCAGCGATTAGCTCAGACGGAGCGATATTGTTAAGTGAAAAAGTAGAGAGAAAGACTGGTCTATTAAAAAGCTTCGCCGCACTGATTCCTGACTATCGAAACCCCTTTTTTATCGAATACACTTATGAAGAAATGCTTCGCCAACGGGTGTTTTTAATGATGCAGGGCTATCAGGATTGCAATGACGAACAAAAACTCCGAGAGGATCCGGTGATCCGTAAAGTACTAGATAGCGGATTATGTTCCCAGCCTACTTTAAGTCGATTTGAAAACAAGGCCGATCGGAGTCTGATCTACCAGATGAGTCAATGGTTTGTAGACCGTTATGTAGAGGAGTTGAAAGAGAAGACTGGTCAAATCATCATTGATGTAGATGGTACCGATGACCCTACTCATGGATCCCAACAACTCAGTTTGTATAATGGCTATTATGGACAGACTATGTACCATGAGTTGTTCTTTAAGGACGGGAACACCGGTCAGGTCATTTTACCAGTACTACGTCCGGGCAATTGTCACTCCAACAAATGGTTTGTGGCCTTATTGAAAAGGATTGTCATTAAAATCAGAAAAAAACTGCCCTCAGTAAAGATCCTTATTCGAGCGGATAGTGGCTTTTCAGGAGCATCTTTTTATCGGATAGCTAAGCAGTTTGACCTTCAATTTTGTTTAGGTATTAGTAGTAATGAAGTTTTAAAGACTTTTACCAAACAGACTATCATTGAAGTAAAAAAGGAATATGCTTCAAAAATCATCAAACATCAAGAGTTTGTTGGCTCGTTTACTTACCAGGCCAAAAGCTGGGATCGTTCTGAAAAGCTGTACGCCAAAGTGGAGTCTACCGGAAAAGGAATGAATGTCCGTTACTTTGTGAGCAACTTTGAAGCGATGACCGCTCAACAGATTTACTTTGATTTTTATGTCAAGCGAGGTGATGCCAGTGAAAATCAAATAAAGGAACTCAAAAACATGACTTATTCCGACCGGCTTTCCTGTCATCGCTACTGGGCCAATTTCATGCGTTTAATCATCGCTACCCTCTGTTATGAAATGTTCCGGCAGATTAAATTATTAATTGCCAAAACAAAACACCACTTTGCTAAACGATGGCAAGTGGACAATATCCGGCTTTACCTGATGAAGGTTGGGGCGTGCCTGAAAGAAAGGAAAAGATCATTGACAATACAATTCTCAAGAGCCTTTAGATATCAATACCTGCTGGGCGATTTGCTTACGGTGAACTGACCGATCAGTTAAACAGTTTGGTTTAATCAAAAAAATGTTCTTCCATAAGAACACAATAGAGCTTTGACTGAAAATTGAAAAATTCTAACAAAAAAACGCTCTAATGTCCTTTGAAATCCAGAAACCTGGTTGATCTTCAAATTAATACATACACTCCAATCAAAAATAGTTAGCAACCCATTATTAATCCCAAAATTGGTGGCCTATGAATAATGCGGGTTAATAATGTTCAGCCCGGAAATTATTTACTAAATACCAGCATGATCGGGTATAAGCAAGCCTACTCTTCATTGGAAGTAAACCATGAAAATATGACTATACCCCAGGTTCAGCTGGATGAAGACACCCAACAGCTAGATGAAGTAGTGGTCACAGCCCGAAAACCTCTTTATGAAAAGCAGATTGATCGAACAGTGGTAAACGTTCAGAGTAGCATTACCTCATCGGGCAAAACAGCACTAGAAGTGATCGAGAAGAGCCCGGGCGTGAATGTTAATCGACAGAACAACAGTCTTTCCATGAATGGGAAAACGGGAGTACAAGTAATGATCAATGGCAAAATGAGCCGGTTACCAATTGACGCAGTAGTACAAATGCTGGATGGGATGAGTGCTGCTAATATTGATAAAATCGAATTAATCATCACACCTCCCGCAAAGTATGACGCCGAAGGAGATGCCAGGATTATCAATATCGTGATGATCGAAAACGCAGATAGTGGCACCAATGGAAACTTTGGGCTTACCGGTGGTTATAATAAAGGGGAAACACTGGGGACGAATTTCAACTTCAACCACCGAAGCAATAGGTATAGCTTTTTTGTCGACTACTCGATTCTTTCTGATCACAATGAGCAACCCTGGATAAATAAGCGCACGATAAAAGGTGAGGAGTTTGACCGCACTGTAGTAAGTACCAGTCAGCGGGATCCACGTACCACGGTGCAAAATTTCAGGACTGGCCTCGCATATGATATCAGTTCAAAAACCAGTGCCAAGCTATTGCTAACCGGGTATAGACGTAATTGGGATATGGACGCGGCAACAGAAAATGTGAATGTGATTAGCCCGGATTTAATCATTACCACAGACATGGACCTTCATGAAAGTAATATCTGGCAAAGTGCATCTGCTAGTTTCGGAATGAGTCACCAAATTACTAACCGACAGCGGATCAGTTTCGATTTTGATTATCTCTATTACGTAAATGACAATCCTTCTCGTTATGATAATTCTTCCTTCTCAAATGAGAGTTCTACAACAGAAGGCGAAATCATTGAGGTGACAAAAGACACTCCCATCAATTTCAAGATTGCCCAATTCGATTACAGCAACCAGATAAACGAAAAATTTAGTGTAGACGTTGGAGTAAAAACCACTTTTCCCCGGTTTAATAATAATGTGGAAGTCCAGTCATTCGTCCAAGAACAATGGGTAACCAACAATCAACTGACTAATACTTCCAACCTGGACGAGAAGATCATGGCCGGCTATGCTTCCTGGAAATGGGAACCTACCACTAATTTGATGATCAATGGCGGCTTAAGATATGAGTATACGGACAGTTATCTCAGCAGCCCTGAGGAAAAGGGCCTGGTAGACCGTGAATTTGGCAATCTATTCCCCAGCCTTTTCTATCCCGGAATTTCAACGAAGAAAGTAAAATCCAACTGGCTTATGCCAAAAGGATCACACGCCCTACTTTTAATGATATAGCTCCATTTGTATTCTTTATTGGTCCCAATACGTTTGTCGCAGGCAACCCCGCTCTCAAGCCAGCTATAAACCATCTGATCATTTACTACGATCAATTTAATCAAAGCTACGTAATTAGGCCGGGGCACTCCATAACCTATAAACTAAGGGGGGATAATACAAAGTACAAGGATAAATTAGTTTCAGTGGGGCTATAAACCTTGCAGTTTAAAAACACGCAAATTCCTTTTTCTCAATTATCGAGAATAAGATACAAAGTCAAAAAAAAACTATTGCATCTAAGTTTTTAGGCACAATTATGTTGCTGACAGGTGTAATGTTTACTAGTGTTTCTATAGACGCAAAATCTACAGAGGAAGGGATTTCTGAGGTTGGAGTGATTATGGGAGGTATGTTAATTACCGGGGCGATTTTAGTTTTCGGAGAACAAAAAAGATTCATTTTTGAATTACAAAAGCATCATCCTCAAAAACCAGCCTATGTAAAATGGAAAATAAAAGTGGGGCGTCCTGAAAAATAAACTTTTTGAATTGCCCCTGTTTTCATTTGTAGAAGAGTTTCTTAACACTCCAGTGAATGCGTACGTCCGAGGAGCGGTGATGCCGCCCAGCCATGTTACCCACGCACCTTTTAGGTATTTTTAAAATAAAGGATAATAATTGGATCGTTTCCAATAAAAGTTCTAAGAAAGAATTGTATGGATCGGACTGGACAGAGGGCGAAAAAGGAGTTCATCTTTGTTGGTGATGACAAAGCAAGTCTTTTTGAATCTAAAGATTGTTAGTACAATCCTGATTTAGGAAGTTTTTATATTCCGATACATAAAATTCACGATCAAATATTGCCAGATCCTTACAAATCACTCAGAGTTTCATTTAGAATTTATTGTCGTGTAGAACATGTGCCAACTAAGATTTTGCGAGTAGATAATGGTTTGAGGTAATAACATGCATGTACATCCTTGTTAGGCCCCATTTGTGGTTGCCCTGAAGCATTCTCAATGTTTAACTGACTCAACATGCCGTACTTCAATTATCATCTCAGTATCGACAACCCCCATAACCCTCGACATCTTAGGTAACGACTTTCTAAAACAGCTCTTTTAATCTTGGTAATTCATAGCCTTATCGTCGGAATTCATGGGTTAATCGAAAAATGCATTTAGAGCAATATATTTTTGCATTTTGATCGTATAATTGATAGTTATATCAAATTAAAAAAAACTAGATGATGGTAACAATAGCAATAATTTGCGCGGGGTTTCTTATGATACTTCTCATAATTGAGCCAATCCTTTTGAAGAGGTAGAGGAGTATATTCAAAAAGAGATTAGCTGAATTAACTAAGGCGTCACCCTGAAGCATTCTCAAGTTTAGCTGACTCAACATGCCTTACCTCAAAAAAACTAGATAATGGTAACAATAGCAATAATTTGCGCGGGATTTCTTCTTATACATCTCATACTTGAACTTCTTGTTTTATCAGTCCTTTCAATACTGAATTGGTGAAAGATAATGCCATTCCTTTTGAAGAGGTAAAGGAGTATATTCAAAAGAGATTAGCTGAATTAACTAAGGCGTCACCCTGAGGCATTCTCAATGTTTAACTGACTCTACATGCCTTACCTCTATTATTATCTCTGTATCGACGACTGCCATAACCCTTGACATCTTAGGTTTAAAAAAATCCAGGGTCTTTAGAAACAATTCAGCTGCCTTCAGTCGGTCGTACTTCATGCCTGCTTCTTCAAGGACAACTGTGAAATGGGCCATGGAGAAAGAGTGATTCGCAAACTGGACTTGCCTCCGATTGAAACCATTACATTCGGCATTGCCGGCAACTTGATTATCAGGTTAGGTACAGAGCAAAAAGTGACGGTAGAAGGCCAGGCCAATATGCAGGATATTCTTAAGACCAAGGTTGAGAACGGGAACTGGAACATCGTATTTGACAAGTGTGTCAATCTGCATGAGGCTTTTGATATAACCGTGACATTGCCTTCACTGCAAGCAGTTGTACTTTCCGGATCCGGAACAATTGTCATGGAGGATCTATTGGAGAGCGAAAGGTTCAGGGCCATTTTGACTGGTTCCGGTATTATCAATATCAAAGTTAATGCGGAGCAGGTGGATGCTGAAATTCTGGGATCAGGTAATATTGACGTTGAGGGACTAGCAGACTTTCTACAAGTTACGCTCAGTGGAAGTGGCACAATTGATACTTACAGCATGATTGCGACCACTGCAAATGTAGAGGTCTCGGGATCAGGAGAAGTTTTTGTGGAAGTACTTGATGAGCTTAGCATACTTATTACCGGAACCGGAAATGTAACTTACCGGGGAAACCCAATAGTTAATTCAAATATTATCGGTACAGGGCAGGTGTTTAAAACAAACTAACAAATCGCAATATTTAGTTAGAATGACCGCTCATTTCGATTTTCTTCAATAAGGTCGGTAATACAACTAAGTGGTTCCCTGAAGCATTAATTAATCATTTTCTATGTTTAACTGAGTGGTCCTGTTCTATGAAATTCCACCGCCCCCATATCATCCTCGATAAAAATCTTTATAGAGACTTTTCCATCCTTATCAAATGAACCCTGGCTTTCGGCTCCCGAGTCTCCATATCCAGGAAGAGGAACCACGTTGTCATCATTGGAATCGTCATCGTCATCCCCGCAACTGGCAAGCATTATCGTAATTGCAAGCAACAATACTCGCATCCATATCCCGGTTTCTTTTAAGATTTCATTCATAATTATGTTAGTTATATTATAAGATATATAAGGGTACAGAAATTACTCCACTGCCGGTTGCTTTTACCTCATTGCGAGCTTGAAAATAGAGTTAGTGGATAAATTGATAAGGTGTGCCAAAAAACGATTAGGGTTCCGGCTAAACCCTGAACAAGGGCTCAGTGATTTGTATATCTACTTTATCTCTCGGTTTACCATAGCGATATGCAAGATATAATTCAATCGCCCTCATGTTACCCTTATCGATCAGCTCGTATAGTTTTTTAAAGGCAGCGCTCTCAACAATAATGAATTAGTTAACTACCCATTGTTTGGCCTCCTCCAGCTCATCATTACTGAATACTTTTACCTGTCCAGGTATCATATAGCCAAAAAGGTGAGATCGTTGAAAATATAGGGGGGATGGATTATAAATACGCTAATACGGTCAGACTCATCTTTGGTACTTTTTTAAGTATTAACAACCTGATTATCAACGGATAGACCTTTTGGACCGATAGCCCATTATAATGTCAGAAAAGTCAGTAATCAAGTGTCTTTTTCAGCACTCTTTTTGTACATTTGAAATCAGGCAATTAAAAACTCACGATTATGAGATTACTTGTCGCTCTTCTTTTTATCTTCCCGGTCAGTGTGATCGCCCAGAAAATAAATGACGACTTTATCCTTATAGGTTCAACCGGTGAACAGTTCAAGAATTTCGTCAATAATACGCTCAATAAAGAGCTCTTGGAATACGACCTCAGACCGGTTGAAACTCCCACCGGGGAGTTGATCAAATATGAGTTTAGTGATCGCTCGTTTAGTCCGTTTTCACAGCCTATCAGTATTACCTCGACCCTAAATCTCTCGATATTTATGTCTTATGAGCCCAGGAGTCAGACCGATTTTAAAGAGTTTATCCGCCAGGAATATGACCACCTGATTACGCGTCCAGGAGTCGGTGATTATTACCGAATAAATGACAATTCAATCCTCTATCATTTTAACAAGCCTGGGAGCTTTGCCAGGTACTATATATTGCCCACAGATTCGCTCCCCTCTAAATGACTCGTAAGAATTGAGAACTATCTAGGAAAAAATAGAACTCACTCGTTTATCCTGAAGTAACTTTGAAACATTGCCAGGCCGGATTTTCATTAAGAACGATTTCTGATATATATCGGAAGTAGTTACTGGCAAAATAGATGTATGAGAAGTTACTGAGGTATGAAGAAATTATCGCATCGCAATACCAAAAATTCATGGAAAAAGAAGTTTTACAAAAACTATAAGAAGGAATTTGAACGATCCACTCTGTCTGAGCAAATTGAAAAGTTAAAAGGATTTATTTCAATCACAAATGATCCTAGTAAAAGACAAGAATTGCTTACACAAATTAGAAAGCTAAAGCAAAAAAGATCGGCTATGTTGAGAAATTTTTCTGGTGCAAAAAGGAATTTGATGCCAAGAAGCTACAAACCAGGCGGAACTACTATTTATAAAAGAACAACTTTCATTTCTACCCCAATGGGTGGTCAACCAAAAAAAAGATGACCACTGAAAAACCATATGAAGATCATATGGAAAAATATCTGATTTCTACAGATCCATTTATATTTCACTCCAGAACCAATATTTAGGATACACCGTGGCTTGCCTATCAATATGGAAGCCACCAACTTGAAGGAGGCCCGGTACTCCATGAGGTGATGAAGGTTGATCTACTTGATGTCAAAAAATAGCCACTTACTCGAATTTATATAGATTTTGGTATTACTTTCTATGATTCAAAATTAAAGGAGCAAAAATGAAAAGAGCTATCAGGAGGGCTTTTGATGATACCTCTAAAGTTTAAACAAAAACAAATAACAATATGAAAAAACGATTTTCAAACTTAATCATTATTGATGCCTCTGGAAGCATGGCTTCTAAGGCTGAAGAAGTCCGAGGAGGGCTTAAGGAATTATTCAAACAGATAAAGGGTAATACCAAGAAAAACCCAGAAATAGTAACGACCACAATCGTGTGTGACTTCTCTTCTGCCGGTGACTTTAACGTGATTGTTAACTCTAATGATCCAAAAGATTTAAAGGGTAGTATTGCTGCCCGTTATATCCCCAGAGCTATGACTGCATTATATGATGCAATTGGGAAAGGATTCAACCTTGTTCCAAAAAAACAAGATGGTGTGTACGTCAATATCTTGACCGATGGTCTTGAGAATGATTCAAAAGAATTTAAAGCGGATGATATCAAAAGCTTGATTTCAAAGGCTAAAAAGAAAAAATGGGGCATAACCTTTATGGGAACAACTGAAGAGGCAACGTTGATTGCACAAAGGGATTTAGGTGTTTCATTAGGTAACACCGCTGTTTTCGCTGATTCTAAGAGGGGGGTAAAGACTGCTTCTAAAATGAGAATGACATCTAACACCTCTTACTACATGTCAGTTTTGAACGAAACTTTATCCGATGATAACGTTGATGAACTAATGAAAGAAGCAGAGGAATCAGAAGATTAAGTAAGGCCCATCTTCGGGACTAACGTCGTTTCCGGAAGTTTTATAATAGAGTTCATCACAGGCTTCATCTTTCTTCCAGAGGGTGTAAATTATTATCAGTAATTTTCTTTGGAGTGACATTGGGAAAACGGATTTGAGAAAGGGTGGGGGGTATCCTTAGCACATCAACCAATTTCCCCTCATCCCCTCCAGACATACTTAGATACCAGGATGCCCGGTCACGGTGTCTTCACCGATTGCAAGCAAATGTCCGACGGGCCAGTGAGTTTGGGTTCCACTTATGTTGACCGGACCAGATTTGGGGAATTTCTGTACGAGGTTATTGAGTTCCACCCTCCCAGGAAAATGGTCTTTCGACAAACCTTGAAATGGTTTAGAATATCAGTCTTCGCAGCGCAACATTATAATACACTGGAAGCCATCGAGAATAGCACGAAGGTGTGTCACAAATTCGAGGGGAATCTGTTTGGGGGGTTCAAATTGAATGAACCGATAATAGCCTGGATATCACGTGGGGGAAGAAAAAGAGTGTTATCGGCCTTAAAAATTCCTTGGAAAAATAACCTCTATCTTTCCCATTCCTCCCTAAATCGGTCATAAAATCCCTAAATTCTTCAATTTTGAAACCTTCAGTGTTTCTTTACAATAAAAATTTAAGGACTCAACAAATTTTGGAATTATGAAGTACCTACATGAGAAAATAGAAGAAGCAATTTTGAATGGAAACAAATCTTCAATCGGTATCAAACCAATCTGGTTGAGGTGGATGAAGTTTCAACCCTTTCGGTATGCTTTTTGATTTTCGGCTTAATGTTATTGCTGGCTGGTATTAATTATTTGAGCTAAGTTCTAATTATAACAGCATTTTGTTTAAATAGCTCATACAGATGATAGGCTTGATCCGTTAATAGCATAGTCAGAAACCATTGTTTCAAAGTTGTTTTACTCTCTCTTATTCGGTCAGCATAAGCATACCAATTCAGGTAGTTTTGCAAATATTTGGAACTGACACCATTGAATGGGCGTAAGAATGTCCTAAGTTGAGTGTGAACATTGTTTACTTTTTGCAGATGGATTGTTTTATCATCTCTATCCACATGATCTTTGGCCAATAGCGCTTTGTGCTTTATGGAGGGGTTGTCTTTGGCAAAAGCCTTATAAGAAGGGTGCTTATCTGTAATCAAGGTTGCACCGTAGGCCAACTTCCCATCCAATGCCTTTGAAATTTCTTCTTTGCTCAGCCGTTTTGATGCAACAGCTTTAAGGTACTTCTCCCCCTTGCGTTCAACCGCTGTTACTACCTGGACAACTGTGACCTCTTCCTTTCCCATATTTCGTATGAAATCGTTTCCCCTCTTTCTTGCTGCCCTATCTAAATTTCGACTGCCCTTGTTGTTAAGTGCCAGTTCCAATTCATCACATTCTACTTCCGAGGATAACTGTTCGGGAACAAACTCATTTAGTGAACTCAATATCTTATGCCGCCAGTCGAAGCTTGTCTGGATGCTTATTCCGATTTGTTTTGCTATCTTTTTTATCGGCATGCCCTGCTCCATGCAGCGCAGATAAGATTGCCATTTTGATTTAAGCTTGATGTCATACAAAGGTGTCCCTGTTGTTTCACTGTACCATCTTTTACATTCATTGCACTGATACATCTGCACACCTTTTTGTCTGCCCCTCTTATATACCTTCTCGCTTGTGCAATTTGGACAGGGTTTCTTCTTTCTTTTCTCTGCTATTTGTTGTTGAGCGGCAATCAATACTTTGCCTTGTAATTCCTGCTCCTGGAGCAACTCATCCAACAATTCGGTTTGGGAACTTATCGGCAATTGTGCAAATAAATTTTTGATCTCTTGACTTGATATCATATAGCGAAGATAATAATAATTGCTGTGTTATGAAAACAGGAGCTACTAGAACTTAGCCGTTATTTGTAAAAAAGATTATCAACAAAACACTGGTAAATTATGAACCCTGAATTTAGAAAAGAAAAAGAATCAGACCGGGAAATACAAACAACTATTATGGACTTTGTGGTTTTCCGACCCCTTTAGGGGCCCTGTTTTGTGGAGTAGTCACATTTTCCATAGGATTGTTATGGCTTGGGGAAACCTCGGAATGATCCCTGGTGACTGGTGGGGATATGTACTCCCTACAATTTTAATCAGCTGGGGACTATATTATTTATTAGCTTATTTTCGTTTTTATAACAAATAGTCTTTACCATCATTTGGTTGCTCCCTCCATAAAGAATCGCCTTGAGCGCTTAATCTGCGTGGACCGGATAAACGCTAGTCTCGACGCCGGCATCCCGAATCCTTCGCAGGTTTTCTGACGCACTGAACCACAAGTCGGTAGCCCAGACCATCACGTTGAATTCGCGGCTCAGGAATATCGACGACGACGCCCGCCGCAACCGAGATCCAAAAACCTTCATTCCGGATCCAAGGTCCAGTGTTGAGGCTAGCCATTCTGTCAGCCATAAGGCGTTGGCACCCCCGCGGTACGTTAAAGGCACATAGTTTACACTTTTAAAGGGACATAGTTTACACATTTTAAGGAGTGATTTGTGATAAAACACAAATTGATATGCCTTGGAAAAATGTAACGACTATGGAACAAAGAGTAGAATTTATCTGCGAATGGTTAACCGGAAAGTATACCATCACCGAATTAAGTAAAGCCTTTGGAGTATCCCGTCCTACCGCCTACAGACTCATTAATCGGTATGAAACCCGAGGCATTAACGGGATTCGAGATCAATCATCAGCTCCCAGGAATCATCCCAATCGAACCAAAGAATATGTGGAAGAAAAGATACTGAAATTGAAGGGTAAATACCCTCGTTGGGGAGCCAAAAAATTACACCGACTATTGTTTAACCATTGTAACGTTGAGGACATCCCATCGGTGGTTACTGTACACAATATTCTGTCTAAGAATGGTTTGGTATGTCCACAAAAGCGACTGCGAAGGGTCAAGCCAACATATCCTATTTTCGATCCCCATCATTGCAATGAAGTCTGGTCTGCTGACTACAAGGGAAAGTTCCTAATGGGCAATAGAATCTACTGCCATCCATTGACCATAGCTGACTCTAAAAGTCGCTTCCTGTTCACTGCAAAGGCTATGTACAAAGAAGACTACAAATCAGCTAAAAATGAGTTTAAAAGGGTTTTTCGCAAATACGGACTACCCCAACAGGTCCACACCGACAATGGTGTTCCCTTTGGTTTTGTAACAGCTATTCAACGTTACTCCAGGCTTTCATACTGGTTCATTGACTTGGGAATTTTACCTGTATTTTCTGACCCTGCCCACCCTGAACAAAATGGCAGGCATGAACGCATGCATCGCGATTTAAAGGCAGCTTGTGCTGTCCCTTCAGCATTTGACCTGAAGTCCCAACAGCGCAAACTCAATCAATTTGTCAAAGAGTACAATTACGAACGTCCACATGAGGCGCTCGAAATGGAGACACCTGGTAAAATACACGACTTTTCTACAAGACCATTTCCGGAAAAGATAAAGCCATATGACTATCCTTCTTACATGAAGGTGATGAATGTAACTCAAAACGGTAATGTGAGGTGGAAGTCTTATTTCTGGGTTTACATGACTAAGAGGGCTAATCGGTAGACAGGTGGCTGCTGTGGAGCTTGGTAATGGTATTTGGAAGGTGTTTTATAGGAATGTATTTTTAGGATATTTCAATGAAAAAGAATTAAGGAAGAAACAACAATCAACAAGGCTCAGCTTAAATCTAGTGTAAAGCATGTGCCTTTAACTTTGTAAACTACCTCCCTTAACGAACAGATTAAGACCAGGCTGCGTCCTTATTCTCATTTCCGCCAACATCTAGAGTATAATAGCTCGCTGTACCTTTCCATGGACAAACCGTATGGGTAGCGCTTTCTTTAAAATAATCTTTTTTTATTGAGTCTTCCGGGAAATAGTGGTTGTTTTCCACCACAATCGTGTCGTCGCTTTCAGCGATCAATTCCCTTTTCCAAATTGCTTTCATATCGACTTGCGTTAAAACTTTCGAATCTACTTATTTAACCGAACATATGATTAAGGGTTTTGTAAAAATCCAGAGATGTCACTTAAATGACGATCAGAAACGTTCAATGTTTGCCCCCATGGCATTCAACCGGGTATCAATAAACTGATAACCTCTATCTATCTGTTCCACATTGTGGATAATACTTATACCGTCCGCAGACATGGCTGCAATTAGCAAAGAAACACCGGCTCTTATATCTGGACTTGTCATATGTATACCTTTTAGTGGCATCCCCTTGTCCAATCCGATAACTGTTGCCCTATGAGGATCGCATAAAATAATCTGTGCCCCCATATCAATTAATTTATCCACGAAAAAAAGCCTGCTTTCAAACATTTTTTGATGCACCAATACAGTACCCTTTGCCTGGGTAGCCGTTACCAATACAACACTTAGTAGATCGGGTGTAAATCCGGGCCAGATGGCGTCAGCAATTGTAAGGATTGAACCATCGATGAAAGATTCGATCTCGTAGTGTTCCTGTGCCGGAATGTAAATATCATCTCCCAGAAAGGTTAATTCGATACCCAATTTTCGAAAAGTATCGGGAATAATACCAAGGTGAGGAATCTGGCAATTTTTGATAGTGATTTCTGATCCCGTCATTGCAGCAAGTCCAATAAAACTGCCAATTTCAATCATGTCAGGCAGAAGTGTATGTTCAGCACCACGTAACTTTTCAACGCCTTCTAACACCAATAAATTTGATCCAATGCCTTCAATCTTTGCACCCATAGTGTTCAGTAAATGACATAATTGCTGAATATACGGTTCACAAGCTGCATTATAAATGGTAGTCGTACCTTCAGCCATAGAGGCAGCCATAATTATGTTAGCTGTACCCGTAACCGAGGCTTCATCGAGGTGCATATATGTACCTACCAAACCAGAGGCTTCCACAGTAAAGAATCCTGAATTATCATAACTAAACTTTGCTCCAAGCTTCTCGAATCCAATAAAGTGGGTGTCCAACCGGCGTCTGCCTATCTTGTCGCCACCTGGCTTTGGCATACTTCCTTTACCGAATCGAGCAAGCAACGGCCCAAGAATCATAATGGAACCCCTTAGATCAAGGGCCTTTTCTTTTATCTCAGTGGAGGTTAACAGATTAATGTCGACATGGTTGGCAACAAAGCGATACGATTCAGGGCCAAGTTTATCCACTTCCACACCGATGAATGCCAACAATTCAAGGAGCTTATTGACATCTCGAATATTAGGAATTTTGTGAATGATTACCGGCTCCTCAGTCAATAAAGCTGCGGCGATGACCTGAAGTGCCTCATTCTTGGCACCTTGTGGAATTATATTCCCTTTTAAGCTTTTACCTCCTGTTACTCTGAAGGAGGTCATTTAGTTCTTTCTTCTTTTGAAGTTTCGACGTTTTCCCTTTCCTCCCCGCATGTCTCTTTGTTCTCTACTTATTTCTTTATCGCGATCTCTTTCCCTAATGGTAGATTCAAAGAGATTTTGATTCTTCACTTTCTCCATATCTAGTTTCAGGCTACCATTCGACAGGTCAGTGATATTTTTCATGATTACATCATCACTGATTGTATCTCTATTCCACGTGGAAAAAAAAGTCTTCATCAATTTTCCTACATGAATTGTGGCGGCTTCTTGTTCTTCAGGATCTTCTAGCGTAGTAGCCTTCTTCACTAATAACTCAATATTTTTGCCGTAATGTTTATATCGAACTCCTTTGGCATTGTTGCCCATACGATTAGGTTTCTTTGTCAGAATATTTTTATCAGGAATTGGATACGGGCAATCCGCATCAAGTTTGAAATCGGACATAATAAACAATTCGTCCCATAGCTTTTGGTTATACTCCGGGTATTCCCTTATCGACGGGTTCAATAGTTTCATTAAGTCGATCAAGGTTGCAGCTTTTTCGGTTCGTTCCGGCTTATCCTCCAAAGTCATTATATACTTGACCAGGTTTTGCACATTTCTGCCGTATTCTCTTCTGGTCAACCTGTTGTTCTCATCAAATTCGTTCATGTCTCTCTAAAAAGGGGTAAAAATTTTCGTCAAAATTAGGCCTATTTTCA
Source organism: Cyclobacteriaceae bacterium (assembly GCA_963664285.2). Lineage (GTDB taxonomy): Bacteria > Bacteroidota > Bacteroidia > Cytophagales > Cyclobacteriaceae > JAJCYL01. The sequence goes on from CAXXNX010000084.1 coordinate 84,610, forward strand.
AACTATTTCAAAAGTGTCTCTCATTGGTCTGGGGTTCAGTTTCTCACAAAAAACCATTTGGCCAATGTCTTATAATTCACTTTGGTGCCATAGACCAGGATACCTACACGGTATATTCTACCAGCGACCCAAATTGTAAATATGAAACCAGCTATCAGCATCGTCATGGATAGCAACAATTCCCATAAGGGTACATCAAAGGGAATCCTCATCATCATAACCACCGGCGAGGTAAATGGAACAACCGATAACCAAAACGCCAAAGACCCATTCGGCTCATTAAGTATGGCACTCAAAGTGACAATGGAAAATATCAGCGGGATGGTAATTGGAAGCATGAATTGTTGTGAATCTGATTCATGATCAATAGCAGAACCAACAGCAGCAAACAAGGCGCCATAAAGAAAAAAACCCTCCCAAGAAATAGAAAATAAAAGCGATAATAATAAGTGTATAGTCCTGTGAAAAAATAGCCTGGAAAATTTCCTGAGTTTTTTCTTTATCAGTACCAGACAATTCGCCATCAGGCATGTCAACTACCTGGTTAACACCTGCAGGTGGCTGTTCGAGCTCCACACCGAACGCAAAAGTCAATGACGTCGAGATTATAATTGTGAGTAAGGCCCACAGGCCAAATTGGGTCAACCCAACAGCCCCAATGCCCAATACCTTCCCCATCATTAACTGGAAGGGTTTGACTGAAGAGACTATAACCTCAATAATCCTACTGGTTTTTTCCTCAATTACACCTCTCAATATTTGTGTGCCGTAATAGAAAATGAAAAAATAGGTCATAAAAGCCCCTATATAACCAACTGCGGTAGCTACTCCTACATTACTTTCCTTTTCGGTACCCTCCGATAGATTTATAGTATCTATATCGATACTGACCTTGAGATTATCAATTACTACCCTGTACAGCCCGGACCTGTCCAGTTTGATTTCTTCAATCTCTGATTTTAAAGTACTCTTTAAATTATTGACCAATGAAAAACTCGGGTTCGAATTCGAATAGAATACAATTCCACTTGGCTTTTCCAGGTCAATTGCTGGTACGTGCAACAGATTAGGAGTTAAATGCTCACTTACATTTTCCTTGGCGGCTTCAAGATCAATTTCAACAAAAATATACCGGGTATTTTCTGTGTTCTTAAACTTTTCCCGGAACAAGCCTGTTTCGTCTTTGATATAAACCACGCGTTCCTCTATAGCTTGATTGCTGAGCCAAACAGGCACAATGGTAATACCGGCAAAGAGAAGCGGTCCAAGGAGGGTCATAACAATAAATGATCTCTTCCTAACCCTGACCAGGTATTCCCTGCTTAATATGAGAAATACCTTATTCACTTAGCCCTCATTTACTTTGCTTATAAATATTTCGTTCATCGTTGGAATTTTCTCAATAAATGAAATGACTTCAACTTTTTCAATGATGCATTTTAGTAAATCATTTCCTCCAGCTCCATTGCTGATTTTTATCTCTGATTTGAACGTACCAACACCATTACTATTTGAGCTACACATCTCAAACCCTTCAGGCAATTCTCCTATCTCACCATGATGTTCAACACTAAAAGTATTGGACCTAAAGGCATCTTTAATCTCCTGCTTTGACCCTTCCAATATTTTTCTCGATTTATTAAGCAGGGCAATATGATCACATAGCTCCTCCACTGACTCCATTCGATGTGTGGAAAAAATTATCGTAGCACCCTCATCTCTTAATTGAAGGATTTCATCCTTAATAACATTAGCGTTTATTGGGTCAAATCCGGTAAATGGTTCGTCCAGGATTAACAGCTGCGGATCAGCCATGATGGTAGCAATAAACTGTATTTTTTGTTGCATACCCTTGGAGAGATCTTGAATATTCTTATCCCACCACTGCTCCAAATCAAGTTTGTTTAACCACAAGCTGATCTTTCGTATTGCGTCTGTTTTGGGAACTCCCTTTAATCTTGCAAGATAAAGTAATTGCTCACCCACTTTCATCTTCTTGTACAAACCTCGCTCTTCTGGTAGGTACCCAATTCGAAAAATATCAGATGGAGCCATCTTCTTATCAGCAAGAAACACCTCGCCGGCATCTGCTGCAATTATTTGTGTAATTATCCTGATCAGGGTTGTTTTACCCGCTCCATTTGGTCCCAGTAGGCCATAAATACTGCCTTCCGGTACATATATGCTGACATCGTCTAAAGTGGTATGCCCGATGAATTCTTTGGTGATATTTTTAGCAATTAGCGCCTCCAAGGAATAGACCTAAGAACGGGCAAAAATAAGTGGAAATAACAATTATTGTAGTAGAGTTATTTACTGTATTTAAATGTTACGTTGCCCAGCGCAACATCAACATTAAAAGTGAGTAGGTTTTCTGCCGAAGATGAGTAGTCCATATTGACGTATACATTTTCTTCAACTTCTTCAAATCCTCTGGCTAATCTAACACTACAGAGTGGAGAGTTGCTTATATAGATGATAACCGGTGCGTTTTCCCTAGGCAATAGCACTTCAAGGTTACCAGCGCCAACCATTGCTTCAATATTACTTTTGGTTTGTGGTACGTCACTGAAATCTAAAATGGCACTGCCAAATCCAATATCAGTGATAATGGTGCGGGCTTTGTAGAGGTGCATATTCCTGGCCTCCAGGGATCCTAAGTCAACTCTTACATAAAAGGTATCCATTTCGGCCAGGTTAACCAGATCCTGTGAATAATCGACGGATACGTCAGCGCTGCCAGTCTTGATGTTTAAGTTCTTTACTGCTACTCCCGCCAAATCCACATCAGCCATTCCAATGCCGTAGTTGAGATTTAATGAATACTCTTTTTGGTTTGATAGATAAATTTTCCAGAAATTCTTCCCTTTCTTATCAGGGCCAAATACATTATAGCTTATACTCCTGCTGAAACCTGAAGAATTATAATCCTCTAGATTGAGATTGACGTAGTTTGTTCTTTCTTCAACCCAGGATTGGAAGTTGGGATTAATTTTTTCGAAATCAGGGTTGCCATAAATATTAAGGGGCAATTGGCTGGCATTAGATCTGATATAGCAAGAGCCTGAAGTGGCACTTAAAGTGAAGTTAATGGCATCATAGGTACCATCATCAGAAATCGAATAAAATTGTTTGAGTTGGGCAAAGCTGGCTAAGCAGGTCATAGCCGCCAAGCTACAAGCTAAGGTCATTCTCCACATGTCCCTAACATACGTTAAATATCAAATTGAGTTTCAGATATTTATAGTTTGGGTGAGAATTAGTTTATATACATTAATTGTGTAGATAGCATATAAACAGGCAGCCCATATTTCCACTAAGACCTCGTCTTCATGAGATGTGTATACTTTCATGTCCTAAAAAGAAAGTTCTATCGCCGGGGAGCATCATGCCTTTTGTCTTCATGAATTAAAAACTTTTTTCGAAAAAAAAATCTTTGATCAATTGAAATGCTCTTTGCTCCACCAGTTTATTTGCGTTTTTTATAGCTTCTTCAATGGATATTTCATCTGAGATTAACTGATAGATAGGTGACTTTATTTTACTTTCAATAATATCTAAATCCTCAGCAACCCCACATATTATTGACACTGGAATCCCTTGAATATCGGCTGACTGATAGACACCATTAACGACCTTACCCTGGATTGTTTGGTTGTCCAGCTTGCCCTCACCGGTAATCACCAGGTCAATACTCTCTAATCGATCAGTAAAACAAGTAATCTCCATCACACTTTGAATGCCCGGTTGAAGCTGTGCATTTAAAAGACCTACAGCTCCAGCACCTATTCCTCCAGCTGCTCCGCCACCTTCAAGGTCAGATAAATCAATCCCATATTTCAACTTGACTACTGCACTAAAGTTGAATAACCCCTGATCAAGTATTTTTATGTCACCTGGAGAAGCACCCTTTTGCGGCCCATAAATGTGAGCCGCCCCAAATGGGCCAAACAATGGATTTTTGACGTCACAAACCACGTTGATCTCAATTTGTTCCCTTTCAAATTTTAAATGGGTATCATCGATTTGCTTTAAGTCTTTTAAAGTTGCGCCAATAGGGCTGATTTCATTACCAGAAATATCCAGAAATCGGTAGCCTAAAGCGGAGGCCAAACCAATACCCGCGTCATTAGTAGCGCTACCTCCTATAAAGAGATAGATTTTCCTGGCATTGTTACGAATAGCATGAAGTATCAATTCACCTGTACCATAACTTGTAGTACGCATGCAGTTCCGTTCTTCAGCATTTAATAGCTGCAGTCCAGAAGCAAGTGACATCTCGATGAATGACTTATCGCCAGACATTTGATAATGAGCATCAACGGGTCTGAACAGGGGATCATTTACTTCAACTTTGATGGTTCTGAGGTTGAGGCAATCTGCTAGTACATCTAGAGTTCCTTCTCCCCCGTCAGCCAAAGGATGTACCAGGCATTCAATCAAAGGATCGTAGTTAAAGATCCCCTTTTTAATAGCCAGGCACACCTCCATAGCGGAAAGTGATCCCTTGAACTTATCGGGTGCTATGAGAACTTTTGGCATAAATGAAAAGAGCACACTAATTTACTGCTCGTGTACTCCCGTGGCAATCTTACACTATTATTCTCCACTGAGATCCGTATAGGTTTCTAGTGGTGCACTTTAGTTGAAATTGGCTTAAAAATATTCCTTCATCCGTTCAAAAAATCCCTTCTCGGCATATGTGGGTTTCGGCTCGAAGTTTACAGAGCTACTCAAGCCTTCAAGAATTTGGCGTTCCTCCGGGCTAAGCTGTTTTGGAGTCCAGACGTTAACATGAATTAATTGATCGCCTTTATCATAACCATTAATATCTCTTATTCCCTTTCCTCTCAATCGGAGTATTTTACCGCTTTGAGTCCCCGGTTCAATTTTGATTTTCACTTTACCATCAATGGTAGGTACTTCTATTGAGCTACCCAAAGCCGCATCGGTAAAGCTGATATAAAGATCAAAGACGATGTTATTCCCATCTCTATTAAGCTGGTCATGCTCTTTTTCTTCAATAACTATTAGTAAGTCTCCAGCTGCACCACCGCCCGGCGCTTCATTTCCTTTTCCGGACATCGACAACTGCATTCCTTCAGAAACACCTGCAGGAATGTTAACTGATATTACTTCTTCCTTGGATTGAAGACCAGAACCATCAACACCAGGAGGTCTATTATCAATAAGCTGCCCTGAACCTCCGCAAGTATGACAGGTAGAAGCTGAAACCATTTGGCCTAACATGGTATTTACCACTTTTTTCATCTGACCTGTTCCATGACAGACATGACATGATTTAAAAGTCACACCATCAGCAGCCATCATCCTGTTGACCTTTATCTTTTTCTCAACGCCATTGGCTACTTCATCCAGTGTGAGTTTTAACTTAATCCTGAGATTTGAACCTTTACGTCTGCGAGTACCTCTACTACCACCTCCACCAAAAAAGCTTTCGAACCCACCACCTCCGAAGATATCTCCAAATTGAGAAAATATATCTTCCATATTCATGCCTCCCCCGCCAAAGCCACCTGCTCCTCCTCTCAAACCATCGTGACCAAACTGATCATACCTCTGGCGTTTGGAGGTGTCGCTCAGCACCTCGTAAGCTTCAGCTGCCTCCTTAAACTTTTCTTCGGCTTTATTGTCATCCGGATTTTTATCAGGATGATATTTTATAGCGACTTTGCGATAGGCCTTTTTGATCTCATCTTTTGCAGCTCCTTTACTTACACCTAATATGTCATAATAATCCCGCTTGCTCATCTATTACGTCCCAGTTACAACTTTTGCAAATCTTATGACCTTTTCGTCGAGGAAGTATCCACACTCAATAACATCAACAATTTTTCCCTTCAATTCTTCGGAAGGTGCAGGTATCTGCGTAATAGCCTCATGAACATCTTCATCAAATTCATCCCCTATATTGATATCCATCGCTTTAGCCCCTTTCTGTCCCAACACTTTCACAAGTTTCTGGTAGATCAGCTCTGTCCCTTCCTTCTCAATTTCCTCATCCTGGGAATCCGATGCTTTAATGGCTCGTTCAAAATCATCAATAACCGGTAACAACGCAGCCATCAGTTCCTCATTAGCAGTCTTAATTAATTCCAGTCTTTCCTTAGCCGTCCTACGCCTGAAATTGTCAAATTCCGAATAAAGACGGAGGTACTTATCTTTCTGTTCTTCCAAATCATCCTTTAGCTGATCAAGCTTTGATTTTTTCTTAACCGCTTCTTTCTTGTCCCTACCTTGACCGGTTTTAGCTTCTCCCGCTGTAGTTTTGCCATCCTTGTCCAGAATCTCCTGTCCGTTTTCCCCTATCTTTTTTTTTCCTTTAGATTTCGCCATTGAACTCACATTATTTTAAGTCTCGAATTATGAAACAATTACTCTGCCATTGATAGTAAGTATGACAAGATGACATAGGATGCCAAACCTGGATTTAAATCACTTATTTAGGGTCATCCATATCTCATCTTTAAGCTCATTTAAGCCCATTTGGGTAATACTGGAAATAAAAATAGAATTGACTTCTGTCGGCAGTTCATCCTTCAATTCTTGCATAAGCTCATCATCTAATAGATCAGATTTAGAAATCGCCAGGACCTTCTCTTTATCCAGTAATTCGGGATTATATTTTTTTAGCTCATTGAGCAGGATATAATACTCAGATTTAATATTCTTCGCATCAGAAGGGATAATGAAAAGTAGCATCGAATTTCTTTCAATATGACGCAGAAAGCGAATTCCCAGACCCTTTCCATCGGCAGCCCCTTCAATTATTCCAGGAATATCAGCCATCACAAACGATCGATCATCTCTATAGGCTACAACACCCAAATTAGGCGTCAGTGTAGTGAATGGATAATCACCTATTTCGGGTTTAGCAGCAGAAATAGAAGATAAAAGTGTGGATTTTCCGGCATTTGGAAATCCCACCAGACCTACATCGGCGAGTAGTTTCAGCTCAAGGATAATCCAATTCTCAACGCCAGGTTTTCCAGGCTGTGCATATCGAGGGGCCTGGTTTGTAGCGGTGCGAAAGTGATAATTACCCAATCCTCCCTGGCCACCAGGCATAAGAACAACTTCCTGTCCATCCTTCAATACTTCCGCTGTGTGCTTCATACTTTCTGCATTTCGGGCAATTGTTCCTAAAGGTACTTCAAGAATAATATCTTCACCCTGAGGCCCGGACCGTCTAGCTCCTTCACCGGCTTTACCATCTTCAGCATGTACGTGCTTGCGATATTTTAGGTGAAGAAGTGTCCACAATTGTTTTTTGCCTTTTAAAATGATGTGAGCACCTCGGCCTCCATCTCCACCGTCAGGACCGCCTTTCGGCACAAATTTTTCTCTCCGGAAATGAGCTGAACCTGAACCTCCTGCCCCCGATCTGCAGAAAATCTTTACGTAATCAATGAAATTGGAAGAAGACATCCCTTAAATGGAAGGTCTATGCTAAAGCTGATCAACCACCTTAGTAAGACCATTGAAAATTTTATCGATAGAGCCTACTCCCTGTATCTGATGAAATTTACCTTGTTTTTCATAATACTCAGCAACTGGTAGTGTCTCCTCTTTATAGACCCTAATACGCGTATTTATTTTATTATCGTCCTGATCATCAACTCTACCACTGGTGAGCGCTCGTTTCTTAATTCTCATTTTCAACTCCTTATCTGGCACTTCAAGCGCAGCCATTCCATTAATATAGTCTCCCAGCTTGTCCATCAAAGCATCCAGTGCTTCTGCCTGAGCAACTGTACGTGGAAACCCATCAAAAATAAATCCGTGCGTATCCGGTGTAGATTTAATCTTATCCTCTACCATCCCTATTACCACACTATCAGGAACTAACCTGCCTTCATCCATATATTTTTGAGCGGTCTCTCCCAATTCAGTCCCCTCACCGAGATGTTTCCTAAAGAGGTCTCCGGTAGAAAGGTGTGAAAGTCTGTATTTTTCGATGAGTTTTTCACTTTGAGTTCCTTTGCCAGCACCCGGAGGTCCAAATAGTACAATATTTAACATAATGCTGTGCTCGAAAAGCTGCGAAGTTAACAGCTTCGAGGGAATAATATTTTTAAACGGGTCTCAAATTTACCGTAAATTGATATATGAAACGACGAGATCGTTCCGAAACGTCATTTGATAGAAAAGCTTTAACTCGTTGCCTATCAACAACTTCGATGACAGAAAAATTTTGGAAGGGCTCTTGGTTGGCGCTGGCATAGCTTAATAATTGAGCAAAAAGCATCCTTGGCGGGGGCAGTCGGAGGTTGCCAAGCAGAAACCGGCAGCGCTGCAGCGATGGCATCCGGGGCGATCGTTTACTGCCTCGGTGGAAGTATCGACCAGGTTTTTAATGCGGTTGCCATTACCATTCAGTGTATGTTAGGCCTGGTTTGTGATCCAGTCGTCGGCCTATAGAGGTACCATGTGTAGTACGTAATGCCAGCGCTGCAGCCATTGCCAACTCATCTGCTCAAATTGCCCTATCCCATGTCGATGCTGTAATACCAGTGGATGAATGTGTACAAGCAATGGGCGAAATCGGGGAAAGTATGGAAGACAGGTATAAAGAAACGGCCCTGGGTGATCTTGCAGCAACACTAACCGGTCAGAATATTGCAGATAGAGTATTGATCAAGGACATAGAGGTCATCCCTAATAATGAAGAGTCTTTGTTGGGGTAATCAGTTTAAAGTTTAAGGTTTAAACTGATAACGCGTTCCAGGTCTTCCGGTGTGTCAATACTGAAACTGTCCTCAAAGGTTTCAATAACCCTTATCTCATAACCATTTTCCAGCCATCTCAACTGCTCCAATGATTCTGCCAACTCTAAAGAAGAAGGTGCTAATTGATTGATATCTGATAGAACATCACTGCGATAGGCATAGATACCAATGTGTTTGTAAAAACCGTTATACTCCCGGGGATTTTTGAACAACGGTACAGGTGATCGGCTGAAATAGAGTGCAGAATGGTCCTTACCAAAAATGACCTTTATGATATTGGGATCTTGAAAAAGTGTTTTATCACTTTCTTGTTTAACCAATGTTGCTAATTCAATTGCAGGCTCGAGTGATTCCGCTAATAAATCGATCTGAAAAGGTGATATAAAAGGTTCATCACCCTGGATGTTAATCACAAAATCATATTGCTCAGACGAGCGTGCCATCACTTCACCACACCGCTCGGTTCCGTTTTGATGTTGATCAGAAGTAAACATAACTTTACCACCGAAACCATTCACATGTGTTGCAATGCGATCATCGTCTGTAGCTACCAGGAGATCATCTAATTTTTTGGCTTGCGAAGTTTGCTCATAGACCCTTTGAATCATGGTCTTCCCTCCAATATCAACCAGCGGTTTCCCGGGGAAACGACTAGAAGCATATCTTGATGGAATTATCCCGAGGATCTTCATTCACCGCTTACTTCTTTGACTTTTAGTGACGTCCCCTCTTCACTAATTACCTCAATTTCGACATCCTGGGCGATATAATTTCCTCTAGTAAACGCGTCGTGTACATTCTCATCGATCATGACCTTACCGCTTGGTCGAAGATTGGTGTAAGCTTTCCCTCGTTTTCCTAGCATTGACTCTTTTCTAAAACTGGCTGCACTAAAGCCTTCTGATTTATCCTGAACATCCTGCAGGGCTACTCTTTTAAAAATAGAAGAATCAGTTAATCGTACTCCGCCCACAAAGATCAGGATAAATGAGCCCATAAGTCCTGCCAGTGTTGTTGAAACGGCTATGAAGATCGCATCAGGGTCCACGAAAGAGAAATCAAAAACATCATTGTTAAGCATTACCAGAACCAATGAACCTAAAGTAAAGGTGATACCAAGAACTCCTGCAACCCCAAAACCCGGAATGACGAAAACCTCTAACCCAATGAGAGCCAAACCAACAAAAAACAAGGCAATTTCCCAGTTTTCAGCTAATCCGTTTAAATAATAGGGAATGAAATATAATGTAAGAGCTATTAATGCGGCCATTAGGGGAAATCCAACACCCGGAGTTTGTAATTCAAAATAAATACCACCGAGGATTACCAGGATCAGGATGCCGCTTAAAAATGGATTAAGGAAAAAGGCTATGACCTTGTTGGTGGAGTCCAGTTTATAAGTGTTGATATCATAATCCGAGATCCCGAGGTGATCGAGAAGCTCATCAATATCTTTTACCTGGGCTTCACAGAAACCATACTGAATAGCTTCTGAAGTAGAGAGGGTGAGTACTTTCCCTTCGGCTGAGATGCTGTCTATCTCAATGGTTTCATCTACCATGGCTTCCGCTATTTGGGGGTCTCTTCCATTTGCTTCGGCAGTTGAACGCATCATCGACCGCATATAAGATTGGTACTTGTCCGGGGCGGCCTGACCGTCTGGCGTTACTACTGTAGCAGCACCGATACTTGAACCCGCCGCCATGTATATACTGTCGCAGGCAATTGAAATTAAGGCTCCGGCGCTGGCCGCATCTTTATTAATAAATACGTATATCGGCTTTTCAAACTCAAGTACCATGGTTCGAATGTCATCGGCATCATTGACTGCACCACCATAAGTATCCATTTCGATAATTACCAGGTCAGCTTCTATACTTCTGGCTTCAACCAAGGCAAGTTCTACATAGTGATTCATGCGGGCATCAATCGCTGCTTTTATTTCCATGACAAAAACGCTGGTTGCATCGTCATTATCCTGTGGAGGACTATCATTAATTTGATGAGAAATTACTGAGATCAAAAGTAAAAGCAACCACTTCATCATTTATTCCATTTAAAACAACAAATTTAGTTTGATTTGAGTAGAATATGTTTACGCAACTCAATTGATAATGATTCTAAAGGTATGCCGTTTTTCTTCGAAGATGCGAATCAGTTTTTGAAATCAATTCAATACAGATGAAATTTACATTATGAAAATTCTGCTGATTATCAGCTTAGTATCTCTTTCTTTTTTGAGCCTTAATGCAAAATCACATAACATTATTGACTCTCTTCGGGTTGAGACTAAGAATGGGAAGAAGTTTATTATTCACCAGGTAGAGCCCAAGGAAACACTTTATGCAATCTCACGGCGCTATCAAGTATCAGTTGATGATATCTCCAATGAAAATCCGGTTGCTCTTGATGGTCTTAGTATCGGTCAGGAGCTCTCTATCCCCTTAACTGTTAGTAACGCTCCGGCGATGGAATCTCCGAAACAGGTCAACCATTTTGTTGACATGGGGGAAACACTTTATGCAATCTCGAAAAAATATGCGGTATCAATCGATGAATTAAAGGAATGGAACAATCTTAACTCCAATGAACTAAGTGTAGGACAACAATTGATTGTCAACCTGACTTCGATTGATGAAAAAACACCTTTAAAGACACTGTCAGAATCAACTACTGCATTAGAATCAACCAAAACAAGTAAATATCATATAGTAGTAGAACAGCAAACACTTTTCGCAATTTCGCGGAAATACGGAGTTACAATTGAAGATCTGCAATCCTGGAACAACATTGACGGCAGCAATATTTCAGTAGGCCAACGACTGGCGGTCCGAAAAGAGGTTGACGTAGAAGATGGGTCGATCACGATCGATAAACCGTTCGCAACTATCGAGCGTGGCGAATCCGTTCTTACTGACGATTCAGATAGTCCAATGATTGAAAAACCCCAAGAAATCACACCTATTGATGCTGATGACGTTCTGGAATTCAATTCAAGAATTGTGAGGGAAGGTGATCTCGAAAAGGTATTTGAACAGGGTATGGCAATGGTGATCGAAAATTCAACCGATACGAAAAAATACCTGGCACTTCATCGTACGGCTGATATGGGAACGGTAATGAAAGTTAAAAATATGATGAACGACCTGGCTATTTATGTGAGGGTTGTCGGCAAACTTCCCGATACCGGTGATAATGAAAAAGTTCTCCTGAAACTTTCCAGAACAGCATATCAAAGACTGGGGGCTTTGGATCACCAATTCCCGGTTGAGGTATCTTATATTCCCTAGCTAAACAGCCTAGAATATTGAGATTTCGGTGATTGAAATTTGTTTGATTTTTGGTTCTTGTTTTTGTTTTTTGCAAATTCTGAATTTATAGACATAGTTAATTGGATCATTCCGAACTTAAGGGTTTTCTTGACGAAAAAGTTGCCCTCTATAACAATCCCTCATTTATTGAAGATGATCCAATTTCAATTCCTCATTTGTTTCAAAAAAAGCAGGACATTGAAATTGCGGGGTTCTGGACGGCAGTCTTGGCCTGGGGACAGCGTCGCACAATAATCAATAAGTGTAAGGAACTCTTTGCATTGATGGATTTTGCACCATATGAATTTGTAATCAACCATTCTGAAAGTGAATTGAAACGGCTGGAAAGTTTTAAGCACAGAACGTTTAATGCCACCGATACGCTTTATTTCGTACATTTTTTCAACCAATATTATAGCAAGCATGATTCCCTGGAAGATGCCTTCATACTACCAAATTTCAATGAAACCAATATTGAAAAGGGGCTAATCAAATTTCATCACCAATTCTTTGTCCTCGAAGATTATCCCGCGCGGACGAGGAAGCACATACCCACACCAGAAAGAAAATCAGCTTGTAAAAGGATCAATATGTTTCTCAGGTGGATGGTACGGAAAGATAATAATGGCGTGGACTTTGGTATTTGGGACAAAATTCATCCCAGCCAGTTAATATGCCCATGTGACCTTCATGTGGACAGGGTAGCCCGCAAACTGGGGCTTATCTCCCGTAAGCAAACCGATTGGCAAACCGCCCTGGAGCTAACCGATAACCTTAAAAAGTTTGATCCCGATGATCCGGTCAAGTATGACTTCGCCCTGTTTGGCTTAGGGGTGATCGAAGGAATGAAGTGATTATTTAATTTAATTTAATTGAAGTGGATTTAAGTTTGTAGTGTGACCACCTTACCCCGTATCAAGTAACAGCAACCAAAATGACTTAAGGGCTAAGATTAGACTTACAATTACTAATATATAATTGAAAAACGCCTTCATGATCAAGCGCCTGGAAACTTAGACCATCTACTTCAAATAGCCTGCACCAATTTTCATTGCCTAATTTTTCATAAGATAATACCAGATTGGTATAGTACTCTTCAGTGTTAAATTCTTCAGATACCACCGATAAATGATCGTAATTCAATCGTAAATCGAGTTCATAGAAAAGGTTATTATCTTTATCTTCAAACTGATCTATAATTTCATTGGCCACATAACTATTTCCCAGATAAGCAGATAGCTCCGCCAATTTCAACCAGTCGGTAGCTTGTTGAGTCGAATCCTGATCAAACAATGTTAAAAGGTCGTTGAGCATCAAATTTCTTCTGTCCCAAGTGTTAAAATGCTTGTTATAATGGATAGCCAGCTTAGCAAAAAGTGGAATGATTATTTTTAAAACTTCCTTTCGCGGTATTTTGTGATAGGTCCGGCTTCTCATCAATTTCTCAAGATCTTCAAGAGCGAGGCCTGAATTATTGGTGCCATTATGATCTTTCTCAAGAACATAGGATATAAGGTTGAAGCGCTCAATGTCACTGGCTTCACGATCCAGGCCAACTAATTTAATGTAGTTTTTCATCATTGTAGTCTGAACATCCTTATTGTAGTATTGGTACCAGAACTGATTATTGATCATTTTATGATACGTGGGATCCAGTGGGAATATCCAACTCATAAAGTCCTCTGGTGTGACCTTACCCTTCTGTAACTCGATGAAAAGCCAACTATACAGACCCTCCGCATCTCGTACGTAGTAGCTATAGGTTTTGCGTGCTTTTTTCCGAATTGCAATGGAGTCAAGCGCTTGTCTGAAATTATATTGCAGAATATGAACGGTGTCATAATCTTGCGGTTTGGTGTTATAATATACCTTTACAACTGCCTTTCTCTGATCATAAAGAAGATGATTGAAGGCGGACAAATTGTCCTCTTTTTTTAATAATTCCTTGATCTCTTCTTTGTTGAATTGCCGCAAGCTATCCTGCTCGGTACCTTTCAGTTGTTCAGCAAATCGCTCCCAGTTCTCCCTGGCAATAATCCTGTATTGCACCTGCTCGGGAAGATAATTCTCCAATGAGGTCTTGATATTTTGTGCTCTGTCTTTTTGCAATTTTTCGTTAAGTTCAACATTGCCTTCCACAGAGGCATAAGCCCAAATCTTTACACCCCGTACAATAAAATTGTTAAGTACGTCAGTATAAAGTGTTTCCCTTTCATTCACTAGGGTCACCTCATTGCGATCAAAGGGCACCTGAAAGGAAAATGTCTTTAAGATCGGAATAATGCGAAGTTCCTTTTTAGGCCATTCCGGTAGAATTTGAATTCCATCATAGAAGTCATGAAGTTGCCCGGCCTGATTGCGGTAATACCTGATTGAACAGAGAGATGAGTTTTTAATAAATAATATATTGTATTCATAGGGACCCGATCCCGATATAGTGTCTTTTCCCAAGTAGGTCCTCCAGTAGGGAATCGGTTTGGCATTTTCGTGAAGTGATTTTCGATCAAATGGAGTCATTCGAAAATGATCAGCGAGATCTTCGTATAGCTCAAGGCGGTTGACCGGTCGCAAAACTTTCCCATTGAAAATGGAAGTCCCTTTGTTCCTCTCCAACCGGGAAGTGTCGGTCACATAACTGGATAGGAATACCTTCTCCACAGCGATTGCGTCCTTGTCTTCGGTGATCAAACGCATCAAAGGATTAGGATCAGGGGAAAAGAGGTAAAGATTATCTCCTCTTTTTTGTAAAAACAATTTGGCTGACGAAATAAGTCGATCGGCAGTGACACATGATTTCACATCATATGGCTTGATGTCCCACTCGAATTTGTCTTTGCCTTTAAAGACCTGGGCGAGTGACTGCTGAAATAGCAATAAAGGGACAACCAGGATCGCAAGCAATCTTATGCGTGAAGTATTAGTCAAAACAACTATAAGTCCGATACCAACCTTACGTCAAAGGTATATACTTAGGTTTTCTTTTTGACTGTTTGACCCCTGCTTTTAGACTTTTTGCGGAATGTCTTTTTACCTTTTGAGCGGAATGATTTCGGATTATATTCAGGCCCATCTCCAAGGTGAGCCGGTAATTTTATTTTTCGTACTTCCGAACCAATCAGCCTTTCAATCTGGCTGAATTTCCATTGGTCATCCTCATTGATCAATGTGAAGGCCACTCCCGCCGAGGAAGCCCTGGCTGTTCGGCCAATTCTATGCACATAATCCTCCGCATCCTGGGGAACATCATAGTTGATCACCAAATCTATATTTTCAATGTCGATTCCGCGGCTAAGTACATCTGTTGCAACAAGAACAGGGAATTTCCTATTGCGAAAATCTAGAAGAATCTTTTCTCGCTCAGCCTGGTCAAGATCCGAATGAATGGCCCGTGACTTAATCCCAAGGTTTTGCAAATCTTTGTTGAGGTTTTTCACGGTGGTTTTACGAGAACAGAAGGTCAATACACTTTTCAATTCTTTGGCTTGCAGTAAATGACTAATTAAATCATTCTTTTGACCATCGTATGTCATAAAAGCCCCCTGGACTACCAGTTCTACCGGCTTGGAGAGAGCGATGGTTACTTCCTCGGGTTCTTGTAAAATTTTCTTTGCGAGGTGCCTGATCTTGAACGGCATAGTAGCTGAAAATAGCAGTGTTTGTCGCTTTTTGGGAACATCCTTGATGATCTTCATGATATCCTCATTAAAACCCATGTCCAGCATGCGATCGGCTTCATCCAGAATTAGATATTGAATACCTGAAAGATCTACGTATTCCTGATGGATGTGTGCTATAAGTCTTCCTGGCGTTGCCACCATTATATCTGCACCGGTCAAAATTGCCTTCTTTTGGACCTCCCAAGAGTCTCCATCTCCTCCACCATATACAGCAATGGAGGATACATTTAGATAATAGGCTAAGCCCTGAACCTGGTTGTCAATCTGAACTGCCAGTTCCCGGGTTGGCACAATAATCAGGGTGTTTATCTTATCATGTTTTGACTGCTGATGGATCTTGTTAATAATCGGTAAAAGGAAAGCGGCTGTTTTTCCTGTACCTGTCTGCGCACACCCTATGAGGTCTTTTCCTTCATTAATAATAGGAATAGCTTGATCCTGAATGGGAGTGGGTTCTGTAAATCCCATGGCTTCCAACCCCTCAATAACTTCCGGTACAAAGCCAAATTCTTTAAAACTCAAAGATTTATTTTTTGCGTAAAGCTAACTTTGGATTGTGTGCCAACCAATTACCCCTTAACGTGCCGGCTAACTGTAAGAGAGTCTCTCACTCATATCTCAATGTATTTACAGGATTTGTTCTTGCTGCAATATATGATCGATAACTTATCGTAGCCATGGCAATTACTAGAGAAGTTCCAAGGGCGAAGGCAAACATCCAAATATCAAGATTAATCCGAAATGCGAAGTCCTGAAGCCACAGATCCATGTAGTAGTAACCGATCGGCGCTGCAAACAAAAATGCCAATAATACCAATCGTACAAACTCACTGCTGAAAAGATGGATTATACTCCCGGTCCCAGCGCCCAAAGTTTTCCGTATACCAACTTCTTTAAGACGATTGTTAGTCATAAACGATATCAGACCATACAGTCCGAGGCAGCCTATAAAGATAGCAATCGCTGTTACTGAATTGAAGATTTTGGCCACGCGTTGTTCATTTTCATAAAATATGGCCAGAGTATCATCCATAAATTCATAATCAAATCTTTTATCAGGCAGTACTTTGTACCAAGATTTTTCAAGGGCCGCCAAGGTGCTTGATAGCTGGTCTGCTCTAAATTTAATCCCCACTTCATTGTAATTGGTACTTAACGGCATGACTACCACAGGGATAATTTCTTCCTGGAGTGAAACTGTGTTGAAATCCCTGACCACTCCAACAATAGTAGAGGAGCGCCCTCGATTGGCTTCAACTTTATTCCCGATGGCATCGACCGGCGTTTGATAACCCATTTCCAGCGCCATCTTTTCATTGATTAGCGCTTCTCCCGCCGTGTCCATCTTATGATAATTTCTACCAGCCAACAATTCAAATTGGTAAGTATCTAGATATTTTTCGTCACCCATCTTCATTTCCGCGAAGTAGCGGTCATTAGGATCAGCGCCTGGAAATGTATAACCAGTCATCCACCTATTGGGTGAAGACGGAGGCGCTGTTTGCAAAGTGAGATTTTCCACCGAAGTGATCTTTGACCATTCATTAAGGAGTGCGTCTGCCTGGTTAAATCCCTCGGGCAGTGGAACCAGCAGGATAGATTCTTTATTAAAGCCAAGATTCTTATTTTTAAAATAGTCCATTTGCGTGGAGACCACAATGGTCCCGATGATCAAAGCCTGGCTACTGGCAAACTGGAAGATCACCAGGATCCTGCGAAGCCAAAGACCACCTTTACTACTCCCCGACAGATTACCCTTAAGCGTTGTTAAGGGATCAAATCCGGATAACACCCATCCCGGATAAAAACCAGACAACAGAATAACTATTAACGAAAGGAGAATACTAAAGAGCACAATATTGAGATCCATAAAGTAGGAGGCATCCAGCCTGAAGTTAAGCATATTTGCCATGCTGGGCAAGAAAAGATAAGCGCAAACAAAGCCAATTATAGAGGCCATTAAAACCAAAAATGTTGTCTCCGTCAGCATCTGCACAATAATCCCTTTCTTATTGCTTCCCATCACCCTTCTTATCCCAATTTCTTTGGCCCGTTTGACGGATTGCGCCGTTGCCAGATTGATAAAATTGATACAGGCAGTAATGAGCAGAATTAGGCCTATCAATGCAATTGACCAGATAGATTGTATGGAAACAGTTCTTTCATTGTAATTACCAAATCGCCCGTCATAATGGACAGTGCTAAAAGGCTGTAAGTGCAGTTCGATCCGGGAAGTATAATTTTCACTGGTATTTCTAAGCACCCTGTCGTTGATACGCTCATCAAATGCATCAACGGCAATTTCTCCTGTAAGCACCAGGTAAAGCTGGACATTACTTTCAATTCGTCCCCAATTAGGAGGAGGCAGGTCGCGTTCCATCGTTTTATGGGAGATCAATATTTGAAAAGGCAAATCCGTGTGCTTAGGGATATCCTCCACGACACCGGCAACTTGCAGTGAATAGGTGTCATTGTACCGAATAGTTTGCCCAATAGTTTCTTCCGGTGGTATTCCATCAAAAAATTTAAAGGCAAATGCCCGGGTAAGTAGTATCTTGTTGGGTTCATCCATTGATGAAAAATCACCGGAAGTAATGAGTTGATAATCAAAGACCCTGAAAGTCGAGTAGGTAAAGGGGAATTTCACCCCTAAACCTCTCACAGAACCGTACGTGAACCTCTCAATTCATACGGCTCTTCATAATCAAACCTAGGGCGTAAATCCATGCCGCCAGTGTGGAAACAAATAGGCATAATCATTGGCGATCTGCCTAAGCCACAGTTTGGCGAACAATACGGTTTTACGCCTCTTAAAACGCTTATACTTGTTAAATGCCCACTTGGACAATCTACGGTTGAGATAGATGAATACCAGCTTTAAACCCGACTTGTGGAATTTACCATAATAGTAGATCCAACCTCTGATTTTGGCTGAAAGTGCTTTGGGCACCTGAAAGATATCCATCCTCACCCAGCGATGAAATTTCAGTTTCCGCATCTCACCAACGATCCGCTTCACTGATTTCCTGCTGATAGATGGACTGAACCCATACATCAGGTTTCCATCCTTAGTCAGCACTTTCCTTGGCCGGAACGTAAAGCCCAGAAAGTCAAACTGTCGTTCTTTCGCCTCTTTGCGCTTGCGCCTCCCTTTCCTGTCGCAATAGACCAACTTGGTCTTTTCGGGATGAAGTTCAAGTTTGCACTCATCCATTCGTTCCCGCACTGCTTTCAGGACTCGTTTGGCGTAACGCTCATTCTTCACATGGATGATGATATCATCCGCATATCGTTCAAACGGACAGTTAGCAAAGTGCTTTTCCATCCATTTGTCAAACACGCAGTGAAGAAAGATATTGGCTATCACTGGACTGATCACACCTCCTTGCGGCGTACCTCGCTCAGTATTCTGAACCAGAGTACCGTCCATTAATTGGACCGGTGCTTTCATCCAGCGTTTAGCATAGGTGATGATGTGCTTTGCGTCTGTAAAATGACGCAAGGATCGTATCATCAAGCCATGGTCTATATTATCAAAGAACCCTTTGATGTCCATGTCTATGACCCATGCATAATCCCAACAGTTCTTTCTGGCTTGCTCTATGGCTTGGTGCGCACTCTTGTTTGGACGATAACCAAATGAACTGTCTGAAAAGTGGGGCTCCACGATCGCTTCCAGTTCTTTAGTTATGACCATCTGTGCCACACGGTCTTTGACCGTGGGTACTCCTAGCATTCGTACCTTGCCTTTGTCCTTGGGTATCTCCACCCGCTTTACTGCTGGTGGAAAATAACTGCCACTTGACAGTCGATTCCACACCGGATACAGGTGTTTCTTCGGACTGTTCTCCACGGGGTTTCAATGGTCATGCCATCAACACCTGGTGAACCTCCTTTCGACTTTACAAGTTTAAACGCCTCCCACACCTGTTCTTTGGTAATGGGATACGGTCTTGGCTTCTCTCCTAAATTCATCCTTTCAAATCGTTTGATTTTAAGTTGGTCTACAAGTAAACCTGATTATGTCAGCCCCTTCGCTCCTTCCTGATTTCTCAGGATATCATCACTAATACGAGCTGATCCGCCACTCACTGTGAACATCAGTATTCCCTTTACCCATCTAGGCTTATAGGTTTCCTTCAGGCATTCACAGCAAGCTTCCTCTGTTTCGTAATTGAGCCCAGTCTAAGGTCATGCCATCTTTATACCGGTAGCCTGTCATGACAGCTCGTAGGATTACACATTTACATGACTTGTCCCATTGGGTCGCTGACCCCTCCGGTTTTGAGCTACAACAGAGTTAGTTACGATACCTCTACGATGGTTCACTCTCATCTCATTCATCTCCTTAGACCTTACCTGACAGAGTCCTTAAAAAAAAGTCTCTGTCTTTTCCACAACGCTCAGTACCAGACCGTGAAAGCCAAGCACCTTGTGGCGGTTTGATAAGTGAGCCTACCCTCTCCTTATCGAAGGGCCATGCTGACTGAAAACATCAGCACTCCTTCATCTCAACTACAACATTGTCCATCTTCAAAGAACTATTTATCTTGTACCCTTGATGGACATTCAGGGCACACAGCGGCTAGGACGTTAACAAACGTGAGGCTCAATGTAACATTCATGAAAGACTCCCTTTTATCAGAATTGGGCTGTTTCACTGAGAAACATAGAGCAAATTGAGTTACACAGAGAATCATTCTCTTTGTATAACTCCATGAAATAGCCTTTTTATCCTGAATAAGCAACGCTCCTAATAAACTCACTTTAACGAAGGTTTTTTATACTTCCACCGTCGATGAGTCCAGAGATATGTTTCAGGCTGTTCACTTATGGACGCTTCTATCTCCCTGATAAACTTTACCAATAATCCGGGATTTACCGGGTACGGTGGTTCACCAAGAGGAATTAATTCAATTTCATAATACCCTCTGTTCAATTTTCTCAAACGAGGATATATCACCGGTAATTGAAAAGTCATCGCCTGAAAATCAATTGATGTGTCAAATAAGGTTTCCTGATTAAGGAAAGTGGTCCAATAGTGATGTTTGCTGGAAACATGATCCATTACCATGCTATACGCAGCCACTTCTTTATATGTTTTTAAATCAGTAATTAGTTCCTTATTGGTAATCAACTTGCCATTAAACCTGGTGCGCACAGCAATCATGAGCTTATTAAAAAAATTGCTGTTCAATGGACGATATACTGATGTAAAAGCATAGGGTGTATGCGTTCTTCCTGCAGTTACCATCCACTCCCAGTTAAATTGATGGCAGGCGGTCAAAAGCAAGGAAGTACCTTTTTCAAAATGATTCAAAACAACTTCAAGGTTCTTCACCAATACCCTTCTATTGAGTTCTTCCGCTGAAATTGACAGCAGCTTAATAGCTTCTACAATTAGGTCTGAGAGATTCCGATAAAATCGATTTAGCATCTTTTCGATTTGAGCCTCGGACTTATCCGGAAAAGAATTATGCAAATTTTTTCTGGCCACTTCCACCCTATATCGAAAGCCATACCTGATGATTACATATATGAGGTCACTTAAGATATATAAAAAATGTAAAGGAAGGATTGATAAGAACCTAAAGAAGAGCATTGATGAATTTTTACTTCCGATTAGTTCTTTATTAAAGGTTGATATTTATCGGTATTGCTTGGATCTAATTTGACTAGTATATTGTAGGTTTCCCGTCTGACCGATGGATTGCCTTTGGAAAAGATCTGAGTAATTTCGTCTGTTTTGGCGTCGAGAAATGATATGGTGAGAATAGAGTTAGGTCTTGATTGATTTACACCCTGGACCTGCTTGAGGACATTTGAAATTGTTTTTCGGGCATCTTCCGGCCTTTCTCCGAAAACATCCAATCCCAACCGATGATAGTCGAACAAACCTTCCCGAATAGGCCTCATTTGAACATTAATCAGATTTTCCGCTAACCAATATCTATTTCTATTACTATCGAATTGATTCCATCCCGAACGCCCGGATTGTTGAGCTACATTCACTAAGTTCCATGCTTTTTGAAAATATTGATCACCACCGAGCTTACCAAAAGTATCATAATCCAAACCAATTATCGTATAGGCATAAAATGCCAATAATGAAGTTATATTATTGGTAAAGACATTATCGTCAAACTGCAAAGGCTGCGATTCATTGTATTCAAAATCCCAGTCACGATCAGCAAAATTGAACACTATACTTTCGTAATTTGTACCATAAACAGGCCGGGCAGATACGATCTGTACAGTAGCAGCAAATATTCCTACAGAAGGCATATCCTGGATATTAATAACTATGTTGCAATTGATCCGCTCATCCTGGGTGTAATTATCGTTTGTCCACTTTCTGTTATTAAGAAACTGTGAAAATGCCACTTCCATCTCCTTAAATACCTCTCTTTCCGTAGATTCAACTCGCTCTGCATTGACAAATATGGAGCAATTTAATTCCTGACAGAATGTGGCGCTGCAGGTGATTATTGTAAGTATTAGAAAATAATTAATTCTCATAGCGTGTCAGAATGGCTTGTAAGATATCCTTTGCCACTTCCACTTTATTCTTCAACTCAAAATCCATTACAATATTATTCTTATCAATAATAGTGACCTTATTCATATCCCCAGAGAAACCAGCACTCTCATCTTGCAATGAATTCAAAACTATCATATCGAAGTTTTTCTTCTTCAGCTTCTCTCGAGCATTTTCACGTTCATTCTCGGTTTCTAGTGCGAATCCGACATTAAATTGTGATGAGGTTTTAACTTTACCCAATTCTGAGGCAATATCAGGGTTCTTCACCAGGTCGACGACCATACTATTCCCCGATTTTTTAATCTTTTGCATGGCCATTACACTGGGACGGTAATCCGCAACTGCCGCTGCCAAAATACTAATATCAGTATCAGCATAATGGAGATTACATGATTGAAGCATATCTACCGCAGAAGTAACCTTTACTACTTCCACCATGGTATGTTCAATATGCTGCATCGACGGTCCGCTCACTAATACCACATTAGCACCCAAATTCGCAGCTTCTTCTGCTATGGCGTAACCCATTTTTCCTGACGAATGATTCCCGATAAACCTTACAGGATCAATTGCCTCATGAGTAGGACCAGCGGTTATCAGAACTTTCTTTCCAACCAATGGGCCTGTTAGTTTAAAGTAAGACTCTAAAAACTCCAGAATGCTTTCCGGTTCAGCCATGCGTCCCTGGCCAATTAATCCGCTTGCCAATTCGCCATGTTCGGCATCAATTAACAGATTATCATAGGATTTTAATTTCTCCAGGTTAGCCATAGTGGCCGGGTGTTTATACATGTCCAGGTCCATGGCGGGCGCTAATACAACCGGACATCTGGCTGAGAGATAAATTGCTGACAAGAGGTTATCACCAATACCGTTGGCAAACTTAGCTATGGTGTTTGCTGAAATCGGTGCAATCAACATCAAATCAGCCCATACACCCATATAAACGTGATTGTTCCATTCACCGGTTTCACTCTTGGCAAATGACGTAAGAGCAGGATTTTTAGATAAAGTGGATAATGTTAAAGGGGTGATGAAATCTTGTGCGGATGAGGTCATAACTACCTTAACGTTCGCCCGTGATTTTACCAATAACCTTATGAGAAGTGCAGATTTATAGGCTGCAATACTACCGCATACTCCTAAAAGGATTTTTTTCCCTCTTAACATGAGAGGTGTGATTTATTCTGTTTCTGCCCCTTCCCCCACTTCGGGATATCGATACATTATTTTATCTTCAACAAATTCTTCTATAGCAATGGCCGAAGGCTTTGGCATACGTTCGTAGAATTTTGAGATCTCTATTTGCTCCCTGTTCTCGAAAACCTCTTCAAGGTTATCAACCGAGGATGCAAATTCAGCAAGTTTGCCATTTAACTCTTCTTTGATGTTACTTGATATTTGTCTTGCACGCTTTGAGATGATAGCTACAGTTTCATATACGTTTTCTGTTTTATCTGCTAATTTTTGGACATCTCTGGTCACTATTGATGGTTGTGTAGCCATATCTGTATTAATCATTAAGGTTCGCTAATTTTACTTTTTCCATTCTATCCAAGGTCTTACCATATACATCCTCAGCTTCTTTCAAGAATTGACTTTGAGGATACTCTTCTAAAAATTCATAATAATTGTCTACTACTTTCTGGAACCGTTCTTCTTGTCTTCTTTGATAACTGTTCCTCGCATAATTATATTGCGTTAGGATTTTACGATAGAATATCTCTTCATTTAAATAGGAATCTGGAAAATCCTTCCGGAAATTCTCAAAAGAAATGACCGCTGCTGAATAAAGCTTCAACTTTTCATACTGTTTAGAGTTTTCATAAGCCTTTTTTTCCAGTTTTACCTGAAGTTGGTCAATGATCTCAGTTGATCTTTCAGCATATTCACTATAGGGATACTTGTTAATAAAATACTGCATCGACGTTATGGCCTCGTATGTTGGTGTCTGATCCAAATTATATTGGGGAGATTGCAAGTAAAGTGAGTAAGCATGCATGAAGGTGGCTTCCATTGCAAAATCACTACGGGCATAAATTGTGGCAAAATTATTAAAATAGTGAGCGCTAAGTATATACTGCTTCTGATGGTAGTAAGAATATGCGTTATAAAACTGGGCGATTTCTGCCTGTTCTGTCCCCCTTATCAGTGGAAGTACTTCCTCAAAAAGGATACTTGCTCTGTAATAATCCTTTTCGTTGTAGTACGCCATAGCCCCATTAAATTTCTTCTCCCAATCATCACTTTTTTGCAGTCTTCTGAGTTTACTGCATGACATGATCATCGGAAGTACTAAAACAAGTGCTAAATACCGATATTTCTGAGCTTTTGGCATAAGGGGTGCAAATATAGTATTATGTGAAAAGACGGCCAAAGATCAACTGGTGAACGATAGCGGCTTAAACAGTAGTATAATGCAAAAAGAGAAGGAAGGGTTCTATTTTTTGATGATTAATTTTTTTGTCACCTTATTCTCACCATCAGTATACAGCGTATAGAAATAAATGCCCTCTTTAAAATCCTGAGTGTCAATTTTAAGTGTTTTCTCAAATTGATTGAGAGGGTAGTCTCTTGTCATAGTTCCCAGGAGGTCATGGACAATGATTTTTGCCTCGATATCAGGTAGATATAGAGTAGTTTAAAACAGCAACGTTTGATGCCGGATTTGGATAGATATCTTGAACCTGTAAGTCCTTACTATTAAAAAATCCATGCTCATCACGCAATTGAGTGTTACTCTCCTGACCAATTATCTCAAAAGATAAAAGAACAATCAATCCAACAACAGTAACAACCTTTCTCACAATTCAAATCTTTTTTACTCTAATGCAAATTTCGGGCCAGATGAGGTTCTATATCATACATTTATTAATCCATTTTATCGCAAAAGGGTAACCCATCCAATTTCATTATTTTACAATTTTTAATCGAAATGACAAACTTCCTACAAAAGTTGCCTGCAGGTTAAATGATATAAATAAATAATCCTTTGGCTACATCCAGCATCAAAAAACTGGGACAATAATTTGAACCGCCAACTATGGACCAATCGAATATCGCCACCTGATAACTTCTTCGGGGCACCTCAAAAACCCCTATTCGGTCTCAGTATTACAGAGAAGCCTCCAATCAAGACAAATGTTCTTCAGCGTAGTATATAGCTACGGTGAAGGTTATCTAACAAAGAGTGGGTGTTTCTCTGTAATGCCCTTTTGGGGAAGATTAGGGTTTCTATAGATGTCCTTAGCTTATTCGACTCCAGTTATCGCGATGTACAGAACTTCGCTCAATTTGTTGTTTAACCATGATGTTGTCCTCACGCTCAAGTTTGGGATCATCTTCCAGTAATTTTGAGGCCGTATTTCTGGCTACCTGAAGTATCTTTCCGTCATTAGCAAGGTCAGCAATAAGTAAATCTAATACTCCACTTTGTTGAGTTCCCATTAGGTCGCCAGGCCCTCTCAGCTTGAGATCTACATCTGCAATTTCAAAACCATTGTTAGTTCGGACCATCGTTTCAATACGGGTTCGGGCTTCCTTACTCAATTTGTAACTGGTCATTAAAATACAATAGCTTTGTTCAGCTCCCCGGCCAACCCTACCTCTCAACTGGTGCAACTGAGCTAAACCAAAACGTTCAGCATTTTCAATTACCATTACAGATGCATTTGGAACATCGATTCCAACTTCAATCACAGTGGTAGCAACCATTATTTTGGATTCCCCTTTTGTAAACCGTTCCATTTCAAAATCCTTAGCTTCTGATTTCATCCGACCATGTAGAATACTTATAGCCAAATCCGGAAATGCCCGATTTACACTCTCAAAACCATCCATGAGGTCCTTATAATCACTTTTTTCAGATTCTTCTATCAAAGGATATACTATATAGATTTGTCTTCCTGCCTGGATCTGATCCCGGATGAAACCAAAAATTTTCAACCTGGAAGAGTCGTAGTAATGATTGGTTCTGATCAATTTTCTCCCCGCCGGCAACTCATCTATCACAGAAACCTCAAGATCGCCATATAGGGTCATTGCTAAGGTTCTGGGTATCGGGGTTGCGGTCATCACCAATACATGTGGATAGCTGTCTCTGTTCTTATTCCAAAGCTTGGCCCTTTGATCTACTCCAAATCGATGTTGCTCATCAATGACAGCTAATCCCAATTTTTTAAATTTCACTATTTCCTCAAGAAGAGCATGAGTTCCTACTAGTATGTTAATTTCTCCATCCCGCAGCAAACGATGGATAATCTTTCGTTCCGATTGTTTGGTTGAACCAGTCAACCTTGTAATTCTTAGTCCCATTTTTTGAGCAAATGAGCTTAGTCCATGATAGTGTTGCTCTGCAAGAATTTCTGTAGGAGCCATCAATGCAGTTTGGGTTCCACTTCCAATGGCAATAAGCATACAAGCAAAAGCCACGATGGTTTTGCCACTACCGACATCACCTTGTAGCAACCTATTCATTTGCTTTCCCGAACGGAAATCACGATAGACTTCTTTTATTACCCTTTTCTGGGCGTTTGTCAATTTGAATGGCAAGTGATTTTCATAAAAAGCGGTAACCAGTGAGCTATCATTCATCAGCAGGCCTTTAAACTTCTCAGTCCTGGTTATTTTCTGCTTAATTAATTTTAGCTGGACATAAAACAGCTCCTCAAACTTCAACCTGAATTTAGCTTTATTCAACTCACTGTGATCCTTAGGAAAATGAATTTGAACAATCGCTTCTTTCTTCATACAAAGTCCAAGCTCATTGCGTATATGGACCGGTAAAGTTTCAGAGATATAGTTAAGTGATTGAAGCAACAATACTTTTTGAAGCTTGATGATAGATCGACTATCCAGGTATCTGTTTTTCAACTTTTCTGTAGAGTGATATACAGGTTGGAGGTATCCGCTCTTGGCACTTCTTTCAGTTACGGGTTCTACTTCAGGATGGGCAATATTCATGGTTCTTCCATAAAGGGTGGGTTTGCCATATACAACATAGGGGACAGCCTGTTTCAACTTATCCAATACCCAGGAGACCCCTTTAAACCATACCAGTTCAACCTGACCGGTGTCATCCTCAAGTTTGGCAACCAAGCGTATTTTTCTACCCTTTCCAATCTGCCTGAAACCTTTAATAACACCAATAATCTGGACCATTGGGAGGTCGGGTTGTAATTCTCCAACCTTATAAAAATGTGATCGATCCTCATATCTAAATGGATAATGTTGAATCAAATCCCCATATGTAAAAATTTTTAACTCCTTATTAAGAAGCTCTGATTTCCTCGGACCAACGCCTTTAAGAAACTCGATTCTAGTATCGAAGAAATTAGTCATGCAAGCTGATTACGGTTGATTTCAGGGACAAGATGCTTAAGAGCGCCTCCATAAACCTTATACGGCTTCAGTGTAACAGAGAAATTCCTAATCAAGGCAGATTTTTCTAGAGGTGCCCTTAAATATAAAGATTATGTAATTGAGATGATTATCTCCAGGTCAGGGTATTAAGTAAATGCATAATGTCTTGTTTCATATACTCAATCACGGGGGCTAGGGAATCATTATGAGTTGCTGTTTTGAAATACAAAGCTCCTCGCAGGAAATGCTGTACCGAATCGGTTACATAAAATTGAAATTGGCTGGGAACCTGCCCTTCTAACTCCGATACCACAGCCACATCCCCGTTGGGAAGATTAACATTTAATTCCTCAATTGAATAGGCTTTAACCTGGTGTTTGGCGGTGAGTCTGTATGAATCTTCCTGATATTCTTGCAATAGGCCATGTGGTCCATTTATAGGCTTATAGGTTACTTGTATGGTTGCTCCCATATCCGGATAGTATATGTCGACCCAAAACCGCTCAGCGATCCATGAGCTGTCTCTTAAGAGTTTGGAGTGCACAGAATACTGGAAACTGTAAGGAAAAGAATCTGGTAGTTGAACAAACTTTGGTTCTGGCAAAATGATTCGATTGAACCCCTTTGGTTTTGGGTAGTAATCCGTAGAGCATGAAATCAAGCTCCAAATCAATAAAACAGGCATTAACAAAATTTCACTCCTATTTTTCATTTTCATTTGCTTTGTTTCATATAGACTCTAACTTTTTTAATTCTTCTTGGGTCTACTGAAGTGATAGTGAAAATAAAGAGGTCATATTCTATGCTTTCCCCGGCAATTGGAAGTTTAGAGTGAATTTCAAGAAGCAGACCACTTAGCGATTCACTCTCACCTTTAACCTGATCGAAGATGCCAGATTCTATCCCCAGAATTTTGCAAAAGTCATTGAGGGAAGTCTTACCTTCAAAAATGTAAGTCTGCTCATCAACTTTTTTGTAATCAACATCTTCCTCATCGTCATATTCGTCACTTATTTCACCAACTATTTCTTCAATCACATCTTCAAGAGTTACTAATCCTGAAGTGCCTCCATATTCATCTACCACTATAGCCATATGCACTCTTTTTTCCTGAAAATCTTTAAAGAGAGAGTCGATTTTCTTACTTTCCGGAACAAAAAATCCAGGTCTTAGTAGTTCCTGCCATTTAAAGTCTTCATCTTGACCAGTGTGCTTCAAAATGTCTTTGATATATAAAACTCCCTCTATTTTATCAATGGTTTCCTTATAAACCGGGATACGGGAAAACCCGGTCTTATTTATCATATGCATCAAATCATGAAAATTCATCTCGTCATCAAATGCAGTTATATCCATCCTTGATTTCATGACCTGCGGAACCGTCAATGTTCCAAAATTGACAATACCTTTCAGAATATCTTTCTGGTTTTCCAGGTCTTCATCCTTCGTTGTTAATTCCAAAGCCTGGTTGAGTTCATCGACTGAAACATTATAGGACTTGATTCTCATCCTCTTCTCAATGACGTTGCTGATTCCAAGTAATAGAGATGAGAGTGGAGCAAAAAAAGATGTTGAAGTCCTTAGCATATTGCTGGTAAATCTTGCAAATCTCAGATTATTGTGGTTCGCAAATACTTTTGGCATGAATTCACCGAATAATAGAATAGATAGTGTAATCAAAACGGTTAGCGTTAACACGATATTAGCTTGTGGATTCCTTGTACCTGTAATCTCCCAAGTGACATAAGTCGCTAAAGTGATAATCGCCATATTAATTAGGTTGTTAAGAATGAGAATGGTGGCCAGGAGCTTTTTTGGTTTTTTCAGCAAATGGATCACTTTCCTGTCCTTGGGACTGTTTGAAGTGCGGCACTGATCAATATCATTATGAGTCAGAGAAAAAAAAGCAACTTCTGAACCTGAGACAAGAGCAGATAATAGCAACAGTATCAACAGAATTATACTGCTGAAAATTATTAGGGTAGGACTAGCTGCTAGAATAAATAGTAGAGCCCCCGGCAAGGGATCATCGGTCATTGCCAAATTAGCTTCATTTAATTAGAATGGGAGGTCATCAACATCGCTATTATCTTCAGTCGAAGCCTCTGGAGTGGACGTTATACTTGTTGGTTCAGAAACACTGCTCTCAATGGAATTTGTACTATCATCAGAACTGTCAGAGGCTCTTCCTAGCAAGGTCATTTCCCTGCCCACAACTTCCGTGATATATTTCTTATTGCCATCCTTATCGTCATATGATCTGGTGGTCAATTTACCCTCAATATATACCTGTGAACCTTTCTTAAGGTATTTCTCACCAATTTCTGCTAAGGGTGTCCATAATACGATGTTATGCCACTCCGTATGAGTAACCTTCTCGCCTTCCCTGTTCTTATATGTTTCACTCGTGGCCATGGAAAAATTGGCAACAGCCCTTCCACTCTCTAAATGTCTAACTTCAGGATTCCTTCCCAAATTCCCTACAAGAATTACTTTATTTACTCCTGCCATTGGTTCTAAATTAAAAATAGTTTAATCAAGTTATATAAATTTTCTCATCAACCAAAAACCTGTCAATTAATCTCGGCTTCGGAATACCTTGTAAACTATGCCTTGAAAACGATTGAAGGCTAAAGTTTTTTATTACTAGTTCCGCAAAATTAAGATCATTTATTTCAATAGTAAAAAACCTGGCATAAATACGCTGGTGGGTAAGTATGTGTTTATAATCGGGAGAAACGGAAATCAATGTTATCTTTTTCGAAATTTGGGTTGGAAGCTTCGCCAGAATACTTTTTGCAGCCAATAATCTCGTTGTTTCTATGTTATAGAAATCATACAGGCCCTCCCAAATGTCACCTGAAATTCGTTTATGAGCCAGCACCTTATTTCCAGCATAGAAAACCAAATAATTGAAATAACGATCACGAACTTTAACTTGCTTCTCTTTTAGCGGAAGTGACTTTTGTTGATTATGGGCAAATGCATAACAACTACTTTGGACAACACATTCCTCGCACTTGGGCTTTTTAGGTAGGCAACAAAGTGCCCCAAATTCCATAATGGCCTGATTAAAGATTTCAGGGTCTTGTCCTTGCATTAATTCTTTAGCGCCATCAAAAAACACTTTTCTACTCCCTGACTCCGCAATATTTAATTTTATACCAAGTATACGACTAAACACTCTGAATACATTCCCATCGATAACCGGCACCTTTTCACCAAATGCGATAGATGCTATTGCTGCCGCAGTATAAGGTCCGATTCCTTTCAATTTAATTAATTGAGAATACAACTTTGGAAACTTCCCGTTAAGACAGTCTGTAATGAACTTAGCGCATTGATGCAGATTGCGAGCTCTTGAGTAGTAACCCAACCCCTGCCATAATCTAAGAACCTCCTCTTGTGGTGCAAATGCCAGGGCTTCTACAGTAGGATAACGCTCCACAAATTTTATGTAATAAGGCAGACCCTGGTCCACCCTGGTTTGCTGCAGAATAATCTCAGACAGCCAAATTTTATAAGGATCGTGTGTTCCTCTCCACGGAAGATCTCTCTTGTGAAGAAGATACCATCGTATCAGGTCTGCGACAAATGTATTTGGTTCAGGAGGCAACTGTCTAAGAATGATTAAGTTATACCAACAGAAAAATTTGATTATTTAAGGAAATAATTTTTAAAGTACATGACGCCTTTTAAATTTGCCGAGCCAAAAATATTACTACGCAGTTTAATCTTAAATAATTTATTGTGACAAAGGCCGACATAATCAATGAAATAGCCAACAAAACTGGAATCGACAAGACCGATGTTCAGACTACAGTTGAAGCATTCTTTACAGTAGTAAAGAACTCCATGACTGATGGAGACAACATTTACGTACGCGGGTTTGGCAGTTTTGTCAATAAAAAAAGGGCACGAAAAATTGCCCGAAATATTTCCAAGAATACTGCGATCGTCATCGAAGAGTGCTATATTCCGTCCTTTAAGCCCTCCAAGGTATTTGTTGAAAAAATCAAAGCAAGTAAGAAAATCAATTCTTAATCCTTAGTCATCTTTATATGCGGCGAGAACAGATAATTATTTCAATAATCGCCGTATTTGCCATTATCGGCCTTTATCAACTGCCAAAAGTTGTTGTCGACAATGATGAAAATATCGGTCTGGGCCAAGTAGAAGACCAACCAGACAATGAACTTCACGAAATAGAATTTCCAGACTCTGTAGTTAATCGATTAAAACAAATCCGGGATAATTTAATAACCTCAAATAGTAGGCGAAAAAGTTCTATCATTGCGGACTCTTTAGCGAAAACGTTCCTTATTTATAATCAGTTAGATAGCGCTACCGAATATGCTGAATTCATTCTCCGGCTAGATACAACTGGACTTGTTGAACTGGCAGGAGATATATACTATAAAGCTTTCGGTTTGGTAAGTGATGGATTAAGAGCAGAAAAGTATGGTTCGCGTGTGAAGGAGATTTATAATCAGGTAATTGCAGAGCAACAAAGGCCTGACTTGGAGGCGCGAGTAGCCATGACTTATGTGACTGGAGATAATCCGATGGAGGGCATACTCAGGTTACGTCAGTTAGTCGAAGATAACCCTGATAATGTGGAGGCTCAATACAACCTTGGATTACTGAGTATTCAATCCGGGCAATTCGACAGGGCAGTAGAAAGATTTACCAAGGTAACAGAGTTAGACCCGGCTAATCTTGAAGGATACTTTTATTTGGGAGTGAGTTATCTGGAACTAGGAAATGAAAGTAAAGCAAAAGAGAATTTTAGTTATGTCGCTAAAGAAGGAAACGATCCGGCAATTATCAAATTGGTGGAGGATTATCTGAAAAAAATAAATTAGAAAATATTTTAGAACAATTAAAGAATTGTAGTTATGCCTTGTGGTAAAAAGAGAAAAAGACACAAGATCGCTACCCATAAAAGGAAGAAAAGACTAAGAAAGAATAGACACAAGAAGAAGTAGTCTTGTCTTTGTTAATCATTATTTGACCTTTTAACCCAAACTGTTTTGAGTAGCGAATTAATCATTAATTCAACTCAGAATGGATGTAGGATCGCTCTACTAAAGGAGAAAAAATTACTTGAGTTCCACAATGAAGACAACCGGAGTAAGTTTAAAGTCGGTGATGTTTATTTGGGAACAGTCAAGAAAATTGTTCAGGGTCTGAATGCAGCATTTGTTGATATAGGGTATGAAAAAGATGCCTTCCTGCATTATCTAGATTTAGGCCCTCAGGTTCAGTCGCTAAACAAATTCGTTAGACTTCACCTGAATAATAGGAATGTGAGTCCAAAATTGTCTGGATTCAAAATGGAACCAGACATTAATAAACTTGGTAAGATGAACCAGGTTTTGAGTCGGAACAAACAGATTATTGTTCAGGTTGTTAAAGAACCAATCTCCACTAAAGGACCGAGACTCTCCAGTGAGTTGTCGATAGCTGGTAGATATCTTGTGCTAGTACCATTTTCTAATGCCAATAGTATTTCAAAAAAGATCTCTAATGGCAACGAACGAAAGCGCCTGTTGAGGCTCGTTTCCTCAATCAAACCTGAAGGATTTGGCGTAATAATCCGCACAGTAGCCGAAGGAAAAGAGGTAGCGGAGTTGGACAAAGATCTTCGCAACTCGATAAGCATCTGGGAAGAAGGTATAAAGAATCTGAAGAGAGCTAAACCGAAGGACAAAATTATCGGTGAGATTGACAGGGCTTCTTCTATTCTAAGAGATGTCTTAAATGAGACCTTTGATAATATAATTGTTGACGACAAGACACTCTATCATGAGGTAAAATCATTTATCAAAAAGATAGCACCTGAAAAAGAGAAGATTGTTAAACTCCATAATGGTAAGGCCAAAATTTTCGAGCAATACAATATCGAGAAACAACTGAAAACTTCGTTTGGAACTTCAGTTAGTGTTGCCGGAGGTGGCTACCTAATTATAGAGCATACCGAAGCTCTCCACGTAATAGATGTCAATAGCGGCAATAAATCAAATGCTGAATCAAACCAGGAGGCTACAGCATTGAGGGTAAATATTGAGGCTTCTAAGGAGATTGCCCGACAGCTTCGATTACGCGATATGGGGGGAATTATTGTCATTGACTTCATAGATATGAAGAAAAGAGACAATAAAAAGAAGCTCTATGATCAGATGAAAAAGGAGATGAAGGAAGACAGATCGAAGTTCACTATTCTACCTCTGTCAAAGTTCGGACTAATGCAGATTACTCGCCAGCGAGTGAGACCAGAGCTGAATATAAGTACCGGTGAGAACCGCCCAACATGTAACGGAACTGGTAAAATAACCGCCTCCGTTCTGGTAGCAGATCAAATAGAAAAAACAGTCGAATATTTGCTTGGTAAGCAAAATGAAAAATCTCTAACACTGCTGCTGCATCCTTACCTTTACGCATATTTCAAATCAGGTACGATGTCCAGGAGGCTAAAATGGTTCTTACAATATTTCAAATGGGTAAAGGTCGTTGAAGACTCTTCTTTAGCGTTAACCGAATTTCATTTTATTAATTCAGCAGGCGAGGAGATTGAAGTTTGAGGCGCTCTTAATCAGAAAGGGCTAAAACCTTAAAACCTTACTCCGACCTCGATTTCAATGAGGTCGTTGTTGATTTTCAAATCTGCGTCTGAGGCTATTGCATCTTTGGCAGAATTAATCAGTCCACGATAGTAGGCAAGGCCCCCATATATAATTGTATCCGGTCCTATGGACAACTCCATACCACTGCCCAAATTAAAAGAGGCATCAATAGGTCGGAATTTTTGCACAATGACCGGGTCACGCTCATTCGACTCTTCGAATACTTTGATCTCCCCGGCAAATCCAGTTGTGAAGTATATCTTTATTCCGGGTACAATCTCATTAGTGCTAAACCTAATTAACAATGGAATTTGAAGATATTGTAATCGGTAATTTTCTCTCCCACCAAAATTTCCGGAACTACCTTCATACACTATTGAGGTCTTTTTAGGAGCGTAATTAATACCCGAGCTGAAAACCACATTATCTTTTATCGGGAAATCAAGAGTAAGTCCAAACATCGGCCTGACAGTATTATCATTTTTACGAATAGCCAGCGTATCTGAGACACCTTTGATCCGAGACGCCGAAACAGCTCCGCCAAATCTTAATCCAATTTTAAATTGAGAATACCCAGAATGAAATATGAGGAAGAACAGGGGTAGGAGTAGAATTTTTTTCATGCGCCTCAAAATAAAAAAATAGTTTTGTCAATTAATAATGAAAGCATGTCGGGTATAAGCAGATTCACTACAATAATGATATTATTTTTCATTTTGGGCAGTTGTTCGGAAAATGAGCGGTGTATCCGGACCCCCGATACATCAGCGATCAACGTCGATTTGAATATTGATCGCCTGGAGATAGAGTTGTTTCAACTAAAAACATTCGAAGAAATTCTTCAATTCTTACACAGATATCCAACCTTCACCAATCATTTCTTAGATTCCTATGAATACCCAAGTGACACAATTTTAGCAAAAAGGACACTTCAGTTGATAAAAGATCAACACATCGCTGATACTCTGTATCGAGAGACCATGGAGACGTTTGGAGATCTAATTGAGCTTGAAATTGAATTCATCGAAGCCTTTAAGAAAATAAAGTATTACTATCCGCAATTCGATGTACCTCGAATTCAAACAGCAATTACTGGTTTTTACAAAGATTTATTTCTGTCTGATTCATTGATAATTATTGGGTTGGATCATTATCTGGGCAAGTCCGCTACCTATCATCCGCAAGATATCCCACAATATATTTTAGATCGGTATGAACCTGAGAATGTAGTGCCAATGGTTGTCTACTTCTTATCTAACAATTTTAATCGAGTAGAATTTTCAAAAGGAACATTGCTAATTGAAATGATTGATTTTGGTAAAGCATACTATTTCACCAAACAAATGGTGCCTTGCGCCACTGACGCTCAAATAGTAGGATACTCCCCTGATGTGCTGGCTGATGTTGTAGCCAACCAGGAAACGATCTGGGCTAGTTTTATTCAGAACGAGTTAATCTATGAAACCAATCATGAGATTAAGGTCAAATTTATAGGAGAGCGACCAAAAATACCGGAAATTGGATCAAAGTGTCCCGGTCGAATTGCTGCCTGGCTAGGTTACGAAATTGTCAAATCGTATATGAAAAATAATCCCGGCGTGATACTCCCGGAGTTAATGTCAGATTCTGACGCTGTGAAAATATTTACGCAGTCAGGATATAAACCTCGGAATCGATAATTTCCAGGTGATGCTCATTGTGTAGAAGCTTCAACAGCTTTTGGAGTTGTAAATCTTTAGAGTAATACATCTCAGCAATTTGGCGTGCATTGTTTTGGATTTGACTCAAAAGCTGACGGTCCATCAAAAATGGTTCTAGTTTTTCGATAAATTCCTCAGGATATTCAGGATCATATGAAAACCCACATTCGTGAGTTTCAACAAGTTCCTTCAACCATCCCTCAAAATTTATTATAACCAACTTGCCTGCAGCCAATGCATCAAAAAATTTATTCGGACTACCGGTATTCAAGACAGCATAATGGGCAAAAGAAACAAACACAGCATCTGAATCATTTAACAATTCTTTCACTTTCTTCTTGCTCCCATAGGCCAGGAATTCGATATTTTGAATATCCGTTTGTCCAGCCAACTCTACCAATCTTTCTAACTCAGACCCATACCCCATGACTCTAATATTAACTTGAGGCAGGTGATCTTGACATAGCCGTCCAATTTCAAGTAAATATTCCAGGTGGTTGGCTTTTCCTACCGCTCCAAAATACGATATCACAAATTTTCCCAAATGCCGCTCGTATTTATTAGGGGTGAAATAATTTATGTCGGCCATGTTTGGTATTAAATAGACTTTTTTACTAGGCGCTATGCCTTCAATGTAGTTCCTAATCGATGGCGATAGTGCAATTATTTTCTCTGCTTCATTGTAAATATTTTTTTCTAAAGAGTAAAGAAATGTTTTTGCAAGAGCATTCTTGATAAAACCCATTTGTATTGGCGCTTCCGGCCACAAATCGTCTACTTCAAATGGCTAAGTTCTAAATAACACAGCAATTATTATTATCTTCGCTATATGATATCAAGTCAAGAGATCAAAAATTTATTTGCACAATTGCCGATAAGTTCCCAAACCGAATTGTTGGATGAGTTGCTCCAGGAGCAGGAATTACAAGGCAAAGTATTGATTGCCGCTCAACAACAAATAGCAGAGAAAAGAAAGAAGAAACCCTGTCCAAATTGCACAAGCGAGAAGGTATATAAGAGGGGCAGACAAAAAGGTGTGCAGATGTATCAGTGCAATGAATGTAAAAGATGGTACAGTGAAACAACAGGGACACCTTTGTATGACATCAAGCTTAAATCAAAATGGCAATCTTATCTGCGCTGCATGGAGCAGGGCATGCCGATAAAAAAGATAGCAAAACAAATCGGAATAAGCATCCAGACAAGCTTCGACTGGCGGCATAAGATATTGAGTTCACTAAATGAGTTTGTTCCCGAACAGTTATCCTCGGAAGTAGAATGTGATGAATTGGAACTGGCACTTAACAACAAGGGCAGTCGAAATTTAGATAGGGCAGCAAGAAAGAGGGGAAACGATTTCATACGGAATATGGGAAAGGAAGAGGTCACAGTTGTCCAGGTAGTAACAGCGGTTGAACGCAAGGGGGAGAAGTACCTTAAAGCTGTTGCATCAAAACGGCTGAGCAAAGAAGAAATTTCAAAGGCATTGGATGGGAAGTTGGCCTACGGTGCAACCTTGATTACAGATAAGCACCCTTCTTATAAGGCTTTTGCCAAAGACAACCCCTCCATAAAGCACAAAGCGCTATTGGCCAAAGATCATGTGGATAGAGATGATAAAACAATCCATCTGCAAAAAGTAAACAATGTTCACACTCAACTTAGGACATTCTTACGCCCATTCAATGGTGTCAGTTCCAAATATTTGCAAAACTACCTGAATTGGTATGCTTATGCTGACCGAATAAGAGAGAGTAAAACAACTTTGAAACAATGGTTTCTGACTATGCTATTAACGGATCAAGCCTATCATCTGTATGAGCTATTTAAACAAAATGCTGTTATAATTATAACTTAGCCCGCATTATTCATAGGCCACCAATTTTGGGATTAATAATGGGTTGCTAACTATTTTTGATTGGAGTGTATGTATTAATTTGAAGATCAACCAGGTTTCTGGATTTCAAAGGACATTAGAGCGTTTTTTTGTTAGAATTTTTCAATTTTCAGTCAAAGCTCTATTGTGTTCTTATGGAAGAACATTTTTTTGATTAAATCAAACTGTTTAACTGATCGGTCAGTTCACCGTAAGCAAATCGCCCAGCAGGTATTGATATCTAAAGGCTCTTGAGAATTGTATTGTCAATGATCTTTTCCTTTCTTTCAGGCACGCCCCAACCTTCATCAGGTAAAGCCGGATATTGTCCACTTGCCATCGTTTAGCAAAGTGGTGTTTTGTTTTGGCAATTAATAATTTAATCTGCCGGAACATTTCATAACAGAGGGTAGCGATGATTAAACGCATGAAATTGGCCAGTAGCGATGACAGGAAAGCCGGTCGGAATAAGTCATGTTTTTGAGTTCCTTTATTCGATTTTCACTGGCATCACCTCGCTTGACATAAAAATCAAAGTAAATCTGTTGAGCGGTCATCGCTTCAAAGTTGCTCACAAAGTAACGGACATTCATTCCTTTTCCGGTAGACTCCACTTTGGCGTACAGCTTTTCAGAACGATCCCAGCTTTTGGCCTGGTAAGTAAACGGGCCAACAAACTCTTGATGTTTGATGATTTTTGAAGCATATTCCTTTTTTACTTCAATGATAGTCTGTTTGGTAAAAGTCTTTAAAACTTCATTACTACTAATACCTAAACAAAATTGAAGGTCAAACTGCTTAGCTATCCGATAAAAAGATGCTCCTGAAAAGCCACTATCCGCTCGAATAAGGATCTTTACTGAGGGCAGTTTTTTTCTGATTTTAATGACAATCCTTTTCAATAAGGCCACAAACCATTTGTTGGAGTGACAATTGCCCGGACGTAGTACTGGTAAAATGACCTGACCGGTGTTCCCGTCCTTAAAGAACAACTCATGGTACATAGTCTGTCCATAATAGCCATTATACAAACTGAGTTGTTGGGATCCATGAGTAGGGTCATCGGTACCATCTACATCAATGATGATTTGACCAGTCTTCTCTTTCAACTCCTCTACATAACGGTCTACAAACCATTGACTCATCTGGTAGATCAGACTCCGATCGGCCTTGTTTTCAAATCGACTTAAAGTAGGCTGGGAACATAATCCGCTATCTAGTACTTTACGGATCACCGGATCCTCTCGGAGTTTTTGTTCGTCATTGCAATCCTGATAGCCCTGCATCATTAAAAACACCCGTTGGCGAAGCATTTCTTCATAAGTGTATTCGATAAAAAAGGGGTTTCGATAGTCAGGAATCAGTGCGGCGAAGCTTTTTAATAGACCAGTCTTTCTCTCTACTTTTTCACTTAACAATATCGCTCCGTCTGAGCTAATCGCTGATGCTGAAAAATCAAATTTAAAAGCTTGCTTTCCTCGATAAAATACGGTATCTTTTTCCTTATATTCAGGCATAAATTAATTGCTTATTTTGTTGTCTAACTATCTCAATATAAGCAATTTATGCCTGTTTTTTATTGTCTACTATGAATTTTTCGGGTTAAGCTCTTCAAAGTAATAAGGCAGATCCAACTTCTTCTTGAGCCTCATGGCAATCATTCCTACAGTCAAGGGTGTGGTCATAGCATAGACAAGATTCACATCCTTTATAGTCTTAGCCACCTCCAGAGCTAGGAAATAAAATCTCAGAAAGGCAATGATACGCCTGACAAACCCCAGATTATTGTCATAATATACTGGCAGATAGTGAACCCGAATTCCCTGTATGATCTTCACCTCATATCTTTGATCATTATGAGTGGTAATCATTTCTACCTCATATCCATTTTTCACAAGACCTGATGCCAGGTAGTAGGAGCGTATTGAGCCTCCTTCTTCGGGTGTTTTAAAGTATTGATGGATATACAGTATTTTCATTTCGGAAACAATTGAGATATTAACGAAAAACTTCTAGCAGCCAATAATCCCTGAAACTAAAAAAGAGAGAAGATTAAATGGAATTTTTTCGATAAACTCGCTTAAAATATCGGCAAAAATGTGTGATATCACATTCATTGCATTTTGGCGTCTTTGCCAGACATATATATCGACCATGCAGAATTAGCCAGTGATGTGCTTTTGGTATAAATTCAGTTGGGATACCCTTGACCAACTGCTTTTCAACTTCCAGTGGTGTTTTGGCATTTTGTGCAGCTAGTCCTAATCTTTTGGAAACCCTGAAAACATGCGTATCCACCGGCATTGTTGGTTGATTATCAAGCGTTGATGCGATCACATTGGCGGTTTTTCTGCCAACACCAGGAATTTGTTGAAGTTGATTAAGATCCAAAGGAACCTCGGAATTAAAATCTTCAACCAGCATCTTGCCCAGGCCAAGGAGATGTTTGGTTTTGTTGTTTGGGTAAGATATGGATTTGATATAGGGGAATAATTCATCAAATGATGACGAAGCCAAATGCTGAGCAGTTGGGAAATCCGCAAACAGCTCCTTTGTCACGATATTGACCCGCTTGTCAGTGCACTGGGCACTTAAAACCACGGCCACCAATAACTCAAAAGGATTATTGTAATGAAGCTCCGTGGTGGCTTCCGGCTGCATCTTGGAGAAATGAGTTATAAATGCCTCGAACCTTCCTTTCTTACGCATTTTAGTTTTATGCGCAATTTAATCGGTAAACTGGGGCATCTCAAATCGCCTCGAGTAGTTCAAAATATTATTTATTGAACGCCAGGATGGCTCTTCCTTAATACTGTCCAATTGATGCTTCAAATCAGTAAGTTCATCGAACTCGTTATTAACTTCATTGTCACAAAGGACAGTATTCACAATTTCTTCAGTTTCTAGTTTAGTTGATTCTCCGTATATATATCGGATTAATTCATCTCGGGTAAAGATTTTGATCATACGCTATAGTTGTTTTTTGCATTTTCTTCCTGAGATTAATCAGTGCGTAACGCATTCGACCCAAGGCAATATTTATACTAACATCAGTGCAATCCGCTATTTCCTGAAAGCTCATTTGCATGTAATGTCTCATAATTAATACTGCCTTTTGCGATTCAGGTAATTCCTGAATTAAGCGTTTCAATAAGGCAACAGTATCTTGTTTTACTTTTAATGACTCAACTGAGTCTTCAGCAAAATCTAGGGTGTTAAACACCTTGCTGCCATCTTCCATTACAATAGTTGGGTATCTCTTGCCTTTCCTGAAGTAGTCAATAGCTAAATTGTGAGCTATTCGCTGTACCCAAGGCAAGAATTTACCCTCTTCATTGTACCTGCCGGACTTGATCGTGTTCACTACTTTAATGAAGGTATCCTGCAATAAATCCTCCGCAACGTACCTATCCTTCACAATAAGATAAATAGTGGTAAAGACTTTTGACTTGTGTCTTTTGAGCAATTCCGCAAAGGCCTCCTCGTTTCCATTTTTGTAAAGTGATATTAACTGACTATCACTTATAACAACATTATTCATAAAGTGTACCTGTTTGTTTAACGTAGAGGTCTATACCATATTGTCAAATTTTTTGATTAATTGAAGATTTTTATAAACGGTAAATATCAAATGTATAGAACAAGCTCGTTGGAAACAACATAAAGTTCAATTTTTTCTATGAATCAGACTAATTGAACTTTTTAGAATTTGTTCTAACATGTCTTATAAACAGGACAATTATCTCTCACCCTACCCCTAAAGCGTGAGCAATAGCAACAGTAAGATCAAGCAGGGGATATCAGGCTTACTTGCTCACTACTCAAACACTTGCTGCTTTTGTAAACTTTCTTAATGCTCAGTACTCAAACTCTTGCTGCCTTAGTCAGACTTTCTCTTGCTCAGTACTCAAACTCCTGCTGCCTTAGTTATCCCCTTCATCTACTAACTCGCCATGCTCATAAGTATACTCGATTGTGACGTTACCTTGCTGATCATACCATTTAGCATTACCATGTAGTACGCCATTGCTATAGTTACTTTCTTCCTGGATGTTTCCGTTAGAATAATACCTTTTGAGCGCTCCATGAGTGACATTATTGACGTAGTTCATTTCCAGCACTATTTTACCTCTTTCATATCTATAGTAAATGCCGTTTTTCATTCCATCTACAAAATCTACTTTCTCTATAACCCCCCCGATTGTCGATGGATAAGTAAGTTCCATGCAGCTTGCCATTTCTGTAACCACTAATTGTTTTGACCACGCCATTTGGATAGTACTCGGTCCAGATACCATTTCTTAGACCATTATAATAATCTCCTTCTTGAATAACCTTCCCATCGGTACCGCTTTGAACTACTTTCACCAGATTATCATTGTCCGGGTAAGGAATGCGTTGCGCGCCAGGAGGAGCATCTGAAAAATCGCCCACTGAGACCACTTCGGCTGACTGGTCACAAGTAAATAATATCAATCCAATTAAAGCATAATATACTTTTTTTATCATCACAATCATTTTGGAAAATTCGAAAATAAATTTTTTCGCAAAAACAGACAATTATAATCCTACAATCTGAATCAATTCTTTTGGAATGACCGGCATACATTTCATTCTCAAATAGAGTTGAGCTGTAGCAATCACGTCATTACAACAATAATCGGCTATTCTTTGAAGGCCGTCCTCTTCATAATAAATCCTGTTTACCATACTGCCATCAATGTCAGATTTACTTGATGGCACGTCAAAGATAGCTGTGAGCAAATCGAGTGACGTAAAACTCTTGCGATCACCAAATTTCCACATCTCCATGGTATCAAGATAGTTTACTTCCCAGGGTTTCTTTGATGATACATCAAGTATATCCGGTAGTGGTACTTGGTTTATCAGCATTCTTCGACAGAGATAAGGAAAATCAAATTCCTTACCATTATGTGCGCAAAGGATAGTATTCTCCTGGTCAAACTTATTTTCTACTATCGATTTGAATTGGACCAAAAGCTCTTTTTCGTCATGAGATGATAATGACTCAACCCGGAACGCCGTGGATTCATCCTTTTTGCCATAAAAAAATCCTAATGCTATGACTATCACCTTACCGAATTCAGCATAAATCGCGGCCCGATCAGTAAATAGTTCATCTGAGGATAGCTGATCATCATTCCGCAAAAACCCGGACTTTTTATCCCATTGTGGTTTGAGTCTATGCTCTAAGTCATTATAAGATCCTTTAATAGAAACAGTTTCAATGTCTATAAAAAGTAGATTTCTTAATTCACTCTCCATATTCAATTCTCATTTGGAAAACTTCCGACAAATGGTCGATCAAATGCATTTCCACTTCATTTATATTAAGCTGCTTGCCCAATTCCAAGTGAAGTGAAGTTACCGCCTTGTCATCAATTCCGCAGGGTACGATGTGGTTATAAAAGTCAATATCAACATTTACATTAAAAGCAAATCCGTGCATAGTCACCCAACGGCTGGTTTTAACTCCCAGGGCGCTAATTTTCCTCTGGTTAGGTCCTTCTGCATCTATCCAAACACCAGTTAAACCCTCAATTCTACCAGCGCTAATATTATAGTCATTCAGTGTTCTAATTACAGCTTCTTCGAGATTTCTTAAATAGAGATGAATATCTGTAATGAAATTATCCAAATCCAAAATCGGATAGCCCACTACCTGCCCCGGACCATGATAGGTTATGTCCCCACCACGGTTGATTTTGTAATACCCAATGTGTTTATTTTCAAGTGATGTTGAATTGATCAGAAGGTTCTTCTCATTACCACTTTTGCCCAGAGTGTATACAGGCGGATGGGAGCAAAAAAGAAGATAATTTGGAGTTAATTCCTGAGTACATCCTTTACGGTTTTTGATCTTAATCTCTACAATTTGTTCAAATAAATGCGTTTGGTAATCCCATGCTTCCTTATAGTCGATCAGACCAAGATTGACATATTTTACAGTTTTGTTTTGTTGAACAATCATTAGGCTATAAAACTTTCTAACAATTTAGTATTTGCTGAGGGTAAAAATGTAATATCATTGAAAGATGCCGGGATTAGTGTACTTTCCCCCGCTACAACTACAATTGTTTGATCGCCACATGTTAATTCTGCTTCGCCCTCAAGACAAACATAAATTTTGAATGAATCAATTGAACTGAAATTCTTTGTTATGGGCTTATTGATGTCTAACAAGTTAGTAGTGAAGTATTCACACTCAATCAATGGTGTTGTATCATTAACCATTGGTTCGAATAAAGTTTTGTAACTATCTTTTACTTCGTAATTAATAACATCCAGGGCTTCTTTTATATGTAGGTCCCTTTTCTTTCCCAAATTGTCTATTCGGTCAAAATCATAAACCCGGTAGGTGACATCTGATGTTTGCTGTATTTCAGCCAATAATATTCCTTTTCCTATGCTATGGACCCGCCCTGAGGGGAGGAAGTAGACGTCACCTTTGCTTACCAATTCTTTATTTAAGACAGTTAAGACTCTATTGCTCTTAGGGTATTCATGAAATTGTTCTTTCGTCACCAACTCAGAAAATCCGATATACAATAAGGCGCCCGGGTCACTTTGAATGATGTACCACATCTCCGTTTTACCGAAAGAAGTATGTCTTTCATAGGCAATTTCATCATTTGGATGGACTTGAATAGAGAGATCATCGTTGGCATCGATAAACTTGACTAACAATGGAAACTGGTCACCGAAGGTTTTGTAGACATTTTCTCCAACCAACTCAGATCTATATATATTGATGAGGTCTGGTAAAACCATACCTTTTAGTTCTCCTTGTGAGACAACAGAGAGGTCTCCTTTGACTCCCGAAATTTCCCAGCTTTCACCACAATTGTTGAGAACTCCAAAATCTTTATTTAAATAAGTTCTGATTTTATTTCCAC
This sequence comes from Cyclobacteriaceae bacterium, assembly GCA_963664285.2. Lineage (GTDB taxonomy): Bacteria > Bacteroidota > Bacteroidia > Cytophagales > Cyclobacteriaceae > JAJCYL01. Next base: position 129,369 of record CAXXNX010000084.1, read on the forward strand.
CCCAAATTTTGTCTTTATAAATAGGTTCAAATTTTAGGGGATAAAGGGTAGGGTTTGACAATTAATTTAATATTTTATGTCCAATAATCGGGCAAAGATAGATCATGTCTAAAAACAAAAAAATTGGTGATTGGGGCGAAAAGTTAGCCACAGAATATCTGGAAAATATGGGGTATGATATCCTAGTGAAAAATTATCGCTATTCACGATATGAGATTGACCTAATTGCAAAAAAGGATGACCTATTGATTTTTGTTGAGGTTAAAACGCGTTCAAGAACCCGTTTCGGCTACCCGGAAGATTGGGTAGATGCTAATAAAATAGATCGAATACTAGAAGCTTCTGACCAATATATTAATGAAACAGATTGGCAAAAAGGAATTCGGTTTGATATCATAGCAATTCTGAAAGGACGTGATTCCGAAATCAGGCACTTTGAAGATGCTTTTCACTGATGATAGAATTCCACCAATATTTTGCTCTGCGAGCCACCACAGACCGATGTGCGGTAGGGACTTGCTAAGAGAAACTGAGTCCCACTGAGAGTCTTTAGATCCCCTTTCCGGGAACTCTGTGGTTTTACCTCTGTAAAACAGCTTTTTAAACCATATTGCCATACTTTTTGATTAGGCTTACGTTAGTTTAGATTCATTCCATATTCAACATCCGGCTGGATTTAGGTGGGATTAACTTTATTGAAGTAGGCATTTAATAAATACAAATCATTTTATAAGGACAAGGCTTATGATTCACCATTCTGTCCAACAGATTATCAAATATTCCACCTTTCATCTGACTGCGGTTAAACCTATAACAATATTGGTCAATGTATGCCTGAAGGTTATCTACGGAATGATGGATACCTCTAAGCCAGGCCTTGAACATCATAATTGTCCTGTGTAAGTCTGGGAAGTTCTTACCCTTCTTTCCACTGTCGGTTTGAACCAGGAGGCTGTATTTATTTTTTAAGGGCATGTATCCCCTCCACTTATCGGTTTTGATATTAGCCCGACAGGATATATGATCTTCGAAAAAAGGCTTTAGCTGCCTGGTACCTGCATTGTCAATTATCCTGGCATACATTCGGCTAACTCCTCTGCCTTTCTTCTCAATTGCAACTAAAACCTGCCTTTTTCGGTTATTCTGACGCCCTACAACACCTTCTTCCTGTTCTCCTACTACCGTTTCATCGACTTCTACTTTGCCCATTAGCGGGTATTTGCCACTGCTGGCCATTGCTTTCATAACCTTGTGTTGGAACAGCCAGCAGGTTTTTTGGCGCAACCCCAGTTTTCGGCTCAGTTCAGTAGAAGCAATTCCTTTTTTATTTGTACTCATGTAGTAAACAATATAAAAAGCCTTTAAAAGTGGGAATTTAACCTTGTGGAATAGGGTGCTACTAGTGGGAGTAGCCTGATACTTGCATTTAGTGCATTGCCGTGTATGCTGCAGCTTCCCACCGCAATACCGGTCATGGCCACACCTCTCACATTTAAACCCTTTGGGCCATTTCAATTCGGCCAGGTATTCTTGGCAACTGTCGTTATCGGGGAATTTCTCCTGAAACTCGAAAAGTGTTAGACTTTCATACTTTTTCTCCATATCTTGAAATTTAACTTTTACTCTTAATTGATATTAATATACTGAATATCAGTGACTTAACAAAGTATTTCAAGCTGTTTTTAGAGTCAAAATCATTATTTATTATATGCCTACTTCAATAACTTTATTTTTACATCAGAAAGAAATTTTACTGCATGAAGGATCAGATAAGATTAAGAACCTCCCTCTCCGAAGAGATCGAATTTCTGCTAAATGAGCAAGTAATGAAAGAGGCTAAATCATCATTTAATTACCTGGCTATGTCAGCCTGGTGCGAACGAAAGGGCTTTGTTAACAGTGCTAAATTTTTCGAAATCCAGTCTGATGAGGAAAGACAGCATATGAAACGAATTTTTACCTACATCAGTAGCGTTGGTGGTATAGCAATAACTCCATCTGTTGGCGAGATACAACAGGAATTTGATTCCTTTCGGAGTGTTTTCGAAATAACCCTTGAACAAGAAATTGCAATTACCCGCTCGATAAGTAACATAGTAGAGAAATGTACCGAGTTAAAGGATTACATGACATCAAATTTCCTCAATTGGTTTTTAGGCGAACAGGTTGAGGAGGAAGCAATTGCACGGAGGTGTCTGGAAATTTTTGACATTGTTGATCAGCAAGGTTTGGGTTTCCTAATGATAGATAGAGAGATAGCCCTGGTTAGAGATCAGGCACAGCCGCCAGCAGGAGCGTAAACTACATGCAATGCAGTTATATACAATAATTTAACTTAATTCGGGTTAGCTAGCTGAAACTTTGTTACATTATATCCAGGTTTCCGGCTAAAACCAAAGACATTGGAAAATCTCTTACTGACAATTATTCGTTCTTTTTGAAAGAATAGAAATAGCATGGTTCTTTCCTCATGCAGCAATCTTTGAAGCTCTTTAAGCCCTGATACTTTTTGCTCTTTTTTTTCAGCATAATTTATGAGATTTATAACACTATCACTTTGCTGTGACCCAAAACCAGTATAGTTTAATCCACCGGGTATTGCTGCATCAGTGCCAAAAAGTGGGGCAAAATTATGTGCAAGTGGTCCGCCTCTGAACGAAGATAAAATAATCTCAAAATCATGAGATTTAGCCCTTTTTATTAACAGTGAACGATCTAAACCTCTCAAGTGAACATCAATGCCAAATTTCTTCAATCGGTCATTTATGATCAGCGCAATACTCTCATTAATGGCAGAGCCCGTTTGATAGTTCAACGTTAGGCTTAGTTGTTCATTATTCAAATTATACCATTGGTTTTTATCTCTTCGGTAACCGCTCTGTATCATCAAATTTTCACTTTTTTTAGGATTGAAATTAGTCAATTCAACGTCTGAATTATAGTATAGCGAGTCCACCGGATTCATCGGCCCCACAGTGCGTTGACCGAAACCTAAAGCTGCTACTTCAATAATATCTTCATACGGAATTAAATGTGATAATGCCTTCCTCATCGGCAAATTTAGTTTTTCAAGTCTGGCATTAAATCCGAGGTAAACAAACTGATAACTATTCGGAGCCAGGAAATGAAATTGGGACTTATACGTTTTGTCCTCTGCCATTAAAGAGAAATCAGATGGAGGTACACCTGAGAGAACATCAATTTCGCCATTTTTTAACGCTATGAGCGCTACGGACTCATCCTGAATGACATAATAGCCAATTTTATCGGGATAGTGATTGAGATGCGGTTCTATGGATTCCAATCCATAACCCCACCAATCTGCATCTTTTTCTACAATTACTGAACTTCCCTCGTTCCAATCAGCTATTTTGGGCTAAGTTCTAAATAACACAGCAATTATTATTATCTTCGCTATATGATATCAAGTCAAGAGATCAAAAATTTATTTGCACAATTGCCGATAAGTTCCCAAACCGAATTGTTGGATGAGTTGCTCCAGGAGCAGGAATTACAAGGCAAAGTATTGATTGCCGCTCAACAACAAATAGCAGAGAAAAGAAAGAAGAAACCCTGTCCAAATTGCACAAGCGAGAAGGTATATAAGAGGGGCAGGCAAAAAGGTGTGCAGATGTATCAGTGCAATGAATGTAAAAGATGGTACAGTGAAACAACAGGGACACCTTTGTATGGCATCAAGCTTAAATCAAAATGGCAATCTTATCTGCGCTGCATGGAGCAGGGCATGCCGATAAAAAAGATAGCAAAACAAATCGGAATAAGCATCCAGACAAGCTTCGACTGGCGGCATAAGATATTGGAGTTCACTAAATGAGTTTGTTCCCGAACAGTTATCCTCGGAAGTAGAATGTGATGAATTGGAACTGGCACTTAACAACAAGGGCAGTCGAAATTTAGATAGGGCAGCAAGAAAGAGGGGAAACGATTTCATACGGAATATGGGAAAGGAAGAGGTCACAGTTGTCCAGGTAGTAACAGCGGTTGAACGCAAGGGGGAGAAGTACCTTAAAGCTGTTGCATCAAAACGGCTGAGCAAAGAAGAAATTTCAAAGGCATTGGATGGGAAGTTGGCCTACGGTGCAACCTTGATTACAGATAAGCACCCTTCTTATAAGGCTTTTGCCAAAGACAACCCCTCCATAAAGCACAAAGCGCTATTGGCCAAAGATCATGTGGATAGAGATGATAAAACAATCCATCTGCAAAAAGTAAACAATGTTCACACTCAACTTAGGACATTCTTACGCCCATTCAATGGTGTCAGTTCCAAATATTTGCAAAACTACCTGAATTGGTATGCTTATGCTGACCGAATGAGAGAGTAAAACAACTTTGAAACAATGGTTTCTGACTATGCTATTAACGGATCAAGCCTATCATCTGTATGAGCTATTTAAACAAAATGCTGTTATAATTAGAACTTAGCTCTATTTTGTAAGGCCCTGAACCTCCCTTTTTTAATTCACTTCTGAATCCGTCGGAAGCCAGAAATTTCGCATATCGCAAGACCCTTGGATCTTCTTGGAGATTCTCATATTCGTTAATTATTTCTTCAAGTTCTAAATCATCAAGGAGGCCATCAGGATCATATATATGCCGGGGTAATATATAAAATCGACCTATCCTGGGTCTCAAATTCTCTCTGCTCCCAAGGGCAACTAACTCAAAAATATCGTGATTGTCATCTTTAATATTAATTCCTTTAATATAAGACAAGTTTAAGCGCATGGATTGATTATCAATTTTCGGTAAGTTGATAATCTTTAATGTCGTTTCAATATCATCACTATCAATTTTGTTGTCAAAGTCCCATTTTGCTTCTTCTCTAATTTTATATCCATATATTTTAAAATCACCCGAATCTCTGATGGATTTAAGTTGAGCTACCCAAGGTAAAACATCACTTGTGATATCATCCAGTTTTTCAGGGAATTCATAAACTTTATCGAAAATTGTATTCGCCTCGCTTGATTGTACTCCAATGGGAATAAGAGTATCAGGAAACTTATTGAATCTCACTCGAACGATAGACTCATTTTTCTTATTTCCTTCTGAACAGGCAAAAAAGATTATATGACCACAAATTATCCCGCATTATTCATAGGCCACCAATTTTGGGATTAATAATGGGTTGCTAACTATTTTTGATTGGAGTGTATGTATTAATTTGAAGATCAACCAGGTTTCTGGATTTCAAAGGACATTAGAGCGTTTTTTTGTTAGAATTTTTAGCTAAGTTCTAATTATAACAGCATTTTGTTTAAATAGCTCATACAGATGATAGGCTTGATCCGTTAATAGCATAGTCAGAAACCATTGTTTCAAAGTTGTTTTACTCTCTTATTCGGTCAGCATAAGCATACCAATTCAGGTAGTTTTGCAAATATTTGGAACTGACACCATTGAATGGGCGTAAGAATGTCCTAAGTTGAGTGTGAACATTGTTTACTTTTTGCAGATGGATTGTTTTATCATCTCTATCCACATGATCTTTGGCCAATAGCGCTTTGTGCTTTATGGAGGGGTTGTCTTTGGCAAAAGCCTTATAAGAAGGGTGCTTATCTGTAATCAAGGTTGCACCGTAGGCCAACTTCCCATCCAATGCCTTTGAAATTTCTTCTTTGCTCAGCCGTTTTGATGCAACAGCTTTAAGGTACTTCTCCCCCTTGCGTTCAACCGCTGTTACTACCTGGACAACTGTGACCTCTTCCTTTCCCATATTCCGTATGAAATCGTTTCCCCTCTTTCTTGCTGCCCTATCTAAATTTCGACTGCCCTTGTTGTTAAGTGCCAGTTCCAATTCATCACATTCTACTTCCGAGGATAACTGTTCGGGAACAAACTCATTTAGTGAACTCAATATCTTATGCCGCCAGTCGAAGCTTGTCTGGATGCTTATTCCGATTTGTTTTGCTATCTTTTTTATCGGCATGCCCTGCTCCATGCAGCGCAGATAAGATTGCCATTTTGATTTAAGCTTGATGTCATACAAAGGTGTCCCTGTTGTTTCACTGTGCCATCTTTTACATTCATTGCACTGATACATCTGCACACCTTTTTGTCTGCCCCTCTTATATACCTTCTCGCTTGTGCAATTTGGACAGGGTTTCTTCTTTCTTTTCTCTGCTATTTGTTGTTGAGCGGCAATCAATACTTTGCCTTGTAATTCCTGCTCCTGAAGCAACTCATCCAACAATTCGGTTTGGGAACTTATCGGCAATTGTGCAAATAAATTTTTGATCTCTTGACTTGATATCATATAGCGAAGATAATAATAATTGCTGTGTTATTTAGAACTTAGCCGAATTTTTCAATTTTCAGTCAAAGCTCTATTGTGTTCTTATGGAAGAACATTTTTTTGATTAAACTAAACTGTTTAACTGATCGGTCAGTTCACCGTAAGCAAATCGCCCAGCAGGTATTGATATCTAAAGGCTCTTGAGAATTGTATTGTCAATGATCTTTTCCTTTCTTTCAGGCACGCCCCAACCTTCATCAGGTAAAGCCGGATATTGTCCACTTGCCATCGTTTAGCAAAGTGGTGTTTTGTTTTGGCAATTAATAATTTAATCTGCCGGAACATGTTCATAACAGAGGGTAGCGATGATTAAACGCATGAAATTGGCCCAGTAGCGATGACAGGAAAGCCGGTCGGAATAAGTCATGTTTTTGAGTTCCTTTATTCGATTTTCACTGGCATCACCTCGCTTGACATAAAAATCAAAGTAAATCTGTTGAGCGGTCATCGCTTCAAAGTTGCTCACAAAGTAACGGACATTCATTCCTTTTCCGGTAGACTCCACTTTGGCGTACAGCTTTTCAGAACGATCCCAGCTTTTGGCCTGGTAAGTAAACGGGCCAACAAACTCTTGATGTTTGATGATTTTTGAAGCATATTCCTTTTTTACTTCAATGATAGTCTGTTTGGTAAAAGTCTTTAAAACTTCATTACTACTAATACCTAAACAAAATTGAAGGTCAAACTGCTTAGCTATCCGATAAAAAGATGCTCCTGAAAAGCCACTATCCGCTCGAATAAGGATCTTTACTGAGGGCAGTTTTTTTCTGATTTTAATGACAATCCTTTTCAATAAGGCCACAAACCATTTGTTGGAGTGACAATTGCCCGGACGTAGTACTGGTAAAATGACCTGACCGGTGTTCCCGTCCTTAAAGAACAACTCATGGTACATAGTCTGTCCATAATAGCCATTATACAAACTGAGTTGTTGGGATCCATGAGTAGGGTCATCGGTACCATCTACATCAATGATGATTTGACCAGTCTTCTCTTTCAACTCCTCTACATAACGGTCTACAAACCATTGACTCATCTGGTAGATCAGACTCCGATCGGCCTTGTTTTCAAATCGACTTAAAGTAGGCTGGGAACATAATCCGCTATCTAGTACTTTACGGATCACCGGATCCTCTCGGAGTTTTTGTTCGTCATTGCAATCCTGATAGCCCTGCATCATTAAAAACACCCGTTGGCGAAGCATTTCTTCATAAGTGTATTCGATAAAAAAGGGGTTTCGATAGTCAGGAATCAGTGCGGCGAAGCTTTTTAATAGACCAGTCTTTCTCTCTACTTTTTCACTTAACAATATCGCTCCGTCTGAGCTAATCGCTGATGCTGAAAAATCAAATTTAAAAGCTTGTTTTCCTCGATAAAATACGGTATCTTTTTCCTTATATTCAGGCATAAATTAATTGCTTATTTTGTTGTCTAACTATCTCAATATAAGCAATTTATGCCTGTTTTTTATTGTCTACTATGAATTTTTCGGGTTAAGAAGCGTCTCATCCATTTCATGCCGTGAAGGTAGGCACTACGTACTATCCTCAATTTAGATATTTCGTAATATCTAGTGGTTATTTTAATCGATTATTGACTTAAATAAATTAGTCGCAATTATCCCATTCTGAGCCTCCCCCGCAAGTCTTACCACCTAAAATTTGCGCTTCATTATTCTATTCCGAACCGCCGCCGTCGGTCTTATTAATTGGATATGAACTGCTTGAAATTCCAAATGACGAAATGCCCAAAGAAATTAACAAATAAAAAAAGAATGATAACATGATCTGTGCTTTTAAAGATTTCAAAATGATTCTAAAATTGAGAGACTAATGGGTGCTCGTAGATGACATTTGATATAAATTTTTAACTATGAACATTTGATGTAAGCTGAGATCAACTAATAAGTGCAATTGAAGGATGAAAAAGCTTTTAAGGGCTTTTTCATCCTTCAAAAGCCTGAGCAGTGCAATCTTTGGATTGCAAAATGTCAAAAAACTACACACATCTCAGTATTGATCAAAGGTATCAAATTGAAGCATTATTGAAAACAGGAGCTACTCAAAAGGAGATTGCCTGTATCGTTCATTTTCACCCATCTACGATCTCACGTGAGCTTAAGCGAAATGTGGGTTCAAGAGGTAGGGGAGCTGGTGTCTATCGAACAGCAAATGCACAAAGGAGGACCAATCTTCGTCATCAAGAAAAGCCAAAAAGAGTGATTTTCACCAAACCCATGAAAGACTGGATAGTTAACCGGCTCCAAGAAGATAGATGGAGTCCTGAATTGATCAGCCATCAGGGAAAGAAAACGAGAGAATGTCCACTTAGCCATGAATGGATTTACCAATGGATATGGGAATGTAAGCACACCAACCACCAGGAAAACCAAGAATACAAACAACTATACACATATCTAAAACATGGCAAACGAAGGCGCAAACGAGGAAACAGAAAAGATCGTAGAGGTATTATCCCGAATAGGGTATCAATTGAACAGCGACCCCAGATCATTAACAAAAGGGAACGATTGGGAGATATAGAAGTCGATTTAATGATGGGTAAAAACCACAAAGGCTCTTTGTTGGTGATGACAGACCGAGCAAGTCTTTTTACCAGAATCAGAAAGATGCACAGTAAAAATGCCGATCAAATGGCCGAAGCTATTGTGGAGGAACTCTCTCAGGATAAACACAAACTGGAAACACTCACTTTTGATAATGATATGGCATTTTCTAAACATGAGTTGATTGCTCAATCCCTTGATGTGGATGCCTATTTCACTCGTCCCTATACTAGTCAGGATAAAGGGACAGTTGAAAATAGGATTGGGGTAATCAGAAGGTTTTATCCTAAGAAAACAGATATTAGATTTGTTACAGAGGAGCAAATCAAAGTTGTTGAAAACAAAATCAATGAACGCCCTGTTAGAAAATTTAATTACCTAAACGCAAAGCAAGTGCTACAAAGGAAAATTGCACTTATTACTTGAACTTACATAAGCTTTAAGTATGTTAATATTACTTAGGCATTAATGATGTTATAAATCAGACTTTTGGGCAATGGAGGAATTAAATAAACTAACTAGGTTATTGCGTGATCGTGTCAAGGACACCTACTCGGCAATTGATTTAGATTTAAATGAAGATAATCCAAATAAGGAACAGGAATTATTAAATGGAATAATTAGCGGGAACTTCATGACCGATGGTGAAGCGGCCCATGAACTTTATGGGACGAATGCGGACGATCAACGTTATAGGATGCTAAAATCACGATTGCGTCAACGTTTGCTCAATCTTCTATATTTCGTGGACTATCGAGACAGCAAAACAAGAATCTCGACGCAATATGAGCAGGAGAGCACCAATTACATACACAAAGCCAAGATCCTGCTTCGGGAAGGTTTGGATGATATCGCAGAAAAAATGGTAAACAAGGCGTTGGCTATTGCTAAAGAAACGGAATTAACTGATGTCACTTTGGAAGGACTCGGTATCCTTAGGAAACTCCACTCCTTTCGCTGTCAGCCAGCCAATTTCTACAAAAATTTAGAAGAGCTGGGGCATTACAGAAAACTAAATGAGATAGAAAACAAGGCATATAATTTGTATTATGAACAAAGAATGCTGGTCAAGAAATCTGTCAACTCAAGAAAAAAGAACCTTGACGATGCCATCAAAGTGGTTGATGAGCTAGAAAGGCTCTGGAAAGAAACAAATTCATTCAACATTTTCGATTTCTACTACATCCTAAATGTGATATGCCATGAATCAATTGGCAATTATCAAATTATTTTGGAATTAACCCAAGAAACAGAAAAGTTGGTAAAGGACGAAAAAATCAATCCTTTGAGGTTCGATGAACGTTTCAACGTATTCATGAAGACCTACGCATTATTGCGAACCAAACAATTCGATGAAGGTCTAAAATACGCGAAAAATGCGCTAACATATTTTGAGAGATCCGACTCTAATTGGTTTGCTCATATGGAGAATTATTTTCTCTTAGCGGTACGCAACCGGGAATATGATTTAGGGGCAGACATTATCGATCAGGTTTTCCGCAATCCCAACATGGACAAACTAATGGTAAAACCTGTCCAGCGATGGAAACTATTGAGAGCCTATATGTACCATATACATCCTGAAAAGCATCTCAACGACATTGTCAACTTTGACCAGTTTTATGTATCTCTTAATGTGCTCAACCAAGATAAGAATGGTTTCAATGTTGCCTTAATGATCCTTGAATTCCTGCATTACTTAATTCGGGATGAAAAAGACAAATTACTGGACAAGGTGGAAAGATTGCAGAAATACATTTACCGGCACTTGAATGAAGGAGAGATTACTTACAGGGACAAACTATTTTTTAAGCTCCTATTAGTGATGATTGACAGCGGCTTTGAACCTGATTTGGCGAAGAAACGGGGTCAAAAGCTCTATGAAAAGCTTAAAACAGCGGATGAACCAGGTGATGCCTATGCCGATTTGGAAATTGTGCCCTATGAAGACCTTTGGCAGCATGTGATTGAGATGGCCAGCAAAGAATATGCTATGGCAAGATGAAAATGGCTCCATCAATTGAATAAGGACACTGGTAAATCCTTATATGAACCTTGCGAAATTATTTGACCATTCTCTAAAACGTATATTTGGTCACATTTCGCAATGGAATTTAGACGGTGGGTTATGATAATAGTCGTTCTATTTTCCATAAGTCTTCCTATCGCCTCTCTAACCATATCTTCTGATGACTGATCAAGCGCCGAAGTTGCTTCGTCAAGAATTAGAATAGGAGCATCTTTTAAAACGGCCCGTGCGATGGCTATTCGCTGCCTTTCACCACCTGATAATCTTGATCCCCGCTCACCAATAATGGTCTCATAACCGAGAGGTAAGTTTCCGATAAATTCATCGGCATTGGCCATTTCGGCTGCTTCAACTATACGCTCATTAGAAATGCCGGATTGACCAAGAGTTATGTTATTACGAATGGTATCATTGAATAGTACGGTGTCCTGACTGACCACAGCAATAAGATTGCGCAAATCATGCAAATTACAAGACCTGAGATCTAGGCCGTCCATTAGTATAGCGCCTCTTGTGGGGTCATGAAAACGGGATATGAGGTCTGCTAGTGTGGATTTTCCGCCACCAGAAGGCCCAACAATCGCATATGTCTTCCCCTTATCTATCTGTAGATTTACGTTCTTTAAAACCTCTTTGCTTTCATAAGCAAAAGACACCTCCCTGAATTCAATGTTATTTTTGAATGTGTTCAAACACAGTGCAGATGAGTCCTGCTGAATATTATTATCATGGTCGATTATTTCGAATACTCTTTTGGCGCTTGCAAGACCTCGTTGCATTAAACTGTGCGCCTGAGATAGCGCTTTGGCCGGGGCGAGAACCTGGCTAAAGATTATTAAAAAGGCGATGAATTGTGAAGCGCTTAATTCAGCTGAATCACCGAGCATTATACTTCCACCTACTATCAGGATAATCACCATAGTAGCTACTCCAATAATTTCTGAGATAGGGCCCGCCAGTTGAAATTTAATTCCCATCGACCGGTTGAAATTCGCATAGTCTCTGTTTTTTTTATCAAACTGATTACCTATAAATGATTGAGCGCCATAACTCTTTATTTCCCGAATACCTGAAAGCATCTGATCTATTATAAAACCAATTTCTCCTAAAACATTCTGAGTCTCCAAAGCCTTTCTTTTCAATTTCTTGGCAATGGCGGATATGCTCAGGCCCGAAACGGGAATGAGCACCAAAGAATAGAGCGCCAAAGAGGCAGACATTGAAAATAGGATCCATAAGTAGCCTGCTATCAATAGTGGTTCTTTAAGATAAATCTTTAATGTATAGATCACCGAAGTCTCAATCTCCTGGATATCATTCATGACCCGGGTAACTAAGTCTCCCTTCTTCCTTCCTGAGAGAAAAGCCAGTGATAAATCCACTAGTTTGTTGAAGATATTTCTCCTCAAATTGTAGATTATGCTCAACCTTAGCTCCACCAGGCATAAATCAGCGAGATATCTAAAGAGATTAGCTAGAAATACTGAAATAAGTACTATAAGGCAGATATAGACAAGCGCTGCTTTCTTCCCTTCTTCATTAATGACCCCATGTAAATACGAATAAAATGAATACTTTAAGTAAGCTATGCTGATTGAGGAATCATTTACATTGTAAATTGGTTGCTCAACCTCATTAAAAAGCACTCCCAGAATGGGTATGAGTGCAGAAAAATTGATCAGGCTAAAAACGACAAAGAGAATGGTCAACAAGAAATATAGACCAAAGAATTTCTTTTTCAGTTTTGCCTGTTTTACAATACGTAGGAACGTATCCATACCTAGAAATCAAGTAATCGCTTTGCAATATTCAACCGTATTGCCAGGGCAGTATAAACTGTTGTTATGTCCTCAGTATCATCAGCACTATCTAGGTCACGTACTAACTGCTTAAAATCAATAAACAGATTGTGCCTTAGCTGATAAGATGCGGTGAAATCTAGGAATAGTATTTTCGTATCTATTCCCTGACCAATCATATTATCAAAGTCACGTTCCCTATCAGGGTTTGGTAACAAAATATCCGCACCCAGATTAGAACCATTAGGGTCCACTCCAGCATCATCCAGTATTAATTTGCCTGAAAGTGCAAGTCTCGGTAATGGTTGGTAACGTAAAATTCCAACTAACTCTCTAAAGTTGGCGCCAAGGGGATGGGCAAGCGGTTGGCGGTAATGAGAATAACTTGTCAAATTGGTGGTATGGGTGTAAGTGAACGGTCTTGCAAAATTATACTCCAACTGCAGGTCCAAATTTTCCATTCCAAACGCATTTATATACTTCACCCCTGTTTGGCCTGAAATTTTGTTCCCCCACCAACCACTGCCACTCAGTAATTCATCAACAATCAACTCATCAATTAATATCTGACCGTAAACGGAATACTTTATCCCGGGATTCCATTTGAAATCAAGTCCCAGTACTACATTATCCGGACTTCCCACTTGCTGTTCAATTCCTCGATAAAAAATAACAGGATTTAAATAATTGATCTCGAAACGGCCACCTAATGAATCCGTATCTGAAAATATCGTTGATTCAAAAAGTCCTAGATTAAATTTTTCCGTAATGTTTATACTCAAGTGGTGGAGTGCCATATATTTCTTGGGAAAACGTACGGTACCAAGAGACCCTGCGTCAGCGCCACCAAGTGGAGTAAATGGTGCATCAGCAATCAATTCAGCAAACAAATTGGTATAGTTCAATCTCCATACCTGGGTTGTCAGTTTCAGGAAAAAATAATTGCTCGAAAAATCTGACAGAAACATTGACCTTATACCATTTCCAATGAAATTCTTGTCATGGCCAAATTGTAGATTGATGTGTCTGCTCACTTGAAAATCCAAATATCCCCTGGCGGTGAAAAAATCAACGCCACCATTCCGGAACTCTTTCCAAAATCCTTCATTTGGAACAGCTCCACGGTTAAGCACGTAGTCCTGACCGTAAAAAGGGAAGACGACCTGATTCTCACCAATAAATGTGTAAAAACCGATTTTGTGGTCTAACCTACCCCTCAACTCAACGCCACGCGTATTGATAAATGGCCTTGATGGTGAGTCGCTGTCATTGCCGATGCTCCCGTAGAACACCGGATTCGAATGAACATCGAAATCCGGAACGTCCGCATGTACAAAATCCGATTTCTTCCGATATAATTTTCTTCCAAAGAGGTTTTTTGCTATTTGATAACTCAGTCCGCGTAAACTCCCAATTATCTATTTTCAAATACTCCTCATTGAATTTATCCGATTGGCTGGTGAATATTCCATTACTTACTATACTATCCAAAAATGCAGTAATTTGATCTCTTCGGTATGGCTTGAAAGATGTGAAATAAGATTTCGACATCCCTCCTGACTTCATTTCATATCTATCTAAGAGGTGATAATAATCTGGATTTAAAGGAACATAAGCACTCTGACCCATTAGTTTGATGCTTACAAAAAAAATAAATAATAGAAATTTCGACTTCATTCGGCCCCAAATATATGCGGAGCTAAGTTAGAAATTATTCCTGCGACGTAGTATTGAGACGGTTTCTGAATTGATAGGTTCTTTGTTATCTTCCTTGAAGTCTGTACTTTTACCGTCCGTTTTAAATCAAAGTAATCAGAACCAAATAAAATGAAGAAAGACATACATCCTGAATACAAAGAGGTTGTTTTTCACGACACTTCTAGTGATTTTTCATTTTTGACAAAATCAACGATTCAGACCAAAGAAACTATCAAGTGGGACGATGGTAAGACATATCCTCTTGTAAAGGTTGAAGTTAGTTCAGCATCACATCCATTTTATACTGGCAAGAAACTGTTTGTTGATACTGCTGGTCGGGTCGAAAAATTCAACAAAAGGTACAAAAAGAAATAACTATTCCCAGCTTTGAAACTTAGTCCTCCAGAATTTATCTTCATGAGGACTTTTTTATTTTTGTTCAATGAAGATCACACTGTTTGATCCCCCCTCGACAAGATTAGATTTACTTCCATTTACCTTCACCAGACCAATATCAGAAATCAGGGTGGGTATTTTGACCATAAGGGAAAAGTGGCAGCAATTATTGAATGCTGAAGTTGGCTATCTAACAGAATCCTATCTTCAGGAACAATTTCCATCTATTAATAAAAGCGACTACTTAGTAAGATCCAATGTCCTGCCTGATAGTGAGTTGATTGCAGCAATAAATAGTCTAGAAAATGCTTGTTCACTTGTTGATTCGAACAATGAAGTAATTGCTATTGCGAGTCATGACAATTCAAACGACTTAAATCAAATTTTAGACAATACAGAAGACTCTGAAAAATATGATACCCCTTTCAATCAGATCAATAATGTGTGGGACATCTTTCAACAAAATGGAACGGAGATAATACGGGATTATGGATTAATAACTTCAGGGAGAACGTGTAGAAAACTCCATGACCCACATACAATTGTTTATAATGAACGGGATGTATTCCTTGAAGGAGGTGTGGTGATAAAAGCAGCTATCTTAAATGCTGAAAACGGTCCGATCTATATTGGTAAAAACTGCGAGATCCACGAAGGCGCTATTATCCAGGGTCCATTTGCGCTGGGGAAAAATAGCACAGTGAATATTGGTGCCAAAATCCGAAAAAATACTTCAACTGGACCATTTACTAAAATCGGTGGCGAGGTTTCAAACTCTGTTATCTTTGGATACTCCAATAAATCGCATGATGGATTTTTGGGCAATTCTGTAATAGGGGAGTGGTGCAACATTGGTGCAGATACTAATACTTCAAACCTTAATAACAACTACAGTGAGGTTAAGATCTGGAATTATCGGGAAGAGCGTTTTGTATCGACGGGCACACAGTTTTGTGGGCTCATGATGGGTGATCACGCAAAATGCGCAATAAACACAATGTTTAATACAGGCACGATAGTTGGTGTAGCAGCTAATATTTTTGGTGGTGGTTTTGCCAGAACATCCGTCCCCTCATTTTCCTGGGGTGGTGTGACAGGCAATAAAACGTTTGAATTTGAAAAAGCTATTGAAACTTGCGAAGCGATGATGAGAAGACGTGATAGGAAGCTGACCAAAATCGAAAGAAATATCTTGAAAGAAGTCCTACTTCGTACAGCTAAGTTCAGAATCTGGGAAGGCACCGGCAAATGAAGTTCAGTGACATTATAGGTTTAGATGGAATTAAGGAAAAGCTGACCAAGTCATCCCAGCGAAATCATCATGCTCAGATATTCTCAGGACCACCTGGGTCGGCCAACCTGGCCCTTGCGCTCGCTTATGCTAGTTTCATCAATTGCGAAGCACCAAGTGCGAACGATTCTTGTGGGGAATGCTCGTCATGTAATAAGATTAATAAACTAATCCATCCTGATCTTCATTTCATTTTTCCGGTCAGTCCCACACAAAAATGGAAAGGCAAGGATGTAATCAGTTCTAATTTCCTGCCGGAATGGAGATCTTTTCTTTCGATCCATCCTTTTGTGATCTTAGAAGATTGGATAAGCCATTTTGGCGGTGAAAACAAACAAGTAAATGTTAGCAAGGAAGAAAGCCGTCAGATAATACAAAAACTAAGTTTAAAGGCATTTGAGGCCAAGTACAAAATTATGTTGATCTGGCTTCCGGAATGGATGCACCCATCTGCAGCAAATGCCATACTAAAAATACTGGAAGAACCTCCCGAAAGAACTGTTTTCTTACTGGTTTCAAACAACTATGAAAGACTTCTTTCAACTATAACATCACGGGCACAGCTCGTTAATATCAGAGCCTTTAATAATGAAGAAGTAACCGAATTCATTGAATCTAAAATTGAGAAAAGCAATAATAAAGCTGAACAATTGGCGCAATTGAGTGAAGGCAATCTTAGTCTTACACTAAAGCTATTGGACCAGGATTCACCGGAACATACCAATCAGCGGTTCAGCGACTGGATGAGATTGTGTTGGCAAAATGATTTTGAAGCCCTCGTTTCTTATGCAGATGAAATTCATGCAATGAGCAAACTTGCACAAAAGAGCCTCATTTCAAGTGGACTCGCACTTCTTAGGAATGCATTGCTATCAGGCTGCGATCTGACCCAACTTATTGAGATGAACGACGATGATAGGGATTTTGTGTCTAAATTCGGGCAAGCTGTGAATCTGTCGAAAATTGAAATAATATCGAGCGAATTGGATGAGGCCTACTATCACCTTGAAAGAAATGCCAGCGCTAAAATAACTTTCCTGGCCCTGTCTCTAAGAATCAATGCAGTATTAAAATCCTAAAACATGGGGGTTGATAAAATAAGGATTGGCTCCAGAAGTAGCCCGCTGGCTATGTGGCAAACTAACTACGTGGCAAACCAATTAGAAAGCCAGGGCATCAAATCTGAAATTATTCAGTTTGAAACTAAGGGTGACAAGATTCTCGATGTTTCGATCTCCAAAATTGGTAGAAAGGGCGTTTTTACCTTAGAGTTGGAAAATAAACTTAGAGCAGGAGAAATTGATATAGCCATCCATAGCGCCAAAGATCTGCAGTCCAATCTTGGTAAGGATTTACAAATTATTGCATTCTGTAAAAGAGAAGATCCCAATGATGTTATCGTCAGCACCAACCCCAACATTGACATTGAAAAGGGCACAAGAGTCAAAATTGGAACATCATCAACCCGTAGAGTTGCTCTATTTAAAAACTATTACCCCCACGTCGAACTAACGGATATACGGGGAAATTTGCAAACAAGGATATCAAAAATGGAACAAGGCGCCTGTGATGCCCTTGCACTTGCGTATGCAGGAGTTCATCGTTTGGGGTATGATGAAATAATCGTTAATCAACTTGATCTTGAAAAGTTTGTACCTGCCGTAGGACAGGGGAGCATAGCATTGGAGGCAAGCACATCATTATCAGACGACAAAAGGGAGTTGCTAAGAATGACTGTAAATGATATTAGTGCAGAAACATGTATAAAAGCAGAGCGAGCATTTCTCAAAAGACTGGAGGGAGGTTGTAGTATCCCTGTTTTTGGGTTAGCTCAGATATCGCAGGCTTCCCTGTTGTTTAGGGCAGGTATTATTTCTCTTGATGGCAGAAAAAAGATTCAGCTTGAAAAAACGGGCAATCCTGATTCTCCGGAGGAGCTGGGCCTGCAAATGGCCGAAGATCTATTACAATCGGGGGGTGAACAAATTCTTAATGAGATTAAAAAGAAGCTTTGACCATTCAAAAAATTGACGTATGCAAACAGGCCCATTATCCTTACATTGATCAAAAATAACTAATGAAGCAATATTCAATTCTTTCAATTATAATAACAATCTTATGGTCTTGCAATCCACCAATTCAAAAAGAAGTCTCAAATGACAAGTCAGAGGATATAGTAACCTTTGAACTTTCAGAATCAATCAATGAGGACGTTACTAGCCTGGCTCAACATCCAAAAATTAAAGAGGCATTTCAATATATAATTGACACAGACGTCAATACGATTAAAGACCTCGTCACACTTACCGAAATTGAATCTCCACCTTTCAAAGAAACTGTTCGTGGTATCAAATATGCTGAAATGCTCAAAGCTGAAGGGCTTGATTCCGTATGGACAGATGAGATCGGAAATGTAATTGGGCTAAGAAAGGGTGAGAAAGGAAATAAGGTTTTGGCACTTGCAGCCCACCTGGATACCGTATTTCCGGAGGGGACGTCATTAAAAGTGAAGCAAGTCGGTGATACATTATATGCTCCGGGAATTGCTGACGACACCAGGGGGTTAGTTACGCTTCTGACCACTCTGCGAGCAATGAATGCTGCTAATATCAGGACAGAAGCTCATATCCTTTTCATCGGTGACGTCGGTGAAGAGGGGTTGGGAGATTTGAGGGGAATGAAACATTTATTCCGGGATGGGGGTCCCAAAATTGATTATTTCATTTCAGTTGATGGCGCCGAAGCAGAATTTATCACCAATGGTGGATTAGGCTCACATCGGTATCGCATCACATTTAGAGGCCCGGGTGGACATAGTTGGGGGGCATTTGGCCTGGGGAATCCACACCATGCATTAGGGAGCGACAATAAAATATTTTGCTGAAGAAGCTGATCAGTATACTGCATCCGGGGCAAAAACAAGCTACAATGTCGGCAGAATTGGTGGTGGTACTTCGGTAAACTCCATTCCTTTTGAATCATGGATGGAGGTGGATATGAGATCTGAAAGTTCTCAAAAACTAGTTGATATCGATTCTATTTTACAACAAGCGATTAGAAAAGGACTGACTGAACAAAATAATTTACTGCGAAATGGAAGACCCCTTACTGTTGAGGTGAAGATGATTGGGAACCGACCATCTGGTGAAACACCGGATGATGACGACCTTGTACAGCGTGCCTGGGTGGCCACCAAAATCGTTGGAAACGACCCCAAACTTAAAATTAGTTCAACCGATTCTAACATTCCTATTTCCAAAGGTATTTCCGCAATAACCCTTGGAGGTGGAGGTATCGGAAAAGGAGCCCATTCTCTTGGTGAATATTTTATCAATAAGGACGGCTATGTCGGAATTCAACGAGTGCTTCTCATTGTGGTAGCACAGACTGGAATGGCAAACAAAATAAATAACCTTTAAATTTTGATCCTTATCTTTTAAAAAATTAAACTTGTAAACAGTGTCACCGTCTCTCTCATCCAAATGATTGGAAATTTAATGCTCAATTACTTCAAATGAAGAAATTCAGATTAATCATTCGGGTTGTTTTCATAGTATTTATCGTGCTCTCTATCTTAATTGGTGCCAATGATGAAAAGCTAATAAAGGAAGGCTTTTCTTTCTTGTGGAGTAAAGGAGTATTTACCTTTTATGAAAACATGAAAACCTGGGGTCTAATTGGACTAATAATCATAACTATCCAGTTTACACTGGAGTACATTCAGATTATTAGCTTAAAGAGGAAATTGAGTGCTAAAGAAGGGGAAGTACTCCAGTTAAAAGCTCAGCTTTATGACAAGCAAAGTAACGAAACTTCTGCGGTGGGTGCTCAAAAAGAGGCTGAACCTGCTACTAAGCAAATAGACAAAGAAGCTGACAAAGAAGACTAATGCCTTAACGGCCAACAATTATTTCCATTAATCTTTCTAATTTAGTCGGTACCGTTGTGGGGTAAATCTTAACCCCAAAAGCAAAAAATTACTAGATGCTAGCCAAATCATTCGGAAGTGCAGTATATGGGGTGGATGCCAGTACTATTACCATTGAGGTAAATGTTGGTCAGGGGAACAAATTTTTCATGGTTGGGTTGCCAGATAATGCGGTAAAAGAAAGTCAACAGAGGGTAGAATCGGCTATAAAGTATATCAATTATCGCATGCCGCGGGAGAAGGTCATCGTTAACCTGGCGCCTGCAGATATCCGCAAAGAAGGATCTTCTTACGATCTTCCCATAGCACTGGGAATACTTAGCGCCTCTGGCCAGGTAGAATCGGATCTGCTGTCCAACTATGTTATAATGGGAGAGCTTTCTCTGGATGGGATACTGAGACCGATTAAAGGAGCGTTACCAATCGCAATTCAAGTAAGAAAAGACAAATTCAAAGGTTTTATACTCCCTAAGGAAAATGCCTCAGAAGCGTCAATTGTGGACGATCTTGACATTATTGGAGTGGAGACTTTGAAGGAGGCGATTGATTTCTTGAGTGGGGAAAAAGACATAGAACCATTACAGACTGATACGAGAGATATCTTCCTTAACTCCCTGGATAATTACACCGATGATTTTGCTAATGTTCAAGGCCAGGAGAATATCAAACGAGCTTTGGAGATATCAGCCGCGGGTGGTCATAATGTCATTATGATCGGTCCCCCCGGGGCTGAAAAAACCATGCTTGCTAAAAGGCTACCTTCAATACTACCGCCGCTCTCATTACAGGAAGCACTTGAAACGACCAAGATTCATTCTGTGGCAGGTAAACTGGGTTCGGATGCTTCACTTATAACCACCAGACCTTTTAGATCACCGCACCATACAATCAGTGATGTCGCCCTCGTTGGTGGTGGCGGTATACCTCAACCCGGAGAAATCAGTATGGCTAACAATGGAGTTCTTTTTCTTGACGAGTTACCGGAATTCCAAAGGTCAGTGCTGGAGGTAATGAGACAACCACTGGAGGAAAGAAAAGTAACCATTTCCAGGGCAAAGTTCTCCATTGACTTTCCCGCCAACTTCATGCTAATAGCCAGTATGAATCCTTGCCCTTGCGGATTCTATAATCACCCCGAAAAAGAATGCGTATGCGGACCGGGAGTGGTACAACGATATCTTAATAAAGTAAGTGGTCCACTACTCGATCGCATTGACTTGCATGTTGAAGTGACTCCCGTTTCATTTGATGAAATGACAGCCAATCGTAAGGCCGAGTCAAGCGTCGAAATCAGAAAACGAGTAATCGAGGCCCAGAAAATACAATCATCAAGATTTGATGATTATCAGAGTATTTACAACAATGCGATGATGCCCCCGCAGATGGTAAAGGAGATCTGTGAAATAAATGAGGCGGGGAAAACACTTCTAAAAAGAGCCATGGAAAAACTCGGATTGTCCGCCAGGGCTTATGATCGCATTTTGAAAGTGTCACGGACTATTGCTGACCTTAACGGATCAGACGAAATAGCTATTGAACACCTGGCGGAAGCTATCCAATACCGTAGCCTCGATAGAGCAGGCTGGGCAGCGTAGAAAGTGTCTAATATTTATTTAGATTTACAAAAAATCCAGTTCGTTTCTAAATTTGTATAATCATCTTAGTCCCTTTAAGGAACTGTAACTATCCTACGCAACATAGGCTATACACTTCAATTCAATAGCTATGGGTGTTGGAAGGCTCTTTATTTCAACTGTTGTCCTACAAGGCTGAACATCTTTAAAGTACTCTGCATATATTTCGTTAAAGATCTTAAAATCGTCTTTCATATTAGTGAGAAAAACAGTCACGTCCACAAGGTTTTCCCATCTCATACCAGCATCCTCAAGAACGTATTTTATGTTGCCAAATACTGATCGACATTGAACTGCAATATCGTAGGATGTGATAATACCAGTCTCATCCAACTCAACACCTGGAATCTTTTTAGACCCTCTTTCTCTTGGTCCAATTCCGGAGAGGTAAAGGAAATTGCCGACCTTTCGAGCATGCGGGTATAATCCAACTGGTTCAGGGGCTTTACTAGATTCTATTTTACTCATCCCGTAAGGTTGAAATTATTGACTATTATTTTAGTTTTCAATCAAAAAAATCCAAGGTGAAACTCCATTCTTATAAGATCAAAGGGATTTCTTATTTTTCCTTATTTCGAAGCGACGTTAGATAGCCCGAATAGTTACCTCACCAAGAATCAAAGATTTAGTGACAGTCGGATTGCCAGTATAGTAGATCTTGGATTCTCCGAACGTTTTTAATTTGAGAGCGTTATCTGCTGAAATTCTAACTTCACAGGCACCAAAAACAGTTATTCTGGCCATTTCCGAGTTGACGTTGGTAGTATTGATGTTGCTTTCACCAAAAATACGATAAACCTGCTTGTCAGCTGCTCCGCCCGCAATATATATCTCATTTTTCACCAAATGAAGATAAGACAAATTTCTTGGCATCAATAGATGCAAAAGTGGCATCTATCTGACCCATTATCTTCACTTTAAGCTTTGGAGACGCCAATCGATCCTCACACAAAAGAGTACCCTCTCCTCTCATTTCTACTCTCTCCAAGCTTTTGTAGGTCAGATAGGCCTTCACCTTAGCCCCAACATATCCACTACGCCTGATAAGAAAATTGGGATTATCAGGATCGATCAACTTTTCATTATTAGTCCCCACTCTGGCATTGTCAAGAAAAACCTTCAAAGTTCTACCGGATTTATTCGTACTAACCTTGTCGAGTGATACATTCTCTGCAACTATCCTAATGGACTCTACCTCTCCTTTGATCAGCACCAGATCAATCAGGGGACTGACGATAACCTTTACTTAAGATGAGTAAATGCATTCTAAGGTTGCACTCAAACAAAATCAACCTGGCTGGTGCGTCTCTTTAAGCAGATCGTTCACTTGCTTCACCGGATTAAAAGTTATTAGTGGCACCTCTACGAATATGCTTATCCAGTCCGACATAGAACCATTCCATAGTCCGGGCAGTTCCTGGGCCTTAAGATCCTTGCCGTCTTTAGATTTTAACGTAATGAATCCTGTCTTTGGATCAACGTATTTGTTCAGATCAAACTTTTCACCCTTATAATCCTTCACAGCACACGCGAGATCCACGGGATTAAAATGCGTCGATTGACCGAAAATGTCTTTCTGTTCAGGATTATTGAGATCAAGTTGAGCTGTCTCTACTATTTGTAATGAAATAGAACCATCATTATTCCGTGCCCAAAATGGTCCACCGCCAGGGTCACCAACATTAGAGACCATGCCGCTGGTTCTCATCGGGCGATTTAGTTTATTATGGAGATATTTTCTCCTTTCTTCATCGCTTATTGACCAATAGCTACCCGGCAATATGAAATTCAAATGGTCTCTACCAAAGTCAATAATTTCCTGTTCCAGGTCTTGATTCCAATTGCGATCAATTTCCTTTAGGTAGTTAAATACTTTTTGTTGAGCCTCTAACAATATCCCACCTATCACCCTTTTGTAAATATGAGTAGTTTCTTTGAGGTGATCGGGAACCACATTGTCAATGTTTTTGACGAAGATTAAATCTGACTCAATTTCATTAAGATTTGCTATTAATGCTCCATGACCCGCCGGCCTGAACAATAAACTACCATCCTTGTTGCGAAAGGGTTCATTGCTGAGATCCACGGCAATAGTATCAGTAGATTTTTTTTGTTCCGAATAGTTTACCTCATAGGTAACCTGGAATTGATCTTCATATTGGGTTTGGACTTCTTCAATATAACCTTGGAATTTAATTTTATGTTCTGGTGATACGGTAAAATAAAGTCTTACACTCCCTTGCTGATCTTTAGCATAATGCGCACCTTCAACCAAATGCTCTTCAGCAGGAGTCCTGGAGAATTCTCCGTATGGATGAAAGTCTATTAATCCCTTGGGTAGGGTGCCATAGCTTAGCCCAGGTTCGTCTAATAAAAGTTGCAGGATTTCAATATATTTTCGCTTCAAGTGAGCCTCCTCCAAAGTTTCACCATTGTGGTCATATTCTGCCTTCAAATGGTCATAAAAGGCGAAGTCATTGATGTGCTTAAAGAATGTGTACACCTCATTATGAGTCTCTCCTGAACTGAACTTGCTGTAATCTTCGTCACTACCCGTATAATTCTCAACGAAAGCAAAGAGTGTTTTGAACATTCGGCTTGCGGCTCCAGATGCCGGAACAAATTTGACTACGGAACTACTACCCAGTCGCGATTCGTATGACTCAACATACTTACCTATTTTCTCCTGATTCAAAATAAGAATACCATTATTCTCCGTTGCTGGCTTTTCTAATTTTAAGGGAGGAAAACCACTTTTAAAGTTTTCAATCTGTTGTTCTACCTGATCGATTGTTGAGCCTCTACTAATTATTTGTTTTTGGTCAGAATCCGAGAACATATTTTGGCGATTTTAGTATAAAATTCAATGTACAAGTATTACTTCGTTTTGTTCCAAATTTGGAAAACCTTACCATTTATAATTATACTAATAAGTGCAATTGAAGGATGAAAAAGCTTTTAAGGGCTTTTTCATCCTTCAAAAGCCTGAACAGTGCAATCTTTGGATTGCAAAATGTCAAAAAACTACACACATCTCAGTATTGATCAAAGGTATCAAATTGAAGCATTATTGAAAACAGGAGCTACTCAAAAGGAGATTGCCTGTATCGTTCATTTTCACCCATCTACGATCTCACGTGAGCTTAAGCGAGTGGGTTCAAGAGGTAGGGGAGCTGGTGTCTATCGAACAGCAAATGCACAAAGGAGGACCAATCTTCGTCATCAAGAAAAGCCAAAAAGAGTGATTTTCACCAAACCCATGAAAGACTGGATAGTTAACCGGCTCCAAGAAGATAGATGGAGTCCTGAATTGATCAGCCATCAGGGAAAGAAAACGAGAGAATGTCCACTTAGCCATGAATGGATTTACCAATGGATATGGGAATGTAAGCACACCAACCACCAGGAGAACCAAGAATACAAACAACTATACACATATCTAAAACATGGCAAACGAAGGCGCAAACGAGGAAACAGAAAAGATCGTAGAGGTATTATCCCGAATAGGGTATCAATTGAACAGCGACCCCAGATCATTAACAAAAGGGAACGATTGGGAGATATAGAAGTCGATTTAATGATGGGTAAAAACCACAAAGGCTCTTTGTTGGTGATGACAGACCGAGCAAGTCTTTTTACCAGAATCAGAAAGATGCACAGTAAAAATGCCGATCAAATGGCCGAAGCTATTGTGGAGGAACTCTCTCAGGATAAACACAAACTGGAAACACTCACTTTTGATAATGATATGGCATTTTCTAAACATGAGTTGATTGCTCAATCCCTTGATGTGGATGCCTATTTCACTCGTCCCTATACTAGTCAGGATAAATGGACAGTTGAAAATAGGATTGGGGTAATCAGAAGGTTTTATCCTAAGAAAACAGATATTAGATTTGTTACAGAGGAGCAAATCAAAGTTGTTGAAAACAAAATCATATGAACGCCCTGTTAGAAAATTTAATTACCTAAACGCAAAGCAAGTGCTACAAAGGAAAATTGCACTTATTACTTGAACTTACAATATATAAAAGTTTAAAAGAAATATAATCTTCATGTTAAACGAAGTCATAAATATTGCACCTTCCTTCTACGGATTGAGTTTGGTGCCACCGTGGGCGATTGGCTTGTAGTTGATGCTACCAGCTAAAGAAATCAACGACTTCGCGAATGGAGTTACTGAACACCGTGGGCGTTGCCAGCTTCAACAAGTTACTTATCTATGATGCTATTAGAATGGCCGCAGCTGATGATGATTATTCGGATGATGAAAGGGAAAAAGTCTTTGAAGCGGCAGGTATATTAAAAATTAGACAGGAGGATCTGCTGTCTATCGAAGCTCTCATAGAAATGGAGATGGCTTTAGACAAGATGCGATTAAATATTTTCTAACTATGGCTGGTACAGTTACAATTAAATTGATTTCACTTCAGTGCTTTTTTAGCGATGAAATGGACGGGGATGAGATTTTCCTCAAATATCAGGATCATAAAATTTGGCCTAAAGGCAAGTTGTTTGTTAGTATGAAAAGCGACATCAAGCAGATCGGTATCGATATTAATGGCGTTCCAACCGATAAGCCATTGGTTATTGAAGTGTGGGACTACGATCTGCTAAGTGCCAATGACCTCCTTGGAAAATTTACCATGGTCTTAGATGAATCGCATGGCTCATACCAAGTGAACATGGTACCTTCAAAACCAGAAGATATGGCCCGATATACCCTGGTATGGGAAATCGTTTAATTCAAAGCTTCCTCTAAGTTTATACCTTCAAGCGCTTTGGGATCAACTGCTTTGTCATCTCTAACGGTGATTCTCAGTGCCTTCAGACCGCTCACACCCTGAAGATCCTCAAGAATAACCTTTTCAACCTCTTTGGTCAGGTATTTCTTTGACTGGAGGACTCTATATAGTGCATATATTCATCTGCATCACGATCGTTTGAATAAACGATAGCAATCTGACCTGGCTGGGTCAATCTTTCATCGGTATTCTTGATCAGCGCTTTGTCAATGCGTTTTTTGATGATTTCGTAACGAATGTTGTAAGCTCCGTCGACATCAAATTTCTTTTCCTCCAATCGGAACCTGATAGAAAGTGGTACACTATGTGCCAGTATTAGGTGCGTCATATCTAACTCAATAGGAAGATTCGGCTTTAGACGCTCCGCTTTCCTGGCAACCTCGACCATGGTTATGATCTGCCATAACCTCATGTTTCTCAAGAAAATGGGATCATAGTTCGATTCTTCCGTTAGGGAGTCACCTACGTATATATTGTATTCAACCCCATCGGTAACATACTTCTCAAAGTAATGAGGGTATATCTCCTGGGCTTTTATTTGTTCCTTTTCAAGGAAAGTAGATATCTTATCATTGATCAAGGTGAGACTTTCTTCAAATGCCCTTCTTCGCTTATACACGACACCCAACTCCGGATCTATGACCTTCCAATAAGTAGAAGATACTTTTGCGAATTCGGAGCAATTGCCTGCAATATTCTTAAAAAGTGGTTCAATCGAAGCATGAAGGAAATCAAGCACTTCCACTTCGTCCCCGGATGATAACCCACTCTTCAATCTCTTCTTGAACTTCCCAAGCCTAAAACTCAGTTCATCCAAAGCATGCATCGGCTTGAATTCCGAAGCCCGTCCCAATACATTAATGGCCAGATCTAATTGCTCCGTTAAGTCTGCTTGTATCGCTTTATTCCTCTCCGTAGAAGATCCGCGTATATCGGATGCGCCATATAAAGGCAAAACGTCTTTAAAAACTATGGGTTCCAGTTCGACTTTTCCATCCTGCTCAAGATTATCAAGCATGCTATTAGCAGCTTTGAGGAACTTCCACTCAACTGTCGGATGTATGGACGTATAAGACTCTTTGAGGAGAGCTTGTACTTTAATCTCAGTTTCATCAGCATTCTGTTTTAAAGCTAATGAGAACAATGGCAACACCTCATTCAGCTTATCAAAAGCAAACGAGTTCAAATCTCCCACCTTCGGGGAGCCAAGCTTTAACAGGCCCAGGAATTTATCCCCATAAAAAAGTGGAGATAGCAGTAAGCTGCTATAACCTTCTTTAATCAATATTTCCTCAAATTCACCAAAGAATTTATTTTTATGAAGATCCTCTAAGATCAATGTCTCTTTACGTTGCGAAAAGAATTCATAAATCTCCTGAATTGGACAACTCTCAGCATGCTCATCCGGGTCGAAATTATAACTGGTGTGACTGGCCAGATCAATAAATCTGCCCTGGTTTTTTTCAAAAGACGCCAGACCCATAGTAACATCTGATAAGCCCAATAGGGATTTTACATGTTCCTGAACCTTATTAAGATTTTCCTTGTCATTCAAGCAACCCTTTTTAAGTAGGCTATCCTTTAAAAGTGAAGTGACCTGTTCTTCGGTGATGTCAATCATGGAATAAAGAGCAAATCCAAGGAAAACAAACCGATCAGCCGGTAAGTGTTTTGCCCACAATTCAATATTATTAGGATTGCTTAATAAGAATTGAATATCCTCCTCACTCAAATCAGGCAAGTCACCGTTTAAAGTAATCTCACAAAACCGGGTGGTAATGGTGACCTTGTAGTACTTCATTAAACCCGTATGCTGTTGTTTTACGGGAAAAATTAATGTTTTAGCAATAGGAACGGTGACACCATAAAACTGCTCCATAATTGAATGATAGGCAGCCATCGTTTTCTTCTTCCAAAGATCGTTTTTGTCAACAGATGCAACCATCTTCTCTATTCCGCCTATTTCTTCCATCAAGTTGTCAAAAGACTTGGTAGTGTAGACAAAATCCATTTGGAAGGGTGGAACTACGGCCACTAGTTGATCATGTATCAGCGCTGGTGGAAGAACTGCTGACATTAACCATTGAATGGTTTCAATATTCTTTTCAATGATTTTTGGATCATCTATTGGTTCTTTTAGCTCGGGAGCCGAGTTTATTTTATCCAGTATATCCCGAGCCACCGGATCGGACAGGGCTCCTTTCTCCTGCGCCCTCAATTCCCAAAACCAATTATAGTAGAGAGACTAAATTTAGTCTCAAATGGAAAATCATTAAGTATGTTCTTCTTTCTGGTGCTCATGATGCTTGCCGTTGACCTCAATTAACGAAACCTGATACCAGTTGGTTTCTGTTTCCAAAGTTAATTTAAAATTAACCTTTAACCTTTTGATTATCAATTATCTATAAATATGCAGCAATCCAATGACAGTCGGATTTGGTTCAATGTGGATTTAATGGTGGATACAGGAAATTTAATTCTTCCCTAGTAACGACATTTTGCAGGGAAGTTTTTCGGTGGAGGCACTATTCCAGGTGGTCATTCCACCCAACATGTTTTTGATGTTAGTGAAACCATTCTCCGCCAGGGATTTACTTGCTCGTGGGCTCCTCATACTAATTGAACAATACACAATGATTTCATCCTCCTTGAAATTATCTAATTCCATCATACGATCCTCAAGCTCTTGGATGGGAATATTGATTGCGTTGGTTAAATATCCTAAATCAGAAGTTTCACCGCTAAATTCCCCTACTGTTCTAACATCCAATAGTAACACATTTGGATTTTGCTCAACTATGTCACAAACGTCCTCAAGATAAATGTGAGTATAGCTCAATCCTTCATTGATATTGGCTTTATTCAATAACTCCATCGAGCAAACGGTACACTGACCCGGACCATCAAAAACTAAATTATGACAATCAAAAGAGCAGGGTGGACATATATATTCTTTCTTTTGTTGAGCAAATGTTGTGATTGAAAAAACAATAAGTAATAAAATGTTCAAGCTTCTCATTCAAATATGGTTTTAAAACCGAAGTTTAAAGAAGTCCCTTTTTAAATAAGGTTAACGAAAAGTTAAAATAGTTAAGAGAGTAGTTAAAGTTCGCCTGATCGCAAACGGAGAAAATTTATTCCTCATAGCCAAATACTTTTTTTAGTAACGCGGTGGTTCTGGCTACAGGATCTTTCCTGATATTCGCTTCTTCGTTAGCAACTAATTGAAACAAACCTTTCATCGCCAGGTTAGTGGCGTAGTCGTCAAGATCAGGATTAACCTTATCAACAAAAGGAACCTGGTTGTAACGGCGTACTAAATCACCGTAGTATTTTGTAGCATTAACCTTGTCTAAACTGTTTTTAATTATGGGTTTGAATGAATTGTAAAGGGCTTTCGAGGTTGTTCTTTGTAAATACTGAGTAGCAGCGTTATTCTCTCCTTTGAGTATACCCCAGGCATCCTGAATAGTCATTTGCTTGATTGCGGATATAAAAATGGGTTTGGCACTTTTTGCAGCATCCTCAGCGCCCCTGTTCAAGGTTATGATAAAGCGATCAACTTCTCTGCCCAATCCAATATCCCTTAGGGTATTAGCTACCTTTATAGCATCGGGCGGAAAGGGAAGCTTGATCAATGAATTTTTGAAGTACCCGTCTTTTTTGGAAGCATTGTCAGATCCTTTAGTTATACCTTGAATAAGGGCTTCCCGTAAACCTGATGTAACTTCTGAATTAGACGGTTTACCATCTTTTAGATAGTCGTCGATTGTTTGATTGATCTGCTGAACAGTACAAGCTTGGCTAATCGTAAGTATAATTGCGAATAGAATTATCCTTTTCATATTCGGTGATTAAATCCCGTGTTAAAATGAGGATAATCCCGCTAAAAATGAAATTATTTAGTTCTTCAAGAAAGAAATTATATTGACATGCAAGACATTCGAGCGGAGATATTAACTATTGGTGACGAAATTCTCTATGGCCAAATAGTGGATACCAATTCTCAGTGGATAAGTGAGCAGCTAAGTCTCGCTGGGATAAAGACTATCCGCAAAACAATCGTAGGAGATGTGCGGGAGGAAATTCTATCCTCGTTCAAAGAAGCTGAATCCAGGGTGCAAATTATTCTTATAACCGGGGGACTGGGACCTACCAAAGATGACCTGACTAAACCCCTTTTGGCTGAATATTTTAATTCACCTCTTAAGATGGACAACGAATCTTTGGCTGAAGTAAAGAAATTTTTTGAGAAAAGGGGAAGTGAACTCACAGGATTAAATCGCAAACAGGCAGAACTTCCCGAGGCCTGTCAAAAAATAACCAATCGAATGGGAACCGCTCCCGGCATGTGGTTTGAAAAGGAAGGAAAAGTTTTCGTTTCCATGCCAGGGGTTCCTTTAGAAATGAAAACAATGATGACAGAGCAAATTGTCCCCAGACTACGTGATTTCTTTCATACTCCGGTTATCTATCACAAAATAGTACGAACTATCGGCATAGGAGAGTCTTTCCTTTCGGAAGAAATAGCCGAATGGGAAGACGCCCTTCCGGACAATATCAAGTTGGCATATTTACCTTCAATGGGTCAGGTTAAATTGAGGCTTACAGCCTTAGGAGAAAGTAAAGTATTACTCACGTCACAGGTAGAAAAAGAAATTGAAAAACTTTTGCCCCTGGCTGGAAAATATATTTATGGATATGATCTTGAGGAAATTCAGGAGGCGGTGGGAAAATTGTTGCGGGACAAAGGACTCACTTTGTCCACCGCTGAAAGTTGCACAGGTGGTTACCTGGCCCATCTCATTACACAGATATCGGGAAGCTCAGATTATTTTCAAGGCGCCATCGTGACTTATTCCAATGAGGTTAAGATGAATCAACTGAATGTTGACAAAGAAACATTGGAAACTCATGGCGCCGTCAGTGAGGAAACTGCCAAAGAAATGGCCGGGAATGTGAGAGAGAAACTGAACACCTCTATTGGGTTAGCCACAACAGGAGTGGCCGGTCCAGGTGGCGGATCAGAAGAAAAACCGGTTGGGACTGTTTGGATAGCTTATGCTGATGAGCAAAGAACTGTGGCCAGAAAACTCTTATTATCCAGTGATCGGCTGCTTAATATACAACTGACCGCAACAATTGGCTTGAACCTGCTCCGTATTCAGATTCTAAAGAATTATCCATCGCCCAAAACTGACGAACAACTATCCAAATAAAGGACTGAATTGTTCTGATTATCACTAATTTGCGGGCCTTATAAATCTTATGAAGACTAAGATTAATTTCAATCAGTTCATACCGCATATAATTGCCGTTTTTGTCTTTCTGCTGATAACTATAATCTTTTTTCATCCTGTTTTTTTTGAAAATAAGGCCATTTTCCAACATGACATCCTTCAAGGGCAGGGAGCTGCTCAATCACTCAAACAGTACCGGGAAGCTACCGGTGAAGAAGGATTATGGGCCGGTTCTATCTTCAGTGGAATGCCTGCAAATCTGGTTAGCCTGATCTATTCGGGTGATCTCGTTATTCATTTTCAAAAAGCCTATTCGCTTTGGCTTCCGCATCCAACCGGATTGCTTCTAATGAGCTTTTTTTCGATGTATATTTTACTATTCCTGGCTTTTAAGGTGAGACCCTATTTATCATTGGCCGGAGCAATTGCTTTCGGATTGACTTCGTTTCAAATCATCAGCCTTGGAGCCGGACATAACGCCAAGGTCGGAGCAGTTGCACTAATGCCCTTAATATTTGCCGGTATTGTTCTGGCTTTCAGAGGTAAACTGGGTCTTGGGTTTATTCTTACTGCTTTCGGATTAGCCATGCAAATCAGGATCAACCACCTCCAAATAACCTATTATTTGTTGATAATTTGTATAGCCTATGGTATAAATGAAGTAATCGTCAGGTTGAAGGCCGGTACCCTGGCTAGTCTATTAAAACCACTATCGGTTTTGATCTTAGCCGCGGTGTTAGCAGTTGGTGCAAATCTGGGTAAACTTTGGGGAATCTTTGAGTATAGCCAATATTCTATTAGAGGTAAATCTGAGCTTAACTCCGGAGCAGTACCCGCAGGAGAATCCGGGCTCAACAAGGAATACGCATTTGAGTTCAGTAATGAAATCTTCGAGCCACTTGTCCTGTTTATCCCAAATTTCTATGGAGGCGCTTCCAATCAAAACCTTGGAACCAGTTCAAATTTGGCAGATGCACTACGACGGCAGGGTGTGTCTCCCGCTCAACTTGAAGAGCAAACTAAGAACATACCGACTTATTGGGGAGATCAAAGGTTATCGGCGCCCTATTACGCCGGGGCAATAACAGTCTTTCTTTTCGTTCTTGGCTTGTTGATACTTGAAGGCAAACAAAAATGGTGGCTGTTATCATTAGTGGTTTTCGGCATTATGCTTAGCTGGGGAAAAAATTTTGCAGCATTCAATTATTTTCTGTTTGACTACATGCCCGGATATAACAAGTTTCGTTCTGTCACCTTTGCCATCATAATACCCATATTTTGTATGCCCATCCTTGGCTTCCAGGGATTAGAAAAACTATTGGGACAGGGTCTTAACAAGAGAAACCAGAAAATACTCTTCATGGCAGCGATAGCAACCGCGGGGTTTGCCCTTATTGCTGCTCTATTGGCAGGCGTTGGTTCGTATGTCGGGGGTATCGATTATCGTTTAAGTTCACTTGGATATCCCGGTTGGTTCATGCAGGCCATTAAGGAAGACAGAGAGGCTCTCCTGAGATCGGATGGATTCCGATCAATGATTTTTATTTTATTGGCTACCGGCCTTATTTGGTTTATTGTAAAAAAATTATTGAATGAACAAGTGGCTTTATTTGGGTTTACCATTCTTTTCCTTCTGGACATGTTCCTTGTGGACCGGCGATACTTTGACAAAGAAAATTTTAGTCGCAGTCCTGAAAGGACATTCTTTACAGAAACCGAAGCGGACAAATTAATTAAAACTGATAAGGACAATCACTTTAGGGTACTGTATTTACTGGGCCCATTCACAGATGCCAGGACATCCTACCACCACCGGTCAATTGGGGGATATCATGGTGCTAAAATGAGGCGATACCAGGATGTGGTTGAAAACTGCCTCCAGGATGAGATCCAGGAAATTATCATCAAACTCAGAAACAGGGATCAGAATTTCAACAGCCTTGGAGTAATAAACATGCTTGACACCCGCTACTTTCTTGCGGGCAGCGCCAGAGGAGAAGTTATAGGTAATGAGGCGGCTAATGGACCAGCATGGTTTGTCCAGCAGGTAAAAAAAGTATTAACACCCGATGAAGAAATCCGAGATCTCCCTAATGCCAATACTAAAACGATCGCTATAGTAAATACATCCCGATTCGAGGTGCATGACGAAGAAGGTTACTTTACCAGCGGCACCATTGATCTTGTGCAAAACAGACCAAATCATCTCGTTTATGATGTGGATACTGCCGGAGATGCTTTCGCTGTTTTTTCAGAGATCTATTACCCTATTGGATGGACGGCCACCATTGATGGGCAGGAGGCAGAGATCATACAGGCAAATTACATTTTAAGAGCGCTTGAAATCCCGGAAGGAAAGCATACGGTGGAATTTAGGTTTGAACCTGATTCTTATGTAATAGGTAACAAAGTGATGTGGACAGCTAATATTTTATTGATTATTGCTTTGGCAGGTGTTTGCTTTTTAGAGATCAAAAAATTGAAAACTATTCAAATTCCTGGAATGCTCGAATAGACTTTATTTCACTAGTAGATGGCCAACAATCCTTTCTCCGGTCTTGCCATCCCACAACACAGGTATTCCTCCATCTTTCCAGTTACCATTGAAGAGTTTGTTAAGCAGCATATCTAACCGACCGGGATCAGAACCAACTAGCTCATTTGAACCGACATGGATGGTTTCCGGCCTCTCGGTGTTAGTCCTTAAGGTTATACAGGGAATGTTAAAGAAGGTAGTTTCTTCCTGAATTCCTCCTGAATCAGTTATCACCGCAAATGAATTTTTAATCAAATACATAAACTCCAAATACCTCATTGGTGAGACAAAATGAATATGATCAATAGTAGTTCCATCCAACTTTTCAGCCGTCCTTGGATGTACGGGAAAAATTATTTGATTGCCTGGATTTGCGTTTCCTATTCTCTTGAGGATGTCAAGTAATTGGCTTTTGTCGTCTACATTTGACGGGCGGTGTAGTGTCATCACCAGGTATTTTCCCAGTTGCAACTCCAATCCTTCAAAAATTGATGGAGCAGTAAAACGAGGTTCATTATTAATCAGAGTATCAATCATGGTATTCCCTACCAGGTATATCTTATCTTTAGAATGACCCTCTGTGATTAAATTTTCAGAAGCAATTTGAGTAGTGGTAAAGAATATGTCTGTAATTGAGTCGGTAACAAGCCTATTGATTTCCTCAGGCATGGAATGATCTCCGGATCGCAGGCCTCCTTCAACGTGTACCACTTTAATGTTTAGCTTTTTAGCAACGATTGAGCAGGCCAGGGTGGAATTAACATCGCCTACAACCACTACATATTTACTAGGGTTAGCGCTCAAATATTCTTCAAACTTTACCATTATTTGAGCGCTTTGCTCAGCATGGCTACTTGAACCCACATTTAAATTAATATCTGGTTCTGGCAACCTTAGATCATTGAAAAAAGTCTCACTTAGTGCCTTGTCATAATGCTGACCAGTATGCACCAGCTTGTAGGTTAACGACGGACCTGCTGAATTATGAATAGTATGAATGATCGAAGCGATCTTCATGAAATTTGGTCTTGCCCCCGCAATAATTGTCAAGTCAGTCATTTGGCTTAATTGTAAGAAACAATTTTAGTTAGTGCCTTCGATTCGGAATGAGTCTTTAAGTTTGCCCCCAAACTACTGAACAATGCAAATAGTTGGGATGGTCTTGTATGACTATTATCCTCCAGACATTCGTGTGGCAAAAGAAGCTTATTCTTTAATAAAAGCTGGTTACGAAGTGCATCTTTTATGTATGAGGCGAAAAAAAGAGGAAAAATTTGAGAATATCCAAGGTTTATCCATTCATAGAATTGATGTCGCAAAGAATACAATTGAAAAGGGGCTTTGGGACATTCTTCTTTCCTTATTTTTTCTTCACCCCCTGTTTTATATGCATCTAAGAAATTTTTGTCACTCAAATAATATCGGAATCTTACATATTCATGATCTTCCGCTGTGCAAAACCGGGATTCGGGTAGGAAACCAGTTGAACATTCCGATTATATGTGACTTTCATGAAAATTATCCGGAGGGACTCAGAATTTGGTACAAATGGAGATCCAATCCTCTAATCAGACTGAAGAATGATATCTTTTTTGGCTTTAAGCACTGGAAAAAGTATGAGGAATGGGTAGGTAAAAAGGCATCCCACATCATTGCTGTAGTTGATGAGATGAAAGAAAAATTGATCCGTGATTTTGACATATCAGCTAATAAAATAACAGTTGTTACGAACACGGAATCATTAGAATATGTGAAACAAGATTTGGTTAGCAATGTATTTAGCGAGATTGAGCAACCATTCATTCTGGCATATTTGGGAAATGTGGGACCACATCGAGGAGTGGACACTGTTTTAGAAGGACTATCCTACATTAAAGATTTGAATTTGAAATTTGTAATAGTGGGAGGAATTAAGCAAAATGTAAAAAATATACTTGATGAATTAATTCAAAAACATGAAGTGAATGAGCAAGTTCAATTTTTTGGTTATCAACCATTCGATAAATTTTACTCCTATATGAGTCATGCTACGGTGAATGTGATACCACACAATTGCAATGGCCATACCAACAATACGGTTCCTCATAAATTATTCCAATCAATGATGGCAGGTAGACCAGTAATAGTTAGTTCATGCAAGCCGCTAAAGAGGATCGTTGAAGAGACACAGTGCGGACTGGTTTTCGAAGCAGATAATGCCAAAGATTTTGCCCGCAGCGTTCGTGAACTATACAATGACCAGGATCTCAGATTGAAACTCGGGAAAAACGGTCTGGCTCATAGTGTTTCCGGAAAATATAATTGGGAAACCACTGCTTCTTTTCTGTTAAACACTTATCAAAGATTTGATCATGCTTAACTGGCTTAAAAAAAAAGAAAAGGAAAAATTTGTAATGCGCCGTTTTAAGAAAACGTTGGATTTCATGGCTGAGACTGCGGCACCACCGGCAAAAATCCTGGACCTTGGCACACCAAATAATCTGGGAAAATTCCTCCAACAAAAAGGTTATAGTATTCATAATACAGCAGGCAACGATTTTGATTTCTTTCCTAAAGAGGCTGCTTTGGAAGGCTTTGACGTGGTAACGGCATTTGAAATTTTAGAGCACCTCGTAAACCCCATGGGAGTATTAATGGCAATCAAAGCCCCAAAACTCTTCGCTACTATCCCCCTTGATTTATGGTTCAGTTCAGCTTTCAAAAGTAAGATTGACCCCTGGAGTAGTCATTTTCATGAATTCGAAGATTGGCAGTTTGACTGGCTCTTGGATAAATCGGGGTGGAAGATTCTGAGAAGAAAGAAATGGACAAGTCCATCAATTATACCCGGGATGAGACCAATGTTCAGATTCGTGACTCCACGCTATTATGCCGTTGAAGCCGAACGTAAATAAACGAAAACTATAGCAATATCATGCAGGCAATATATAAATTGATCTATAACCAACACGTTAATTATTTTTTGCGAAATATCAATAAATTATTGTCTCCAGTACTTCCGGGAAAAATTAAGATTCCTCCATCCGGAATGATCTCTTTTGAACTCAATGATCAAAAAATCCTTCTCCGTACAAACCAAACTAATTATTTATCTCAATTACTTTATTGGGAAGGTCCATTAAAATTCGAATACACAGATATATTTCTGGATCTAATTAAAAAAATCAACTGTTTTTATGATGTTGGTGCCAATATCGGTTACTATTCATTGCTAGCTGCAACTATCAACCCTAGACTTCAAGCAATAAGTTTTGAACCGGCTACAGGGCCATTATTTTTCCTTAAAGAAAATGTTAGGATTAATGATCTTTCCAATATCCGTGTGGAATCACTTGCTTTGTCAGACAGG
This sequence comes from Cyclobacteriaceae bacterium, assembly GCA_963664285.2. Lineage (GTDB taxonomy): Bacteria > Bacteroidota > Bacteroidia > Cytophagales > Cyclobacteriaceae > JAJCYL01. Next base: position 166,959 of record CAXXNX010000084.1, read on the forward strand.
AGCGGCGAGATCGATTTTTATGAAGTGAAGAATAATAAATATACCTATCTAGTATTAAGTTTCTTAATTAACATATCAATGATTACGCGATAGTTAAATCTTCCATTTTCCACTTCCATTTAAAGATTGTTGGCATTTCATTGATTTCATTAATGTATTTCAATATCCGGTCTTTGAGCTCTTTCTTTGATTTTACACGGATCCCCCTTAAAAAGCTCCTGGTCATTTTGCTAAAGAAGACTTCAATAAGATTTAGCCAGGAAGCATGTACAGGTGTAAATACAAATTCAAACCTATTAGGCACTGTTTTCAGGAATGCTTTTGTCTCTTTTGAAATATGGGCCGAATGATTATCTAAGATTATCTTGATCTTAAAGCTGACTGGGTAGAGTTCATCAAGCCCTTTCAAATATTCCACAAATTCCCTACTTCTATGTCTATCCTCGACCCGTGCATATATCTTGCCGGTAATCAAGTCGATTGATGCCAACAACGAAACTGTACCGTGTCTTTTATATTCATGGTCCCTGCCCCAATTTGGGTGCTTGCCTGCTATGGGGCTTAGGTCAGTGGCGGTATTTTCTATCGCCTGCATTCCAGGTTTTTCATCGTAGGACAAGATGGCAATCATTGATCCTTCCGGTTTGTTAGCTTTGTAAAGTGCCACTTCTTTATAAACATGCAATACCTGGGACATCTTTCGGTCAAAGTCAGGGTCTTTCTTTTCTAGGTAATAAGATAGTTTGTGGGGCTTTACATCACTTTTCGACAGTATCTTTGAAACGGTCCCTTTCTGTATTTCGCCTAATGAAAGATGGCCCGCCTGTTTGCAATTGCCCCTTACATACTTGGCCAATGCATTATAGGTCCAAAATTCTGAGGCCATGCCCAAGTCTTTTGGTTTTGTGCAAGCTATCGATAAAAACCATGCCCTGGCCTCATTGGTGATCTTTGGGGTTGCCCCTTTTCTGGGAAGGTCGTTCAGAGAGGTCAGTATACCGTATCCTATTGCCCTATCAACAGTCCTTTCAACCTTTGGCCGATTCGTGCCAAGTTGTTTTGCTATCGAATTGATGCTTTGCCCTTTCCAATAACCAAGAAGCATTTTCGCCCTTTCAACCCGTGATTTGGCCTCAACCCGTGATTTACTTATAACCTCCAATGTTTGCTGTTCCTTTGTCGTAAATGATATTTTCGCTCTTTTACTCTCAAATGGTATAGGGTTCACTATTTTTGGTCCAACTGCTAAGATAGAACTTTTATTATTGATATACTATATAGGAAACTATATACTAGAATACAACCTTGCTGGAGAAGGAAATACCGGATCAAAAAAAACCAGCCGTAATTTCTGTAAAGAAACTGTTAAAACCTGTACTCTGGATGAATATGCAACTCAGCATAGTGATAAGAACATAGAGTTGATCAAATTAGATACGGAAGGAACTGAAGATATGATCTTAAAAAATGCCAGTGAGGTAATTTCGGAAATGAAACCCATTATTATTTGTGAAACTTTGTTCGGGCGAATTGAGGACAAACTTGAGAAAATAATGAAAGCACATGGCTATGACTTTTACAACCATTTAGCAATGGGCCTACAGCAGGTCAACTCCATCCAAAGGACAAAGGATAATGGTATAAGAAATTGTTTTTTCGTCCATCCATCGAAGAAGGACCTAATTGAAAAATTTGTGACCTCCTGATAACCAATGGGTATTGTTTATAACCAGAGTTCCCGAACCACTATAATTTCATATCTGGGTGCAATCATCGGGTTTGTCAATGTACTTTGGCTCTTTCCAGCTGTTTTATCAGCAGAGCAAATCGGTCTTATTCGCCTATTGCCAAGTATTGCCTTTATGCTCCTTCCATTAACGCAATTGGGCCTATCTCAGAGTGTACTCAAATTTTATCCACAGTATAGCAAAAAGGAAAATGGTCATAATGAACTCTTTTCGTTTATGCTTTTTGCCAACCTGGTTGGATTCGGCCTTACCTTGATTTTGCTTAAGATCTTTAATTCCCAAATTGAGCAATTCTTTGCATCAAAATCAGCGCTTGCCAATGACTACATTCATGTGGGTACCATTTTAATTCTCCTCCTGTCCTATCATGCTATTTTCGAATCTTTTTCGCGATCAATTCTAAAGATCGTATATCCCGGTATTGTTAAAGATGTTTTCATTAGGTTATTGTATACATTAACAGTCTCTGCCTTTTTCTTCAATTTGCTGTCCTTCCAACAAGTAGTTAATGGCCTAATTATCATTTATACAGTGGCATTACTCCTTTTGGTTAATTATGTTTTGAAAAAAAACATCTCTAAGATTCATCATAAAATTCAAATCACTTCAAGGACCTGAATTAAGATCAATCTGTCAATACAGTATTTTCACCTTGCTGGGATCCAGTGGTACATATATAATGCTAAATATAGATCAGGTGATGATCAGTAATTTGATCGGATTAGCGGGCAATGGAATCTATACGACTGCATTCTACATTGCTATAGTAATAGAAATGCCCCGAAGAGCCATTGCCAATATTACCACTCCACTAATAAGTAAATTATTTACCGAAAATAAGCTGGACGAGATAAATCGTCTTTATAAACAGGTGTCAATCAACCAGATGATGGTTGGCTCCTTATTCCTGATGGGCATTTTAGTGAATCTCAGAAATGTCTTCGAGTTAATTCCCAATAGTGAAATTTACACAGCAGGAATTAACGTAGTCTACATCGTTGGACTGGCAAAATTACTCGATATGACCTTTGGGATGAATGGCGAAATAATCCTAATGTCAAATTACTTCAGGTACAACGTACTATTTACAAGCATTCTTGCCTCAATCGCTATTCTGTCTAACTGGTTCTTTATCCAAAAATATGGAATAATAGGCGCTGCCTTTGCTACGGCCTTGACACTGCTAGTATTTAACTTACTGAAATTGACATTTATAAAATTCAAGTTAGGCCTATGGCCATTTAGCTGGAAGAATGTAATCCTGGCAGGAATTACTCTCGGGAGTTATGTCATTGTTTCCCGGATACCTTTTCTTGATAACGTCTGGATGGATCTATTCCTGAGATCAATCATTACAATTGTTACATTCATGACGCCTTGTCTATTACTAAAAATCTCTCCTGAGATAAATAAAGTTGTTGCAAGGAAGACAGGAATTAAATTTTTAGCTGATTGATTCTACAAATATTATTAATCCTAGCAATCGATAACTCCAGATACCTGGGTAGCGAAAGTTCTCCCTTATCCAAAATGTAAGCGACAATATCCATAAAAGCAACTTCCATAAATAATTGAAATTTATATGTACTACTTAAATCAGCCATCAGTATTAACTACCTTATCAAGAACCCGAGAGAGTTCTTGAGTCAAGGATTCTCTACTATATTTATCAATACCTTCAACAGGACGGGGTAGTATTCCTTTTTTAAAGCTCGAATAATAATCTAAGATTCGTTTTTTCATATCCCCATAGTTCTCATAATCAATTAAAGACTCCATTTCAAGATCAACTAAAATATCATTTACATCACTATCTGTTGGACCAAGTCCCAAAATGAACCTATTGGCCTGAATATATTCAAACAATTTACCTGGCAATAGAATCGGAGCGCTAGACGTTTGGTTTAAAAATAATAGGAGGACATAAGAATTTTTGTAGAGCTTAAATACCTCTGGATGGGACAGGTAGCCTAGGTTTACTAGGTTGTCACCTAACAAACTATTTGAGAGAGTATCCAAGATTGATACACTAATGTTTCCTGCCAGGGTTATCTCCAGATCTTTCTTAAACTTTTCGTCATGAACACACAAATCTTCAAGTACCTTCCAAAAGGTTTTTATATTCTTTGTTTCATTAAAAAGGCCTGCATGACTGACCCTAAATTTCTCTGGAATTTCAAAAGAAGTTTTCTCCTTAAAGTCAAATCCATTTGTAATTACAATAACCCGCTTACATTGAGCAGTATAAATTTTTCCCAATCTCGGACTTACAGTAATTAATAAATCACAGCTATTCAATATCTTATTCTCTAATCTCTGGTGAATTTTCATTGCGTAACTTGAAGTCATTAACCTTGGCAAAACGTCCCATTGACTCCATGGATCACGGAAGTCAGCAATCCACTTCACTCCCAATTTCCTTTGAAGACCCAGACCAATAAGATGAAGGCTATGAGGCGGTCCTGTTGTAACAATTACATCAACCGAATTCATTTTAAGATAATTTGTCAGAAATTTAATGGATGGTTTTACCCAAAACTTTCTAGCATCTGGCAGAAAAAAATTTCCCCGGATCCAAATGGTGATTTTTTCCAAAAGAGAGTCCTTCTTACCCTCATTCACCATGCCCTGTCGTGTTGAAGCTCCTTTTTGGCCAATAATCTTATTATAAGCCTGAAATGGCTCCCAGATCGGTTGCTTTAAAACTATTGTTTCTTTCGAAACCTCAGCCTGCAAAGATTTATCTCTTAAATTGAAATCCGGATTGGCCGGTGTATAGATTATCGGAGTCCAATTATAGTCAGGCAGATATTTAGAAAATTTTAACCACCTTTGCACTCCAACGCCTCCACTTGGAGGCCAATAGTAAGTGATGATCAACACTTTCCGCATCCCAAAAATGATTTGATTAGTATTATTCCAGTAGTGTCCGGTAAAAATAAGAAAGCCATTCAAATTGCTACGATTTGATAAATAGGGGCAATAAATAGGCATTATCACAAAAGCAGGCCCATGTTGATTTATTTAAGTTGGGAACAATGAAGGTTGGCGTTGTTGATTGTTTTTGATTAAGGTTTTATCTGGGTCATTAAGGAAGTCAAACAATGAGATATAGGCCATCAGATGGAACCTGACAAGGGCTACCATATTTGAATAGGCCCATTTTCTTTTCAATTGCCTTTTGACTACCTCTAACAATAGCATGGCAATCATAGAAGTCCATAATTGAATTTCAATGGCGTTGACATTATCGCCTAAGAAATATTTGACTGGAAAGTTCTGTTTTAGTTTTTTAAACAGGAGTTCAATTTGCCAGCGATATTTATAAATCAATGCAATAGAGCCTGCATCAATTTGCATATCGTTAGTAACAAAAATGAATAATCGTTGGTATTTATCATCCCAATAGGCAATCCTTCGCTGTAAATGATCATATTTTTTGCCTTCTACTGAATACTGGACAGTTATTTTTTCATCCTTGATGACTCCCTGGTCAACATGGTCGGGGATATCAAACTCCTCGATGGGTTGGTATAAAGCATTATCTCTCATCCGGGTGATGTAGTGGACACCAGTTTTGCTCCAAAGCTGGTATTGGTAATAGTCAACATACCCTTTGTCCATCACTATGTAAGACCCTTCTGGTAAGTTTAGATATTGTAAGAAAGTGTGATCGTGTGTTGTGGCCGCAGTAAACCTGACCAAACAAGGCATCAACTCAATGGCATGCACCAGGGTGTGGGCTTTGATCCCTCCCTTGCTACGGCCATCCCTTCGGGGCCTACCGGCCACCTTCAAAATGTCTTTGAACAAAGAGAAAACAGTTGAATCCACTATGTAAAGCTGCTTGAACAGTTCTAATTCTATTCGGCTGTCCGATAAAACATGATGCCACTTTCGATAAAGGTCCATATAAATCTCCCTGAACACTTCACTGCTCCTTCTTTTGTTACTATCAGAAAGGGTTGATCGACGACAACTCCGTATTAAACCCAGGGTGCCGAAGTTTCCCCTCACTGGCCAAAAAGACCTGTTGTAAGCTCTCGAAGTGCTGTGGCCCCACATAATGTGCTGTACAGCATGGTCACCAAATGATCCCATGTCTTAAAATATTTGCTATATCGATCTGATTGGCGCTTTTTAGCTATACGAGAAACTGAGCTTTTATCAATCAGTGAAAGAAGTTGTGCCAGGATCGGCTGTCCGGTAAAGTTTGTACTTTTATTCATGTGTTATTTTTCTTGGTCGGACTTGAAAACCTAAGGCATTGGCAGGTAGGTTTCCCTACCTGCCCCTTTTTTTAAACTCTTTACCGGACACTACTGATTTATTCTACTTGTTTGAGGCTTATCCAAAGGAAGTGTTTTTTATCAAGTATTTTAAATATTGGGGAGGTTAAGTAAATGAAAAAAATTGTTGTATTTACGTCGGGAGGAGATGCTCCGGGAATGAATGCATGCGTCCGCAGTGTAGTCAGAAGTGCAATCTATCATGGCATTGAAGTGTATGTGCCCGCTATGGATATAATGGCCTTATTGAGGGAGACATATTCAAATTGAAATCTTATTCGGTAAGTAATATCCTGCAAAAAGGAGGAACAATTTTAAAATCTGCACGAAGTAAGGAGTTTTTCACTAAGGAAGGCCGTGCAAAGGCCTATAAACAAGTCCAGGCTAAGGGGATTGAAGGAATAATAGCTATCGGTGGTGATGGCACATTTACCGGCGCTATCATATTTACCGAAGAATATGGCGTACCAGTAATTGGTGCACCTGGAACTATTGACAATGACCTTTATGGATCGGACTACACTATCGGATTTGATACTGCCGTTAATACCGCACTGGAAGCTATTGATAAGATAAGGGATACCGCTAATTCTCACGATCGCGTGTTTTTCGTAGAAGTTATGGGGCGACACTCCGGATACATAGCCATTCAGACTGGTATAGGTGGAGGAGCGGAATTAGTCATGGTACCTGAATTGTCTACTACTATTGAAGATGTACTTAATACCTTGAAACAAGGTCGTGATAGAAACAAAACGTCTTCAATAATAATTGTTTCTGAGGGTGATGAACAAGGTAACGCCATCGAAATTGCTAGCAAAGTTTCAAAGCAATTACCGGATTTGGATATTCGAGTTTCAACACTGGCCATAACCAAAGGGGTGGAGCGCCGACCGCTTTTGATCGAATACTAGCTAGTCGATTGGGAATAGCAGCAGTTGAAGGGCTATTAAATGGTCAGAAAAATTGTATGGTTGGAATAATAAATAACGAATTGAAATACACAAACTTCAAGCTTGCAATTTCTAAATCCAAACCGCTGAATCCCGAACTACTTAAATTGGTCGAAATATTAAGTATTTAATAAGAAGGTATCTACTAAAAAGCCCTGACTGAAAAGTCAGGGCTTTTTTATTGGCCTTATTCTTTATCTAAAAATTCTCAATACATCTAACAGACAGAAGATGTTCCTTACCTATTTGTACATGGAAAACATCATCGTTATTTTGATCAATTGAAATCAATCCCGCAGTTCTTGGTATAATTCGATTACCATCCGAACCACCGCCGCCGCTGCCACCAGCTGAATCCCAATAACTGCCGGTCTTTCCAACACCAGTATAAATCAGACCATTACCGAATCCACCCATGGTTAAATCTAATTTACTGCCACCATTTTTTCTCAGTGATGCTCCGGCAGAATTACGTCCTCCGTAGGAATCAATAACTTCGGCCCAATCTTTTTCAGCCGGAAGATACCATCCCTCGGGACATACAGTGACTGCATCCAACCACGGGTACAACCTTCCGAAAGCTTCACAGAATGCAGGCTCATCCTTGTAACAGCTTGAGTTTTCTGACGCATAATCCAAATTTTCAGCCAGCCAGACTCTTTTCTTAGTAATGCCAGCCTCCATTCTTATTAGCAATTGAACTGTTTTGTATTCCCTGTTGTCCCTAGAATCCATCATTGTTCCTTCTTCCTGGGTAAATCCAGAGAATGCTATACTCAAAGCAAGGCAACTAAAAATCAGCCTTTTAAATTTCATGTTTACTACTTTGGTTAAGGTAAAAATATGTAAGTTCAAGTAATAAGTGCAATTTTCCTTTGTAGCACTTTGTAAGTTCAAGTAATAAGTGCAATTTTCCTTTGTAGCACTTGCTTTGCGTTTAGGTAATTAAATTTTCTAACAGGGCGTTCATTGATTTTGTTTTCAACAACTTTGATTTGCTCCTCTGTAACAAATCTAATATCTGTTTTCTTAGGATAAAACCTTCTGATTACCCCAATCCTATTTTCAACTGTCCCTTTATCCTGACTAGTATAGGGACGAGTGAAATAGGCATCCACATCAAGGGATTGAGCAATCAACTCATGTTTAGAAAATGCCATATCATTATCAAAAGTGAGTGTTTCCAGTTTGTGTTTATCCTGAGAGAGTTCCTCCACAATAGCTTCGGCCATTTGATCGGCATTTTTACTGTGCATCTTTCTGATTCTGGTAAAAAGACTTGCTCAGTCTGTCATCACCAACAAAGAGCCTTTGTGGTTTTTACCCATCATTAAATCGACTTCTATATCTCCCAATCGTTCCCTTTTGTTAATGATCTGGGGTCGCTGTTCAATTGATACCCTATTCGGGATAATACCTCTACGATCTTTTCTGTTTCCTCGTTTGCGCCTTCGTTTGCCATGTTTTAGATATGTGTATAGTTGTTTGTATTCTTGGTTCTCCTGGCGGTTGGTGTGCTTACATTCCCATATCCATTGGTAAATCCATTCATGGCTAAGTGGACATTCTCTCGTTTTCTTTCCCTGATGGCTGATCAATTCAGGACTCCACCTATCTTCTTGGAGCCGGTTAACTATCCAGTCTTTCATGGGTTTGGTGAAAATCACTCTTTTTGGCTTTTCTTGATGACGAAGATTGGTCCTCCTTTGTGCATTTGCTGTTCGATAGACACCAGCTCCCCTACCTCTTGAACCCACATTTCGCTTAAGCTCACGTGAGATCGTAGACGGGTGAAAATGAACGATACAGGCAATCTCCTTTTGAGTAGCTCCTGTTTTCAATAATGCTTCAATTTGATACCTTTGATCAATACTGAGATGTGTGTAGTTTTTTGACATTTTGCAATCCAAAGATTGCACTGTTCAGGCTTTTGAAGGATGAAAAGCCCTTAAAAGCTTTTTCATCCTTCAATTGCACTTATTAGTTGATCTCAGCATACCATAAAATCTCATTATCTAAATCTTTTCTGTTTCCTCGTTTGCGCCTTCGTTTGCCATTAAATATATATCATTTTCTCCTCGAAAAGTCTAATTCAAATCCTAGCTGAATTATACAAATAAGGTTTAAATATTAAAATTATGAGCTAAGTTCTAATTATAACAGCATTTTGTTTAAATAGCTCATACAGATGATAGGCTTGATCCGTTAATAGCATAGTCAGAAACCATTGTTTCAAAGTTGTTTTACTCTCTCTTATTCGGTCAGCATAAGCATACCAATTCAGGTAGTTTTGCAAATATTTGGAACTGACACCATTGAATGGGCGTAAGAATGTCCTAAGTTGAGTGTGAACATTGTTTACTTTTTGCAGATGGATTGTTTTATCATCTCTATCCACATGATCTTTGGCCAATAGCGCTTTGTGCTTTATGGAGGGGTTGTCTTTGGCAAAAGCCTTATAAGAAGGGTGCTTATCTGTAATCAAGGTTGCACCGTAGGCCAACTTCCCATCCAATGCATTGTTTACTTTGAAATTTCTTCTTTGCTCAGCCGTTTTGATGCAACAGCTTTAAGGTACTTCTCCCCCTTGCGTTCAACCGCTGTTACTACCTGGACAACTGTGACCTCTTCCTTTCCCATATTCCGTATGAAATCGTTTCCCCTCTTTCTTGCTGCCCTATCTAAATTTCGACTGCCCTTGTTGTTAAGTGCCAGTTCCAATTCATCACATTCTACTTCCGAGGATAACTGTTCGGGAACAAACTCATTTAGTGAACTCCAATATCTTATGCCGCCAGTCGAAGCTTGTCTGGATGCTTATTCCGATTTGTTTTGCTATCTTTTTTATCGGCATGCCCTGCTCCATGCAGCGCAGATAAGATTGCCATTTTGATTTAAGCTTGATGTCATACAAAGGTGTCCCTGTTGTTTCACTGTACCATCTTTTACATTCATTGCACTGATACATCTGCACACCTTTTTGTCTGCCCCTCTTATATACCTTCTCGCTTGTGCAATTTGGACAGGGTTTCTTCTTTCTTTTCTCTGCTATTTGTTGTTGAGCGGCAATCAATACTTTGCCTTGTAATTCCTGCTCCTGGAGCAACTCATCCAACAATTCGGTTTGGGAACTTATCGGCAATTGTGCAAATAAATTTTTGATCTCTTGACTTGATATCATATAGCGAAGATAATAATAATTGCTGTGTTATTTAGAACTTAGCCCTAATTATGCAATAATTACTTTTAACACACATAGTTCACTCCAAATCAGAAGTTAATTGTTTTATTTGAATGCCAAATCATCTTTTGCCATGCTCTGTCAACCAGTTAATATTGCAATCCGTTTATGCCCCTGACTCTAAAGGACATACAAGCCCCAGTTGCCACAGAAATGGAGGAGTTTGAAAAAAAATTCCGCTTGTCTATGAAAAGTAATGTGCAGCTTCTGGACAAAATCATGACCTATATTGTAAAGCGGAAGGGAAAGCAAATGCGTCCTTTATTTGTGTTCCTCAGCGCTGGAGTCACAGGAAAGATTAATGAATCTACCTATCGCGGTGCATCTCTGATTGAATTGCTTCATACAGCTACCTTGGTACATGATGATGTGGTTGATGATTCCAACTATCGACGTAGCTTTTTCTCCATCAATGCTCTTTGGAAAAATAAGATTGCGGTCTTAGTCGGTGATTATTTACTATCGAAAGGATTGCTATTGTCTGTAGATCATGGTGATTTCAAATTATTAAAAATTGTATCAGAAGCAGTTAGAGAAATGAGTGAAGGTGAACTCCTACAGATGGAAAAAGCGAAAAAACTGGACATCACCGAGGAAGTTTATTTTGAAATCATTCGCCAAAAAACAGCCAGTCTGATAGCTTCATGTTGTAAGGTGGGGGCCGCTTCTGTTGAAACTGATGCAAAAATTGTAGAGCAAATGGGTGACTTTGGCACAAACGTGGGCATGGCTTTTCAAATAAAAGATGATTTATTTGATTATGGGGCTAATGAAATAGGTAAACCCTTAGGAATTGACATCAAAGAAAAAAAGATGACTCTTCCTCTTATCTATTCATTAAGAAATGCATCTTGGATGGATAAGAAACGAATCGTAGGTATAATAAAGAACGAAAGTCACAAACCGAAGAAAGTTCAGGAGGTTATTGAATTTGTTAAGAATTCCGGAGGTATTGAATATGCTACCTCCGTAATGGATGATTTCTACAAGAAGGCATTGGATACACTGAAGTATTTGAAAGAATCCATTTACAGGGAGTCTTTGGAAAACCTCGTCCAATTTACCATTGAGCGGACAAAATAATTCGGACAATTTATTTAGGGGACTTACCGCAAAAGTTGGCCTTATATGTAATTCAATTTATGGGAAATCATTTCTAACAAGTTGATGTTCAAGATATTCAAGTTTTCTACTTTTACGCTCAATTCTATAGATCATGTGGAAAATCAAAGGTCAGCAGTTGGTTTACAGCCTTATCAATCCCTTGGTAAATTGGCTTGTTCGTAACAATATAAGCCCCAACTTAATCACCACCATTGGATTGATAATAAATATTGGTGCTGCGGTTGTATTTATCGTAGGTGCTGAGTTTGCTGTTCGAACTGATCTGTCATATATAGGTTGGGCCGGTGGCCTAATTTTATTCGGAGGTTTATTTGACATGATAGATGGCCGGTTGGCCCGGGTTGGAGGGACTTCATCAAAGTTTGGCGCCTTTTATGACTCGGTATTGGATAGGTATAGCGAACTAATTATGTTCTTTGGTATCAACTATTACCTTATTTCGCATGATTATTTCTTTAGTTCAATGTTTGCTTTTATGGCTTTAATCGGCTCACTTATGGTTAGCTATACTCGCGCTAAAGCTGAAGCTTTGGGAGTTAATTGTAGTGTAGGTTTTATGCAACGACCAGAACGAGTAATAATAATCGGATTATCAGCCGTATTATCCAGTCTTGTGGCGACACTATTTGGCAGTGATTTACGTATATATTCTGAGTTCTTGAAATATCCCGTTTTTGAACCTGTTTTTGTGTTTATTATGCCATTGGCATTTGTAGCTATTATGGCTAATGCGACAGCTTTGAGAAGACTGCATCATTCGTGGGAAGAATTCAGGAAAATGGAGAAAAAGGAATTGGTTTAATGCTCAATTAATGAAGTTCATATTTCTTTTCATATTGATCAATCCTATTTTTTGCCCATCTATCTTATGTCAGAATGGATCCGGATCAATCCGAGATTCTTATAACTTTCCGACTCCCCCGCAAAATGAGGTAAGCCTCTTTTATCTTCAAAGATCTCAGAACGCCAATACCATTCAATATGATATAAACCTGGCGGAAGATGGAAAGATTGATAGTGACGACCCGGTTGAAGTTTACTGGTTGAGATACGAAACCACTGGTCATAAAAAGGATTTGAAATGGCTGGAAAGAATCATGGCATATGGTGTGAAATCAAGAAAGCTTAGTCCCGATGCCTTTGAGGTGAAGATGGTGGCTTATGATAAGCGGCCGATTTTAGTTCATCAGGATTATTCTGGTGAGGTGGATGCAAAAATGAAAATCAATGGGAAAATGGTTCGATTCAAGAGTATATTTATAGATATGATCGAGAGAGGCTGGTTCCCAACAATTAAAACAATCGAACTTTTCGGCGAAGACCTGGAAACAGGCGAACAGGTTTACGAAAGGTTTAGTCCAAAGGATTAATTATCATGGCAAAACATTTTATTTCCGATAAAGATGAATCAGTCAGGATCTTTGAAAGCGGCTTTATGGAGTTTTTCTCTAAAATACATTTTTCGGTGCCACTGATTATTTATCTCCCCGTAGTCGGTTATTTCATTTACCAATCAATACTAACTTACCAACTACCTGCACTTCAGATAGTAGGCCTGGTTGTAGCAGGAATATTTATTTGGAGCATAACAGAATACACTCTTCATAGATTTGTCTTCCATTACCATCCAACCTCAGAATTTGGCAGACGCATTCACTTCATCATGCATGGTGTTCATCATGATTATCCCAGTGATTCACTGCGACTGGTACTTCCGCCAAGTGTAAGTTTACCACTTGCCTTCGGCTTCTACTTTCTTTTTGACTCAATATGGGGTGAAAGTCTAAATTCTTCTTTCTATTCCGGTTTTGTGATCGGATATCTGTTTTACGATATCGGTCATTATGCCATCCACCATTTTAAAATGAACAATCGTTATTGGACGACCCTCAAAGATCATCACATGCGGCACCATTATGTAGATCCAAACAAAGGTTATGGTGTGAGCTCCCCCCTCTGGGATCATGTTATGGGAACAATGTTTACTTCCAAAAAGGAAAAAGTTTCTTCCTAAGGTTTCAGAACACCGAAAGTGTAAAACTTTCCTGCCAATCATAAATTTTCACCGAGATTTGTCCTAACAATTTGTGGTGAGGACGGGTTTGTTTTATAATTATTTTCTTACTTTTTTATTGTACCTGATGGGCGTCACTGCCCTGGCACAAACTAACGGCGACTCCAAGGTTCTTTATGTGAAGGAATCCGAAGATGCGATTGTCCTCGACGGGTCTCTGGACGAAATTTCCTGGAAAACTGCAGATATAGCTACAAATTTTTGGCAGACTGGCCGACAGATTCAAAACCAGCCAAGGCGAGAACAGAGGTTAAAATCACCTACGATAATAACTTCCTCTATGTAGGAGCTAAGATGCACAATTATAATGACCAGCCTTATATCATAAAGTCTTTACGAAGAGATTTCCAAGGACGTGAGATAGATGGTTTCCATGTCAACTTTGACACCTTTTTTGATCAAACTAATGCAATCAATTTTGCAGTAAATCCTTTTGGAGTCCAAAGAGAAGGAACCATTACTAATGGTGGAAATGGACGAGTTGATGTCTCGTGGGACAATAAGTGGTTTTCAGAAGTTAAAGACTATGGTGACCATTGGATTGCTGAGATGGCTATTCCATTCAAAACCATCAGGTATAAAGAGGGAGTTCAAAAATGGGGGTTTAATGCGTTCCGTTTAGATGGAAATGCTAACGAGAGAGCTATTTGGACATCAATTCCTCAGGGTTTTTCTATGACTTCATTAACTTTTGACGGAGAACTTATTTTCGATAAGCCGCTTAAAAAACCAGGTCCCAACATTGCTGTTATACCTTTCATTGCCGGAGGCGCTTCCAGGGATATTGAAGAAAGTACCAGTACAGATGGCAATTTTGAGTTTGGAGGAGATGCAAAAATTGGGATCACACCCGGTCTTAACCTTGATTTAACAATAAATCCCGATTTTTCTCAGGTTGAAGTTGACCGTCAACAAACTAATATTTCAAGATTTGAACTTTTCTTTCCGGAAAGGAGGCAATTCTTCCTGGAAAATGCAGATCTATTTGCAGGATTTGGGGGTCGACAAACCCGTCCATTTTTTTCAAGACGAATCGGTATCGTTCACGACACGACCACTAGTCAAAATATTCAAAATACCATCCGTGGTGGCTTACGATTGAGTGGTAAGTTGGATGAAAACTGGAGGTTGGGGATATTAAACATGCAGGCAGCTGAAGACAAGAAAAATGGTGTGCCATCTTATAATTATGGGATGGCGGTGGTTCAAAGAAAGGTATTCTCTAATTCAACGTTATCAGGGTTCCTGGTCAACAAACAGGCTCTATTTAACGATGATTCAAAAGAATATGAAGTGCCTTTGGATCATTTTAACCGGGTGGCTGGTTTAGAGTACAATTATCGGTCACCCAATGGCAGGTTAAGATCAACCGGATTCTATCATGGGTCATTTACGGAACAGGACACTTTAGAAAGAGAATTTACCAGGGGGATCAGTGTCAATTATCGAACCCGGCGTTATAATTTTTTTTCTTTTTTTCGTGAAGTAGGAGAAGATTATACAGCAGAAGTGGGATTTGTTCCAAGGGTTGACTTTAAACGAACTTTTACAAGAGGACAAATTAATTTCTACCCTCAAAGCGACTTTATCAGCAGTCACGGACTTTCGTTGGAATATGAGCATCGCTGGAATCAAATACTAAGCAGGACAGATCAATTTGCAAGTATTGGTTATGACATTAACTTTTACAGCCAGGCCAGGTTTACTGTAAAAGGCGTAATTGACTATACATATTTGCTTGATGACTTTGATCCTGCCAGAAAAGATGAGGGAGTAGAATTATTGGAAGGTACCAATTATACTTACAAAAGAATCTTATGGCGATACAGCTCAAACCAAAGAAAAGAATTCTTTTATAATTTCAATGGTTCATTCGGTGAATTCTTTAATGGCAATATTGTAAACCTTCAAGGAAATATTAACTACCGCCTTCAACCTATCGCCGTTTTTTCCATTGATTATAACTTTAATCGGATACGCTTGCCAGATCCATTCAATGATGCCAACCTATTTCTTATCGGTCCACGGGCGGATTTCACTTTTACACGTAATTTATTCTTTACCACTCTTGTTCAGTATAATAGCCAACTTGAGAACATTAATATCTCAATGCCCGCCTCCAATGGAGGTACAAACCTGTTTCAGATTTCTATCTCGTCTATACCGATAATTACTTTAGTTCACCCATGTTTTTGAAGGCAAGGAACCGAGCTGTCGTATTTAAAATGACATATTGGCTCAGTCTCTGATTATGAATTTTCAGAATTCTCCTTATCCGAGCTCCCTATTATCTTCATTTTCTTGCGGCCATTACTCCGAAGTTTTAAGCGGTTAGCAGCCGCTTTGATATTGATATAAGCCTTTTTTAAATTTTGCTGAGATCAACTAATAAGTGCAATTGAAGGATGAAAAAGCTTTTAAGGGCTTTTTCACCTTCAAAAGCCTGAACAGTGCAATCTTTGGATTGCAAAATGTCAAAAAACTACACACATCTCAGTATTGATCAAAGGTATCAAATTGAAGCATTATTAAAAACAGGAGCTACTCAAAAGGAGATTGCCTGTATCGTTCATTTTCACCCGTCTACGATCTTACGTGAGCTTAAGCGAAATGTGGGTTCAAGAGGTAGGGGAGCTGGTGTCTATCGAACAGCAAATGCACAAAGGAGGACCAATCTTCGTCATCAAGAAAAGCCAAAAAGAGTGATTTTCACCAAACCCATAAAAGACTGGATAGTTAACCGGCTCCAAGAAGATAGATGGAGTCCTGAATTGATCAGCCATCAGGGAAAGAAAACGAGAGAATGTCCACTTAGCCATGAATGGATTTACCAATGGATATGGGAATGTAAGCACACCAACCACCAGGAGAACCAAGAATACAAACAACTATACACATATCTAAAACATGGCAAACGAAGGCACAAACGAGGAAACAGAAAAGATCGTAGAGGTATTATCCCGAATAGGGTATCAATTGAACAGCGACCCCAGATCATTAACAAAAGGGAACGATTGGGAGATATAGAAGTCGATTTAATGATGGGTAAAAACCACAAAGGCTCTTTGTTGGTGATGACAGACCGAGCAAGTCTTTTTACCAGAATCAGAAAGATGCACAGTAAAAATGCCGATCAAATGGCTGAAGCTATTGTGGAGGAACTCTCTCAGGATAAACACAAACTGGAAACACTCACTTTTGATAATGATATGGCATTTTCTAAACATGAGTTGATTGCTCAATCCCTTGATGTGGATGCCTATTTCACTCGTCCCTATACTAGTCAGGATAAAGGGACAGTTGAAAATAGGATTGGGGTAATCAGAAGGTTTTATCCTAAGAAAACAGATATTAGATTTGTTACAGAGGAGCAAATCAAAGTTGTTGAAAACAAAATCAATGAACGCCCTGTTAGAAAATTTAATTACCTAAACGCAAAGCAAGTGCTACAAAGGAAAATTGCACTTATTACTTGAACTTACATTTTCTTAAAAATCGCTTTATAAAATAAACTGAAAAGCTTAATTATCGCATTTTTTGGCCGGACATGCGATTCTATCCTAAGTAAGTAGGGCTTCCTCAAAAAGTAGTACCCATCAAATTAGCAGCCCTAGATAGATTGAGCACGAATAGGGTTGCAGCAATCCAAGTTTGTGAAGTTGATTTAAGCTTGGCTTTGATTTCATTGAGCGAGTAAGCTTGTTTGGCATTGCCTATTCTTCCCTCAATGGCATTCCTCTCAGCATATTCCTTTTTTGATTTAGCCTTCTGGTATGCTGATTTCTTCACAGGTTTTCCTTTTGTGGCAGCTGTCATCCTTATGCTGTTTTCTTTACACCAATTGCGATTCTTATTGGTAGCATAGATTTTATCGGCCTGTATAAGTTCAGGGTAATAACCAAACAAAGCCTTGTAGGCCTCTGCCTGATTGATCAGGTCCTCACTTTCATTATAGGCATTCCAGCTTAGGTTATCCTTGGTCATGAACCCATCCATGAGTGAAAGGCCCAACTTGGCACCAAACTCTACACTCTTGCCCTGCTTGCCCCTCACTATCGGGCGTACATGGGGTTGTGAGATGCTCACTATCCGATCTTTACATTGGTGTGGGCTTTCTTGCTCATACATGCCTTGTTGCTGCTTATAAAGGGTATGGACCACCATCAGTTCCTGCTGGGTTTTGTGGGGAAAAGGAAACGGCCCTTCCAACAGGTCCAGCCTTTGATCGATATGGCCAGGTTCCTTTTTACACAGTTGAGCAACACACGGATGGCCTTGCGGATCGATACAGCTGATTTTTTCTTCTTTTTGGCTTCCTGCAAATAACGCTTATGGGCCATCCTGCGGTAAGTCCTGGGTTTGACCTCCATCTTGTCCCTGAGCAGGTCAAACAACCGGTCAACCATCTTTTCGGTCTTGATACGGGCTTCATTGACCAAACCAAGATCATTTGGGTAGGTGATGTATTGATCTGCCACAGTGGCATCTATCTTTAATTTACCTTTTGGCCTTTTAGATACCGCACCCTTTTGGTTTGGTTTCCGGTCAGGAAGGGACACCATCATGATGATTTTCGAGAATGCATCGAAAGTATCATCCCCTAGTTTTTTTCGCATCTCCACAAAAAGCGTAGGCGAAAACACCAAACCAGGTGTGTAATGGTCCAAACCAAGAAAGAACTGCATGTATGGGTTTTCGCTGATGGTCAGCAAGGTCTCTTCATCGGACAACCCCAGTTTATGTTTTATAATAAATGCCCCTATGATGTGCCTTGGGTTGACGCTCTTTGCCTCCATGTTGACGCTGAATTTCCTTTTGTAGATATTTACCAACTCATCCCATGGCAACAAGTTTGCAAGTGCTATCCATCTGTTGTTTGGGTTGAGTTTGATGGAGTTAATGGAGGAAAATTCTTCTATTTTGGTTTGGTACTGCGATGTGTAATCGATCATATGCAATGTTATACGTCAAATATACAAATAACCTTGCATATATAAAAATATATTTACACGTGAATCGCTTAATATGAGCAATCAAGGTCGTTTTTATCCAATCTGAGGAAGCCCTAAGTAAGTAGAGTCTGACCGTCTTGCTCCTCCAGGATAAAATAATTTGTTGCTTCTTTAATGAATTTATAGTCATTAAGTCGTTCGCCGTAAACTAGCTTGTTGGGCCCGAAATCATTGGTGACTGTTTCAAATTCAATGGTTTCATTATCAAACACACAGACATGTCGAGTGCCCATTCTATTGACCCTATCTTTTTCGTAGTCAAATCGAAGAGGGGCGTTATTCCATTGATCTCGAAAATCGAAATTCGTTACTAATTCAAATAGTGATGAAGCGTCAAGGTCAATAGTACCTTCAATTATGATTGGGTCTGGTGATAGGTCGGAGAAAATTGATGGTTTTACCTGTACCCGTTTATTCAATGACTCCAGTGAAATGTATCCGTATTCAACCAGGCCCACATTTTCATATTGACTGAATCCACTTTCAATATTGATCCAGGGGTATTTCTGCTTTAGTGCGTTGCTATTAATTCCATCTAACAAACCATCCGTAGCAAGAATATACTCACGACCCGGAACATCGTTCTTCAATAGTTTGTGTACTAAAACCACATCTGATCCGTGCGGCTTATTAAAATCTTTTACCCTTATAAAAGAAAACTCACCCTGGTGTGAAATGAATTTCACTGTAAGATCCTGCGCAGTTCGACAAGCGCCCAGTGACAAATTCTCTTCTATTTGTAATTCAACAGATGGGAGTGGAACTCCAAAAACATTTCTTGACTTTGCATTAGCAAAGATTCAAATGTTGGTACTTCTCCGTACTTATAAAATAGCACGGCATCTCCTTCAATTTCTGCCACATCCATTCCCAAATCATTTTTGTCAATCAGAGCCTCCAAAAGCTCGGAGATGATATGTCTGCTATGGGTAATTTCAGTTTCATTTACGAAACGTGTAAAACCTGATATGTCAGCGATAAAGAGTAGAGACTTCGGCATGGAATTAATTGATACACATCAATGTCGAAATTGTTGAAGGGAATGACTGATCTTGTGAAAATTTATTGCAAAGATCACTAATCTTGCCCGCATGCTGTCGGTAGTCGAGAATTTACAACCCAATGAAATCGCAATGGTTGGCCTTCCTTTTGACGACTTTTCCTCTTTTTTGAAAGGGTCAGCTAAAGCCCCCGATGAGATAAGAAAGCTGCTACACAGCGGGGCTATGAATTTGTGTTCGGAATCAGGGATTGATCTTGAAAAAGCTGGAGTACTTAAAGATATCGGAAACATTACACCCATATCTCATCCGAATGATATTGTAACCCCGATTGCAGAAATTATAAACAAAGGAGCAAGGGTAATTGCCCTAGGAGGAGACCACTCCCTGTCATATGGAACTGTCAAAGGTCATACCAAATCTTACCCCGATTTAACGGTACTTCATCTTGACGCACATTCGGATCTAAATGATAAATTTGATGGCAACAAATACTCTCATGCCTGCCCCTTCGCCAGAATTATGGAGCAAGGTCTTGCGGTTCGATTGGTACAGGTTGGGATAAGAACATTAACCCCGCATCAAAGAGAGCAAGCAGAAAAATTCGCTGTAGAAATCATTCAAATGAGAGACTGGACGTCGTCGATGAAGTTGAAGTTGGATGGCCCGATATTTTTATCATTTGATATTGACGTGCTTGATCCGGCCTTTGCACCTGGCATTTCTCATCATGAACCCGGTGGCATGTCTACCAGGGATGCAATTGATTTCATAAATAATCAGGAAATGGACCTCGTGGGTGCTGATATTATGGAATACAATCCTAACCGTGACATTAATGGAGTAACAGGAATGCTTTGTGCCAAGCTGCTTAAGGAAATAGCAAGCAAAATGTTAGCCTGACTTGCTGGCAGTTTTTGCTTCACTTATTTTGATCTTTTTGAGTTTTCGGAGTTTTTCTTTGGCAATTTTTTGGTATTTCCTCTTGCCTTTTCCATGTTTTATCACTTCCTTCAAATGCATCTCGGCCAATTCCTTATCCTCAGTGGAATAAAGTTTCCCCAATTCCAGGTTAGAGAGTATCGAATACCAATTTTCTTCGTCATTAGTACTTTTCGCGAACGTAACTGCCATATTGTAGTATTTCTTTGCCTCTAATATCTTACCTCTAGCGTGATTGATCCTGGCCATATAATAGGAGGCATATCGGCCACTTTGACCCTCGTACCCTACCATTCCGCTATCAATACGAGTCAGTATTTGGAGAGATTCACCTTCCAGCTCATTGTAACGTCCCATCCTGTAAAGCAAACTGGCATAAAAACGATGAAAATAGGCATTATCCGGATAGATATCCCTCAAATACCGGATTATTGGCAATGCTTCCGCATAACGATTTTCCTCATTAGCTAGGATCCTAATTAAATAATATTGGGCCTCAGTACGCGTGTAAAAAGCATTGTGCGCAACTTCTCTCAACTGTTCAATTCCTTTTTGCATGTCTCCCTTAGGAAAGAACCACATTATCGGCCTCATAATCGGATAGTTTTCCCTAATCCATTCAGTATAGTAGTTCATAATAGCATCTCCAAAAAGTACTTCGGGGCTGAAGTCAACGTTTTCCCTGATAATATCTACATAGCTGAGTGCATTTTTACCTTTTATGGCTGCTCTACGCCAATTCCCCCGGTCCGACTCCAAACGAGCAACAAAGGCATAGGTCGCCGCCAGGAAAAAAGCACCCTCAACTTTATTTGTCTCATAGAGCTTTTCGGATAATACGAGGGATGTATCCATGTAAGCATTAAAAAGTCCATCATATTCCGTGTTGTCAATATTTGGCAGGATTTTCCACCACTGACTAAGGCCCAGAAGAAAATAGGGTAAAGGATGCCAACCGTATTTCTGTTTGATCCAGCGAAATTGCATTTCCGCTCTTTCAAATTTGAAATTGTACATATCGTTCAAGGCCTCATTTGCCTCAATCTGAATTTTACGGTTTAATAATAAGGAGCCGGTACTATCCGGATTATCGGTTGCAGCAATGCCTTTAGTGACAACACCCATAAGGGCCAATATGATGATCACTTTTTTCACTATCAAACCACAGCAAATAGTATGCTAAACCATTATTTATGCAATTCAGCTTCAGTCTCTTCAGCTTGAGGATTAATAAAAGTGAATCCTCTTGTATCACTTCCTTCGTAGAAGTCCACCTCCAAACCTACTGCATACATTGTATGTTTCTTATCTATTAAAACCTTCAGCCCTTCAATGCTATATTCCAAGTCAGAGGGCTTTTGTTTGTCAAAACCCAATAAGAATCCCATTCCGGAACAACCAGCGCCTTTAATGCCAATCCTTAAACCATAATCTTCAGGAATGCCCTTTTTTTTCATGATAAGTTTTACCTCATGAAGCGCCTTCCTTTTAATCTTCACCGGATTACCCATTCGCATGTACATTCAAACGCAACTTAGAGAACTACAGTTTAAGACAACAGTCAATTTTTACAATAGGTCGTAAGGTATTTTGAAGCATCCTGCATTCCATTATGTTCCGCTTTAATCCAATCAAGGCAAGCGTTAATCGTATCACCCAGGTTAAGACTTGTTAAGCCACGTTGCAAAAATGCATCGTAATATGCCGTATCCATGAATATTGTTTTAGTAAGAAAACTGAAAGCCTTTTTGTATTCCTCCTGCTCATGATAGATGATACCCAATGAATAGAAGGCTCCAGCTTCAGACGGATATTCAAGCACAAGTTTTTCATAATATTCCTTTGAAAGATCAAGGCTGTCCATCCGGTAGAATGTATACGCCATACCATACAAGCCATCAATATTGTTCTCTTCTATTGTCAGGACGGTAGAGTAATCATCAAGGGCCTTCTCTTCCTTTTTCAGTTCAAGATTAATAAGCGCTCTATTGATGTAGGACCTTCGGTAATAACTATCGATTTGAATAGTGCTCTCATAATCACTCAAAGCCCCCAAAGTATCTCCGATATACGATTTGCTGAGCGCCCTCCCATAAAATGCATCCACATAAGCCGAATCAATCGAAATGGTTTCAGTGTAGTCTTCGATTGCCCCTGTATAATCCCCAATTTCGTGTTTCATTATGGCTCGGTTACCAAGTGCATAAACGTTGTCAGGTTCATAAATAAGAACTTTATCATAGTCTGCTATACTGCCGGCAATGTCATTCAACTTTTCTCTGGAGAGACTGCGATAGAAATAAGCATCACTGAAGCTTTCATCCAGTGAAATACTATAGTTGTAATCTTCAATTGCCTGCTTATGATCTTTATATTCATCAGCAAGTATCTTTCCTCGCTCCACATAATACGATGGCTCATATGGATCCTCACCAATCAAGTCGCTGTAATATGCCAGTGAATTCTCCTTCAGAGCGAGATCTTTGGCGCTTGACAAATCATCTATTGCCTGGGCTTCAAATAAAGTAATTAATCCTGTCTCCAATTTAGAAATCAATAACTGCCTACTTTCCGAAGGTAAAAAACTGAAAATTTCCGGGTGAAAATTCTTATACAGACCACCCCACTTGTATTCAACATAAGTTGTCTTGTTCAAAAACGAGGTGATCACATCATCGTCAGCCAACATTGTAAGTCGATCAAAAAGATTAAAATGCCATTCGGGACTCTCGTTATCCAATGTGCTATAAAAATAAAACATAGCCTCTGCCAGGTTTTCATCAGAATTTTCCACTGTTGAAAAAAGCAGCCTTTCCGCTGCAGACCTAAAAGGCAAACGCTGAGATCAACTAATAAGTGCAATTGAAGGATGAAAAAGCTTTTAAGGGCTTTTTCATCCTTCAAAAGCCTGAGCAGTGCAATCTTTGGATTGCAAAATGTCAAAAAACTACACACATCTCAGTATTGATCAAAGGTATCAAATTGAAGCATTATTGAAAACAGGAGCTACTCAAAAGGAGATTGCCTGTATCGTTCATTTTCACCCATCTACGATCTCACGTGAGCTTAAGCGAAATGTGGGTTCAAGAGGTAGGGGAGCTGGTGTCTATCGAACAGCAAATGCACAAAGGAGGACCAATCTTCGTCATCAAGAAAAGCCAAAAAGAGTGATTTTCACCAAACCCATGAAAGACTGGATAGTTAACCGGCTCCAAGAAGATAGATGGAGTCCTGAATTGATCAGCCATCAGGGAAAGAAAACGAGAGAATGTCCACTTAGCCATGAATGGATTTACCAATGGATATGGGAATGTAAGCACACCAACCACCAGGAGAACCAAGAATACAAACAACTATACACATATCTAAAACATGGCAAACGAAGGCGCAAACGAGGAAACAGAAAAGATCGTAGAGGTATTATCCCGAATAGGGTATCAATTGAACAGCGACCCCAGATCATTAACAAAAGGGAACGATTGGGAGATATAGAAGTCGATTTAATGATGGGTAAAAACCACAAAGGCTCTTTGTTGGTGATGACAGACCGAGCAAGTCTTTTTACCAGAATCAGAAAGATGCACAGTAAAAATGCCGATCAAATGGCCGAAGCTATTGTGGAGGAACTCTCTCAGGATAAACACAAACTGGAAACACTCACTTTTGATAATGATATGGCATTTTCTAAACATGAGTTGATTGCTCAATCCCTTGATGTGGATGCCTATTTCACTCGTCCCTATACTAGTCAGGATAAAGGGACAGTTGAAAATAGGATTGGGGTAATCAGAAGGTTTTATCCTAAGAAAACAGATATTAGATTTGTTACAGAGGAGCAAATCAAAGTTGTTGAAAACAAAATCAATGAACGCCCTGTTAGAAAATTTAATTACCTAAACGCAAAGCAAGTGCTACAAAGGAAAATTGCACTTATTACTTGAACTTACAAACCTCCAGTTAGCAAATTGCTGACAATAGAAGCCTTGAGTTGAGAATTGATCTCAGTTTTTTGAAAAGCGCTATCGCTATCAATCAGATTCAAATCTGTAGTGATACTGATAGTTTGTTCGGCAGGTAAACCGGAAATGGCAATGGCCAATTGTTGGTCATCGAAATAACCCCTATTGTATAAACTCTTGATAGTAATTAAATGATTATTCATTCCTTGATTAGAAACGTTTCTGCTATCTCTCAAAAGATATGCATTAAGGACGGCGCCCTTTCGCTTTTTATCCTGGTCAGCTATAAGTGAACTTATTAATCCATAATGTTTCAGGTTTAGCCCTTTTAACTGATCTATTCGGAGATGGTCAATGTCCCATGGCTCATCAAGGTAGTTCTGTGCTATAAATGCAAACGCTGCATCTGCATTGAGTTCCAAGATTTTATCGTCTATACTATTAGTAATTTCGGGGTTAGTAGGATAATTGGAATTCCTCAGTTGATTGAACTCATCAAGAAGATCAGACTGGTAATCGAGCAAGTCGTAATAAGTCTCTTCATCAATCAGTTGAACTTCGGAGTCAGAAGGGTCATTCGTCTGATTGAGTAGATGATATATACCATAGAGCCCGGCCCCGAAAAGTCCTAATATGATAAACAATTGAAGACAACCTTTCCAAAGCATATTGAAAATACTCAGTCAAACTTATAGTCTTCTCTTGCCGGTGTGAAAACATCCGTTATTTCGCATTTGGTATGGGCCAAACCGGAATGGGTCGCATTTGATGGAATGATAGCCGTCATTCCGGGTTCGAGAATTTGAGTTTCTCCTTCAACAGTTAATTCAAACTTTCCTTTATAAACTGTTGCTATTTGTTCATGGTGATGATTATGCGCTGGCAAAACTGCTCCTTCATCAATTTCCCAGAATGCCATAGTGACATTTTCACTGTGCTCAAACCGACCTCTAAATCCAGGCATTACTTCTTGTAGAGGTTTATCTGAGAATTTTTTGAATGCATTCATTGTGATTTCAAGTTAGTATTTACAGCTAAGTTCTAATTATAACAGCATTTTGTTTAAATAGCTCATACAGATGATAGGCTTGATCCGTTAATAGCATAGTCAGAAACCATTGTTTCAAAGTTGTTTTACTCTCTCTTATTCGGTCAGCATAAGCATACCAATTCAGGTAGTTTTGCAAATATTTGGAACTGACACCATTGAATGGGCGTAAGAATGTCCTAAGTTGAGTGTGAACATTGTTTACTTTTTGCAGATGGATTGTTTTATCATCTCTATCCACATGATCTTTGGCCAATAGCGCTTTGTGCTTTATGGAGGGGTTGTCTTTGGCAAAAGCCTTATAAGAAGGGTGCTTATCTGTAATCAAGGTTGCACCGTAGGCCAACTTCCCATCCAATGCCTTTGAAATTTCTTCTTTGCTCAGCCGTTTTGATGCAACAGCTTTAAGGTACTTCTCCCCCTTGCGTTCAACCGCTGTTACTACCTGGACAACTGTGACCTCTTCCTTTCCCATATTCCGTATGAAATCGTTTCCCCTCTTTCTTGCTGCCCTATCTAAATTTCGACTGCCCTTGTTGTTAAGTGCCAGTTCCAATTCATCACATTCTACTTCCGAGGATAACTGTTCGGGAACAAACTCATTTAGTGAACTCAATATCTTATGCCGCCAGTCGAAGCTTGTCTGGATGCTTATTCCGATTTGTTTTGCTATCTTTTTTATCGGCATGCCCTGCTCCATGCAGCGCAGATAAGATTGCCATTTTGATTTAAGCTTGATGTCATACAAAGGTGTCCCTGTTGTTTCACTGTACCATCTTTTACATTCATTGCACTGATACATCTGCACACCTTTTTGTCTGCCCCTCTTATATACCTTCTCGCTTGTGCAATTTGGACAGGGTTTCTTCTTTCTTTTCTCTGCTATTTGTTGTTGAGCGGCAATCAATACTTTGCCTTGTAATTCCTGCTCCTGGAGCAACTCATCCAACAATTCGGTTTGGGAACTTATCGGCAATTGTGCAAATAAATTTTTGATCTCTTGACTTGATATCATATAGCGAAGATAATAATAATTGCTGTGTTATTTAGAACTTAGCCGTATTTACTTAACAACTTTATTCCAAGTAATTTAACTAACTTTTGTGAACTAATAATTGAAGAGGATGCCGATATCGTAGATTTCCCCCGCACACGAAATGTGTTTTCAAATTTTCGTCTGCCTTAGATCTTAGGTTCCCTGAAATATCAAGGCTGCAAGTGTGGACAAGATAAAGACGACAGGCATCCAAAAAACAATTGTGGCTTCTGCGCGAAGTATGTCACCACAACTACGAAAAAAATCCTTCATTTAAGTTTGCGAGGGATATAAAATAAATCTTGTACAACATAAGATTTAAATCAAAGGAAGTCAAGGAATAAATCATTAATTAGAAGAAATATCTTCAAAGGTTCCATCCGCTTTTAAAAACATCTTACATTTCCACGCCATTCATATCGGCAATAATTATTCCTGATCTCCATGTAGTGATCCCACTGTGATAACACCCCAAGAATCCTCCAAGATTAAATACTTTGTTTAGAATCAAAATTCTCCAGGTAATCGGCGACTCGACGTACGAACATTCCGCCTAAGGCGCCATCAACAACACGATGGTCATAAGAATGTGAAAGGAACATTTTATGGCGAATGCCTACAACATCACCAAACTCGGTTTCAATCACTGATGGTTTTTTGACGATTGCTCCAAGGGCAAGGATACCTACCTGGGGCTGCATAATGATTGGTGTACCCATTACATTACCAAATGAGCCTACATTAGAGATAGTGTATGTCCCACCACTTAGTTCATCCGGGTGCAATTTGTTATTACGGGCCCTAATAGCAAGGTCATTGACCTTTTTAGCTAGCCCTTTAAGGTTGTATTGGTCTGCCTCATGCAACACCGGAACAATCAGGTTGCCCGTAGGCAGCGCTACCGCCATTCCAATATTTATTTTGCCACGCCGGATAATGCGATCACCATCCACAGAGATGTTAATCATCGGGTAGTCCTTGATGGCTTTAATAACAGCTTCTATGAAGACGGGGGTAAAGGTGAGACTTTCGTTTTCCCTTTGCTTGAATTTGTCCTTCCATTTATTTCGCCAGGAAACAACTCCGGAGACATCTGCTTCAACAAAAGAAGTCACGTGAGGCGAGATTTGCTTAGAAGTCACCATACGCTCCGCAATCATTTTGCGCAGACGATCCATTTCGATGATCTCATCCTCACCGTTTATGGTAATTGGTTGAGGTGTCGGCTGGCCATGTCCATTAGTGGAAACAGACTGCACAGCAGGCGCCCCGGATTGCCTGGCCAAGATGTAAGAGAGGATATCTTTTTTGGTAACCCGGCCTTCTTTACCCGAGCCCGTGAGGTTTTCTAACTCGACGAGGGAAATGTTTTCCTCATTTGCAATGTTTCTTACTAATGGCGAGTAGAATCTTCCCGAACCAGATCTGGCCGGGATCTTGTCGGTGGGAGCAGAAGCTTCAACAGTCACTGCTGTTGAAGCCTTAATCTCGGATGCCCTAGAAGCCTTTTTTCGTGGTTCCTTTTTTGTCTCTTTTGCAGTTCCGTTTTCATCGCCTTCAGTAGCTATCACTGCAATTGCCTTACCCACTTCCACCACGTCTCCTTCGTTGGCCAGTACTTCTTTCAACACTCCTGCATGGGTAGCAGGTACTTCAGTATCAACTTTATCAGTGGCAACCTCTAATACAGATTCATCTTGCTCTATTGTGTCACCAACTTTTTTCAGCCATGTGAGGATCGTACCCTCCATGATACTTTCGCCCATTTTGGGCATTACCATTTCTACAAGAGCCATCGCAGTTACCGTTAAGTCATCACTTTTGGGAATCTAAATTTAGTGTTTTGCGGGCTCTTGTGCGAGAATATTGTCGTTTTTTTAACAGTTAGTCTGTCAATAGGCAAAATATTAAACGTATGATAACGCGTTCATATGCATAATTTGATTAATAATTCTGAATTGTATATATAATTCCAAATATTATTCCGCCACTATGACTTCAGCTTTAACCCGAAAAATTCATAGTAGACAATAAAAAACAGGCATAAATTGCTTATATTGAGATAGTTAGACAACAAAATAAGCAATTAATTTATGCCTGAATATAAGGAAAAAGATACCGTATTTTATCGAGGAAAACAAGCTTTTAAATTTGATTTTTCAGCATCAGCGATTAGCTCAGACGGAGCGATATTGTTAAGTGAAAAAGTAGAGAGAAAGACTGGTCTATTAAAAAGCTTCGCCGCACTGATTCCTGACTATCGAAACCCCTTTTTTATCGAATACACTTATGAAGAAATGCTTCGCCAACGGGTGTTTTTAATGATGCAGGGCTATCAGGATTGCAATGACGAACAAAAACTCCGAGAGGATCCGGTGATCCGTAAAGTACTAGATAGCGGATTATGTTCCCAGCCTACTTTAAGTCGATTTGAAAACAAGGCCGATCGGAGTCTGATCTACCAGATGAGTCAATGGTTTGTAGACCGTTATGTAGAGGAGTTGAAAGAGAAGACTGGTCAAATCATCATTGATGTAGATGGTACCGATGACCCTACTCATGGATCCCAACAACTCAGTTTGTATAATGGCTATTATGGACAGACTATGTACCATGAGTTGTTCTTTAAGGACGGGAACACCGGTCAGGTCATTTTACCAGTACTACGTCCGGGCAATTGTCACTCCAACAAATGGTTTGTGGCCTTATTGAAAAGGATTGTCATTAAAATCAGAAAAAAACTGCCCTCAGTAAAGATCCTTATTCGAGCGGATAGTGGCTTTT
This sequence comes from Cyclobacteriaceae bacterium, assembly GCA_963664285.2. Classification (GTDB taxonomy): domain Bacteria; phylum Bacteroidota; class Bacteroidia; order Cytophagales; family Cyclobacteriaceae; genus JAJCYL01. Next base: position 196,171 of record CAXXNX010000084.1, read on the forward strand.
CAGGAGCATCTTTTTATCGGATAGCTAAGCAGTTTGACCTTCAATTTTGTTTAGGTATTAGTAGTAATGAAGTTTTAAAGACTTTTACCAAACAGACTATCATTGAAGTAAAAAAGGAATATGCTTCAAAAATCATCAAACATCAAGAGTTTGTTGGCCCGTTTACTTACCAGGCCAAAAGCTGGGATCGTTCTGAAAAGCTGTACGCCAAAGTGGAGTCTACCGGAAAAGGAATGAATGTCCGTTACTTTGTGAGCAACTTTGAAGCGATGACCGCTCAACAGATTTACTTTGATTTTTATGTCAAGCGAGGTGATGCCAGTGAAAATCGAATAAAGGAACTCAAAAACATGACTTATTCCGACCGGCTTTCCTGTCATCGCTACTGGGCCAATTTCATGCGTTTAATCATCGCTACCCTCTGTTATGAAATGTTCCGGCAGATTAAATTATTAATTGCCAAAACAAAACACCACTTTGCTAAACGATGGCAAGTGGACAATATCCGGCTTTACCTGATGAAGGTTGGGGCGTGCCTGAAAGAAAGGAAAAGATCATTGACAATACAATTCTCAAGAGCCTTTAGATATCAATACCTGCTGGGCGATTTGCTTACGGTGAACTGACCGATCAGTTAAACAGTTTGGTTTAATCAAAAAAATGTTCTTCCATAAGAACACAATAGAGCTTTGACTGAAAATTGAAAAATTCTAACAAAAAAACGCTCTAATGTCCTTTGAAATCCAGAAACCTGGTTGATCTTCAAATTAATACATACACTCCAATCAAAAATAGTTAGCAACCCATTATTAATCCCAAAATTGGTGGCCTATGAATAATGCGGGTTAAGATGATTGGCTACCCCCTATTCAGTTCATTCATCCCAAAAGCCGATCTCCAAGTTTCTTCATCATTCAGAGGTTATTCACTTCTCAAGGTGTCTAGCAGTTAGCGAGAGCCGCCTAATAGAATGATAAATAATGGTTAAAATTGTAATAAGTAGCGACAGGACCATTACCAACCCATATAGCCACCAGCTCAATTCGATGCGATAAGAAAACTACCTTACCGAAAGTGTCATTGCCCTGAATGGCAAAATCCATTGAATTCAATCCCGGCGAGTGATAAGCCAAAGATACCACGGGTGTCTTTTGAACCGTCTGCTGAATAGTCCTTCGCTATTTTAGGAATGAGTTCCTCCTTATAAAAGCTGAGATAATCCGGTTGCACAAAAACTGACCATTTCGGTGGTTTCTTGAAGGGTTTGTAGGATCGATTGCATCTACCCGAACAATGATGTGATGATTTGCTTGACCCTCATGGTTGTAGTCAAGCGGAACAAATCGAATTATTTTAAAACTCAATTTATTTGTATCTTCAATTAAGATGATCTTCCGAGTTTCATTTATTCTATTTGGTGTCTTTTTATTTTGGTCATGTAACAGCGAAGAATTCACCATTTCCAATGAAATAAATATCAGTAAGAATGGCGTAACGATTTCTCACAATGGAAAAGGAAGCGCGATAATCTTGAAACATTTCTATTTATCGATAACGGAAGAATGCCATCTGAATGAGGACTCTGTAACTGTTTGTAGGTTATATGCATTAAGTAACCCTAGTGGGGTACCTGAATTTTATTTTCAGTTTGATGAAAACATGAACTTAAATCCAGAGAATTCTAACTTCTATTATTTTGAATTTGATCGATCCGACCCTACAAAAGTTAAAATAAATAGACTATATCCTCCCGATGAACCAGTAATTGGAAGTGTTTCAAATATCCAAGGACAATTTGGGGCGCAAGTTGATTTGATTGAATGTGAGCCCATTAGGGAAATAGATGATTCCTGCGAAAGATTCTTTCGAACCTATTATGCAAGAACAAGGGAATCGACCGTAGACTTTAAGCATGTGACTCTGGCAAAGCTGTCATTCGATTTCCAATATCTTTCTCAAGGAGAGCCGGTGAATGGAAAATTTTATTTTGACAGTTCGAAAGAATAACTTCCGACGTAGACAAAACGGTATATTTGAGAATCTCGGCTATCATAAATTTATGGCTCCTTGAAAAGTAATTAACTATCTTCCTTTAATAAACCTACCAACCCTTACAATGAGAATTCTCGGATTTACCACCCTTTTGTTAGTTTCTGGCTCTGTTCTTGCTCAAAATTGGGAGGAAAGCCTCCTCAACACTTTCCAATGGCGGAATATCGGACCTGCTAACCAGGGGGGTCGTATAGTCGATATTGAAGCATTAGATTCAGACTTTAGCAAAGTGTTTATGGCAACTGGATCCGGAGGCGTATGGTATTCTGAAAATGCCGGAACCACGTGGACTCCGATTTTTGATGACTATTTTACAGCCTCTATTGGGGATATTGCCGTCTATCAGCAAGACCCATCGATAGTCTGGGTTGGTACTGGTGAAGCAAATAGTAGAAACAGTATGTCATTGGGGGACGGTGTTTTTAAATCATTATATGGTGGCAAATCATTCCAAAATATGGGCCTAAATACTACCCACCAAATTGCAAGAATTTTAACCACGCCTGATGAATTGTGTGTTTGCGCAGTTGGACACCTCTGGGGTTATGATGGCGAAAGAGGATTATTCAAGACTACTAATGGTGGCGAAGACTGGGGCAAACTTACCAATGGGCTACCAGATGATGGAAAAACTGGCTGTAACGATCTGGTCGCAGATCCTTCGAATTCACAAATTATGTACACCTCATTTTATCATCGGCTTAGGCAACCCTGGCATTTCTATAGCGGAGGTGAGAATGGAGGTATTTTTAAAACAACAGATGGAGGAAAATCCTGGACGAAATTAACAAATGGTTTGCCTCCCGGACCCACTGGCCGAATTGGCTTATCCATTTATAAAAAGAATCCTCAAATTTTAATGGCCCTGGTGGAAGCCGAGAAGACTGATGATTTATCCAAGCCGGGATCTGGAGTTTACAGATCCGAGGATGGGGGCGTCAACTGGAAGTATGTCAACACCTACAATAACAGACCGTTTTATTATAGTCAAATCCGTATTAATCCAAATGATGATCAGCGAGTTTATCTATTGACCACCCGGTTTATGGTATCAGAATATGGTGGGGAAAATTTTGAGAATGGAAGCACTGATGAAGAAATACATGGTGACTTTCATGCCATGTGGCTGGATCCCACATATAAAGATCGTTATTACCTTGGAGCCGATAAGGGAAATTCTATTACTCATGACCATGGTAAAAATTTTATGCTGTTCGACAATTTACCTATTGGGCAATTTTACCGCATAGGATTTGATTATAGAGATCCGTACTACGTTTACGGCGGGGCGGGGCTTCAGGACAATGGTTTCTATGCCACAGCGAGCTTTTCACGTGATATTCGAGGCATTTTAAATGATTCGAATTGGAAGGTTCACTGGGGTGACGGTCAATACACCGAATCTGATCCGGATAATTATAGAAATTTGATCACTTCTGCTGAGAACGGAAGCATCAACCGATACGATCCTGTCACCCATCGTATTGAAAGCATTAGCCCCAGGACTAAAAATATTAATAACCTGTTAGATTATTATGGCAAAGATCAACTTGAAGGGGATTCGGTTATTCGCTTCAATTGGGAGGCGCCCATGCAAATGGACCTAAAGTCCAAAAATTTGTATGTCGGGGGCAATCATGTATTTAAGTCGACAAATAATGGAGATAACTGGACCATTATTAGTCCGGACCTGAGTACGAACAATCCTGAAAAGACCAAATATCGGGCAAGTGGAGGCATTACACTTTGACAATTCAGGGGCAGAGACACATTGTTCAATATCATCGCTGGCGTTGTCTTCACTTGATGAAAACCTTATTTGGGTAGGAACCGATGATGGTTTGGTTCATGTCACAAAAAATGGTGGGAAGAATTGGAAAAGCCTAAAGGCGAATATCAAGAACGTTCCTGAAGGAATTTGGGTAAGCAGAATCGAAGCTTCATCACATCGCAATGGGAATGGCTTACATTTCATTTGATGGCCACCGTAGTGATCATAATAAACCTTACCTGTTTGTTACCGACAACTCAGGAAAAAGTTGGAGTAATCCGAGTTGTCAGAGAGGACCCGTTTAATGAAAACCTGCTTTTTATTGGTACGGAAACAGGTATCTGGGCCTCTGTTGATGGAGGTCAAAATTGGTTCAACACGAAGAATTAGGCTTACCAAAAGCCGGACCTGGCAGTTATCAGGTTAAACTCAAGGTTGGTAACGACGAACAGGACCGAATTTTGAATATTAGGGAAGATCCGTTACTCAAGGAATGACCCAACCACTCAACGGAATTTTCATTTAAACAACTCTACGCCATGTGGACTTGCCCCAAATGTAAACGCACATTCCGCAACGCCAACCAGATGCATTCCTGCAAAAAAGTGGATAAAGAAATTTTTTTTCTCAGACGACCCGAGCACTTCAAAGATCTATATCAAATAAGTAGGGCTTCCTCAAAAAGTAGTACCCATCAAATTAGCAGCCCTAGATAGATTGAGCACGAATAGGGTTGCAGCAATCCAAGTTTGTGAAGTTGATTTAAGCTTGGCTTTGATTTCATTGAGCGAGTAAGCTTGTTTGGCATTGCCTATTCTTCCCTCAATGGCATTCCTCTCAGCATATTCCTTTTTTGATTTAGCCTTCTGGTATGCTGATTTCTTCACAGGTTTTCCTTTTGTGGCAGCTGTCATCCTTATGCTGTTTTCTTTACACCAAATGCGATTCTTATTGGTAGCATAGATTTTATCGGCCTGTATAAGTTCAGGGTAATAACCAAACAAAGCCTTGTAGGCCTCTGCCTGATTGATCAGGTCCTCACTTTCATTATAGGCATTCCAGCTTAGGTTATCCTTGGTCATGAACCCATCCATGAGTGAAAGGCCCAACTTGGCACCAAACTCTACACTCTTGCCCTGCTTGCCCCTCACTATCGGGCGTACATGGGGTTGTGAGATGCTCACTATCCGATCTTTACATTGGTGGGCTTTCTGCTCATACATGCCTTGTTGCTGCTTATAAAGGGTATGGACCACCATCAGTTCCTGCTGGGTTTTGTGGGGAAAAGGAAACGGCCCTTCCAACAGGTCCAGCATTTGATCGATATGGCCCAGGTTCCTTTTTACACAGTTGAGCAACACACGGATGGCCTTGCGGATCGATACAACTGATTTTTTCTTCTTTTTGGCTTCCTGCAAATAACGCTTATGGGCCATCCTGCGGTAAGTCCTGGGTTTGACCTCCATCTTGTCCCTGAGCAGGTCAAACAACCGGTCAACCATCTTTTCGGTCTTGATACGGGCTTCATTGACCAAACCAAGATCATTTGGGTAGGTGATGTATTGATCTGCCACAGTGGCATCTATCTTTAATTTACCTTTTGGCCTTTTAGATACCGCACCCTTTTGGTTTGGTTTCCGGTCAGGAAGGGACACCATCATGATGATTTTCGAGAATGCATCGAAAGTATCATCCCCTAGTTTTTTTCGCATCTCCACAAAAAGCGTAGGCGAAAACACCAAACCAGGTGTGTAATGGTCCAAACCAAGAAAGAACTGCATGTATGGGTTTTCGCTGATGGTCAGCAAGGTCTCTTCATCGGACAACCCCAGTTTATGTTTTATAATAAATGCCCCTATGATGTGCCTTGGGTTGACGCTCTTTGCCCCCATGTTGACGCTGAATTTCCTTTTGTAGATATTTACCAACTCATCCCATGGCAACAAGTTTGCAAGTGCTATCCATCTGTTGTTTGGGTTGAGTTTGATGGAGTTAATGGAGGAAAATTCTTCTATTTTGGTTTGGTACTGCGATGTGTAATCGATCATATGCAATGCTATACGTCAAATATACAAATAACCTTGCATATATAAAAATATATTTACACGTGAATCGCTTAATATGAGCAATCAAGGTCGTTTTTATCCAATCTGAGGAAGCCCTAATTAAGAACAGAGTGGCCGAGTTTGGCAAATTCCGGGAAGAGGCAGTTTTGCCAGATGTTATATTCTTTAAAACCAAAAGCACTTTTCTCGCCGTCAAGGTGAAAAAAGCGTGGTTGGACATCGAGTTTTTCCTTGATCATCTTGAAGATGAAGCTCCGGTGAAAAAATATCTGAAAACTTCCAAACATCGCTTTGCCCATTTAGTATCCATTGATGGCAAAGAAGACATCGATCAACAATTAATAGATTGGATAAAAGCTTCTTATGACCTGATAACTAGTGCTGGCCCGTCAGCAAACTGAGTTGTTTGTTCTTTGGCAATTGGAGAATAACTGGAAAGCGAAAAGAGTAAAAACGATATGTACAGCATCTTGTCGTAAAAAGAAGTTAGCCACTTTCAACTGAATTTTACTTTTTCAGGTTGTGATTTTATTGAATCAAGAGCTGTTTTGTAGTGACCTGAGAGTCACCTCTGACTAACCCTTACAGCTTCAAATGATGCGCATGTTCATCGATCAGGTCTATTTGACTGGTAATGGCAAAAACATACTTGTTTAACTCAGCTCTTACTCGCTTTCTTTCGGCTTCATATTGGTCACCCTCTTTGCCGAAGCTGTTTTCTACCATATTGTATTCGCTACACTCCTGCCGGATAAAGGTTTGGAATTCCGATGTAGCGTAGTCACGCTCAAGTGTTTCTATGTCTTCAAGGGTGGCTTTTGCCTCAAGATCTGAATTGTCTGCATACTTCGTTTTGACGATGTTATAAAGTGTGGTATCGTAATGATGAATTTGAGCAAGTAATGTAACCAGAGCTGTTCGAAAATCCCGATTGCGACAAAGGTTCTTCAGATCATCGTAAGTCCTTAGGAACTGAACCTTTGTATCCCAATCCGTTCTAAGATCATCCATTATTTTAACAATATTTTGATCCTGGCCGAAGCTAAAGTTGAACGAACATAAAATAATAGTTATGGAAAGAAGCGTTTTCATTTTTTTGGTTAGTTAGTAATCAATCCCGATGGTATGTTAAACTTAACCCGAAAAATTCATAGTAGACAATAAAAAACAGGCATAAATTGCTTATATTGAGATAGTTAGACAACAAAATAAGCAATTAATTTATGCCTGAATATAAGGAAAAAGATACCGTATTTTATTGAGGAAAACAAGCTTTTAAATTTGATTTTTCAGCATCAGCGATTAGCTCAGACGGAGCGATATTGTTAAGTGAAAAAGTAGAGAGAAAGACTGGTCTATTAAAAAGCTTCGCCGCACTGATTCCTGACTATCGAAACCCCTTTTTTATCGAATACACTTATGAAGAAATGCTTCGCCAACGGGTGTTTTTAATGATGCAGGGCTATCAGGATTGCAATGACGAACAAAAACTCCGAGAGGATCCGGTGATCCGTAAAGTACTAGATAGCGGATTATGTTCCCAGCCTACTTTAAGTCGATTTGAAAACAAGGCCGATCGGAGTCTGATCTACCAGATGAGTCAATGGTTTGTAGACCGTTATGTAGAGGAGTTGAAAGAGAAGACTGGTCAAATCATCATTGATGTAGATGGTACCGATGACCCTACTCATGGATCCCAACAACTCAGTTTGTATAATGGCTATTATGGACAGACTATGTACCATGAGTTGTTCTTTAAGGACGGGAACACCGGTCAGGTCATTTTACCAGTACTACGTCCGGGCAATTGTCACTCCAACAAATGGTTTGTGGCCTTATTGAAAAGGATTGTCATTAAAATCAGAAAAAAACTGCCCTCAGTAAAGATCCTTATTCGAGCGGATAGTGGCTTTTCAGGAGCATCTTTTTATCGGATAGCTAAGCAGTTTGACCTTCAATTTTGTTTAGGTATTAGTAGTAATGAAGTTTTAAAGACTTTTACCAAACAGACTATCATTGAAGTAAAAAAGGAATATGCTTCAAAAATCATCAAACATCAAGAGTTTGTTGGCCCGTTTACTTACCAGGCCAAAAGCTGGGATCGTTCTGAAAAGCTGTACGCCAAAGTGGAGTCTACCGGAAAAGGAATGAATGTCCGTTACTTTGTGAGCAACTTTGAAGCGATGACCGCTCAACAGATTTACTTTGATTTTTATGTCAAGCGAGGTGATGCCAGTGAAAATCGAATAAAGGAACTCAAAAACATGACTTATTCCGACCGGCTTTCCTGTCATCGCTACTGGGCCAATTTCATGCGTTTAATCATCGCTACCCTCTGTTATGAAATGTTCCGGCAGATTAAATTATTAATTGCCAAAACAAAACACCACTTTGCTAAACGATGGCAAGTGGACAATATCCGGCTTTACCTGATGAAGGTTGGGGCGTGCCTGAAAGAAAGGAAAAGATCATTGACAATACAATTCTCAAGAGCCTTTAGATATCAATACCTGCTGGGCGATTTGCTTACGGTGAACTGACCGATCAGTTAAACAGTTTGGTTTAATCAAAAAAATGTTCTTCCATAAGAACACAATAGAGCTTTGACTGAAAATTGAAAAATTCTAACAAAAAAACGCTCTAATGTCCTTTGAAATCCAGAAACCTGGTTGATCTTCAAATTAATATATACACTCCAATCAAAAATAGTTAGCAACCCATTATTAATCCCAAAATTGGTGGCCTATGAATAATGCGGGTTAAGATCATTTGAGCAGGAATCAAATAGGAAAGTTGTTGTGAACGAAGGCATTTGGAAAAATTCTGTGGTCGAAATGACGTAAGGTGTTTTTAAATTACAAGCTAAGACTAACTAAACGTCTCCTGTCACCGTCATTAAAGAATAGTTAAATACAGAGGGTTCTTGGGAGATTGATTTATTTTGAAAGAATCCTGTGAGGTAAAAAGGTAGCAGTGCAGAATATCTATTTAGAAACACTCGAACTCCAACCGGGTGCTTCAGAAGATGAGATCAAGAAAGCTTACAGAAGACTTTCCAGAAAATACCATCCTGACATCAATAAGGATGAACAAGCTCAGGATAGGTTCATTGCCATCCACGAAGCCTACAAGTTTCTTACTACCGGCGGGGCCCCAAGGCCCTGGTAATCAGACTACTGACTACGACTATGACCCCACGATTGATGAGTATGAAATGTGGCGACAGCAGGCAAGGGCCTATGCCCGAAAAAAAGCCAGGGAAGCAGAAAGAAGGCAATCCGAACTGGTCAAAACCCTGCTGCGCATTTTCAATACAACCGCCATTTTGATCATTATGTTCAACGTACTTTTGACCATCGATTATTTCCTACCCAGGCAGGAGCATGATCAAAGGATTTTGAGCTATACCACGGCATATGAGAGGACCGGGACTAAAACGAGCAGCACGAGGGTTTATCGGTACGATGACCTCATTTTTGAGGATTTTCATATGAGATTTGACGGGGGAGAGATTAAGAATCTAGGTAACTATTCAAAAGCAACCGTGGTGGCAACCATGATATTTGATGAACCGATGTTCGCCAAAATTACCATTGATGGTGTTGAGAAGGTACACGAACAGGTTTACAATGTATACCACGTATTTGGATTCCTCATCCCCGCTTTGTTTGTAATCTTGCTGCTTTACTTTTTGTAAGTTCAAGTAATAAGTGCAATTTTCCTTTGTAGCACTTGCTTTGCGTTTAGGTAATTAAATTTTCTAACAGGGCGTTCATTGATTTTGTTTTCAACAACTTTGATTTGCTCCTCTGTAACAAATCTAATATCTGTTTTCTTAGGATAAAACCTTCTGATTACCCCAATCCTATTTTCAACTGTCCCTTTATCCTGACTAGTATAGGGACGAGTGAAATAGGCATCCACATCAAGGGATTGAGCAATCAACTCATGTTTAGAAAATGCCATATCATTATCAAAAGTGAGTGTTTCCAGTTTGTGTTTATCCTGAGAGAGTTCCTCCACAATAGCTTCGGCCATTTGATCGGCATTTTTACTGTGCATCTTTCTGATTCTGGTAAAAAGACTTGCTCGGTCTGTCATCACCAACAAAGAGCCTTTGTGGTTTTTACCCATCATTAAATCGACTTCTATATCTCCCAATCGTTCCCTTTTGTTAATGATCTGGGGTCGCTGTTCAATTGATACCCTATTCGGGATAATACCTCTACGATCTTTTCTGTTTCCTCGTTTGCGCCTTCGTTTGCCATGTTTTAGATATGTGTATAGTTGTTTGTATTCTTGGTTCTCCTGGCGGTTGGTGTGCTTACATTCCCATATCCATTGGTAAATCCATTCATGGCTAAGTGGACATTCTCTCGTTTTCTTTCCCTGATGGCTGATCAATTCAGGACTCCATCTATCTTCTTGGAGCCGGTTAACTATCCAGTCTTTCATGGGTTTGGTGAAAATCACTCTTTTTGGCTTTTCTTGATGACGAAGATTGGTCCTCCTTTGTGCATTTGCTGTTCGATAGACACCAGCTCCCCTACCTCTTGAACCCACATTTCGCTTAAGCTCACGTGAGATCGTAGACGGGTGAAAATGAACGATACAGGCAATCTCCTTTTGAGTAGCTCCTGTTTTCAATAATGCTTCAATTTGATACCTTTGATCAATACTGAGATGTGTGTAGTTTTTTGACATTTTGCAATCCAAAGATTGCACTGCTCAGGCTTTTGAAGGATGAAAAAGCCCTTAAAAGCTTTTTCATCCTTCAATTGCACTTATTAGTTGATCTCAGCTTTTCCTTTTTGAAAGTCTGGATAATAAACTAACTATGGCCATTTTCATGATCATCGTATTTGCTATTCAGCTCTATGCCTTTTTTGAGTTTTGAAAGACTGTTAAGGTGCAATAGTCCCACCTATCCAATATAACTGTGTGATTTCATTGGATATTGGTTAAATTGGAAGTGCCACAAGACAAGATCAGCTAAATATTATTGCACAATTCGAAGCTGAATACTCTTTGGTTCTTGATTTTATGATTCAATTATATGTCTTCAAAGGATTTACAGGACGAGCCGTTTGATGACACCACTATTGCCAAGCTCAATATTTTTCAGTTATACACTCAGGCTTGGATTCCTACGTGGGTAATGCAAAATACTCCGAAGATTTGTGTTTTCGATTTCTTTGCCGGAACTGGCTATGATAAAAGAAGCGTAGCAGGCAGCCCAATTAGGATTCTCGAAATTATAAAGCAGTATGCGGTAAATATATTTCAAAATAAAGTTGAA
>CAXXNX010000085.1:0-36345 GCA_963664285.2 Cyclobacteriaceae bacterium
CATACTCGTAGTTGTAGAGTCCTTCAATGGTTGGTGTCCAGAATAACGGACCTTTATTCATTTGAGCAGTTCGTTCTTTCAACATCCTCATAACATCTTCGGGTGCCGAGGAAAGGCCAGTATGTTCGAAGTTATCCACGCCGAGGATCAAACCACGACGAATTTCTTCCGGTCGATGGCCATGTGCAACTACCGGTAAACCATTCCGATGCGCTTCATCGACGGCTGCCTTGGCTTCTTCCATAGTCATTTGATCTTGATCTATGAACTTAACCCGAAAAATTCATAGTAGACAATAAAAAACAGGCATAAATTGCTTATATTGAGATAGTTAGACAACAAAATAAGCAATTAATTTATGCCTAAATATAAGGAAAAAGATACCGTATTTTATCGAGGAAAACAAGCTTTTAAATTTGATTTTTCAGCATCAGCGATTAGCTCAGACGGAGCGATATTGTTAAGTGAAAAAGTAGAGAGAAAGACTGGTCTATTAAAAAGCTTCGCCGCACTGATTCCTGACTATCGAAACCCCTTTTTTATCGAATACACTTATGAAGAAATGCTTCGCCAACGGGTGTTTTTAATGATGCAGGGCTATCAGGATTGCAATGACGAACAAAAACTCCGAGAGGATCCGGTGATCCGCAAAGTACTAGATAGCGGATTATGTTCCCAGCCTACTTTAAGTCGATTTGAAAACAAGGCCGATCGGAGTCTGATCTACCAGATGAGTCAATGGTTTGTAGACCGTTATGTAGAGGAGTTGAAAGAGAAGACTGGTCAAATCATCATTGATGTAGATGGTACCGATGACCCTACTCATGGATCCCAACAACTCAGTTTGTATAATGGCTATTATGGACAGACTATGTACCATGAGTTGTTCTTTAAGGACGGGAACACCGGTCAGGTCATTTTACCAGTACTACGTCCGGGCAATTGTCACTCCAACAAATGGTTTGTGGCCTTATTGAAAAGGATTGTCATTAAAATCAGAAAAAAACTGCCCTCAGTAAAGATCCTTATTCGAGCGGATAGTGGCTTTTCAGGAGCATCTTTTTATCGGATAGCTAAGCAGTTTGACCTTCAATTTTGTTTAGGTATTAGTAGTAATGAAGTTTTAAAGACTTTTACCAAACAGACTATCATTGAAGTAAAAAAGGAATATGCTTCAAAAATCATCAAACATCAAGAGTTTGTTGGCCCGTTTACTTACCAGGCCAAAAGCTGGGATCGTTCTGAAAAGCTGTACGCCAAAGTGGAGTCTACCGGAAAAGGAATGAATGTCCGTTACTTTGTGAGCAACTTTGAAGCGATGACCGCTCAACAGATTTACTTTGATTTTTATGTCAAGCGAGGTGATGCCAGTAAAAATCGAATAAAGGAACTCAAAAACATGACTTATTCCGACCGGCTTTCCTGTCATCGCTACTGGGCCAATTTCATGCGTTTAATCATCGCTACCCTCTGTTATGAAATGTTCCGGCAGATTAAATTATTAATTGCCAAAACAAAACACCACTTTGCTAAACGATGGCAAGTGGACAATATCCGGCTTTACCTGATGAAGGTTGGGGCGTGCCTGAAAGAAAGGAAAAGATCATTGACAATACAATTCTCAAGAGCCTTTAGATATCAATACCTGCTGGGCGATTTGCTTACGGTGAACTGACCGATCAGTTAAACAGTTTAGTTTAATCAAAAAAATGTTCTTCCATAAGAACACAATAGAGCTTTGACTGAAAATTGAAAAATTCTAACAAAAAAACGCTCTAATGTCCTTTGAAATCCAGAAACCTGGTTGATCTTCAAATTAATACATACACTCCAATCAAAAATAGTTAGCAACCCATTATTAATCCCAAAATTGGTGGCCTATGAATAATGCGGGTTAATCACATCTACTCCTGCATCTGCCAATTTTTTCACTTTGCGTCTGGCATCCTCAGGGCCATTAACTCCCCAGCGATAGAATTCTGTACCAGGATAGGGTGTCTTCTGGATAAAAGGGCCGGATACATAAAGAGTTGGTCCGGGAATTTCACACCGGTTTATTCTTTCTCTGACTTCTATAGATTCTTCCAGCGGTCCACCAAGATCACGGGCGCTGGTGATGCCGGCCATCAACAATTGATGTGCAGATGAGGGCATGATCACGGAACCAAAGATCTTTCGATAGGTAGGTCGCCAATGACCATAGTCTGCATGGCCATTCAACTGTAAATGTGCATGGCTTTCCCAAAGACCCAGCTAGGACGCTCATACCCTCTGTAGAAATGATCTCAGCAACATCCGGAATAGTGACAGTGTTGATATCGCCAACCTGCTTGATTCTTTCTCCATCAATGATGACAACACTGTTTTTGATCGGAGTGCCGCCAAACCCATCTATGAGGGTGCCACCTACTAATACCTTTACCTGTGCCGTTAGGGATTGATTGTGGATCAATGTTACCAGGCCAATAAGAACGAGTTTCCGTAAATTCATAATGATCGTTTTAAACTATGGTTTGACAGACTTTAGCACTTTACCATGTTTCATGACGAAATCGACATCCTGTAGGAGGCTCATATAACGAAGTACATCACCTTTCACTGCTATGATATCTGCATATTTTCCTTCGCTTACAGTACCATAGTCTTTGTCTACACCTTGCATCAACGATGGCCAATAGGTGGCTGCTTTTATAGCCAATATTGGATCATATCCGAATTCATTAACCCAGACATCTAACTCATTCCAGGTGGACTGACTATGAAATTTCATAGGGACACCACTGTCGGTGCCGATCAGTTGAACCACACCCGCATCTTTTATCTGGTTGAACTTTCGTTTGAGGGTGGGTTTCCTGATGGGTGTTAATTGGAAATATGGCAGTTGTCCTGGTTTCTGAAACGATTGACGAATATCAGTAATTATGCTATCTGGTAAACCAAGATGCCAGGAATCGTTGTCGAGCATTTCCGGATTGTCTCGTACATATTCATAATTGTAAAGCACTTCCACAGTTGAAGTCCAAAATAGCGGACCCTTATTCATTTGAGCTGTTCTTTCTTTGATCATTTCCATAATATCCTCAGGATACTCAGGTGCGGATGAGAGTCCAGTGTGCTCGAAATTGTCAACACCGGCAATTAGGCCTCTTCGAATTTCTTCCGGTCGGTGTGAGTGGGCAACCACCTTCAGTCCTCGTTTGTGGGCCTCATCCACTACCGCATTCACCTCCTCCATGGTCATTTGATCCTGATCAATTAATTTGATGATATCAACAACCAGCATCTGCTAACTTTTTCACTTTGGCCCGGGCATCGTTGACACCGCTTACACCCCATCTAAAAGCTTCGGTGCCTGGATAAGGTTTGTGTTGTATAAAAGGTCCAGAAACATAGAGTGTCGGACCAGGCAGTCTTCCTGAATTAACAGCATCCCTTACCGCAATACTTTCGTCTAATGGCCCCCCAAGGTCTCTAGCACTAGTAACCCAGGCCATCAGTAATTGATGGGCAGATGCTGGCATAATAACATCATCAACAATGCCTAAGTAAGTTTCATCCCAATGTGCATAATCGGTGTGACCGTTGATCATTAGGTGGACATGCATGTCCCATAATCCTAGAAGCACACTCATCCCCTCAGTTGAAATGACCTCAACATTCTCCGGGATTTCCAGGGTGCCAATCTGACCAACCTCGACAATCCTGTCACTCTCTACAATAATGACACTATTGCGTATTGGTGCACCCCCAAATCCATCAATTAGGGTGCCGCCTGCCAGGACTTTGATATTTTGTGAATATGAGGTTTCGATTAAGACCAGAGGGATGACTAATGAGAGTAACAGTTTTCGCATTTACTTTGTTCTTGAGAACTTGAAGCTAAAGAATTTTGTTATTGTCGGATAAAGTTATTGCTGAGATCAACTAATAAGTGCAATTGAAGGATGAAAAAGCTTTTAAGGGCTTTTTCATCCTTCAATTGCCTGAGCAGTGCAATCTTTGGATTGCAAAATGTCAAAAAACTACACACATCTCAGTATTGATCAAAGGTATCAAATTGAAGCATTATTGAAAACAGGAGCTACTCAAAAGGAGATTGCCTGTATCGTTCATTTTCACCCATCTACGATCTCACGTGAGCTTAAGCGAAATGTGGGTTCAAGAGGTAGGGGAGCTGGTGTCTATCGAACAGCAAATGCACAAAGGAGGACCAATCTTCGTCATCAAGAAAAGCCAAAAAGAGTGATTTTCACCAAACCCATGAAAGACTGGATAGTTAACCGGCTCCAAGAAGATAGATGGAGTCCTGAATTGATCAGCCATCAGGGAAAGAAAACGAGAGAATGTCCACTTAGCCATGAATGGATTTACCAATGGATATGGGAATGTAAGCACACCAACCACCAGGAGAACCAAGAATACAAACAACTATACACATATCTAAAACATGGCAAACGAAGGCGCAAACGAGGAAACAGAAAAGATCGTAGAGGTATTATCCCGAATAGGGTATCAATTGAACAGCGACCCCAGATCATTAACAAAAGGGAACGATTGGGAGATATAGAAGTCGATTTAATGATGGGTAAAAACCACAAAGGCTCTTTGTTGGTGATGACAGACCGAGCAAGTCTTTTTACCAGAATCAGAAAGATGCACAGTAAAAATGCCGATCAAATGGCCGAAGCTATTGTGGAGGAACTCTCTCAGGATAAACACAAACTGGAAACACTCACTTTTGATAATGATATGGCATTTTCTAAACATGAGTTGATTGCTCAATCCCTTGATGTGGATGCCTATTTCACTCGTCCCTATACTAGTCAGGATAAAGGGACAGTTGAAAATAGGATTGGGGTAATCAGAAGGTTTTATCCTAAGAAAACAGATATTAGATTTGTTACAGAGGAGCAAATCAAAGTTGTTGAAAACAAAATCAATGAACGCCCTGTTAGAAAATTTAATTACCTAAACGCAAAGCAAGTGCTACAAAGCTATTTAAACAAAATACTGAAAATTGCACTTATTACTTGAACTTACAATTTGATCAATAGCGATATTTTGTTAATAGTTGGTTTGATGGTCATTTTTCGTATTCTAAAATGGTTGAAATATGAGACCAATTGCAAACTAATGTACTTGGATAGCAATTGTTACGATAGTTAAAAGTTCTAATTTTGCCATCAGTCCTGGATAATGAATTGCCAAAATATAGTTGTCCTTTTAATTCGCAAGGTCAAGTTTGCAACCACCTCAGCATTCGCTACAGCCATTGATTACGGCATCTTCCTTGGCCTGGTATATGCCACAACAACCTTGCCTTATATCGCAAATATTATTTCATACTCGATAAGCATGATCATCAATTTCTTACTTCAGAAGAAGTTCATTTTTTCGCTGAAAAGAAAATTGCATTACACATTTCTGCTTTCGGTTACTTTTTCCTTGTTGGGTCTGGTGCTAAGCACTTCGTTGATCTATTTCTTCTCTTTAAACCCTTTTCTCAATGCTCATCAGTACCTCACAAAGTTGTTAGTAACGTGCATCGTATTTTTCTATAATTTTTACTTGAAACGTTTTGCGTTTGAAAAGAGAATGCTTTAGGGTTCAAAATTAGTATAAAGGAATTCTCCTCGGAAAATTACCCCGAATACACAGCATCAGGTACTCATTAGGTACACGACCTCTTAAAAACGGCCATTATTGTTATATTAAAGGGCTTCTTAAATAAGTATTTTGTAAGTTCAAGTAATAAGTGCAATTTTCCTTTGTAGCACTTGCTTTGCGTTTAGGTAATTAAATTTTCTAACAGGGCGTTCATTGATTTTGTTTTCAACAACTTTGATTTGCTCCTCTGTAACAAATCTAATATCTGTTTTCTTAGGATAAAACCTTCTGATTACCCCAATCCTATTTTCAACTGTCCCTTTATCCTGACTAGTATATAGTTTCCTATATAGTATATCAATAATAAAAGTTCTATCTTAGCAGTTGGACCAAAAATAGTGAACCCTATGCCATTTGAGAGTAAAAGAGCGAAAATATCATTTACGACAAAGGAACAGCAAACATTGGAGGTTATAAGTAAATCACGGGTTGAGGCCAAATCACGGGTTGAAAGGGCGAAAATGCTTCTTGGTTATTGGAAAGGGCAAAGCATCAATTCGATAGCAAAACAACTTGGCACGAATCGGCCAAAGGTTGAAAGGACTGTTGATAGGGCAATAGGATACGGTATACTGACCTCTCTGAACGACCTTCCCAGAAAAGGGGCAACCCCAAAGATCACCAATGAGGCCAGGGCATGGTTTTTATCGATAGCTTGCACAAAACCAAAAGACTTGGGCATGGCCTCAGAATTTTGGACCTATAATGCATTGGCCAAGTATGTAAGGGGCAATTGCAAACAGGCGGGCCATCTTTCATTAGGCGAAATACAGAAAGGGACCGTTTCAAAGATACTGTCGAAAAGTGATGTAAAGCCCCACAAACTATCTTATTACCTAGAAAAGAAAGACCCTGACTTTGACCGAAAGATGTCCCAGGTATTGCATGTTTATAAAGAAGTGGCACTTTACAAAGCTAACAAACCGGAAGGATCAATGATTGCCATCTTGTCCTACGATGAAAAACCTGGAATGCAGGCGATAGAAAATACCGCCACTGACCTAAGCCCCATAGCAGGCAAGCACCCAAATTGGGGCAGGGACCATGAATATAAAAGACACGGTACAGTTTCGTTGTTGGCATCAATCGACTTGATTACCGGCAAGATATATGCACGGGTCGAGGATAGACATAGAAGTAGGGAATTTGTGGAATATTTGAAAGGGCTTGATGAACTCTACCCAGTCAGCTTTAAGATCAAGATAATCTTAGATAATCATTCGGCCCATATTTCAAAAGAGACAAAAGCATTCCTGAAAACAGTGCCTAATAGGTTTGAATTTGTATTTACACCTGTACATGCTTCCTGGCTAAATCTTATTGAAGTCTTCTTTAGCAAAATGACCAGGAGCTTTTTAAGGGGGATCCGTGTAAAATCAAAGAAAGAGCTCAAAGACCGGATATTGAAATACATTAATGAAATCAATGAAATGCCAACAATCTTTAAATGGAAGTGGAAAATGGAAGATTTAACTATCGCGTAATCATTGATATGTTAATTAAGAAACTTAATACTAGTATAGGGACGAGTGAAATAGGCATCCACATCAAGGGATTGAGCAATCAACTCATGTTTAGAAAATGCCATATCATTATCAAAAGTGAGTGTTTCCAGTTTGTGTTTATCCTGAGAGAGTTCCTCCACAATAGCTTCGGCCATTTGATCGGCATTTTTACTGTGCATCTTTCTGATTCTGGTAAAAAGACTTGCTCGGTCTGTCATCACCAACAAAGAGCCTTTGTGGTTTTTACCCATCATTAAATCGACTTCTATATCTCCCAATCGTTCCCTTTTGTTAATGATCTGGGGTCGCTGTTCAATTGATACCCTATTCGGGATAATACCTCTACGATCTTTTCTGTTTCCTCGTTTGCGCCTTCGTTTGCCATGTTTTAGATATGTGTATAGTTGTTTGTATTCTTGGTTCTCCTGGTGGTTGGTGTGCTTACATTCCCATATCCATTGGTAAATCCATTCATGGCTAAGTGGATATTCTCTCGTTTTCTTTCCCTGATGGCTGATCAATTCAGGACTCCATCTATCTTCTTGGAGCCGGTTAATTAGTGTCTCTAAGAAAACAGCGAGTTTTAGGTCGTATTAAAATATTGCTTAAAATGGAACAATGAAAAAATCACTCACCTTGCTGACTAATAAAGGGTGACTTTGCTTTTATTCATTGTTTTTGATGGTTTTTGATAAAAATAGCCGGGTTTTAGCCTGGCCAGGACGCACTTCTGCCAGTGCCTAATCCTTATTAAACAGCTAAAAGGTGATTAAGCTGCTTGTTTCTGGCAATTGGCTTGCCGCCACGTGCTGGGCGGCCAGACGGTCAGCCTGGAGTTTACGCCCGATCTTGTGAAGGTTGTAGGCAGTAATGGCCAACCCGATGTAGCTATTGAAAGTTTTGCGGGTACGGTTCGGGCATCGGTCCAATCCCCGGTGTTCCAGCTCATTAATGTTGGATTCGATAGCAGAATGCTTGTTTTTCAACCTTTTGAAGGCTGGCGCTGAATTCGATGGCTTTTTCTTCTTTGTTTAACCTACCCTTTTTAGGCATGATCACTTTGGGATGAAGGTTTGCAGAGTTGCTTTATCCCGCATTATTCATAGGCCACCAATTTTGGGATTAATAATGGGTTGCTAACTATTTTTGATTGGAGCTTTATCCCGCATTATTGTATGTATTAATTTGAAGATCAACCAGGTTTCTGGATTTCAAAGGACATTAGAGCGTTTTTTTGTTAGAATTTTTCAATTTTCAGTCAAAGCTCTATTGTGTTCTTATGGAAGAACATTTTTTTGATTAAACCAAACTGTTTAACTGATCGGTCAGTTCACCGTAAGCAAATCGCCCAGCAGGTATTGATATCTAAAGGCTCTTGAGAATTGTATTGTCAATGATCTTTTCCTTTCTTTCAGGCACGCCCAACCTTCATCAGGTAAAGCCGGATATTGTCCACTTGCCATCGTTTAGCAAAGTGGTGTTTTGTTTTGGCAATTAATAATTTAATCTGCCGGAACATTTCATAACAGAGGGTAGCGATGATTAAACGCATGAAATTGGCCCAGTAGCGATGACAGGAAAGCCGGTCGGAATAAGTCATGTTTTTGAGTTCCTTTATTCGATTTTCACTGGCATCACCTCGCTTGACATAAAAATCAAAGTAAATCTGTTGAGCGGTCATCGCTTCAAAGTTGCTCACAAAGTAACGGACATTCATTCCTTTTCCGGTAGACTCCACTTTGGCGTACAGCTTTTCAGAACGATCCCAGCTTTTGGCCTGGTAAGTAAACGGGCCAACAAACTCTTGATGTTTGATGATTTTTGAAGCATATTCCTTTTTTACTTCAATGATAGTCTGTTTGGTAAAAGTCTTTAAAACTTCATTACTACTAATACCTAAACAAAATTGAAGGTCAAACTGCTTAGCTATCCGATAAAAAGATGCTCCTGAAAAGCCACTATCCGCTCGAATAAGGATCTTTACTGAGGGCAGTTTTTTTCTGATTTTAATGACAATCCTTTTCAATAAGGCCACAAACCATTTGTTGGAGTGACAATTGCCCGGACGTAGTACTGGTAAAATGACCTGACCGGTGTTCCCGTCCTTAAAGAACAACTCATAGTACATAGTCTGTCCATAATAGCCATTATACAAACTGAGTTGTTGGGATCCATGAGTAGGGTCATCGGTACCATCTACATCAATGATGATTTGACCAGTCTTCTCTTTCAACTCCTCTACATAACGGTCTACAAACCATTGACTCATCTGGTAGATCAGACTCCGATCGGCCTTGTTTTCAAATCGACTTAAAGTAGGCTGGGAACATAATCCGCTATCTAGTACTTTACGGATCACCGGATCCTCTCGGAGTTTTTGTTCGTCATTGCAATCCTGATAGCCCTGCATCATTAAAAACACCCGTTGGCGAAGCATTTCTTCATAAGTGTATTCGATAAAAAAGGGGTTTCGATAGTCAGGAATCAGTGCGGCGAAGCTTTTTAATAGACCAGTCTTTCTCTCTACTTTTTCACTTAACAATATCGCTCCGTCTGAGCTAATCGCTGATGCTGAAAAATCAAATTTAAAAGCTTGTTTTCCTCGATAAAATACGGTATCTTTTTCCTTATATTCAGGCATAAATTAATTGCTTATTTTGTTGTCTAACTATCTCAATATAAGCAATTTATGCCTGTTTTTTATTGTCTACTATGAATTTTTCGGGTTATCCTCTTTATCGGAAAACCCCTTGTCGGTGCTCAGGCTTTGGATGGGGTATTTCTCAGCGATACGCCGGGCAATTGATAGGGTAAGTTGGTTGTCGGTTTGTTTTTCAGCTATTTGCCAGTCTATGAGTAAATGGTATTGATCCGAGGTGATGGCCAGATTCTTACCGATCTCCACATTGGGGTGCAGTTTGCCTTTTTTGATCATTTCGGCATAAGGTTGAAAGATGGAAAAGACTTTTTCGGCATGGGGAATGGTCTCTGCTCTGATCAACCGCCTGTCGAGCAACTCGATGTGCTTTTCCAACATCTCAAGATAATAGGTCAATGCCATCAGGGCTGCGAACTCCTCGATAGAGTTTCCCTGATGTTTTTCCAACATTTGGCCCACTTTCTTGCTCAAAGCACGGGCTTTAGTCAGATAGGAAGTGGCAGCCTGCTCTACCCGCTCCTCTTTGTTTTTTCCTCCTGAGCCGGTGGTCCTGCCCACGCTGCGCATCAGCCTTTTGAGGGATCTGCGCCAATCCCCGGACTTACGCCAGCCAGTAAAATACCTTTTTGAGACCAATAAATCAGCTACATCTATACACTTTCTGGCACTGTCCCATAGCAGGTTGTAGTCGGTAGGAAAGTGGGTGTCGGTTTCTACCACGAAACTATCGGTCTTGCAACGCAAGGCAACTTCCTCCCCTCCGGTTTTTCCTTTTTTTTTAAACACCTGGTGACCTGCTGCTACGATTACATCATTGATGCCGATGAGCAGTTCATCGTCCAGCAAGGTCACATTGTCATAAATGTTCTGGTACTTATACTGTTTGCCCACAGAGTAGTCGGTAGGTAGCACCCCCATAATGCCCCGTACCAACGTGTCGTAATTGGAGATATGGTGTACTCATCGTAAGAGATGTTCATGCACAGGCGCACCTGGGCCAATACGAAGACCTCCCACAGACTCATACCCTCACGGCCCGTCTTTTTCTTTCCCTCAATGAGTTTGGAAGAAAGTAATTCAAAAATACGCTGGTTCCATTCAGGTTGGACATAGATATATTGAAGGGCGGCTGCCAGGGCAGCTAAGTGGCTTTTAGTTTTCACCGGAGCCTCTACTTGCTCGATGGGTGTGCATCCCAGGGTAAGTTGGGGCTGGAAGGATTTCCTCATGGTTTGTATTTATATCGGTTATATGCAATATAATGATTAATCCTGATAAACCAACCGAAAAAATCGTTTCTTTTCTACACTGAATGAACAAAAAAAGGACAGGGATTTTACTCCCCGACAGACCAAAAAGCCTGCGAATCTCAAAGTGAATTCTTTGGGGGTTTTGAATGGAAAACCTTCAAATGGCCAATTAACAGGCTACAACGCAACTGTTCTTGATAATATTTGTGAATTTGATAATTCTACTGAATCAGATTCGAGAATAATTCAGCGCTGATTTGATGGAAAAAATACGAATATGATGGATAATCAGCATATTAGCCTGTTTTCATACAGACACTAACTATCCAGTCTTTCATGGGTTTGGTGAAAATCACTCTTTTTGGCTTTTCTTGATGACGAAGATTGGTCCTCCTTTGTGCATTTGCTGTTCGATAGACACCAGCTCCCCTACCTCTTGAACCCACATTTCGCTTAAGCTCACGTGAGATCGTAGATGGGTGAAAATGAACGATACAGGCAATCTCCTTTTGAGTAGCTCCTGTTTTCAATAATGCTTCAATTTGATACCTTTGATCAATACTGAGATGTGTGTAGTTTTTTGACATTTTGCAATCCAAAGATTGCACTGTTCAGGCTTTTGAAGGTGAAAAAGCCCTTAAAAGCTTTTTCACCTTCAATTGTACTTATTAGTTGATCTCAGCTTTGTTATGATTGCGGCTTGTTAGGATTCTGACAATTATTAATATGCTGAAGCCAACCGGGTGGTCGAGAACAGGATTAATTGTAGTCATTCACATACTCGTGATAATGGCACATTCGATTATTTTGGCATTAGGAGAATCCCGTAAAGCCTGTGCAGAGAGCCCTCCACTATATGACATCACACATGATCTTGCTGCTCAGGGACACTGGTTTTTTTCAAATCTAAAATATATCAATCAGGACATTGTTATTTTCTCCCTTTGGTTCTTCCTGCTTGTTTTAATAGTTAGACATCCTCAAGGTCAGCTAATATTTAGAAGATACCTCCTGTTCCACAGTTTTATGTCCATTATCAGGGCATCAATGATTTTTGTAACCACAATTCCAAGCCCTAATAGTCTCTGCCGTGATCGCTATATGGAAGCCTCTGAAGTTTTTAGTAGATCAATTGGACTCACATTGAGTGCTATTGGGTTTCCTTATGACTTCCACCAAATAGGTCCACCAGGTATTACCTGTTGTGATATTATCATTTCCGGCCACACCTCGATGTTAATTGTACTTTGCATGGTCGTTTGCTCTGGATTCTCCAACAAGCATTTAAAAACTGGAATTTGGGTTTTGACAAGCCTGGGTTTTGCTGGGGTAACAACAGTCGACCGACACTATTCTGTTGACATGATGATCACTGTAGTTATTGGATGGCTTCTGATTTCAGGGTATTATTTGAAAGTGCAAACACCTCAAAGGGGTCTATTTGGGTTTATTGAAGAACGAAGCCTTTTTGGTGATAACCTAAGAAAAGTGTCATTTTTGGAGCTCATCTCTTTTAAGAAAAAGACTTGATAAATTCCATATGGATAAACCCTAAGAGCTTGCCCTTATTCTGGTCAGTTTTTTTGATCAGTGCGTTCGTCCGTATTGTTTATCATTTAATAGGAGTAGAGGACTTCTGGGGGGATTCATATCATAATGTTTACATCAGTTGGCTTACCGTTCAAAATGATTGGGTTTACTCAGATTACAGCGGTCGTGAGGTAGTATGGCTCCCATTCTATCGCTATTTAAGCGGCTTTTTCATGTTCTTGTTTGATTCGTATTCATTAGAAGTTGGTCATTTTCTCAATTCTGCACTTGCCAGTATTTGTTGTGGATTAACCGCCGTATTAGTTAGAGATCAGTCTTCAAAAAAAACAGGATTTTATGCGGGTATTACACTTGGTTTGTTACCCTGGTATTTGGCTTATAGTCATTTAAATATGCCCGAAATGCTAGCTTCAATAATACTGATACTAATGTTGTATGCATGGCAACTGGAAAAACCTGTTTGGTTAGTAGTTATTGCCTTCTTTGGTGTTTTAACCAGAAACGAAGTGACCTTGGTAATGATGGTTTTTGGATTTATACTCCTAATCCTTAAAGATTGGAAATCTGCATCCACATTAGCTTTTGGTGCGATTATGAGCTTGTGTTTATGGGGTCTATGGTGTTACCAAATAACCGGTGAATTTTTTTGGTGGATCAAAGAAAGAAGTATCCTTTCAATTTGGACCAATACTTTTCAAAAAAGTCAGGGTAATCCGACAGGCGTTTGGTATTTCCCCTTAATTTCCATTTTAGTTGCATTTCCGTTTGTCTTATTCTTTTTATTTGGGGCAAAGTCGTTTTACCGGTATCTAACTCAAAGTGTAAAACAGCACAATCACTTTGAATTAACTGTAATCATCTTGCTGCTTGTTCATTGGATCTTTATTTTTAGTCTCCAGTTTGGTGTTATTGGCTACCCTGATCCGAAATATTATATCGTTACTTTACCCTTGGCAGTAATTGTCCTTTTTATATGGTCGCATAGTTCTGTTGGCTTTTCAAAAAAATTATTGAATTGGGTGCTGGGCTTCGCCTTTATTTTTATGCTCGGTCATATTCCGGCCTTTTACTACATGCATTACACAGGACTTAACTCCTATCGGACGGCAGACTACATTAAAGAAAATCTACCCGATCAAGGAAACATCTGGATGGATTTTACCAACACGTGGTATAGATCAGATATAAGCCCGGAGAGGATTTACTCTTCAATGCAATTAGTGCCGAAAGAGGAAAGATTGAATGATGATTTTATGGAAAAAGTTGAGAAAAAAATATTGGAAAAAGAGATCAAATACATAATGGCTGCACCTGCATCATTTACTTACGTGTTGGATGTGTTTCCACAGATGAAATCTGATGAAATTTTCATCTGGAGGGGCTTACATTTTAAACAACTCTATCGATATGATCCTAATTTGGTGAATGATTTAAATTGGCTTGAAAAATTGGCCATTGGCAAAAACTGGTCTTCATTTTGGCTCGTTAGCTCAGAAGCCTCGCCATAATGTGCTCAAAGTATTATTTATTCTGGCACTAGAATTGTAATAATGGTACAGAATCTTATCAATTTTGATACCCCATGAGATCTATTCTTGTAATTTTATTGATTTTGGCTTCAAATTGTTTGGAGGCCCAAACAAACAAGAATCGCCCCAAAGATCGGGCAGACCAACACTGATATAAATTAGCCGAATTAAAAAAGCCATAAGTGTAACAACCCAGAAAATCTTGTTTTGTGAGTAATGAGCTATTTCCCCAATTTTCATCTACTCCGAATATATAATGCAAATATGCAGGCCCTAAAAATTAAGATTAAAGTTATTACCATTATTAATATGACTACACTACTGATACTGGAAAAACTAAAAACATCTATTTTTGCAAACCTGATTTTGGTACGTTTCTTGTCAGATACTTGGCAGTTGAAGATTAACTAGGGCTTCCTCAAAAAGTAGTACCCATCAAATTAGCAGCCCTAGATAGATTGAGCACGAATAGGGTTGCAGCAATCCAAGTTTGTGAAGTTGATTTAAGCTTGGCTTTGATTTCATTGAGCGAGTAAGCTTGTTTGGCATTGCCTATTCTTCCCTCAATGGCATTCCTCTCAGCATATTCCTTTTTTGATTTAGCCTTCTGGTATGCTGATTTCTTCACAGGTTTTCCTTTTGTGGCAGCTGTCATCCTTATGCTGTTTTCTTTACACCAATTGCGATTCTTATTGGTAGCATAGATTTTATCGGCCTGTATAAGTTCAGGGTAATAACCAAACAAAGCCTTGTAGGCCTCTGCCTGATTGATCAGGTCCTCACTTTCATTATAGGCATTCCAGCTTAGGTTATCCTTGGTCATGAACCCATCCATGAGTGAAAGGCCCAACTTGGCACCAAACTCTACACTCTTGCCCTGCTTGCCCCTCACTATCGGGCGTACATGGGGTTGTGAGATGCTCACTATCCGATCTTTACATTGGTGTGGGCTTTCTTGCTCATACATGCCTTGTTGCTGCTTATAAAGGGTATGGACCACCATCAGTTCCTGCTGGGTTTTGTGGGGAAAAGGAAACGGCCCTTCCAACAGGTCCAGCATTTGATCGATATGGCCAGGTTCCTTTTTACACAGTTGAGCAACACACGGATGGCCTTGCGGATCGATACAGCTGATTTTTTCTTCTTTTTGGCTTCCTGCAAATAACGCTTATGGGCCATCCTGCGGTAAGTCCTAGGTTTGACCTCCATCTTGTCCCTGAGCAGGTCAAACAACCGGTCAACCATCTTTTCGGTCTTGATACGGGCTTCATTGACCAAACCAAGATCATTTGGGTAGGTGATGTATTGATCTGCCACAGTGGCATCTATCTTTAATTTACCTTTTGGCCTTTTAGATACCGCACCCTTTTGGTTTGGTTTCCGGTCAGGAAGGGACACCATCATGATGATTTTCGAGAATGCATCGAAAGTATCATCCCCTAGTTTTTTTCGCATCTCCACAAAAAGCGTAGGCGAAAACACCAAACCAGGTGTGTAATGGTCCAAACCAAGAAAGAACTGCATGTATGGGTTTTCGCTGATGGTCAGCAAGGTCTCTTCATCGGACAACCCCAGTTTATGTTTTATAATAAATGCCCCTATGATGTGCCTTGGGTTGACGCTCTTTGCCCCCATGTTGACGCTGAATTTCCTTTTGTAGATATTTACCAACTCATCCCATGGCAACAAGTTTGCAAGTGCTATCCATCTGTTGTTTGGGTTGAGTTTGATGGAGTTAATGGAGGAAAATTCTTCTATTTTGGTTTGGTACTGCGATGTGTAATCGATCATATGCAATGTTATACGTCAAATATACAAATAACCTTGCATATATAAAAATATATTTACACGTGAATCGCTTAATATGAGCAATCAAGGTCGTTTTTATCCAATCTGAGGAAGCCCTAATTATATGCGTTGGATATTGTTTTTCCTGATTGCTGTGTTGTTTGATCTTGCTAATGCTCAGAGTCCTCAGATCAAGTTTACCTATGATTTTGAAACAAAAGAAACACTGCCAAATCCTGGCTTTTCAGACCAACTATGATAGGTTTTTGAAAATCCGCGATCTTAGCTTAACCCGAAAAATTCATAGTAGACAATAAAAAACAGGCATAAATTGCTTATATTGAGATAGTTAGACAACAAAATAAGCAATTAATTTATGCCTGAATATAAGGAAAAAGATACCGTATTTTATCGAGGAAAACAAGCTTTTAAATTTGATTTTTCAGCATCAGCGATTAGCTCAGACGGAGCGATATTGTTAAGTGAAAAAGTAGAGAGAAAGACTGGTCTATTAAAAAGCTTCGCCGCACTGATTCCTGACTATCGAAACCCCTTTTTTATCGAATACACTTATGAAGAAATGCTTCGCCAACGGGTGTTTTTAATGATGCAGGGCTATCAGGATTGCAATGACGAACAAAAACTCCGAGAGGATCCGGTGATCCGTAAAGTACTAGATAGCGGATTATGTTCCCAGCCTACTTTAAGTCGATTTGAAAACAAGGCCGATCGGAGTCTGATCTACCAGATGAGTCAATGGTTTGTAGACCGTTATGTAGAGGAGTTGAAAGAGAAGACTGGTCAAATCATCATTGATGTAGATGGTACCGATGACCCTACTCATGGATCCCAACAACTCAGTTTGTATAATGGCTATTATGGACAGACTATGTACCATGAGTTGTTCTTTAAGGACGGGAACACCGGTCAGGTCATTTTACCAGTACTACGTCCGGGCAATTGTCACTCCAACAAATGGTTTGTGGCCTTATTGAAAAGGATTGTCATTAAAATCAGAAAAAAACTGCCCTCAGTAAAGATCCTTATTCGAGCGGATAGTGGCTTTTCAGGAGCATCTTTTTATCGGATAGCTAAGCAGTTTGACCTTCAATTTTGTTTAGGTATTAGTAGTAATGAAGTTTTAAAGACTTTTACCAAACAGACTATCATTGAAGTAAAAAAGGAATATGCTTCAAAAATCATCAAACATCAAGAGTTTGTTGGCCCGTTTACTTACCAGGCCAAAAGCTGGGATCGTTCTGAAAAGCTGTACGCCAAAGTGGAGTCTACCGGAAAAGGAATGAATGTCCGTTACTTTGTGAGCAACTTTGAAGCGATGACCGCTCAACAGATTTACTTTGATTTTTATGTCAAGCGAGGTGATGCCAGTGAAAATCGAATAAAGGAACTCAAAAACATGACTTATTCCGACCGGCTTTCCTGTCATCGCTACTGGGCCAATTTCATGCGTTTAATCATCGCTACCCTCTGTTATGAAATGTTCCGGCAGATTAAATTATTAATTGCCAAAACAAAACACCACTTTGCTAAACGATGGCAAGTGGACAATATCCGGCTTTACCTGATGAAGGTTGGGGCGTGCCTGAAAGAAAGGAAAAGATCATTGACAATACAATTCTCAAGAGCCTTTAGATATCAATACCTGCTGGGCGATTTGCTTACGGTGAACTGACCGATCAGTTAAACAGTTTGGTTTAATCAAAAAAATGTTCTTCCATAAGAACACAATAGAGCTTTGACTGAAAATTGAAAAATTCTAACAAAAAAACGCTCTAATGTCCTTTGAAATCCAGAAACCTGGTTGATCTTCAAATTAATACATACACTCCAATCAAAAATAGTTAGCAACCCATTATTAATCCCAAAATTGGTGGCCTATGAATAATGCGGGTTAATCAATAAAAATATTAGGTCCGAATAAGCGATATCTGATGCCGTAGTAATTTAGATGGGGCCATCCATAAGTATCTCTGGCATACCAGGGCTGCCATATTTCATCGGGAATACTCATTAGCGATTTTATTTCGGGGTCAGAAAAGGAATGTAGTATAAATCCTAAAGTGGGAACTGTCCATGCAGTAGCAAATTGATCTTCACTTGGATTCTTGGCAATTACTGTTTCACGGTATTCGATTATTCCGGAATTCTTTAACAGTAATAATGAAAAATCGTCCTTAAAATCGTTCCATAGGTTAGTTAATCTCAACTGATATATAATCATTACTGTAGTTAAGGTGATGATACTCCATCTAGGGAAGTGAAGATTTTCTGTCGAGTTCTCTCCGAATTGGGATAGTACTAAAACCAAACCAAGAATAAAAGGCCCTAAAACAACGAGTATTCGTTGTTCCCAGTGCAGAATTGGATAAAGCATACCACTGGGGTTGAATACTGGGAGTAGAACGAGCAATAGAAGAACACCTATACCACCTATCGTAACATATTGCCATTTCCCCTGCAATTGGTACCTACTTCTAAGAAAAACCAGCACAATCGCAATAGCAGATAAAGGATACTTCTTCAATGAAACTAGCTGTCCAACCTGTTGAAAGAAATCTTCTGAAAACTCAAGATTAGTTGGATAGAGATTCCAGTAGATATTAATAGCACATGCCATGAGAATGGATAAAGCCAGTAATATGGTATGTAGTATGTGCTTAGCTCCCAGATTTTTGAGCCTGACGACAAGAGCTATTATTAGTAGCAGTAAAAGCACAAATGCCAATTCATGCGTGCTTGAAAAAATGAGAATGGATAAGAGAAATGTCCAACTGCTGGAAGTCCTAAGCTCTGTAAAAAGAACAAAGAAGAGCAGCGGCCAGAAAACAGCTATTGTAACAAAAGCCTCGGATATAATAAAAGCATAATTGTTATGAACAGAGAAGAGTATTGTTAAAACGGGGAAAAGGATTAAATGCTTCCGATTGGTGTCAAGTATTGTATAGGAAATTAAGATCCCTGCTATGGGGATTAGATACAAATTGATTGCAAAAGCGTAAGAGATCAATTCAATATCAGTTATTCCGGCTTTTATTAATAAGAGTGGCAATAGCTGTTGCAGTGCATTTGCAAAAAATCTTGACTTCAATGGGTTAAAAATTGATTGTTCTGAAAGGAGGTTGATGAAAAAGTGTGCTCCATCAGCATAGAGATGTTGATGACTGTAGACCTGATATGCGGCCAAGACTAGTAGCATTATCATAACAAATCCGAAGACACGATCTACGGATTGTTTTGATACCCAGTTGTAGACAGTCGAAATCATCCCTCAAATTTAAGCTTACCCTGAGATAATCCTGTGTATACACATAATTGGTACAATATCCTTGACCCCACATTAGCATCCCATTCGTTATCTCCCGGACTCACTTCGGACAAATCAAATCCGATTAATTTTCTCCCTGATCTGACCAATTGTTCAATTAAAAATGTTGCTTCATTGAAAGCCAGCCCGCCTGGAACGGGAGTGCCAGTATTTGGGCACATTGACGGCTCCAAACCGTCTATGTCAAAACTGATATAGACAAGGTCGGGTAGCAGATCGATTATGTTATGAGCCAGATTTTCCCAAATGGACCCAGTGAAAAGGGCTTCTTTTAATTTCTGATCATAGAAAGTAGTTATTCTTCCCTGTGATGAGATGGTATAATCAGACTCTTCCTCACAATAGTCGCGAATGCCAACCTGGACTAGTTTTGAAATATTCTCATTTTTTAAGGCATTTAGCATAATCGAGGCATGAGAATATTCAAAGCCTTCATAGGCTTTATGAAGATC
This sequence comes from Cyclobacteriaceae bacterium, assembly GCA_963664285.2. Lineage (GTDB taxonomy): Bacteria > Bacteroidota > Bacteroidia > Cytophagales > Cyclobacteriaceae > JAJCYL01. The sequence goes on from CAXXNX010000085.1 coordinate 19,748, forward strand.
CATGTGCGCATCAATTTGTAGGATCCCAAATTGATCATATCGATTGGCCAGTGCATTAATCAGCCCTAGCGGTGTGCTGTGATCGCCGCCTACACATCCAACAAGCTTATTCTGATCAAGAAATCGAGTTGCTTCTACATTTACCTGATTTTCAAGTTCAGCACAAGCCACATTGATCTTTTCACGGATAGTACTGAAATTTTCGGTATTCGTCTGATCACCCTGTTCAATCCACTCAATGTATCTTTCAGCATCAGCCCTTAGCAATTGTGATTTGTGAAAGGTATCGTCTAAAATTTCATCCAAATAAATTTTTAATTGCCAGGGCTTATGCACTTTGGGTATAGAGTAATCTATTTGTGGTGATGCATTCAGGATAGCTCTAGGGCCATTTGCTGTTCCGGAATCATAGGACACTGTGACGTCCCAAGGAACTGGCAACAGGACAATTTCAGCTTCATCTAAATTGCAAGGCAGACCAAAGATATTACCAGGAAATCCGGGCTGATTAGGGTTGAAGTCCGTCATTCTAATAGCGCCTTATTAATTTTTTTGACCAGCCCCGGACCTTCATAAATTAAGCCGGTATACACTTGGACCAAAGAAGCACCCGCTTGCAACTTTTCAATCGCATCACTTGGGCTAAAAATACCTCCAACACCAATTATGGGAACTTCATCATTTAGTCGCTTGCTTAAATAAGAAATGACTTCAGTTGATTTTGAGGTAAGTGCCCTGCCACTCAGACCTCCGTAACCAAACATATCTATTCGTTCTTTACCTGTTTTTAGGCCCTCTCGACCAATAGTTGTATTGGTAGCAATGAGACCATCCAGTTTTAATTCAAGACTTATCTCAATGATATCATCCAATTGCTTATGGCTTAAATCAGGTGCAATTTTGAGTAAGAGAGGTTTCGGTTTTTCTTTTTCCTGATTTCGGCTCAACAATGTTTTTAACAACTTCTTTAGAGGCTCTTTCTCTTGCAGTTCTCGTAGGTTCGGAGTATTGGGAGAACTGATGTTTACCACAAAATAGTCGACGTAGTCAAAAAGTTCTTCAAAACATTTGATGTAATCATTGATGGCCTCGCTATTGGGGGTGACCTTATTCTTTCCAATATTACCACCGACAATGATTTGTGAACTCCTGTTTTTTAACCGACCAATGGCATTTTGGACTCCTTCGTTATTAAATCCCATTCTGTTAATTAACGAATTGTCTTCAGGCAAGCGAAATAGCCGTGGTTTCTCATTTCCTGGCTGTTTCAGCGGAGTAACGGTACCGATTTCTATAAATCCGAAACCGAGGCAGGTGAGCTCATCGATCATTTTGGCGTCTTTATCAAAGCCGGCTGCAAGACCAACCGGATTTTTGAATTTTATCCCGAATAATTCTCTTTCCAATTCAGAGCTTTCAAATACGTAGAGAGAACGGAAGATTTGCTTCAAACCAGGAATAGACAGAAGTAACTTTAGTGTGCTAAAAGTGAAGTGGTGGGCGCTTTCCGGAGGTAGTAGAAATAAAAGAGGCCGAATTAGACTTTTGTACATCGGGCTCCAAAATTAAATAGAATCCAAGGAATCGATGGGTATAAATTCAATTAACTACGAGGATGGAATTCCTTCACCACTTGTTTTAAATAATCTCTATCAAGATGAGTGTAGATTTCGGTAGTAGTGATTGATTCATGTCCCAACATTTCCTGAACTGCCCTGAGATCTGCTCCACCCTCTATAAGGTGGGTAGCGAAAGAATGCCGAAAGGTATGAGGGCTAACTTTTTTTGAGATGCCAGCTTTGATGGTGAGGTTCTTAATGATAATAAAAACCATCACTCGCGTGAGCTGTTTCCCTCTGCGATTGAGGAAGGCAAAATCTTCATGACCTTTTTTAATTTCAAGGTGACATCTGACGCCATCTAGGTAGAGTTTGATGTACTTAAGTGCCGGTTTCCCAATAGGTACGAGTCGCTCCTTACTGCCTTTACCAACAACCCTCACAAATCCAATATCAAAATATATATTACTTAGTTTAAGTGAGATTAACTCTGTTACTCTCAAACCTGAGCTATACAAAGTCTCAAGCATAGCACGATTGCGGGTACCTTCTGGTGTAGAGTGATCAATTTGTTCCATGACGGCCTCAATCTCATGATAACTTAGTGTGTCGGGTAATTTTCTGCCCAGTTTAGGAGTATCTATTAATGTGGTTGGGTCTTCTGTTATGATATCTTCGAATATCAGAAATCGGAAAAATGATTTTAAACCAGAAATGATGCGAGCCTGCGAGTGGGCTGATAAACCAAGGCCGCCTACGAACTCCAAAAAATTGTGTAGATGAACGCTGCCTATTTCCAAAGGTGATATTCCGCTGGCTTCTTTATCGATGTAGCGATTGAGTAATTCAATATCATGTAGGTATGCCTCTACAGAATTGGCAGAGAGTGACCTTTCGATCTTGAGATAGCTCTTGAATTGATTAATATAGAAGTCCCACAACATGATTTTGACAAGTCATCAACTTCTGTAAAAATAGATAAAACCATTATAGACTTATTTATTCCTTCTACCGGATTCGTTCTGGCTGACTTCAGAGTGAGGATATAAACTGTTATCAAGTGCTGTAACGACAACTATAAATGGGGAACAAATTATGATCCATAAATAGGAGTTCATTTGATAGGCGAGTCTTGCAACAACTTTCAGCGAAGTAGCGTGATAGGGGAATAGGTGGCATAGCTTAAAAGAAATAGAAATAATAAAATCCGGTTTAAATGATATCTTAACTTATTAATCCTTAATCCGCTTAATTAACTCTAAATGCGATACTATAAAGATGGCCTCAGAATTTTATGTATCATTCTTATTGTGAGCTGTGTTGTGAACGCCCAGCCGTTTTTGTCACCACCCAAAGTGGACCCATACTTTCTTAACCAGGGCAGCCCCTGGGTCGATTCATTGATGAATCGTTTGACACTGAAAGAAAAGATTGGCCAACTTTTTATGGTTAGTGCATTCTCCAATAGGGATAATCAACATGTACGAGACCTTGAAACCTTAATTGAAAAATACAAAATTGGGGGTGTTATCTTTTTTCAAGGAGGACCGGTGAGGCAAGCTATTGTAACTAACCGCCTCCAGGAAAAATCCAAGGTGCCACTTTTTGTGGCGATGGATGCGGAGTGGGGAGTTGCTATGAGATTGGATTCTACCATTAGCTATCCCTATCAGATGGGGTTAGGAGCGATTCGGGATGACCGATTGATTTATAAAATGGGGGTGGAGATTGGCAGGCAATTGGCCAGGCTGGGTGTCCAGATAAATTTTGCTCCTTCAGTTGATATTAATAATAATGCTAATAACCCTGTTATTGGGTTTCGGTCCTTTGGCGAGGACAAAGACAACGTGGCTAATAAGGGATACCAATACATGAAAGGAATGCAGGATGCCGGCCTTATAGTTACAGCCAAGCATTTTCCCGGACATGGAGATACCGGCACGGACTCACATCTTGACTTGCCGGTACTCAATTATGATAAAGATCGATTGAATGAGATCGAGTTATATCCTTTTAAAAGACTTATTAATGGAGGGGTTTCCGGAATAATGGTAGCACACCTGAATATTCCCAAACTTGATAATACCGAGAATTTGCCTTCAACATTATCTAAGCCAATTGTAGGTGGCTTGTTGAGAACAGAGTTAGGTTTTAACGGATTAGTGTTTACCGATGCTTTGAATATGACGGGAGTAACCAAGCATTTTAAAACCGGTGAAATTGAAGTAATGGCGCTTCAAGCAGGAAATGATGTTTTGCTCTATTCTGAAAATGTTCCGGTTGCGGTGGAGGCTGTTTATCAAGCTGTTGATAATGGAGTAATATCAAAAGAAATTGTGGAAGAGAAATGCCGCAAGGTGTTATCGGCGAAGTACTTTACAGGGTTAAGTATTTACCAACCTATCGACATTATTGGTTTGTATGAGGAGCTTAACCATCCCAAATCGGTACTGCTTAACCGTAAATTGATTGAAGCGTCACTTACGGTCTTGCAAAATAAGGATACCCTATTGCCAATAGGCGATTTATCTAATTTGAAGTTTGCATCCATTTCCATTGGCAGCAAAGAAGTTACACCCTTTCAAAAGATGCTTGGCAAGTATGCACTGGTAGATCACTATAACCTTGAAGCTAGGTCAACAGGGAGGGACATTTCGGAAATCATTACTAAACTCAGCGATTACAGTTTAGTGATAGTCGGGCTTCATGAGACGAGGAGCCGACCTTTTAATTCGAAGATCTATAGTAATGAGATTTACGATTTTGTCAATCAGGTTGCGATCGGAGGGAAAGGAGTCATTGCCTCATTCCGTAGTCCTTACACACTATCAACTTTTGATCGGATAAATGGAGCACAAGCGCTGATAAGCGTATATGAAGATTCTGACCTGCATCAGGAATTGACAGCTCAGCTTATTTTTGGCGCTGTTGGCGCTCAAGGTAGATTACCTGTCAGTGTAGCTGGAACTGCCAAAATTGGTGACGGCTTAGCAACGGAAGGTGGTTTAAGATTAAAATATACCATTTCGGAAGAAACCGGATTAAACTCGCGTTCTTTAAAAAAAAAGATTGATCGGCTGGCGTTGATGGGAGTCGATTCCGGCGCTTATCCCGGATGCCAAATTTTAATTGCTCATCAAGGTAAAGTTATCTTTCATGAGGTTTATGGATACCATACTTATGAGAAAATTAGGCCAACGGATCATAATGATATATATGATTTGGCTTCTGTGACTAAGGCGACTGCGCCGCTGGCGGCTTTAATGAAATTACATGATGAGGGAAAATTCGACCTTGATGAGCCTTTTAAAACCTATTGGCTACATTTTGGGTGGAACAAAAAGAACCGGCTATTGATGAGAGAAGTACTGGCACACCAATCCGGGTTACAGGCCTGGATCCCATTTCATATGACAATAAAAAAATCTAACGGACAATTCAAGAATAAAACTCTCGATTTCAATACGTCTAAAGACTATCCTGTCAGATTAACGGATAGCCTCTTCCTCCATAAAGATTATAAGCAAAAGATTTACAAGATGATACGCAAGTCTCCGGTTAATTCCGACCAGGGATATGTTTATTCCGGATTACCATTTTACTTGTTTCCGCAGATCGTTGATAATCTTTCGGGTCAATCCTATGAGCAGTATTTGAAACAGGAGTTTTATGCACCTCTGGGCGCAAATACTTTAACCTTTAACCCATTGAGGTCTTATCCACTTGACCGAATAATACCAACAGAAAATGATAATTATTTCAGAATGATACAATTACATGGTGTGGTGCATGATGAGGGCGCTGCCATGATGGACGGAGTCTCAGGTAATGCCGGACTATTTGGTACAGCAAATGACCTGGCCAAAATGTGGCAAATGTATCTCAGAATGGGAAGTTATGGTGGCCGTGAGTTTATTTCAGAAACAACTATGGTTGAATTCTCTTCTTGTCAGTATTGCGAAGATGGAAACCGCAGAGGTTTGGGTTTTGATAAACCGTTGATCGATTATCATCCGGTACAAAATAGTGTTGCCAGACAAGCATCAACCTCAAGTTTTGGGCACTCGGGGTTCACCGGCACTTTTGTGTGGGCAGATCCTGAGCATGATTTGCTTTACATTTTTTTGTCGAATAGAGTCTATGCAACCAGGGAAAATCGTAAGCTGTATTCATTGAACATCAGGCCAGATATTCATACAGTAATTTATAATGAAATGGGAATTGATTAGTAAGCAGCAAAACATTGAAAGCTTGCTTAGGCCTTAAATACCCGTCGGGTGATCGCTTCAAAATTGTTCAAACAACTGGAAAGAGAAGAGAAAATAGAACTGCATCAACCGTATTGAGATAATCTAAGGCACAGAAAGAGTGATTGTTAGACATTAATGGTATCGATTATTATCTTTGCAGTCAAGTTATATGCTGATGTCTAATAAAATCAAAAGACAAAATAGAATTGACCAAGATCGAACGGAGTATGTACCAAAGAGCATCATCATTTTCATTGCATTGCATTTGATGCCTATCGGGGTTATTTGGTTAGGTTCACACTGGATCGATTGGGTGATTTGTGGGGCATTGTATGTCATCAGAATGTTCTTTATTACTGGTGTATATCACCGTTATTTTGCACATAGAGCTTATAAGACTTCAAGAGTATTCCAATTCATTCTAGCTTGGATGGCTCAGACTTCCATGCAAAAGGGGGTGTTATGGTGGGCAGGAAATCATAGAGTGCATCACAGGCACAGTGACGAGTTTGAAGACCCACATTCAAATAAATTGTACGGTTTTATTTATTCTCACCTGGGATGGATTATGTCCACTAAATACAAAGAGACCAGGTTCAATGTGATCGGCAACTATGCTAAGTTTAAAGAATTGAGATGGTTAAATAAGAATCACCTTGCACCTCCTTTGACTTTGTTGGTAGTGATCTTTTTATGTGGAGGTTTCTTTTTGAGTGACGGTTCCTTAAACGATTTTCTCCTGAGAGGCTCATCAAGCGCATTGGTCGGTTTCGTGCTCTCAACTGTCATCCTTTATCATGGAACCTATTCCATCAATTCTTTGATGCATATGTTTGGCAATAGGAGGTATAATACAACCGACTGTTCCAGGAATAACCTGTTCTTAGCGCTTATTACTCTGGGTGAGGGTTGGCACAATAACCATCATCATTACATGTCTTCTGTCCACCAAGGCTTCTTCTGGTGGGAAATCGATATTACCTACTACACTTTGAAAATAATGAGTTGGTTTGGTCTAATTTGGGATTTAGCCCCCGTTCCAGATCGTGTGAAGTACTCCTACAAAACGGAGTCTGCTATCGCTTGATTTTAAATTCAACTCTTCTGTTTTTGCGCCGACCCTCTTCGGTTTTGTTTGAAGCAATTGGTTGGGATTCGCCAAACCATTTAAGTTCAATTCTATCCGCGTTAATATTGACTGCTTGCATGAGGTAGTTGAAAATGGTTTCAGCCCTTTGTCGTGATAGCCTATGATTATCTTCGACTGTACCTATGTTATCAGTATGACTTGCCACTTCAATCCGGATCTCAGGATTTTCTGTTAGCAATCGCACAATTTCGTCTAGATCTTTAAAAGCTTCTGGTAACAATACGGCCTCGTTAGTGGCAAAATTGATGTGCTCAAATGTCAGTACTTCTTCCTCTTTTTTAAGTTTGATATTGAAGTTGAGAATACCAGGTAGGCCCTCACCTTTTAGGTCAATGGATTCATTGTGTAGCAAATACCCATCCGCCTCAATTCTATATTGATAAATTTTTCCTTCCTTTAAGACAATCCTAATTGTATTACCTGCAATGGCCATATTGGAATTGTCGACATATAGCCTTGCTTGTATGGGGGTACCTGTTTTATCATCCGAGATTGTTGCATTCACGGTGATCAAGCGGACATCCGGTTCGAATAAAGGAAGTTCAATGCGAAAAACATCTGCATTTTCGTCACTTATGTATCTGCTCATATAAGCATATTGACCGCCGGATGGGATGTTAAAATATTTTTCATCAAGGGACGAATTAATATTTGGCCCTAGATTTTGTGGTTTACTCCATTTCTTCCATGAATTATCAAGTCGCTTTGATACGTAAATATCACTTCCCCCGAAACCACTGAATCCTTTACTGGAGAAATAAAGGGTCTCTCCAGCAGAAGCCAAAAAGGGAGAGGACTCTTCATTAATGGAATTAACTACCGGTCCAAGGTTTAGAGGCTCTGACCATGCTCCTGTGCGTTGTAAAAAACTTACATAAAGATCCTTACCGCCGTGTGTGTCCGCTTTTTGAATGGCAAAGACAATCGATTTGCGGTCGCTGGAGAGGGTAAAATCAAAATCTCCCCTGAGATTGGGATTGGAGTAGAAGGGTATGGTCACCGGTTTACTCCATCCATCAACTGTGGAATTGCTAATGGATACACCTGGCCGTATACTCCTGCCCTCGTAGTCACTTCCTAATATCAATAATGTGCTATTTCCATTGGGTGATACCGCATTAACAAAATTTTTCCCGTCGTTATTAAGCGGTTCACCGATGTTGGTTGCCGGCGCCCAACTTTTTTGATCTATATCCCATTTTGAATGCCAGATATCCTCTTCATCTTTAGCTCCATTTATATTGCCTTTGTAATTTTTACGACTGAAATACAAAGTACGGCCATCAGGTGATAGTAAAGGTCTTAGCTCACTTTTGTCAGAATTGACGTTCTTACCGAGCGCTTCAATCTTTAAATCTTTCCGCACGCTACTAAGCTGATTTACTGTTGCTCTTATGGGTATGTCTGAATCAGATACAGCTACGGCATCAATATAGAATTGACCGTCATACATTTTCCCATTAAAAACTAATTTAAGACCATGTACCTCATACTCAGTTTCTTCAAAGAAGAAGTTAAAAATTCTCCCTTTCTGGTTGCTTATGACCGGATCTAATGAGTACAAAAGATGTTCATCATGATTTCTATCAAGGGCGAGCACCCTTTTCAGTGCACCTGTGTTATATGCCTCCGCAATGGCTGTCTGTTTGATTCGCATTGGATTGGCAAAAGCCACAGTGATAAAATGTTCCTTTTTTGAGCTTCCGGGTGACCATGCATTGGCACTTATTTCTGTCACAGGTAGAACATCCGGCCTACCTAGTATATAGTTTCCTATATAGTATATCAATAATAAAAGTTCTATCTTAGCAGTTGGACCAAAAATAGTGAACCCTATGCCATTTGAGAGTAAAAGAGCGAAAATATCATTTACGACAAAGGAACAGCAAACATTGGAGGTTATAAGTAAATCACGGGTTGAGGCCAAATCACGGGTTGAAAGGGCGAAAATGCTTCTTGGTTATTGGAAAGGGCAAAGCATCAATTCGATAGCAAAACAACTTGGCACGAATCGGCCAAAGGTTGAAAGGACTGTTGATAGGGCAATAGGATACGGTATACTGACCTCTCTGAACGACCTTCCCAGAAAAGGGGCAACCCCAAAGATCACCAATGAGGCCAGGGCATGGTTTTTATCGATAGCTTGCACAAAACCAAAAGACTTGGGCATGGCCTCAGAATTTTGGACCTATAATGCATTGGCCAAGTATGTAAGGGGCAATTGCAAACAGGCGGGCCATCTTTCATTAGGCGAAATACAGAAAGGGACCGTTTCAAAGATACTGTCGAAAAGTGATGTAAAGCCCCACAAACTATCTTATTACCTAGAAAAGAAAGACCCTGACTTTGACCGAAAGATGTCCCAGGTATTGCATGTTTATAAAGAAGTGGCACTTTACAAAGCTAACAAACCGGAAGGATCAATGATTGCCATCTTGTCCTACGATGAAAAACCTGGAATGCAGGCGATAGAAAATACCGCCACTGACCTAAGCCCCATAGCAGGCAAGCACCCAAATTGGGGCAGGGACCATGAATATAAAAGACACGGTACAGTTTCGTTGTTGGCATCAATCGACTTGATTACCGGCAAGATATATGCACGGGTCGAGGATAGACATAGAAGTAGGGAATTTGTGGAATATTTGAAAGGGCTTGATGAACTCTACCCAGTCAGCTTTAAGATCAAGATAATCTTAGATAATCATTCGGCCCATATTTCAAAAGAGACAAAAGCATTCCTGAAAACAGTGCCTAATAGGTTTGAATTTGTATTTACACCTGTACATGCTTCCTGGCTAAATCTTATTGAAGTCTTCTTTAGCAAAATGACCAGGAGCTTTTTAAGGGGGATCCGTGTAAAATCAAAGAAAGAGCTCAAAGACCGGATATTGAAATACATTAATGAAATCAATGAAATGCCAACAATCTTTAAATGGAAGTGGAAAATGGAAGATTTAACTATCGTGTAATCATTGATATGTTAATTAAGAAACTTAATACTAGTACCTGGAGAGATGAATATTCAACCGGGGATACTTCCGAGGAAAAAGAGATGACTTCTGATGCCCACTGAATGTTTTGAGCAGGCACAAATGGAGTGCATATCAACAGAATAAAAAGAATTAGAGAAGATCTCACACTACAAAAATTATCTTTTCGAATATACGATCTTCTACGGCCGCTAGTAAAGTCGGTGTAACAAATTTTGAGTCACATTTTCTCCATTGGGATTATTCTTCGTTGGCAGTCTCTAATTGTGTACTACCGAAAAGATCAATCAATTGCGTGGTAACTACCTTAACCCCAGTTGCTATTGATGGCCTGGGGTCAGGATAGTAGAATGGCGAATGCAGTGCTGGTAGACGATAGCCATCTTCTGCTACTGCTTTTATGCGGTTATCCGGAACAGTCCCTAACCAAAACAGCACAGAAGGAACCCTATCTTTAGTACCTCCATAACGTGAAAAATCCTCACCAACCATCTGAGGTTCAGCATCTTCGACATTGGCTTCGCCGATGGCCTTGATGGAAGAGTTGAATAATCTCTCTACTAATGCAGGGTGATTGTAATTGGCAGGTGTAAATTGGTCTAACATTGTAACCTTAGGATAAAGTTCTTCAGGCATACCCGCGGCCATGGCAACACCATCACAAATTTCTTTAATTCTTCTTTGAATCAGGTCGCGAACTTCCTGGGTGTAAGTTCTGATGGTCAATTGTAGTTTGACTTCATCTGGAATGATATTGTGCTTAGTGCCGCCGTGCATAGAACCAACTGTTATCACTGCGTCATCGATTGGTTTGAGGTTTCTACTTACAATAGTTTGTAGATCCATAATAATCATTGATGCCAGTACCACGGGGTCAACAGACATATGAGGTGAAGCTCCATGAGCGCCATAACCATAAATATTAATGTCCACTGACTCTACGGCAGCCATACTATAACCTTTGCCCATACCTACTTTTCCGGCTGGAATTGTGGGGCTCGAATGGAGTCCCAGGGCATAATCGGGTATAAAAAACTTTGTGTAAAGCCCGGCATCCAACATTAGGCCTGCGCCCTGACCAATTTCTTCAGCTGGTTGGCCGATAAACATCAAGGTTCCGCTCCATTGGTTTTTCATTTTAACCATTGCCCGGGCTACACCAGTCCAGACAGTCATATGCATATCATGGCCGCAAGCGTGCATGTTGAATGACTCTTTACCGTTATCCCACGGGTTTGAACTGGTGGCTTTGCTAGCATAATCAAGCTCGGTTTTCTCATGAACCGGCAGTGCATCCATGTCGGTTCGAAACAGGATTTTTGGCCCCGAACCATTTTTTAGGATACCTACTACGCCATAGCCTCCGAAGTTTTCAGTTACTTGATAGCCAAGGCTTTTAAGCTCATTCGCCAGTTTCTTGGAGGTGTTTTTCTCTTCAAGAGAGATCTCCGGGTTTCGATGAAGATCCTTGTAAAAAACGTTGAGATTATCTATTTCATCGGCAACAATTCCTTCAATGACCTTTTGAACGGCAAGATCTGTGGAATAGAAAGAGGATGCGACAATTATTAAAGTTAATAAGACGAGTAGACCAAACTTCTTCATGATGCGGTGAGTTAATTATGAAAATTAACCAATCATTTCGTCTCAGCCAATTAAGGTATGGCCATCTGGTGCAGGCTTAATTTAAGAGGTAATAGATTGCTACACATCTACATTTGCGTATTTCGCAATTTTTTCAATAAAATCCCTCCGGGGAGCTACCTCGTCCCCCATAAGCATGGAAAACAGGTGATCCGCTTCTGCAGCTGATTCGATTGTAACCAGTTTCAAGCTACGATATTCGGGATTCATGGTGGTTGACCAGAGTTGTTCTGGGTTCATTTCACCCAGACCTTTATAGCGCTGTACATTAACCGATTCCTCCTTTCCTTCACCGGCTAGTTCAGCAACAAGCCTTTCTCTTTCCTGCTCATCCCAGCAGTATCGCTCCTGTTTGCCTTTTTTTAGAAGGTAAAGTGGCGGAAGAGCAATGTACAGATATCCATTTTCAATGAGTCCCTTCATGTACCGAAAGAAAAATGTAAGAATCAAGGTTCGGATGTGGCTTCCATCTACATCGGCGTCAGTCATGATTATAACCTTATGATAACGAAGTTTTTCCATATTAAGCGCTTTGTCATCCTCCTCTGTTCCGAATGAAACACCGAGAGCAGTGATCATGTTCTTAATTTCCTCATTGTCATAAATCTTGTGCTCCGGGGCCTTTTCCACGTTAAGGATTTTGCCTCTTAATGGAAGAATGGCCTGAAAATTTCTGTCACGACCTTGTTTAGCAGATCCACCTGCAGAATCACCCTCAACCAGGTAAATCTCACATTTTGTAGGATCTGTATTGGAGCAATCAGCTAATTTGCCCGGTAAACCGGTGCCGCTCAATACATTTTTACGCTGGACCATTTCTCTGGCTTTGCGAGCAGCATGTCTTGCCTGAGCAGCAAGAATCACCTTTGAGACTATTAGTTTAGCTTCCCTGGGGTGTTCTTCCATGTAATCACTGAGCATTTCACCAACACTGGTATCAACCGCCCCCATTACTTCCGTATTACCAAGTTTGGTTTTAGTCTGACCTTCAAATTGCGGTTCAGCCACTTTGATAGAAATCACAGCTGTTAGACCTTCCCTGAAGTCATCTCCACTAATTTCAATCCTTACTTTGTCAAGCAGTCCTGATTTATCAGCATAGGATTTTAATGTTCTGGTAAGAGCTCTTCTGAAACCGGCTATATGCGTACCTCCTTCGATGGTATTAATATTGTTTACATAGGACACCACATTCTCTGTGAAAGAGTTATTATAACTCATAGCAACCTGAACCGGTACTTCTGACTTATCGGAATCGATATATATAGGATCAGGGATCAGTTTTTCTCTTCCTATGTCAAGATATTCTACAAATTCTTTGAGCCCTCCTTCAGAGTAAAATTCCTCTGATTTTACCTCACCCTCGTCGTATTCCCGTTGGTCTTCCAATCTGAGTCTGATGCCCGAATTGAGAAACGCTAATTCTCTCATCCTGGTGGCAATTGTCTCGTATTTGTACTCTGATACGTTAAAAATATCCGGATCAGGTTTGAACTCAATAATTGTCCCCGTGATATCAGTCTTGCCGACTTCCTTAACCTTATATTTAGGTATGCCTCTTTCATATTCCTGTTGAAAGATCTTTCCTTCCCGATAGATGCTAGCTTTCAGGTGGATAGATAGTGCATTGACACAAGAAACACCCACACCATGAAGACCGCCTGAAACTTTATAAGTATCCTTATCAAACTTACCACCGGCATGCAGTACGGTCATTACCACCTCCAGGGCAGAGCGTTTTTCTTTTTCATGTATGTCAGTTGGAATCCCCCTGCCATCATCCTGAACCAGGATAGAATTGTCTTTCTTAATCTGAACAAGAATGTTATTACAATATCCAGCCAGTGCTTCATCAATGGAGTTATCGACAACCTCCCATACCATGTGATGAAATCCCTTAAAGCTAAGGTCACCTATAAACATAGCGGGTCTTTTCCTTACAGCTTCAAGCCCTTCTAGGACCTGAATATTATCAGCAGAATAGTCACTTTTTTGGTCTCCTTTTTTACTGCTCATTCCGTCTTTTTTCAGTCGTACAAAAATACAACAATTGATTGTTAATTACATCTTAATACATAGAAAAAATATCTAAAAATTTTTATATATAACCTATTGATAATCAATCAGATATATTAATTATTATGCATATGAATGGTGTGCTGAAATCAGTAATTACCAACGCTTAACATTACTACTGCACAGGCATTGATTGTTTCAATATTTTTGGCCCGAGCCTGCCGTTCTAAAACTGGATTTTCTGCGCCTGGATTGAATACGATTCTTTGAGGTTTTAAGGATAATATGTAATCTATCCATTCGGTCTGATTATGGGGCGAGATATACATGGTTACAGTGTTGACATTATTTATTGCGGGTCTTTTTTTCAGGTCTAAAATTTCGATTGATCCAATAGATCCCGTATGAACCCCTACGGGGACGACTTCATGGTTATTTTCCTTGAGGCGAAGTGTTGCATGGTAAGCATACCTGAAACTATTAGGCGAGGCACCTATGACGACGGTTTTTTTCATTATCGAACAGTAGTTTCCCGCTTCGGTGTTATAAAACCAAAATTAATTCCAAAAATGAATGGTACAGATGTTTTTGATTGGTTGATGTCATTAAATATCAAATCAAAATCGCTATTGGACGCATAGTTTCTTTTGTAATCTCTTATTCCTATGCCTACACCGATGAAAACATCCACGGTAAATCCACCGTTCCCTGAATTGCGAACCCAACGACTGCCAACTGTAATGCCGTATTCGAATCGTTTTTCGTTAGCGCTGATTTTTTGATTTACCATTTCTACACCAGCACTATCTAAAATATTTGCTTCATGAGTGATTCTTGTATAGGCCAATTCATGAGCGAAATAAGGCATTCCCAATGACCCTTCACGATGATAAAATTTTTGACGAAATTTAATGCCGAATCCGCGTTCATAGTTTTTATTAATGTTAATCGAAGATTTGGATTGGAAAAAAGGATCTCTTATCCAAATAAATTGTAGCTCGTACCCCAACCTCTCCTGCGTATAGTGTTCTAATGAGAATGGGAATTGACCGATTAATGTAAGTAGGGGATTAAATGCCACAATACCTCCTTTATATTCATTGATTGTAGGCGTGAAGTAGCGGATATCTCTTTTTATGAAAAGGTATTCGGGTTTATCATATTTTACGCGCTCTAAATCTTCTTCGATTGTTTCAGATGTCTTATAAACAGGAGGAGCTTCTTCATAAATCGGTTTATAGAAACCAGCCAATTGACCGTTTTTGTCATATAATTTCCACTCGCCTATTTTTTTTTCTTCTTTGATATAACCTTTTGATTTAAGCGTGCCATCTGGATAGTAACCGGTATACGGTCCTTCTCCTAATCTAAAATCGGCCTCGCCTTCAAGGCTACCATCTTCATAGTAATACAACCATCTTCCGTGATTAAGTCCCCCATTAAGTTGACCCGATATTTTCAATCGGCCACTGGGATGGAATTCCTTATAATCTCCGTTTCCCTCCTTGTAGTTGCCTTCACCTTTTAATTCACCGGTGTCATAATAGAGCTTCCAAAATCCATCTTTTTGGTCATTACGTTCAAACCCTTCGGAACTCAAAGACCCGTCCTCATAGTAGTACTGCCATGGACCATGTTTACGACCTTCAGTAAAGTTACCCACAGCTGCCAGTGATTCATTCTTATGATAGAATTTCCATTCACCCATTCGAACACCTTCAACAAAAATTCCTTCAGATTGCAATTCACCGGTCTCGTAGTAATATTTCCAGAGGCCATCGCTCTTGCCATTTTGATTTCTGCCCTCGACTTTAAGGCTCCCTGAATGATAAAACTCTTTATAAGTACCGGTTCCAATTTCATAATAGGCCTGGCCTTTTAACTCACCGTCTTCATAGTAGTAGTTCCATATGCCATCACTTCTGGAGTTTTTATAAACTCCCTGACTCTTGACCAATCCATTCTCATAGTAAAAAATCCATTGATCCTCTCTTTTCCCATCATAAAGTTCCCCCTCTCGACTTTTTTTGCCGTTTTCATAATAAAATTCCCACTTACCAAAATTGGTATTGTCCTGTAGCGCTCCTTTCATTTTGAGATTACCGTTCTCGTAGTAGTATTCCCATATACCGGTTGGCAGACCCTCGCTGTATTGGCCCTTCACCTGAACTCCACTGTCGAGAAAATAAAGCACGTAGTCGCCAATTATTACCTGTGATTGAGAATCAGCGACATGAAGTATTTCTTTGAGGTATTGTTTTTCATCGTCATAATAAGTGCGTACTTCTACTTGAGCAAAAGTTGGCTGAAATGCGAAAAACAATAAAATACACCTGTAGAATCTTGTAAGTTCAAGTAATAAGTGCAATTTTCCTTTGTAGCACTTGCTTTGCGTTTAGGTAATTAAATTTTCTAACAGGGCGTTCATTGATTTTGTTTTCAACAACTTTGATTTGCTCCTCTGTAACAAATCTAATATCTGTTTTCTTAGGATAAAACCTTCTGATTACCCCAATCCTATTTTCAACTGTCCCTTTATCCTGACTAGTATAGGGACGAGTGAAATAGGCATCCACATCAAGGGATTGAGCAATCAACTCATGTTTAGAAAATGCCATATCATTATCAAAAGTGAGTGTTTCCAGTTTGTGTTTATCCTGAGAGAGTTCCTCCACAATAGCTTCGGCCATTTGATCGGCATTTTTACTGTGCATCTTTCTGATTCTGGTAAAAAGACTTGCTCGGTCTGTCATCACCAACAAAGAGCCTTTGTGGTTTTTACCCATCATTAAATCGACTTCTATATCTCCCAATCGTTCCCTTTTGTTAATGATCTGGGGTCGCTGTTCAATTGATACCCTATTCGGGATAATACCTCTACGATCTTTTCTGTTTCCTCGTTTGCGCCTTCGTTTGCCATGTTTTAGATATGTGTATAGTTGTTTGTATTCTTGGTTCTCCTGGTGGTTGGTGTGCTTACATTCCC
>CAXXNX010000086.1:0-7501 GCA_963664285.2 Cyclobacteriaceae bacterium
GTTTGTATTCTTGGTTCTCCTGGTGGTTGGTGTGCTTACATTCCCATATCCATTGGTAAATCCATTCATGGCTAAGTGGACATTCTCTCGTTTTCTTTCCCCGATGGCTGATCAATTCAGGACTCCATCTATCTTCTTGGAGCCGGTTAACTATCCAGTCTTTCATGGGTTTGGTGAAAATCACTCTTTTTGGCTTTTCTTGATGACGAAGATTGGTCCTCCTTTGTGCATTTGCTGTTCGATAGACACCAGCTCCCCTACCCTCTTGAACCCACATTTCGCTTAAGCTCACGTGAGATCGTAGACGGGTGAAAATGAACGATACAGGCAATCTCCTTTTGAGTAGCTCCTGTTTTCAATAATGCTTCAATTTGATACCTTTGATCAATACTGAGATGTGTGTAGTTTTTTGACATTTTGCAATCCAAAGATTGCACTGCTCAGGCTTTTGAAGGATGAAAAAGCCCTTAAAAGCTTTTTCATCCTTCAATTGCACTTATTAGTTGATCTCAGCTTTACCTTAA
The DNA here is from genome assembly GCA_963664285.2 of Cyclobacteriaceae bacterium. Lineage (GTDB taxonomy): Bacteria > Bacteroidota > Bacteroidia > Cytophagales > Cyclobacteriaceae > JAJCYL01. The sequence goes on from CAXXNX010000086.1 coordinate 525, forward strand.
TTAATCGATTATGAAAATGCGAAGCCCTCTACTATTAATATTGATTTTTGTCTGCTTATCGGGGTGCGGAAACGATGACGATAATGCTCCTGACGATGGTCCTGAAAAGTCAGCTTTAAATCCACCGGATTGGATACTTGGTACCTGGACTGATGAGGCAGATTCCGATTTTGGAATTCTTATTAGCTTTGAGTTCCTTCCTGATAATGTCAAATCAGACGTATTTGGTATTAGTATCAACTTTAAAGAAATGGCAGCTTCAGCGGGTGCTAATATCGATGAGGTTTCCAATAGTTCTGTGAAGTATTCTTTCCGTCTGTCTGACACGGGAGGGTTGCTTCTTAATCAAGTCTACCTTTTCCAGAAAACTACCGATGATAATGCAATTATTTACACCTTGACCACTGATGGTGTGTCTTCTGATAGCGTCCTATTCAGATTATAATTATGTTTTACAGCTAAGTTCTAATTATAACAGCATTTTGTTTAAATAGCTCATACAGATGATAGGCTTGATCCGTTAATAGCATAGTCAGAAACCATTGTTTCAAAGTTGTTTTACTCTCTCTTATTTGGTCAGCATAAGCATACCAATTCAGGTAGTTTTGCAAATATTTGGAACTGACACCATTGAATGGGCGTAAGAATGTCCTAAGTTGAGTGTGAACATTGTTTACTTTTTGCAGATGGATTGTTTTATCATCTCTATCCACATGATCTTTGGCCAATAGCGCTTTGTGCTTTATGGAGGGGTTGTCTTTGGCAAAAGCCTTATAAGAAGGGTGCTTATCTGTAATCAAGGTTGCACCGTAGGCCAACTTCCCATCCAATGCCTTTGAAATTTCTTCTTTGCTCAGCCGTTTTGATGCAACAGCTTTAAGGTACTTCTCCCCCTTGCGTTCAACCGCTGTTACTACCTGGACAACTGTGACCTCTTCCTTTCCCATATTCCGTATGAAATCGTTTCCCCTCTTTCTTGCTGCCCTATCTAAATTTCGACTGCCCTTGTTGTTAAGTGCCAGTTCCAATTCATCACATTCTACTTCCGAGGATAACTGTTCGGGAACAAACTCATTTAGTGAACTCAATATCTTATGCCGCCAGTCGAAGCTTGTCTGGATGCTTATTCCGATTTGTTTTGCTATCTTTTTTATCGGCATGCCCTGCTCCATGCAGCGCAGATAAGATTGCCATTTTGATTTAAGCTTGATGTCATACAAAGGTGTCCCTGTTGTTTCACTGTACCATCTTTTACATTCATTGCACTGATACATCTGCACACCTTTTTGTCTGCCCCTCTTATATACCTTCTCGCTTGTGCAATTTGGACAGGGTTTCTTCTTTCTTTTCTCTGCTATTTGTTGTTGAGCGGCAATCAATACTTTGCCTTGTAATTCCTGCTCCTGGAGCAACTCATCCAACAATTCGGTTTGGGAACTTATCGGCAATTGTGCAAATAAATTTTTGATCTCTTGACTTGATATCATATAGCGAAGATAATAATAATTGCTGTGTTATTTAGAACTTAGCCTGTTTTACTTAATTGAAGTAGGCATTTAATAAATACAAATCATTTTATAAGGACAAGGTTTATGATTCACCATTCTGTCCAACAGATTATCAAATATTCCTTCTTTCATCTGACTGCGGTTAAACCTATAACAATATTGGTCAATGTATGCCTGAAGGTTATCTACGGAATGATGGATACCTCTAAGCCAGGCCTTGAACATCATAATTGTCCTGTGTAAGTCTGGGAAGTTCTTACCCTTCTTTCCACTATCGGTTTGAACCAGGAGGCTGTATTTATTTTTTAAGGGCATGTATCCCCTCCACTTATCGGTTTTGATGTTAGCCCGACAGGATATATGATCTTCGAAAAAAGGCTTTAGCTGCCTGGTACCTGCGTTGTCAATTATCCTGGCATACATTCGGCTAACTCCTCTGCCTTTCTTCTCAATTGCAACTAAAACCTGCCTTTTTCGGTTATTCTGACGCCCTACAACACCTTCTTCCTGTTCTCCTACTACCGTTTCATCGACTTCTACTTTGCCCATTAGCGGGTATTTGCCACTGCTGGCCATTGCTTTCATAACCTTGTGTTGGAACAGCCAGCAGGTTTTTTGGCGCAACCCCAGTTTTCGGCTCAGTTCAGTAGAAGCAATTCTTTTTTTATTTGTACTCATGTAGTAAACAATATAAAAAGCCTTTAAAAGTGGGAATTTAACCTTGTGGAATAGGGTGCTACTAGTGGGAGTAGCCTGATACTTGCATTTAGTGCATTGCCGTGTATGCTGCAGCTTCCCACCGCAATACCGGTCATGGCCACACCTCTCACATTTAAACCCTTTGGGCCATTTCAATTCGGCCAGGTATTCTTGGCAACTGTCGTTATCGGGGAATTTCTCCTGAAACTCGAAAAGTGTTAGACTTTCATACTTTTTCTCCATATCTTGAAATTTAACTTTTACTCTTAATTGATATTAATATACTGAATATCAATGACTTAACAAAGTATTTCAAGCTGTTTTTAGAGTCAAAATCATTATTTATTATATGCCTACTTCAATTACTTAAATTATCGATTATGAAAACGTTTCTATTTACCTTTCTTTTTAGCCCGCTGCTGGCTTTATCCCAACCTTCAAAGATTCTATTTAAAGATAGTACACATCTGTTCACTAATATATCGGTAATCGCTTCTGATTGGATACTAACCAATCCTAGCGGTCAAAAGTATTTCTTCAATACGATCAGTCAAATTACTTTCAAAAGAGACCTTCGCGACACCGACGACATCCACCCTACCAACAACCCCTATTACAAATTACTGGCTGCCGGGATTGCTGTGTTATTTGATCCTTCCGCGTTCCCGGTGTCGTTATTATCCCATACTTCAAAATCTCAGCCTCCAAAACTTGTATTAACCGCTTATGGCATCGAACCAATTGTTGTCGAAGTACCAGGGGCTACCGCTGCCGGGCTTTACGAAAAATCTTTGGAGTGGGTCCAGTACACCTATAAAAGCCCCGACGATGTGCTAAAAGCTAATGTTATTAATAAGCATATCCGGGTTAGTGGCATAGCGTCGAAAGGTCACCTCGACATTTTTATGAGTATAAAATATTATGCCGATCTATACTATACAGTTGAAATAGATTTCAAAGAGGGTAAGTACAGATTCACCTACACACCTAATAAGCTAAGAGGTGCCAACGCAAGAGGTCTCCCTTGGAAAAACCAAACCGCCCAATTTAACCCTGGGCTTTACTTTAAGAAAGACGGGTCACCTAAAAACGTATACGTCAATCACGTTATTCCCTCTGTAGAGCAAACCATGAATAGTCTTTCAACATCTCTATACGAGTACCTGATCGGTAAGTCAGTCGCTCAAACCGACTGGTAATTTGTTCAACAAAACAGCATACGGAAGCGCATACTGAACCGAATATAATGGTGGGAAATGTTACTTATCGGAAAATCCTAAGTGCTTAATAATCTGTCACTTGAGTTTTTATAAAGGCGGCAAGTTATTTCAGTTGTTTAACTTATAAAAAACCAATTAACCGAACAGTATGAACTCCTTTTTCTATTCCTTTTCCTGTGCTCTGATGATCCTTTCGAGTTGCAATACTAAAAGTAATAACGGGTCAGAAAATCTCTGGACTGACGGAGAAAGAGGAATTCTGGTTTCAGGTCTTGAAGCTTCCCTTAATGACGTACTAAGTGAGACAACCCCTATTGATGATAGCTTATGGTCATCCAAAAGGGATAGTAAACAATGGTCCATTGCTGAAGTAATTGAGCATCTCATCTTACAAGACCAGGCATACTATCGCGAGATAAAGGTGGTCTCCTCCTTACCAAATATGCCAGAATACATAGATCGGGTGAAAGGAAACGATGAGAAATTTTTAGAGTATGCATCGGACCCGGTCAAAAGTAAGGCCGATTGGGATGTAACTCCCACCGGCAGATTTTGCACTAAAAATGATGCGCTGATGGAGTTTCAAAAGGTTAGGGAACAAATAATCAGTCTGGTTTCTACATCTGGAACTGACTTCAGACAGGTTTTCACTTTTCGGAAAATTCCTCAGGCTGTAATCGATCGAAATCCGGACTTCTATAAAGTAAGGGAAGTGAGAGATTTGCATCAGTTGGTGCTCAATGCCATTGCCCATACTAAAAGACACAACGGTCAATTAACTCGCATTATTCATAGGCCACCAATTTTGGGATTAATAATGGGTTGCTAACTATTTTTGATTGGAGTGTATGTATTAATTTGAAGATCAACCAGGTTTCTGGATTTCAAAGGACATTAGAGCGTTTTTTTGTTAGAATTTTTCAATTTTCAGTCAAAGCTCTATTGTGTTCTTATGGAAGAACATTTTTTTGATTAAACCAAACTGTTTAACTGATCGGTCAGTTCACCGTAAGCAAATCGTCCAGCAGGTATTGATATCTAAAGGCTCTTGAGAATTGTATTGTCAATGATCTTTTCCTTTCTTTCAGGCACGCCCCAACCTTCATCAGGTAAAGCCGGATATTGTCCACTTGCCATCGTTTAGCAAAGTGGTGTTTTGTTTTGGCAATTAATAATTTAATCTGCCGGAACATTTCATAACAGAGGGTAGCGATGATTAAACGCATGAAATTGGCCAGTAGCGATGACAGGAAAGCCGGTCGGAATAAGTCATGTTTTTGAGTTCCTTTATTCGATTTTCACTGGCATCACCTCGCTTGACATAAAAATCAAAGTAAATCTGTTGAGCGGTCATCGCTTCAAAGTTGCTCACAAAGTAACGGACATTCATTCCTTTTCCGGTAGACTCCACTTTGGCGTACAGCTTTTCAGAACGATCCCAGCTTTTGGCCTGGTAAGTAAACGGGCCAACAAACTCTTGATGTTTGATGATTTTTGAAGCATATTCCTTTTTTACTTCAATGATAGTCTGTTTGGTAAAAGTCTTTAAAACTTCATTACTACTAATACCTAAACAAAATTGAAGGTCAAACTGCTTAGCTATCCGATAAAAAGATGCTCCTGAAAAGCCACTATCCGCTCGAATAAGGATCTTTACTGAGGGCAGTTTTTTTCTGATTTTAATGACAATCCTTTTCAATAAGGCCACAAACCATTTGTTGGAGTGACAATTGCCCGGACGTAGTACTGGTAAAATGACCTGACCGGTGTTCCCGTCCTTAAAGAACAACTCATGGTACATAGTCTGTCCATAATAGCCATTATACAAACTGAGTTGTTGGGATCCATGAGTAGGGTCATCGGTACCATCTACATCAATGATGATTTGACCAGTCTTCTCTTTCAACTCCTCTACATAACGGTCTACAAACCATTGACTCATCTGGTAGATCAGACTCCGATCGGCCTTGTTTTCAAATCGACTTAAAGTAGGCTGGAAACATAATCCGCTATCTAGTACTTTACGGATCACCGGATCCTCTCGGAGTTTTTGTTCGTCATTGCAATCCTGATAGCCCTGCATCATTAAAAACACCCGTTGGCGAAGCATTTCTTCATAAGTGTATTCGATAAAAAAGGGGTTTCGATAGTCAGGAATCAGTGCGGCGAAGCTTTTTAATAGACCAGTCTTTCTCTCTACTTTTTCACTTAACAATATCGCTCCGTCTGAGCTAATCGCTGATGCTGAAAAATCAAATTTAAAAGCTTGTTTTCCTCGATAAAATACGGTATCTTTTTCCTTATATTCAGGCATAAATTAATTGCTTATTTTGTTGTCTAACTATCTCAATATAAGCAATTTATGCCTGTTTTTTATTGTCTACTATGAATTTTTCGGGTTAAGGCGAATAAAACAGACTATGGCTAAAGAGTAAGCTTCATGAGATAATCTATTTGTAATTCATCTCCCATATTGAATGGATGCTCGCCAAACTTCACAAAACCTTTTCTTTCATAAAATCGAATAGCACTCGTATTTTTCTCCCAAACCCCTAACCATATGTAATCCATTTTCCTGCCTCGTGCAATTCCCATCGCTTTATTCATGAGTTGCTGACCATAGCCTTTACCCTGGAAATTGCTCAAGATGTAAATTCTCTCCAATTCTAATGATCCCTCATGGTCTAGATCTGTTTGGGATCCTGGGAATTAATTTTGAAATAACCCACTAGTTCATCTCCATTTAAAGCGAAATAAAATTCACTTTTCGGTTCAAGAAGTTCTTTTTCGATACTTTCTAAATTGAATGCTGCATTAATATACTGAGTGATATTCTCATGGCGATTGTAGCTGGCAAAGGTGTCATGAAAAGTTTTCCCGGCTATTGATGTCAATAGCTCCAGATCTCCCTGATCACATCTTCGATAAGTGAGCTCTCCCATTAAAGTCAATGATGTGTTAACAATGGAAATATTAATCGTCGGCTCCCTTGATCATTCTGTACATCCCTTCAATATTGAGGGGAAGCCAGGCTTCAAATTGACCCCAATCCTTGTATTTCTCCATTTTCAGGGATTCTTTGATCTCCTCAAGCGATTTTCCGGATTTTGATGCGTTTTCGACAGCAGCATAGAGTTCTTCGATGTACTTTCTATGATCGGCTGCATCTTGTTTTGTTCCCAATTCGGCATGACCTGGTGCGAGTATATCGAAGTCAATTGCTTCCACCATTTTGATGGCCTCCACCCAATCTGGCATGAAATTGCCGTTCAGTGTTTGATAGGGTAAACGTTTGACGGTTATAAAGTCCACAACAAAAACCGTACGCTCTGCCGGGAAGTTGACGATAATACAATTATCTGAATGACTTTTACCAGGATATATAAGCTCTACGCTTTTGCCACCCAATTCCAGGGTCATCCTGTCTTTAAAAGTTATGTCGGGAATTGCAGTCTTTCGATCGTTTGAGATGATATTACTCTTCGTAAGTTCGTGCCCCACAACTACAGCTTCTTCTTCAAACACTTCACCTCCCCCTATATGATCCCCA
>CAXXNX010000087.1:0-13304 GCA_963664285.2 Cyclobacteriaceae bacterium
AGGCCTGGCTCGCAGGAGATCATTATAAATGGCGGGCCATGAGGGCCTATGGGATTGATGAAAAGTATATTACCGGGGAGGGTTCTGATGAAGAAAAATTCACTAAGTGGTCCGAAACTGTTTCCTCATACTTTAAGGAATCCCCTATACCACTGGACCCATCTTGAATTGCAACGTTATTTTGGCATAGATGAGTCGGTTAATCCTCAAACGGCCTCTTCTATTTATCGAAAATCCAATGAATTATTACAGCATGATGAGCTTTCTGTACATGGAATGTTACGAAAAAATGAAGGTGGAGGTCGTTTGTACCACCGATGATCCCATCGATGATTTGAAATATCACCAGCAGCTCAGTGCCGATGGATTTGAGATAAAGATCCTGCCTACTTTCCGACCTGATGCTGCAATGGCTGTTCAAGATCCGGTTACTTTCACTAACTATGTTCATAAACTAGTAGCAGTTTCAGGTAATGAGATAAGTAGTTTTGACCATTACCTCCAGGCGTTAAAACAACGTCATGATTTCTTCCATCAAATGGGTGGTAGGTTATCAGACCATGGCCTGAACTATATTGATTATTCAGAATATACAGACGCCGAGGTCAGTAAGACATTTATCCGTCTAATGGACGGTAAGACTTTGCGTCCCAAAGAAGGTTAGAAAGCTAAGGTGTGCACTCCTGGTAGAATTGGCCAAAATGGATCATGCGAAGGGTTGGACACAGCAATTTCATTTAGGCTCTTTACGGAATACCAACCAGAGGATGTTACGCGAACTGGGTGCAGACATGGGTTTCGATTCCATCGGGGATTTTCCGCAGGCGCAAAACCTGTTTCGTTTTCCTGGACAAACTTGATAATAGTGATCAACTGGCTAAAACGATTGTCTACAACCTCAATCCCGCAGACAATGAAGTGTTTGCCACCATGATGGGCAATTACAACGATGGGAGCATCCGAGGCAAGATGCAGTATGGCTCCGGGTGGTGGTATCTTGATCAATTGGATGGTAATGGAAAGGCAGATTAACCCGAAAAATTCATAGTAGACAATAAAAAAACAGGCATAAATTGCTTATATTGAGATAGTTAGACAACAAAATAAGCAATTAATTTATGCCTGAATATAAGGAAAAAAGATACCCGTCTTTTATCGAGGAAAACAAGCTTTTAAATTTGATTTTTCAGCATCAGCGATTAGCTCAGACGGACCGATATTGTTAAGTGAAAAAGTAGAGAGAAAGACTGGTCTATTAAAAAGCTTCGCCGCACTGATTCCTGACTATCGAAACCCCTTTTTTATCGAATACACTTATGAAGAAATGCTTCGCCAACGGGTGTTTTTAATGATGCAGGGCTATCAGGATTGCAATGACGAACAAAAACTCCCGAGAGGATCCGGTGATCCGTAAAGTACTAGATAGCGGATTATGTTCCCAGCCTACTTTAAGTCGATTTGAAAACAAGGCCGATCGGAGTCTGATCTACCAGATGAGTCAATGGTTTGTAGACCGTTATGTAGAGGAGTTGAAAGAGAAGACTGGTCAAATCATCATTGATGTAGATGGTACCGATGACCCTACTCATGGATCCCAACAACTCAGTTTGTATAATGGCTATTATGGACAGACTATGTACCATGAGTTGTTCTTTAAGGACGGGAACACCGGTCAGGTCATTTTACCAGTACTACGTCCGGGCAATTGTCACTCCAACAAATGGTTTGTGGCCTTATTGAAAAGGATTGTCATTAAAATCAGAAAAAAACTGCCCTCAGTAAAGATCCTTATTCGAGCGGATAGTGGCTTTTCAGGAGCATCTTTTTATCGGATAGCTAAGCAGTTTGACCTTCAATTTTGTTTAGGTATTAGTAGTAATGAAGTTTTAAAGACTTTTACCAAACAGACTATCATTGAAGTAAAAAAGGAATATGCTTCAAAAATCATCAAACATCAAGAGTTTGTTGGCCCGTTTACTTACCAGGCCAAAAGCTGGGATCGTTCTGAAAAGCTGTACGCCAAAGTGGAGTCTACCGGAAAAGGAATGAATGTCCGTTACTTTGTGAGCAACTTTGAAGCGATGACCGCTCAACAGATTTACTTTGATTTTTATGTCAAGCGAGGTGATGCCAGTGAAAATCGAATAAAGGAACTCAAAAACATGACTTATTCCGACCGGCTTTCCTGTCATCGCTACTGGCCAATTTCATGCGTTTAATCATCGCTACCCTCTGTTATGAAATGTTCCGGCAGATTAAATTATTAATTGCCAAAACAAAACACCACTTTGCTAAACGATGGCAAGTGGACAATATCCGGCTTTACCTGATGAAGGTTGGGGCGTGCCTGAAAGAAAGGAAAAGATCATTGACAATACAATTCTCAAGAGCCTTTAGATATCAATACCTGCTGGGCGATTTGCTTACGGTGAACTGACCGATCAGTTAAACAGTTTAGTTTAATCAAAAAAATGTTCTTCCATAAGAACACAATAGAGCTTTGACTGAAAATTGAAAAATTCTAACAAAAAAACGCTCTAATGTCCTTTGAAGTCCAGAAACCTGGTTGATCTTCAAATTAATACATACACTCCAATCAAAAATAGTTAGCAACCCATTATTAATCCCAAAATTGGTGGCCTATGAATAATGCGGGTTAATACCCTTTCCAATATTGGATTACTGAGCTGTTTCATAGGTATGTTGACTGACTCCAGGAGCTTTCTGTCATTTCCGCGTCATGAGTATTTCAGACGTATGATTAGTAATATTTTAGGAAATGATATGAATAAAGGATTGATCCCCAATGATCTCGAACGGGTGGGACAATTGGTTCAAAACGTTTGCTACTATAACTCGAAAGAGTATTTCAAATTCCTATGAAGAGAGCCATCACCATTTTCGTAAAACTTCAGACGGTTTTGTGATCACCAATTCCCTTATTTTTGGTTTTGATCCTGGTATTATTAATTGTAACTTATATTCCTGAATTAAGCCTTTGTTACTATGTAAGTTCAAGTAATAAGTGCAATTTTCCTTTGTAGCACTTGCTTTGCGTTTAGGTAATTAAATTTTCTAACAGGGCGTTCATTGATTTTGTTTTCAACAACTTTGATTTGCTCCTCTGTAACAAATCTAATATCTGTTTTCTTAGGATAAAACCTTCTGATTACCCCAATCCTATTTTCAACTGTCCCTTTATCCTGACTAGTATAGGGACGAGTGAAATAGGCATCCACATCAAGGGATTGAGCAATCAACTCATGTTTAGAAAATGCCATATCATTATCAAAAGTGAGTGTTTCCAGTTTGTGTTTATCCTGAGAGAGTTCCTCCACAATAGCTTCGGCCATTTGATCGGCATTTTTACTGTGCATCTTTCTGATTCTGGTAAAAAGACTTGCTCGGTCTGTCATCACCAACAAAGAGCCTTTGTGGTTTTTACCCATCATTAAATCGACTTCTATATCTCCCAATCGTTCCCTTTTGTTAATGATCTGGGGTCGCTGTTCAATTGATACCCTATTCGGGATAATACCTCTACGATCTTTTCTGTTTCCTCGTTTGCGCCTTCGTTTGCCATGTTTTAGATATGTGTATAGTTGTTTGTATTCTTGGTTCTCCTGGTGGTTGGTGTGCTTACATTCCCATATCCATTGGTAAATCCATTCATGGCTAAGTGGACATTCTCTCGTTTTCTTTCCCTGATGGCTGATCAATTCAGGACTCCATCTATCTTCTTGGAGCCGGTTAACTATCCAGTCTTTCATGGGTTTGGTGAAAATCACTCTTTTTGGCTTTTCTTGATGACGAAGATTGGTCCTCCTTTGTGCATTTGCTGTTCGATAGACACCAGCTCCCCTACCTCTTGAACCCACATTTCGCTTAAGCTCACGTGAGATCGTAGACGGGTGAAAATGAACGATACAGGCAATCTCCTTTTGAGTAGCTCCTGTTTTCAATAATGCTTCAATTTGATACCTTTGATCAATACTGAGATGTGTGTAGTTTTTTGACATTTTGCAATCCAAAGATTGCACTGCTCAGGCTTTTGAAGGTGAAAAAGCCCTTAAAAGCTTTTTCACCTTCAATTGCACTTATTAGTTGATCTCAGCCTACAGTATTTTGATCTATGAGAACATTATTTTTTTGCACTGCATTTTCACTATTGATTAATCTGGGTCCATTAAAAGCCCGTCAGGATTGGACTAACTTAATTGGTAAAGATTTGGACAGTTGGAAGCAGCTCGGTGAATCTGCAAATTACACACTAAAAAACGGTATAATTACCGGTAAGACTGTCAGCAATTCACCCAATTCATTTTTGACCACCAAGAGCAAGTATTCAAATTTTATTCTCGAATTCGATATCTACTTGGACAATCAAATGAATTCGGGAGTTCAGATCAGAAGCAATAGCGATCCTAGCTATAGGAATGGGGTAGTTCACGGCTATCAGGTAGAGATAGACCCTTCCGAAAGAAGGTTCAGCGGTGGAATTTATGATGAGCAACGCCGTATGTGGATGTACCCGATTTCAAGAAACCCGAAAGCAAAATATGCCTTTAAAATGGCCAGTTGGAACAAAGTACATATTGAGGCCATTGGCAACACCATCAATACTTGGTTAAATGAAACTCACTGTGCCCGTTTGGTGGATGATCAGACAGCGGAGGGATTCATCGGTCTTCAGGTACATGGCATAGGAAATAATAGGGAATTGCAAGGTGTAGAAGTGAAGTGGAGGAATATCAGGATAGTCACCAATGACCTTGATAATTACATATGGCGCAAAGATCCCGATGTTCCGGAAATCAATTACCTGGCTAATCAGCTGACTGAGTGGGAAATTAGCCGCGGGTGGAGATTGCTCTGGGACGGTAAAACAGCGATTGGCTGGAAGGGAGCCAAATTGGCCGGTTTTCCGGAAAAGGGTTGGGTGATTGAAGATGGCGCACTGACAGTTTTATCTACTGATCGTGGCGAGTCAACCGGACCGGGCGATATTGTAACTACCAAAACTTATAGCAACTTCGAACTGGAAGTGGAATTTAAAATCACCAAAGGCGCTAACAGTGGGATCAAGTACTTTGTGGACCCCGGACTGAACAAGGGAGAGGGTTCAGCTATTGGGTGCGAATTCCAAATCCTAGATGACGCGAAACATCCGGATGCCAAAATGGGAGTTAGTGGTAACAGAACGGTGGCTTCACTTTACGATTTGATTGCTGCAGATAACCTGTCTGTTCCGGGAAGAGGGAAACAGTTCAAAGGGGTGGGAAAATGGAACAATGCGAGGATTGTATCTAACAACGGGAAAATTGAGCATTGGCTCAATAATGAAAAGACAGTTGAGTACAACCGCAATTCGCAGATATTCAAAGCACTTGTGGCTTACAGTAAATATGCGAAATGGGAGAATTTCGGTCAGTGGCCCGGGGGTCACATTCTATTACAGGATCATGGTAATGAAGTGAGTTTCAGAAATATCAAAATCAGGGAATTATGAAGAAGGAAACAAGGCGATCTTTCGTGAAGAAATCGGTTTTGTCAGCAGCAGGTTTGCCAATGGCATCTACTGCATTGAGCTATAGCAGAATTGTTGGGGCTAATGAGCGTATCAATGTAGCAATGACCGGTGTGAGAAAAAGGGGCAAGGTGTTGACCGGAACAGTAACTAGAATTAAGGATATCAATATTGCGGCTATTTGCGACGTTGCTTCTGATATTCTAAAAGAGCGTCTGCAGCAGGTGGCTGGAGTTCAAAAGAGTAAACCATTAGGAGAAAAGGATTTTCGAAAAATTGTTGAAAACAAAGATATTGACGTCGTTTTCATTTCTTCCCCGGACCATACACATGCCACTTTTGCCATTTGGGCTATGCAGGGGGATAAGCATGTTTATTTGGAAAAACCAGTGAGTCATAACCCTTTGGAAGGTGATTTGCTGGTGGAAGCTCAGAAGAAATATGGGAAGGTGGTGCAGGTAGGTACCCAACAACGTTCAGCGCCTACATCAATTCAGGCAGTGAAAGACATTCGCGATGGAATAATCGGCGACGTGTATACTGCCAAGTGCTGGTATGCCAACAGTCGTGAGACCATCGGAAAAGGAAAAGTTGTTCCAATTCCTGATTGGTTGGACTGGGACCTGTGGCAAGGACCGGCCCCAAGAAGAGCTTATAAGGATAACTATGTACATTATGACTGGCATTGGTTCTGGCATTGGGGTACGGGCGAAGTTAACAACAACGGACTGCACGAGTTGGATATTTGCCGCTGGGCTCTGGGTGTAGATCATCCAACCAAAGTGCTATCATCAGGTGGTCGATTTTTCTTCGATGATGACTGGGAATTTTATGATACCCAGACAGTGACCTATGAATATGAGAGTAATAAAAGTATAACCTGGGAAGGGCATAGTTGTAATGGTTTACGCCAGTATGAGCGTGGAAGGGGATCAATTATCTATGGAAATAAGGGTAGCATTCTGCTTGACAGAAATGGTTACTATGCTTACGATCCTAAAGGCCAACCAATAAAAGAAATAAAAGAGGCTGAACGGTCGGAAACTACCGGTTTGGTGGGAGGCGGCCCCTTAGTGACTTATCACATGACCAATTTCTTCAACGCTATTAGATCAGGAGAGCAGTTGAATTCAACATTGAGCGATATAAATAAGAGTACTCTGATGTGTCACCTGGGGAATATTGCCCAGAAACTGGATACAGCCTTAACCATTGATAACCGAACGGGCAGGATCATTGGAAACGATTATGCTATGAGGATGTGGGGCAGGGAATATGAACCGGGATGGGAACCAAAAATAGATTGAGATAAAATTAATGGAGGTTGTTTCAAACAAGTAATGTCAGGTTGAGCCTGTCGAAACTTCTGATAATGTCGATTGACATTTCGGCAAGCTCAATGTGACAGCAGATATTTAAATTATTCCTTTGAGACAACTTCTTTAGAGAGTTGTTCTTATTTGTGTAGGTAATTATAGCTAAGTTCTAATTATAACAGCATTTTGTTTAAATAGCTCATACAGATGATAGGCTTGATCCGTTAATAGCATAGTCAGAAACCATTGTTTCAAAGTTGTTTTACTCTCTCTTATTCGGTCAGCATAAGCATACCAATTCAGGTAGTTTTGCAAATATTTGGAACTGACACCATTGAATGGGCGTAAGAATGTCCTAAGTTGAGTGTGAACATTGTTTACTTTTTGCAGATGGATTGTTTTATCATCTCTATCCACATGATCTTTGGCCAATAGCGCTTTGTGCTTTATGGAGGGGTTGTCTTTGGCAAAAGCCTTATAAGAAGGGTGCTTATCTGTAATCAAGGTTGCACCGTAGGCCAACTTCCCATCCAATGCCTTTGAAATTTCTTCTTTGCTCAGCCGTTTTGATGCAACAGCTTTAAGGTACTTCTCCCCCTTGCGTTCAACCGCTGTTACTACCTGGACAACTGTGACCTCTTCCTTTCCCATATTCCGTATGAAATCGTTTCCCCTCTTTCTTGCTGCCCTATCTAAATTTCGACTGCCCTTGTTGTTAAGTGCCAGTTCCAATTCATCACATTCTACTTCCGAGGATAACTGTTCGGGAACAAACTCATTTAGTGAACTCAATATCTTATGCCGCCAGTCGAAGCTTGTCTGGATGCTTATTCCGATTTGTTTTGCTATCTTTTTTATCGGCATGCCCTGCTCCATGCAGCGCAGATAAGATTGCCATTTTGATTTAAGCTTGATGTCATACAAAGGTGTCCCTGTTGTTTCACTGTACCATCTTTTACATTCATTGCACTGATACATCTGCACACCTTTTTGTCTGCCCCTCTTATATACCTTCTCGCTTGTGCAATTTGGACAGGGTTTCTTCTTTCTTTTCTCTGCTATTTGTTGTTGAGCGGCAATCAATACTTTGCCTTGTAATTCCTGCTCCTGGAGCAACTCATCCAACAATTCGGTTTGGGAACTTATCGGCAATTGTGCAAATAAATTTTTGATCTCTTGACTTGATATCATATAGCGAAGATAATAATAATTGCTGTGTTATTTAGAACTTAGCCGTAATTATTAACTGGAAATGTGTCAACCAAAACAAAATAGAAGAAAATTTATTTCAAACAGCGCCCTCACGGTTGGTGGTGTCACCCTGGGGATAGATTATCTAACTGCCAAACCACTAACCATTGGCCAGGAAAGCGTTAGGATCGGAGTTATCGGAACGGGAGACCGAGGGCAGGGTTTATCCTCGCTAATTCAAAATATTCGTGGACTGGAGGTAGTTGCTTGTTGCGATGTCATACCTTTTAGGTTAGAAGGCGGCATAAGCAAAGCTTCAAAGTCCGCCAAAGCGTACACGGATTATCGTAAGCTCCTCGAAAATAAAAATGCCGATGCAGTAATCATCTCCACTCCGCTTAGTATGCATGATGAGATGGCCATCGAGGCTCTGGATGCGGGTAAACACGTGTACTGCGAAAAAAACCATGGCCAAAGATGATTTTTGAAGCATATTCCTTTTTTACTTCAATGATAGTCTGTTTGGTAAAAGTCTTTAAAACTTCATTACTACTAATACCTAAACAAAATTGAAGGTCAAACTGCTTAGCTATCCGATAAAAAGATGCTCCTGAAAAGCCACTATCCGCTCGAATAAGGATCTTTACTGAGGGCAGTTTTTTTCTGATTTTAATGACAATCCTTTTCAATAAGGCCACAAACCATTTGTTGGAGTGACAATTGCCCGGACGTAGTACTGGTAAAATGACCTGACCGGTGTTCCCGTCCTTAAAGAACAACTCATGGTACATAGTCTGTCCATAATAGCCATTATACAAACTGAGTTGTTGGGATCCATGAGTAGGGTCATCGGTACCATCTACATCAATGATGATTTGACCAGTCTTCTCTTTCAACTCCTCTACATAACGGTCTACAAACCATTGACTCATCTGGTAGATCAGACTCCGATCGGCCTTGTTTTCAAATCGACTTAAAGTAGGCTGGGAACATAATCCGCTATCTAGTACTTTACGGATCACCGGATCCTCTCGGAGTTTTTGTTCGTCATTGCAATCCTGATAGCCCTGCATCATTAAAAACACCCGTTGGCGAAGCATTTCTTCATAAGTGTATTCGATAAAAAAGGGGTTTCGATAGTCAGGAATCAGTGGGCGAAGCTTTTTAATAGACCAGTCTTTCTCTCTACTTTTTCACTTAACAATATCGCTCCGTCTGAGCTAATCGCTGATGCTGAAAAATCAAATTTAAAAGCTTGTTTTCCTCGATAAAATACGGTATCTTTTTCCTTATATTCAGGCATAAATTAATTGTTTATTTTGTTGTCTAACTATCTCAATAGAAGCAATTTATGCCTGTTTTTTATTGTCTACTATGAATTTTTCGGGATAAGCAAAGCTTCAAAGTCCGCCAAAGCGTACACGGATTATCGTAAGCTCCTCGAAAATAAAAATGCCGATGCAGTAATCATCTCCACTCCGCTTAGTATGCATGATGAGATGGCCATCGAGGCTCTGGATGCGGGTAAACACGTGTCTGCGAAAAAACCATGGCCAAAGGGATTAGGGAGATCCAGGCCGTCATAACCAAAGCTTCATCAGTAGATATGGTTTTCCAGACCGGACATCAATACCATAGTTCACCGTTATACAATAAGGCGCGTTCCATTATTCAATCGGGATATTTGGGAGAAATAACCGCTTTCGAATGCCAGTGGAACAGAAATGGTGACTGGCGAAGACCCGTTCCCGATCCCAAATGGGAAAGATTGATCAACTGGCGGATGTATAAAGAATACTCCGGTGGATTAGTGGCCGAGTTGTGCTCCCACCAGATCGATTTTATCAACTGGGTACTAGATGATGCACCAGGAAAAATTACCGGTTTTGGAGGAATTGACCATTGGCAAGATGGTCGGGAGACTTATGACAATGTGCACCTGCTTTTTCAATATCCCAATGGGGTAGATGCCTCCTTCACCTGTACTACGACCAATGGTTTCGAGGATTACAAGGTCAAAATACTAGGTAATAAAGGGACTATGATCCTTGATTATACCTCCGGAGTAATTTTTTCTGAATCGCTGGATAAGAAAGAATTAACCCGAAAAATTCATAGTAGACAATAAAAAACAGGCATAAATTGCTTATATTGAGATAGTTAGACAACAAAATAAGCAATTAATTTATGCCTGAATATAAGGAAAAAGATACCGTATTTTATCGAGGAAAACAAGCTTTTAAATTTGATTTTTCAGCATCAGCGATTAGCTCAGACGGAGCGATATTGTTAAGTGAAAAAGTAGAGAGAAAGACTGGTCTATTAAAAAGCTTCGCCGCACTGATTCCTGACTATCGAAACCCCTTTTTTATCGAATACACTTATGAAGAAATGCTTCGCCAACGGGTGTTTTTAATGATGCAGGGCTATCAGGATTGCAATGACGAACAAAAACTCCGAGAGGATCCGGTGATCCGTAAAGTACTAGATAGCGGATTATGTTCCCAGCCTACTTTAAGTCGATTTGAAAACAAGGCCGATCGGAGTCTGATCTACCAGATGAGTCAATGGTTTGTAGACCGTTATGTAGAGGAGTTGAAAGAGAAGACTGGTCAAATCATCATTGATGTAGATAGTACCGATGACCCTACTCATGGATCCCAACAACTCAGTTTGTATAATGGCTATTATGGACAGACTATGTACCATGAGTTGTTCTTTAAGGACGGGAACACCGGTCAGGTCATTTTACCAGTACTACGTCCGGGCAATTGTCACTCCAACAAATGGTTTGTGGCCTTATTGAAAAGGATTGTCATTAAAATCAGAAAAAAACTGCCCTCAGTAAAGATCCTTATTCGAGCGGATAGTGGCTTTTCAGGAGCATCTTTTTATCGGATAGCTAAGCAGTTTGACCTTCAATTTTGTTTAGGTATTAGTAGTAATGAAGTTTTAAAGACTTTTACCAAACAGACTATCATTGAAGTAAAAAAGGAATATGCTTCAAAAATCATCAAACATCAAGAGTTTGTTGGCCCGTTTACTTACCAGGCCAAAAGCTGGGATCGTTCTGAAAAGCTGTACGCCAAAGTGGAGTCTACCGGAAAAGGAATGAATGTCCGTTACTTTGTGAGCAACTTTGAAGCGATGACCGCTCAACAGATTTACTTTGATTTTTATGTCAAGCGAGGTGATGCCAGTGAAAATCGAATAAAGGAACTCAAAAACATGACTTATTCCGACCGGCTTTCCTGTCATCGCTACTGGGCCAATTTCATGCGTTTAATCATCGCTACCCTCTGTTATGAAATGTTCCGGCAGATTAAATTATTAATTGCCAAAACAAAACACCACTTTGCTAAACGATGGCAAGTGGACAATATCCGGCTTTACCTGATGAAGGTTGGGGCGTGCCTGAAAGAAAGGAAAAGATCATTGACAATACAATTCTCAAGAGCCTTTAGATATCAATACCTGCTGGGCGATTTGCTTACGGTGAACTGACCGATCAGTTAAACAGTTTGGTTTAATCAAAAAAATGTTCTTCCATAAGAACACAATAGAGCTTTGACTGAAAATTGAAAAATTCTAACAAAAAAACGCTCTAATGTCCTTTGAAATCCAGAAACCTGGTTGATCTTCAAATTAATACATACACTCCAATCAAAAATAGTTAGCAACCCATTATTAATCCCAAAATTGGTGGCCTATGAATAATGCGGGTTAATTTTATCATGGGTAAAGGTGGAATTAAGGAGTTGGTTCTGGATCAACCGGCTGGGGGTTTTATAGCAACAAAAAAATAGTAAAGGCTTAATATGACTTGTGGATCTACAAATGTTTATGCAGATTCTTCAACACCGGATTTAGTCAGAGAAAAGTATTGGGTAGGAGTTTGACCTGTTAATTTTTTAAATACTGTATTAAAAGAGGATTTGGAATTAAATCCACAGTCCATGGCGATACTCAATATGGTATACTTCTTGTTGCCAGGATCTTGAATTTTCGATTTGAATTCTTCTATGCGGTAATTATTTACAAAGTCAGAAAAATTCTTACCCAATCTTTCGTTAATTATTAATTAATTACTTGTGATAGATGATTAGGTGAAATATCAATATAGTTTGCCAGTGATTGTATAGAGAGATTACTGTTTAAGTAGAGCCTCTTATTTTTCATTAATTGTTCCAATTTTGACAGGTAAAGTGATGCTTGTTCATCTTTTAACCCGGATTTAGCATAGCTTTTGAACACTTTCCAGTTTTGGTAGGGGAAAATATTTTCAGATCCGGTATTGGCCATTACATCACTGCCTGAAAATATCCCTGTTCTCTGTAAACCAACGTAACCAAGACTAATCATAAAGATTGCAAAAACAATTAATCCAAATCCTTTCGAAGTGTCAGGAACTCCGTATAAAGCGTACAGAAAACTTGCACTAATCATCATCGACCATATTATTGAGTATCCGGAAACCAGCCATTTTAGCCAAACTATTCCATTTTCTACAGGGTTTCTAATGACCAGAGCCCATCTTTTGTTGTACCGCCAAAGTTTTGCTGCGCTGGACCATAACAGGAACCCTACAATCAGACCATACAACAAGATGATTAAAGGCTGATAAGAGGGTGGTGTTCGGATGCTTTCCAGATATAAATTCAGCTTTGATTCTCCATCCAGAAAAAGAAACCGCCAACTTAATAATAAACTAATGGCAAGGGGCAGAGCAATAATTATCTTATAAGATGTCTCCAATTTACCATTGATCACCATGGATATGTACCAAAATAACAACCCGGCATGGAGGAGTGGGAAATGGTGGAGTAAACCCAGAATATGTGGATATTGGTAATAGAATTCAATTTCTATTAAATACTTCAATAAAAATTCGACCGCAGATACCAGCAACCAGACCGCAAGTAGGTAATCAGTCTTGGTTTTTATTCTTTTACCCAAAACCATTAGAAACAATAACCCTGTAATGGTGGAGGCAGAAATTAGGATTAGATTCATCATTAGTGGGCAATTATTATAACAACGTAATAATTAATGATGTGATTGAGTATCAGTTTGATTTAGCTTAAAAAATGGGTTCAGTCCTACAGGATTGATCGATAAATCTCAAAACCTCGCATTTATTTACCTTGAAAATCTCAAGGCACAAATAAATGACTGCACCACATTACAAAAAATTGTTTACGGATTTTGGAATTGAGTTGGCAATAGCATTACTGCTCATTTTCATTTTTAAGTATGCTCTTTATGAAATG
>CAXXNX010000088.1:0-42890 GCA_963664285.2 Cyclobacteriaceae bacterium
CCCCAACCTTCCTTTAGCATCTCCTTTCAGCACTTTGAATCTCCATGGCTGTGTAATTTTATGAGTGGGAGCCCAATTGGCATTTTCTAATATTTCTTCAATGATATGATCGCCAATCTCTTGTTCAATATACTGTACTGGGAAGATTGACCGCCTTGTTCGGATTACCTCATTGAGCAATTCTACTTTTTTATTCTTAGCCATTCCGGAACTCTTTGTAAGTATTTATCAATCCATTGGTTGAGCTATCATGGGATTTAATTTTTTCCCCACTATTTAATTCGGGCAAAATTTTATTGGCCAATTGCTTGCCCAGTTCAACTCCCCACTGATCGAAGCTAAAGATGTTCCAAATGACACCTTGTACAAAGATCTTGTGTTCATACATAGCTATTAAGGCTCCAAGATTGTAAGGCGTTAGCTTCTTTACTATAATGGAATTGGTGGGGCGATTTCCCTCGAATACTTTATAAGGAACGAGTGAATCAATTTCGTCCTGGCTTTTCCCTGAATTTTCTAATTCTGCCCTCACTTCAGCCTCTGACTTGCCTTGCATCAGTGCTTCGGTTTGTGCAAAGAAATTGGCGAGTAGCTTTTTATGATGATCCCCAGTCGGATTCTGGCTATTGGCTGAAGCAATAAAATCACATGGTATCAGTTTGGTTCCCTGATGAATCAGTTGATAAAAAGCATGCTGACCATCGGTCCCGGGCTCACCCCAGATTATCGGACCGGTTTGATAGCCTACTTTGATTCCATTTCTATCGACGTATTTCCCATTACTTTCCATGTCTCCCTGCTGAAAGTAAGCTGAGAAGTTTTGCATGTAGTGATCGTAGGGCAAAATGGCTTGGGATTCCGCGTCGAAAAAGTTGTTATACCAAACACCCAAAAGAGCGAGAGTGGTTGGTATATTTTCCTTGCAAGGGGCTTCTATGAAATGATTATCCATCGCATGTGCTCCTTCGAGCAGTTGCTCAAAATTATCATATCCAATGCAGCATGCAATCGTCAAACCGATTGCGGACCACAAAGAATAACGACCACCAACCCAATCCCAGAAAACGAACATGTTTACAGGATCAATCCCGAATTCTCGGACCTTGTCGTCATTGGTTGACACTGCGACGAAATGTTTACTGATCGCCTCTTCTGATTTTGCATGTTTAATGAACCAATCCCGTGCCGTCTGGGCATTGGTCATTGTTTCCTGTGTAGTGAACGTCTTGGAAGAAATAACAAATAATGTTCTTTTGTGATCAACTGACTCCAGTGCTTCCAGGATATTGCTGCCATCAACATTAGATACAAAATGTGGTGTTATGCCTTTGTCAGCATAAGGTTTCAGGCTCTCCACAACCATTTTCGGACCCAGGTTTGACCCCCCGATTCCAATATTTATGATATCCGTAATTTTTCTCCCGGTATATCCTTTCCACTCTCCTGAATGAAGACGTTTGGTGAATCCCTTCATTTTGTCTAAAACCTCATTTACTTTGGGCATGACATCATCACCATCTACAATTATCGGCTTATTGGACCGGTTGCGTAGCGCTGCATGTAGAACAGATCTTCCTTCGGTTCCGTTAATAATTGATCCTGAGAACGTTTTTTCTTTCGCCTCCTCTATTCTAACCTCTTCAGTCAATTGGACAAGGAGATCAAGGGTCTCATCCGTCATTATATTTTTGGAAAAATCTACCAGTATCTCCTGAAATGTTAGGGAATATTTTGCAAATCTCAGCGGATCCTCTTTGAACAATTGGCTCATTCTGAGGTCACTCAGCTCAGTTTTATGAGCTTGTAATTTTTTCCAGGCGGATGTTTCTGTGGGGTTTATTTTTGGAAGCATGTCAATCTATTCAAAGCGGCAAACATGAAAATAATTGAAAATTATATCAAGACTCAATTAAATAAATTCGATTGATCCCCAGATGGTAATTTTTTCGGAGTTATAACATTACCAAAACAGTTCTTGAGCAAGCCATTGAGGAACTCTACCATGATGTAGTGGAAGGTCAGCATGTGCGGAGCGTTTCATAATGTTCTAAAAACCAAGTTCTTTCACCGGATCCCAGTACACTTTCTCAAAATCCTGTATTTGGTCGTTAACAACTGTAATATTCTCTAGTTCCAGTAATTGCTGCATTTTGCTGCCTCCGAAATGGATTTTGCCAGTCAATAGTCCTTGTCGATTGACCACTCTGTGAGCGGGAATGTTTTCTATCGTTGCGGCTCCGTGCATGGCCCAACCCACCAATCTTGCACTTCCTTTTGTACCTAAGTACTCAGCAATTGCTCCATAGCTTGTGACCTTGCCTACTGGGATCAATCGTACAACCTCGTACACATCATTGAAGAAATTTGACTTTTTCATCGACTAATAGCAGCTTAGCTAATTTAGACTTATTGTGTGAGGAAATATGTCAATCACGCCAGAAAGTTGGTTTTATGGCTTTGCGATGGGCAATGCCCAAGGCACATTAGAAAAGGAGAGATCACTTTCTTTGATCAGATATCGAAATAGGAGATCATGTAAATAGATTATATGGTCATTAGCTGATCAATGGACTTTTTCGATTACTGATCTGGCTGCCACTACAATTCCTGCAGGATCGAATCCGCATTCCTTGTGCAGTTCAGGTTGCGTTCCATGTTCTACAATTCTGTCAGGAATGCCAAGTCGTTTCACACTGGATTTATAGTCGTTATCAATCATAAATTCCAGGATGGCGCTACCAAAGCCTCCCATCAGGCTGGCATCTTCGACGGTAATTATCTGATCAAACTTTGAGAATATCTCATGGAGTAGTTCTTCGTCGAGTGGCTTGGCAAATCTCATATCGTAATGGGCGACACTTATTCCCTCGATTTCAAGTTGTTCGCAGGCTTCAATTGCATAATTACCGATATGTCCAATAGTTAGTATTGCCGCATCTTGTCCTTCACTAATTAACCTTCCCTTTCCTATCTTAATTTCTTTCATTGAAGTTTTCCATTCTGGCATCACACCTTGACCCCTGGGAAACCTTATAGTGAATGGACCATTAATGTGAGGTAGTTGAGATGTATACATCAAATCTCTCAAGTCTTCTTCATTCATAGGGGCTGACACTATCATATTTGGAAGACATCTCATGTAGGCTATATCGAAGCAACCATGGTGTGTCGGACCGTCTGCGCCGGCAAAACCGGCTCTGTCTAAACAAAACACCACGTGAAGATTCTGAATGCAAACATCATGGATAACCTGGTCATAGGCTCGCTGCATAAAGGTGCTATAAATATTGCAGAAAGGGATCAATCCTTGTGTTGCCAATCCAGCCGAAAAAGTTACTGCATGCTGTTCGGCAATGCCAACGTCGAAAGCCCGATCAGGCATTGCTTTCATCATGATGTCCATCGATGAACCCGATGGCATTGCCGGTGTTACGCCAACAATTTTGTCATTCCTTTCGGCCAATTCAACAATGGTGTGACCGAAAACTTGTTGATATTTTGGAGGTTGGGGCGTTTCATGTTGTTTTTTATGGATTACACCGGTAATCTTATCAAACTTGCCGGGAGCATGCCACTTGGTTTGATTTTTTTCCGCTTCAGGATAGCCTTTTCCTTTCACGGTAACACAATGCAGGATCTTTGGCCCAGGGATATTTTGAAGATCTTTGAAAATCTCGACCAGGTGATTGACATCATGGCCATCAACCGGACCAAAATATCTCAAATTGAGTGATTCAAACAAGTTACTTTGCTTAAGAAGAAATGTTTTGACACTATTCTCAATCTTAGCTACAATATCTCTAGGGTTCGAACCGAACTTGCTGAATTTACCTAACATGTTCCAGATCTCATCCCTCACTTTATTGTAGGTCTTAGAAGTGGTTATGTCAGTTAAGTAATCTTTCAGTGCGCCAACGTTCGGATCAATTGACATACAATTGTCATTAAGAACAATTAACAGGTTACTGTTGCTAACTCCGGCATTATTCATGCCTTCGAATGCTATCCCTCCAGTCATTGCTCCATCACCAATAACTGCAATATGTTGTCTGTTGTCACCCTTATATTGATTGGCCATTGCCATACCAAGAGCTGCTGAAATTGATGTACTCGAATGACCTACCCCAAAAGTGTCATAATTACTTTCCTTTCTTTTTGGGAAACCTGAAAGCCCTTTATGAACGCGATTGGTATGAAATTGATCTCTTCTTCCGGTCAGGATCTTATGCCCGTAAGCCTGATGACCAACGTCCCAAACAAGTTGGTCTTCTGGGGTATTGAATGCATAATGCAGAGCAATAGTCAATTCAACTACACCCAGACTTCCCCCGAAATGGCCCCCATATACAGAAACAACGTCAATAATATATTGTCTTAATTCATCACAGATTTGAACCAATTCTGTTTCATCAAATTTCCTCAGGTCATCCGGAGTGTTTATTGATGAGAGATGGGGACCAGGTGTAATCAGCATGGAGATTATTTGAGATGGGTAATGTTTGAAACCCTTGAACTTACTTGACGCTTAAAATTAATCTTAATTTGATTGAAGTTTCAAAATTATAATATTTTTCAGATATCCTGCTGCGAAACTTCAAAGTGAAAACTATATTTGGGAATATGCCGGATGCTCCTAACAATTTTGAAATAAAACTTCCACTCTTTGAAGGCCCGTTCGATCTCCTTCTATTTTTCATTGAAAGAGACGAATTGGATATTCATGATATTCCAATAGCTGAAATAACCGAGGATTTTTTGGATTATATTCATCATCTGGAGCACATAAACATTGAAGTGGCCAGTGAGTTTATTCTCGTCGCCGCCAAGTTGATGCGTATCAAGGCCAAAATGCTGCTTCCACGACCACAGCTAGATGAAGAAGGCAATGAAATTGATCCGAGAGAAGAGTTGGTTAAACATTTACTTGAGTATAAGCGATACAAGGAAGTATTGGTACAAATTGCAGAATTGGAGAGCAGTCGCAAGCAGATGGAAAAGAGGGGAAATCTAATTAAAGAAGTGCGGTCACTGTCGGAAAGAGTGAATGTTGAAGCCGAATTGCAGAATCTTGACTTGTATAAATTATTGAAAGTCTACCAAAAGGTTCTGGACCGCTATGAGATTGAAAAAAATAAGCCTTCACATCAAGTTCTTCAGTATCCATTCTCTATAAGTGATCAAAAGGTTTTTCTAATCAATAAACTAAAGAAAAAGAAAAAAGCGTCATTTATGGAAATAATAGAAATGATGCCCTCAAAAGTTGCAGTAATTTTCAATTTCTTAGCTATTCTGGAGTTATTGCAGGCTAATGCAATAACTATCAATATTGGCCTTGGGTTCAATAACTTTTGGATTGGACCATGTGAAATCACGAACAAGCTGCCTAATTGATTAGCCCAGGTAAAATTTCTCTAATTCCGAAAAGAAAAAATTACCCTCAATTTCAGCATTCTCGTCTGAATCTGAACCGTGAATAGCATTCGCCTCGATGGACTTGGCGAACATTCTTCGGATCGTTCCTTCATCCGCTTTTGTAGGATCTGTCGCGCCTATTAGTTTCCTGAAGTCTTCAACTGCATTGTCCTTCTCGAGAATCATGGCTACAGTGGGACCCGAGACCATGTAATTACAAAGGTCCCTGAAAAAAGGTCGTTCTTTATGAACGGTATAAAATTGAGCTGCTTTTCTTTCCGATAGTCTGGTTAATTTTATGGCTCTGATCCTGAATCCTGATTTCTCAATTATTTTGATGATTGCTCCCGAATTACCTTCTCCAAAAGCATCCGGTTTGATCATCGTAAATGTTGTGTTTCCTGACATTGGTAGTTAGATAATTTTATTAAATAAAACCATGGGACAAAACGGTCGCAAAAGTACAAGAATTAACTTTAGGTCTTAATGCTTTTTTGAAATTACGATACTATGAATTTAGATCTCCTTTTGTAATTATCTAAAAACTCGACATTTTTGCATTTCCGTTTTTTGAGCCTCCTCCAGTGAGGCCGATCTTAGATGCAGAATCTCAATCAATTTAAGGATTTACTTAGCACATCCAAGAAGTGCATCATTGTAATGCATGCCCAACCGGATGCAGATGCCCTGGGTTCATCATTAGGGCTAGCTGGCTATCTCTTAAAGAAGGATCATGATGTCACGGTCATCTCTCCAACTGACTACCCCGACTTTTTAAAATGGATGAAAGGGAATGAAGATGTGATTATTTATAAAGGAAATCAGGAGTCATGCAATAAAAAGGTCAATGATGCTGATATTGTTTTTTGCCTTGATTTCTCAAGCCTTGATCGCATAGAAGAGCTTGGTAGTATAATATCAGGATCTTCAGCGGTGAAAGTTCTTATAGATCACCACCTTGATCCTCAAGATTTTGCAGATTACAAATCATGGTCTACAGCTGCAGCTGCAACGGCTGAATTAATATTTGATCTTATCACTGATCTCGGAGATGAGGAATTAATCGATTCGTCGATTGCCGAAAGTCTTTACGCTGGAATTATGACAGATACGGGGTCTTTCAGGCACCCCTCCACATCGGCAAAAGTTTTTGAGACTGCAGCCAGTTTGGTCAAAATGGGCGCAGATGCAAATAAGGTTAGTCGAAAAATTTATGATTCTAATTCATTGAATAGATTACGACTAATCGGACATGCTCTCTCAGAGAGATTAGTTGTACTGCCTGATTATAGGACCGCGTATTTTGCTTTGAGTAAGGAAGATCTCAAGAAGTATGACTATAGCACAGGAGATTCTGAGGGATTGGTCAGTTATGCATTATCGATCGATGGTATTGTATTGGCTGCTACATTGATTGAACGGGAAAATGGCGTAAAAATGTCCTTCAGATCAGTAGGGGATTTCTCGGTCAACCAATTTGCTAGAGAACACTTTAACGGAGGAGGGCATAAGAATGCTGCCGGGGGCAGGTCTTCTGAGAGCCTGAGTGAGGTCGTTAGAAGATTTGAGGATTTATTATCAACCTGCAAAATAGAGCTAAATAGAGAATAATGAAGATTGCGTTAATGATAGAAACTGCAGTTTTGTTATTGGCTGCATTATTTACTGCATGTGAAAAGTTGCCGACAACTAAAAGTGGTGTTGAAATCAAATTTATCCTAAGAGGAACAGGTGAAACACCTAATCATGGGGAAATCATTTCACTGAACATGACTTACATTTCAGAAGACGGCCAAGTATTATTTGATACCCGCAAAATTGGTGCTCCAGTTCAAATTATATTCGATACTTCGCAGTGGAATTATGGCGGCATGTTATATGAGGTATTGGAACTGTTGGAAATTGGTGATAGTGTTCAGTTTGACATACCCGCTGAGAATCTTTATGAGGTTTCATTTCAGAGTGAGCTGCCTGATTCTATAGAATCAGGTACTAACATACAATTCAATCTTGGCCTTGAACAATCGGTTTCTCAGGAAGTTTTAAGATTAGAAAGAGAGGATGAGCGATTAATAGTTGAAGCGGATATTTTAGATAATTATTTCACCGAAAAAGGGATAATTGCTGAATCAACTGACTCGGGATTGAGATATGTTATCACTAAACAGGGTGATGGTCCAACACCTCAAACCGGTGAAAGAGTGTATGTACACTATGAAGGTACCTTACTCGATGGGAATGTATTTGACTCATCCTATGGTAACGATCCATTCGCCTTCTATTTGGGCTATGGTCGGGTAATTAAAGGATGGGATGAGGGAATTGCATTGATGAATAAGGGAACAAAAGCAACCCTTTTTATACCATCACAATTAGCATATGGAGAAAGAGGGTCTGGAAGAACTATAGGGCCCAACTCTATTCTTAAATTTGATGTTGAATTGGTGGACATTAAACAACCATCAGGTAGTCAATAATGAGAACTTTTGGGACATTCATAACTGTATTTTTATTTGGCCTCCTATCCATTTTGTCAGGCTGTGAAGATCCTAATCCTGTAGAGCTAGTAGAAGAGGACACGCTCAGTTTTGAAGAGAGATTAGCCCTTGAAGAAGATACCATTAATCAATTAATTGTAGAACAGGGCTTTGATTCCGTATTTGTAACTTCAACGGGATTAAGGATTATTCCTATTAACGAAGGCAATGGGAAAGCCACACAATTTGGAGATATATTAACATTAGATTTAATTGGATCACTTCTGGATGGTATAATATTTGAAGCGACAGATGAAGATATTCGTAATGACGTGAACTATTTTGGTTCTGGCAGGGAAACTCCAGTAAGGAACTTACCTGACGGAGTTGCAGTTTCAGGGTTCAACGAAGGTTTAACCTTCATGGAAGAAGGGTCAAGTGTTATATTACTCCTACCTTCTAATTTGGCTTTTGGTTCATTGGGAAATATTCGTTTCAATGTGGGTCCCAATCGTATTGTCAGGTTTGATATTACACTACTTAAAATTAGAAGGTAGTATGTTCCAACTATTACCTTTAAGCCATCAAATGTTTAATTATAATAAAAAAGGGACCAGTGAATCTGTTCCCTTGTCGGGGTGACTGGATTCGAACCAGCGACCCCCACGTCCCTAACGTGGTGCGCTAACCGGACTGCGCTACACCCCGAATAAATTTTTGAAGCTTCAAAGTTAGAGATATTTCATATGAGTTTGTATGAGAATAATCGCAAAAGGAGATATAGGAGGAAAATAATTTTAACTTTGTGCGTTTTTTGCACGACAGAGTTGCCAGATTTAGAATTTATGAAGATCAAGATTGCTCAAAAAAGAATAGTTTACTTATTATTATTATTAAGTGTTTCACTGCAGCCGGATATCGTCTCTTTGCTTAAAGCTCAAGGGACTATTTCTTTCGAAAACCTAGATCAGATCAGGGTTGATCAATTGACAGATTCTCAGATACAATCTTTCATCACTCAGATGCAGTCTACGGGAATGTCTATGCAACAATTGGAACAGATGGCCGCTGCCAGAGGTATGCCTGCTTCAGAAATTTCAAAATTAAGGAGAAGGATTTTAGATCTACGGCCTGATCTTGGGGGTATGTCCATATCGCGCGGGCGTAATGAATTCTTTGATCCCAGGGGAATGGATGTCGAGACCAATCAATTAATGATGTTGGATACAGCTCAAGGTGGATTAAAGATATTCGGATCAGATCTTTTTGATCACTCAAAGCTCAGCTTCGAGCCGAGTGTAAACATACCTATTCCTTCTGATTACATTGTGGGCCCGAAAGATGAAATATTAATCGATATTTGGGGCTCATCAGAGCAGACTTATCAATTGGATGTGAGCCCTGAGGGTTTTATATTCATTCGCAATCTTGGACCGGTTCATGTAAGCGGATTAACAGTTGATGAATGCACAAAAAGGATTAAAAGTCGTCTTACGAAAATATATGCGGGTCTGGTCGAGAGAGGGGGTCGTTTACCAAATACCTATGCACAAGTATCTCTTGGCAATTTACGCAACATCAAAGTTCATGCGGTTGGTCAGGTTAAATATGCTGGCACTTTCACCTTATCCTCTTTGTCTACTTTATTCAACGCATTATACTATGCGGGTGGTCCTGCAGAAAATGGTTCTATGCGTCAAATTGAATTGATTAGAGATGGAGTGAACGTTGCAACTCTTGATACTTACAAATTATTGAGAGGTGATCGCTCTCAAAGTATAAGACTGGAAGATCAGGATGTTATTATTGTCAGACCATACCTCAATCGTGTTACCGTCGGTGGGGAAGTTAAACGACCAGCGATTTACGAAACGAAAGAAAATGAGAGTATGGGCGAATTAATTGCATTTGCCGGTGGCTTCACGGAAAATGCTTATTCGTATTTCTTGACTATCAAACGAAATACGGGCAGAAACAGATCTGTTGAAACAGTTAGGCGAGAAAATTTTGATAGTTTTATACTGAATGGTGGTGATGAAATTTTGGTCGAAGCCGTTTCGAATCGTTTCTCCAATAGAGTTCAAATTCAGGGAGCGGTACATAGGCCAGGTGATTTTGAACTTACAGATGGCCTGACTGTAAGTCAGTTGATAAAGCAGGCCGATGGGCTTACTGGCGATGCTTTCATTGGCCGTGGTATAATAGTACGCACTGAGGATGATTATACACTTTCAAGTATAGAATTCAAAGTTCACGATGTAATTAACCAGTCCACAGCAGATATCAGTCTTAAAAATGAAGATGTCGTTCATATTAAATCAATATTTGATTTACGTGAAGATTACAAAGTAACTATTGAAGGTGAGGTGAAAAATCCTGGTGAATTTGACTATGTGAAAGAAATGACCGTTGAGGATTTAATTCTGATAGCTGATGGCTTAAGAGAATCAGCCTCAAAGTCTTCGGTTGAGGTAGCAAGGAGGATAAAGTCTAGCTCATCGGACGAATTGTCGTCTACTGCTGAATTATACAATTTTTCTATCAGTAGTGATTTGAGCTTATCGCATGAAGCCTCTACTTTCCAACTCCAACCTTTTGATCTTGTAATAATAAGGAAAGACCCGGCTTATGAAGAGCAACTACTTATAGAGATAGAGGGGGAAGTTATTTACCCCGGTAAATATAGTCTTGCTAAGAAGAATGAAAGGATTTCGGATGTTCTGTTAAGAGCGGGTGGTCTTACAAAATTTGCTTATACCAAAGGGGCTACTCTAATAAGGAGAACAGAGTTTTATTTGGATGAAGATGACAGGTCAGCTAAACGCCAAGAGGAAACCAAAAATGGCAATCACCCGAGTGGAGAGAGAATTAATACAGGAACGAACTCAACAGCGGAAACTGCAGCTACAATTGACGATCCAGATGAAATTAGACGGCAGCGTCTTCAGGAATTGAGTCGAAGTACCAATATCGAGTTCAAGACCCATGAATTCATTGGAATAGATTTAGATAAAATTATAAAGGACCCGGGTTCAAAATATGATGTAATTTTAAGAGAGGGTGATATTTTCAGTGTTCCGCGTCAACTTCAAACTGTTCGTCTCAGGGGTGAGCTCCTTTACCCGATTACTACAAGACATGATCCAACCTATTCGTTCAAGAATTATATTTCTCAAGCCGGTGGTTTTTCTTCGCGAGCAAAAAAAGGTAAAACCTACGTAGTTTATGCCAGTGGGACGGCTGAGAGAACTAAATCTTTTTTTTGGTTCAAGAATTATCCGAAAATTGAACCAGGCGCGGAAATCTTCGTTCCTCAAAAGCCTCCTAAACGGCGTTTGACCGCAGGTGAAATAGCGGGTATCGCTACAAGTTTTGTTTCTCTGGCTATTCTGTTAGACAATTTTATAGACAGAAATATCCCATAATTAATTATGGCAAATCAAAAGCAGAAAACTAATTTTCCCGAGAGTTTAATAAAAAATTGTACTTCAGGGTAGTCCATTGTTGAATGTCTTAAATTGTAATAATTGCGATCCAATAACTATACCATTCCTTACTACATTTTTCAATGCCAAGTTCAGCAATCAATTTTTTCTTCACTTTGAGGCAATAGACCAAGACTTTATAAGAGATTTACGATGCCAATTATCAATATTAGGAGCACTTAGAATTTGTCAATCTTATCATAAGCTTCTTATGAGTAACTTTTCTTTTAACGGATTCAAAAGAGAATTAATTACTCATTCACATCTCCTTGTTCTATATTTGGTTTTCAAACAAGCAATGAGATATGAGTGCTCTTCTATTGATAATAGTACTATTTGTGTTGGCCATTATATGTCCAATAATCTTACCCAACGAGAAGGTCAGTAATCATAAGCGTGACCACCAAGTGTAGATTTAGTCCTCCTGGTCACCTTTGGAACTTCGAACATCAATGGCGGTTAAGGCGGCGACAAAAGAGATCAGGCCTATAACAATATAAACAAACAAATCAACTCCATCGGTAACAGCGGGATTAAACATAGCAATAGATTTTAATCTACTGCAAATTAAGGGAAAATACTTTCGCCCCAAACAACGATTCTTCTGGTAAAGATTGCGGGTTAGGCATCATGCCAATGTCCATGTTCGTAGGACCAAACTTTTCCCGGTGGAGTAGGTCCGGAAGGTGGAGGTCCTGGGGTAAACTGGTTTGATGAATCTCCTTCCTGCCCTTGAGAGCTTAGGTAAAATCCAATAATACCAATGATTAAGAAGATCACAAAAAGACCACCAATTATGAGAGCTTTATTTTTGCCACCTTTTGACTCTTCACTGTTCATGTGGCAATTTTTGAACTTTTTCCCGCTACCACATGGACATGGATCGTTTCTGCCTACCTTTTGCATAGTACAATCTTGATTAATACAGCTAAGTTCTAATTATAACAGCATTTTGTTTAAATAGCTCATACAGATGATAGGCTTGATCCGTTAATAGCATAGTCAGAAACCATTGTTTCAAAGTTGTTTTACTCTCTCTTATTCGGTCAGCATAAGCATACCAATTCAGGTAGTTTTGCAAATATTTGGAACTGACACCATTGAATGGGCGTAAGAATGTCCTAAGTTGAGTGTGAACATTGTTTACTTTTTGCAGATGGATTGTTTTATCATCTCTATCCACATGATCTTTGGCCAATAGCGCTTTGTGCTTTATGGAGGGGTTGTCTTTGGCAAAAGCCTTATAAGAAGGGTGCTTATCTGTAATCAAGGTTGCACCGTAGGCCAACTTCCCATCCAATGCCTTTGAAATTTCTTCTTTGCTCAGCCGTTTTGATGCAACAGCTTTAAGGTACTTCTCCCCCTTGCGTTCAACCGCTGTTACTACCTGGACAACTGTGACCTCTTCCTTTCCCATATTCCGTATGAAATCGTTTCCCCTCTTTCTTGCTGCCCTATCTAAATTTCGACTGCCCTTGTTGTTAAGTGCCAGTTCCAATTCATCACATTCTACTTCCGAGGATAACTGTTCGGGAACAAACTCATTTAGTGAACTCAATATCTTATGCCGCCAGTCGAAGCTTGTCTGGATGCTTATTCCGATTTGTTTTGCTATCTTTTTTATCGGCATGCCCTGCTCCATGCAGCGCAGATAAGATTGCCATTTTGATTTAAGCTTGATGTCATACAAAGGTGTCCCTGTTGTTTCACTGTACCATCTTTTACATTCATTGCACTGATACATCTGCACACCTTTTTGTCTGCCCCTCTTATATACCTTCTCGCTTGTGCAATTTGGACAGGGTTTCTTCTTTTTTTTCTCTGCTATTTGTTGTTGAGCGGCAATCAATACTTTGCCTTGTAATTCCTGCTCCTGGAGCAACTCATCCAACAATTCGGTTTGGGAACTTATCGGCAATTGTGCAAATAAATTTTTGATCTCTTGACTTGATATCATATAGCGAAGATAATAATAATTGCTGTGTTATTTAGAACTTAGCCATTAATACTAACAATTTAAGAATTAATCTGTTATTATTCATCTTGATTATATAGAATTCAAACCGTGAAGACTTTGACGGATTAGTAGCATATTAAATAGAATTCATCTGATGTTTTCTTTTAAAAAACATCTATTTGCACTTTGTAAAAATTAATCACTAACAATGGAAAAGTATAGAAAACTTCAAATGAAAAGAAAGTCTCTATTCCGTTCTCGCAAAGAAATGTACATGTTTATCCTAACACAATAAACCATATATAAAATGTATTACAGAATATTGGGTTTTATTTTTTCAGTATTGTGGGTTAGTAGTATCGAGGCTTTTGCGCAGGGTGCCGATACCACCAAAATTTGGAATTTTGGACTGCAAAGCTCCTTCACTTTTAGCCAGGTTAGTTTAAGTAACTGGGCCGGTGGAGGTGATAACAGTGTAGCGCTAAATAGCTTTCTTAACTTGCAGGTGAACCGTAAAAAGAGCAGGTCTACATGGGAGAATAGTCTGAATATAGGTTATGGCCTTACTAAGATTGGTGATGAATCAGTTAGGAAAAGTGACGATAAAATTGAATTTTATTCAAAATATGGTCATCACCTCTCTGTCACCTCGGACAAATTTTCATTTAGCTCTTCCTTTACATTCAGATCGCAATTCGCCAATGGATTTGATTTTCCAAATGATTCGGTGCGTATTTCGAAATTCCTGGCTCCAGGCTATTTTCTCATATCCACCGGTTTCGATTATAAGCCAGCTCCTTCTTTATCTATTTTCTTATCACCACTAACAGGTAAAATAACTGTTGTCAATGACGATGACTTGGCTGCATTAGGCGCATTTGGTGTCGGTCCGGATGAAACATCACGTTTCGAATTTGGTTCTTTCTTAAAGATCCAATTCAACAAAGAGATTCTATCCAATGTAAATCTGGAATCCAAAGTTGATTTCTTTTCAAACTACAGTGAGAATCCGGAAGACATCGATGTCAACTGGGAGACGGCCTTAGTAATGAAGATCAACGATTATCTTTCGGCCAACCTGTTGACCCATCTCATTTATGACAAAGACGTTCAATTTGAAGTCATTGAAAATGATGTACTCGTAGATACTGAGGATAGAGTGCAGTTTAACCCGCATTATTCATAGGCCACCAATTTTGGGATTAATAATGGGTTGCTAACTATTTTTGATTGGAGTGTATGTATTAATTTGAAGATCAACCAGGTTTCTGGATTTCAAAGGACATTAGAGCGTTTTTTTGTTAGAATTTTTAGCTAAGTTCTAATTAGTGTCTGTATGAAAACAGGCTAATATGCTGATTATCCATCATATTCGTATTTTTTCCATCAAATCAGCGCTGAATTATTCTCGAATCTGATTCAGTAGAATTATCAAATTCACAAATATTATCAAGAACAGTTGCGTTGTAGCCTGTTAATTGGCCATTTGAAGGTTTTCCATTCAAAAACCCCAAAGAATTCACTTTGAGATTCGCAGGCTTTTTGGTCTGTCGGGGAGTAAAATCCCTGTCCTTTTTTTGTTCATTCAGTGTAGAAAAGAAACGATTTTTTCGGTTGGTTTATCAGGATTAATCATTATATTGCATATAACCGATATAAATACAAACCATGAGGAAATCCTTCCAGCCCCAACTTACCCTGGGATGCACACCCATCGAGCAAGTAGAGGCTCCGGTGAAAACTAAAAGCCACTTAGCTGCCCTGGCAGCCGCCCTTCAATATATCTATGTCCAACCTGAATGGAACCAGCGTATTTTTGAATTACTTTCTTCCAAACTCATTGAGGGAAAGAAAAAGACGGGCCGTGAGGGTATGAGTCTGTGGGAGGTCTTCGTATTGGCCCAGGTGCGCCTGTGCATGAACATCTCTTACGATGAGTTACACCATATCTCCAATTACGACACGTTGGTACGGGGCATTATGGGGGTGCTACCTACCGACTACTCTGTGGGCAAACAGTATAAGTACCAGAACATTTATGACAATGTGACCTTGCTGGACGATGAACTGCTCATCGGCATCAATGATGTAATCGTAGCAGCAGGTCACCAGGTGTTTAAAAAAAAAGGAAAAACCGGAGGGGAGGAAGTTGCCTTGCGTTGCAAGACCGATAGTTTCGTGGTAGAAACCGACACCCACTTTCCTACCGACTACAACCTGCTATGGGACAGTGCCAGAAAGTGTATAGATGTAGCTGATTTATTGGTCTCAAAAAGGTATTTTACTGGCTGGCGTAAGTCCGGGGATTGGCGCAGATCCCTCAAAAGGCTGATGCGCAGCGTGGGCAGGACCACCGGCTCAGGAGGAAAAAACAAAGAGGAGCGGGTAGAGCAGGCTGCCACTTCCTATCTGACTAAAGCCCGTGCTTTGAGCAAGAAAGTGGGCCAAATGTTGGAAAAACATCAGGGAAACTCTATCGAGGAGTTCGCAGCCCTGATGGCATTGACCTATTATCTTGAGATGTTGGAAAAGCACATCGAGTTGCTCGACAGGCGGTTGATCAGAGCAGAGACCATTCCCCATGTCGAAAAAGTCTTTTCCATCTTTCAACCTTATGCCGAAATGATCAAAAAAGGCAAACTGCACCCCAATGTGGAGATCGGTAAGAATCTGGCCATCACTTCGGATCAATACCATTTACTCATAGACTGGCAAATAGCTGAAAAACAAACCGACAACCAACTTACCCTATCAATTGCCCGGCGTATCGCTGAGAAATACCCCATCCAAAGCCTGAGCACCGACAAGGGGTTTTCCGATAAAGAGGATAAAGCAACTCTGCAAACCTTCATCCCAGAAGTGATCATGCCTAAAAAGGGTAGGTTAAACAAAGAAGAAAAAGCCATCGAATCAGCGCCAGCCTTCAAAAGGTTGAAAAACAAGCATTCTGCTATCGAATCCAACATTAATGAGCTGGAACACCGGGGATTGGACCGATGCCCGAACCGTACCCGCAAAACTTTCAATAGCTACATCGGGTTGGCCATTACTGCCTACAACCTTCACAAGATCGGGCGTAAACTCCAGGCTGACCGTCTGGCCGCCCAGCAGCAAGCCAATTGCCAGAAACAAGCAGCTTAATCACCTTTTAGCTGTTTAATAAGGATTAGGCACTGGCAGAAGTGCGTTCTGGCCAGGCTAAAACCCGGCTATTTTTATCAAAAACCATCAAAAACAATGAATAAAAGCAAAGCCACCCTTTATTAGTCAGCAAGGTGAGTGATTTTTTCATTGTTCCATTTTAAGCAATATTTTAATACGACCTAAAACTCGCTGTTTTCTTAGAGACACTAATTATAACAGTATTTTGTTTAAATAGCTCATACAGATGATAGGCTTGATCCGTTAATAGCATAGTCAGAAACCATTGTTTCAAAGTTGTTTTACTCTCTCTTATTCGGTCAGCATAAGCATACCAATTCAGGTAGTTTTGCAAATATTTGGAACTGACACCATTGAATGGGCGTAAGAATATCCTAAGTTGAGTGTGAACATTGTTTACTTTTTGCAGATGGATTGTTTTATCATCTCTATCCACATGATCTTTGGCCAATAGCGCTTTGTGCTTTATGGAGGGGTTGTCTTTGGCAAAAGCCTTATAAGAAGGGTGCTTATCTGTAATCAAGGTTGCACCGTAGGCCAACTTCCCATCCAATGCCTTTGAAATTTCTTCTTTGCTCAGCCGTTTTGATGCAACAGCTTTAAGGTACTTCTCCCCCTTGCGTTCAACCGCTGTTACTACCTGGACAACTGTGACCTCTTCCTTTCCCATATTCCGTATGAAATCGTTTCCCCTCTTTCCTTGCTGCCCTATCTAAATTTCGACTGCCCTTGTTGTTAAGTGCCAGTTCCAATTCATCACATTCTACTTCCGAGGATAACTGTTCGGGAACAAACTCATTTAGTGAACTCAATATCTTATGCCGCCAGTCGAAGCTTGTCTGGATGCTTATTCCGATTTGTTTTGCTATCTTTTTTATCGGCATGCCCTGCTCCATGGAGCGCAGATAAGATTGCCATTTTGATTTAAGCTTGATGTCATACAAAGGTGTCCCTGTTGTTTCACTGTACCATCTTTTACATTCATTGCACTGATACATCTGCACACCTTTTTGTCTGCCCCTCTTATATACCTTCTCGCTTGTGCAATTTGGACAGGGTTTCTTCTTTCTTTTCTCTGCTATTTGTTGTTGAGCGGCAATCAATACTTTGCCTTGTAATTCCTGCTCCTGGAGCAACTCATCCAACAATTCGGTTTGGGAACTTATCGGCAATTGTGCAAATAAATTTTTGATCTCTTGACTTGATATCATATAGCGAAGATAATAATAATTGCTGTGTTATTTAGAACTTAGCCGAATTTTTCAATTTTCAGTCAAAGCTCTATTGTGTTCTTATGGAAGAACATTTTTTTGATTAAACCAAACTGTTTAACTGATCGGTCAGTTCACCGTAAGCAAATCGCCCAGCAGGTATTGATATCTAAAGGCTCTTGAGAATTGTATTGTCAATGATCTTTTCCTTTCTTTCAGGCACGCCCCAACCTTCATCAGGTAAAGCCGGATATTGTCCACTTGCCATCGTTTAGCAAAGTGGTGTTTTGTTTTGGCAATTAATAATTTAATCTGCCGGAACATTTCATAACAGAGGGTAGCGATGATTAAACGCATGAAATTGGCCCAGTAGCGATGACAGGAAAGCCGGTCGGAATAAGTCATGTTTTTGAGTTCCTTTATTCGATTTTCACTGGCATCACCTCGCTTGACATAAAAATCAAAGTAAATCTGTTGAGCGGTCATCGCTTCAAAGTTGCTCACAAAGTAACGGACATTCATTCCTTTTCCGGTAGACTCCACTTTGGCGTACAGCTTTTCAGAACGATCCCAGCTTTTGGCCTGGTAAGTAAACGGGCCAACAAACTCTTGATGTTTGATGATTTTTGAAGCATATTCCTTTTTTACTTCAATGATAGTCTGTTTGGTAAAAGTCTTTAAAACTTCATTACTACTAATACCTAAACAAAATTGAAGGTCAAACTGCTTAGCTATCCGATAAAAAGATGCTCCTGAAAAGCCACTATCCGCTCGAATAAGGATCTTTACTGAGGGCAGTTTTTTTCTGATTTTAATGACAATCCTTTTCAATAAGGCCACAAACCATTTGTTGGAGTGACAATTGCCCGGACGTAGTACTGGTAAAATGACCTGACCGGTGTTCCCGTCCTTAAAGAACAACTCATGGTACATAGTCTGTCCATAATAGCCATTATACAAACTGAGTTGTTGGGATCCATGAGTAGGGTCATCGGTACCATCTACATCAATGATGATTTGACCAGTCTTCTCTTTCAACTCCTCTACATAACGGTCTACAAACCATTGACTCATCTGGTAGATCAGACTCCGATCGGCCTTGTTTTCAAATCGACTTAAAGTAGGCTGGGAACATAATCCGCTATCTAGTACTTTACGGATCACCGGATCCTCTCGGAGTTTTTGTTCGTCATTGCAATCCTGATAGCCCTGCATCATTAAAAACACCCGTTGGCGAAGCATTTCTTCATAAGTGTATTCGATAAAAAAGGGGTTTCGATAGTCAGGAATCAGTGCGGCGAAGCTTTTTAATAGA
Source organism: Cyclobacteriaceae bacterium (assembly GCA_963664285.2). Taxonomy (GTDB): domain Bacteria; phylum Bacteroidota; class Bacteroidia; order Cytophagales; family Cyclobacteriaceae; genus JAJCYL01. Next base: position 19,020 of record CAXXNX010000088.1, read on the forward strand.
CCAGTCTTTCTCTCTACTTTTTCACTTAACAATATCGCTCCGTCTGAGCTAATCGCTGATGCTGAAAAATCAAATTTAAAAGCTTGTTTTCCTCGATAAAATACGGTATCTTTTTCCTTATATTCAGGCATAAATTAATTGCTTATTTTGTTGTCTAACTATCTCAATATAAGCAATTTATGCCTGTTTTTTATTGTCTACTATGAATTTTTCGGGTTAAGCAAGTTTTTGGAATTGGCTTTACTTTCAAGATATAATAGCCATTAAGTACGTAAGTTGGATTCATATACTACTTCCCAAATTTTAGAATTGTGTTTTAACAACGAAATATCATTGCACGTGAAAGTATAATCCAATTCTCGATTTCTAAATTCCTTCCAGGCAGTCTGAAAATTGCTTTTTGAAAGATCACGGAATGCAATAGTTATATGTGGTTTGTAAGGACGATTTTTGTAATTCCCATTGAAAATTTTGAGCTCTTTACTGGCCATTTTAATGATATTTTTTTGAAGTGCATAGAGAGACTCAGAGTATTCAATATCTATGAAAATAACCCTGGGCTCGAAGCAATTGAACCCAATAAGCTTCAGTTCAAATGAATCGCGAGATATAGAGAACGAGTTCAATAAATCGTAAATTTTAAATTCTTCCGACAATCGCTTTCTAAATGGCATATGAAGCGTAATATGTGGTGGTGACCTCAGCGCTGCTTTTGAGGCGTATGTATCAGCAACATAATGCTTTAGACTAGTTACTCTTTCAGCTAAGTCACCTTTAAGAACAATGGCAATAAAATATAGATTTTCATTTTGTGAATGTCCCATCAATTAACTTCTTTCCGATAAAACAAAATAATTACGTTTCAACAATAAATTGAATCCAATCAGAATTTGTATTGTCTATATTAGTGGTAAACGACAAGAGATATGAATCAATTCTTGCTAGTATTTACTTGCGCTCTTATTTTTTCATGCAATACTGCTCAAACGCCGACCATAGTAAGCAGTTCAAATCTCCCGACGTCAGTTCAGGGTGATAAATCAATAGCGTCTTATACCAGAAAGATGGAGCGCTATGATGGTTATTTTACTTTCTATTATGATCACGACAAAGGCAAAATTTGGTTGGAAGTAGACAAATTCAAAACAGAATTTTTGTATGTCAATTCTTTACCGGCAGGTGTGGGCTCAAATAATATTGGTCTGGATCGTGGGCAGTTAGGTGATACAAGGGTCGTCAAGTTTACACGAAGTGGACCAAAAGTATTTTTGGTTCAGCCTAATTATGACTATCGTGCAGTAAGTGACAATGATGAAGAAAGAAAATCTGTAGAACAGGCATTTGCCCAATCAATCCTTTGGGGGTTTGAGATTGATGCTCAGACTGACTGGAAGGTATTAATTGATTTAACACCATTTTTGATGAGAGATGCTCATGATGTTGCTCGAAGGCTATCTCAATCTAAACAGGGTAATTATCAATTAGACGGGTCTCGATCTGCTTTGTACCTGCAAATGACTAAAAATTTCCCTGAGAATACAGAATTCGAATCAACCATTACATTCAAAGGCGCTGTCGATGGAGAATGGATTCGATCAGTTGTTCCAACACCAGAGGCAGTCACAGTAAGAATGCATCACTCATTTATTCAATTACCCAATTCAAAATATAAACTGAGAAAATTTGATCCAAGAGCAGGTTTCATGCATATCAGCTATCAAGACTATGCTACCCCAATTTGATCAGCCATTAGTTAAAAGGTTTATCAGGCGACATCGTTTGGAGAAAAAAGACCCCGATGCAACTATAAGTGAACCTGTTGAACCTATTATTTATTATCTGAACAGGGGCGCTCCTGAGCCAGTCAAATCTGCCCTGATGGAAGGAGTTAGATGGTGGAATCAGGCGTTTGAAGCGGCTGGATATAAAGATGCTTTCCAGGTAAAACTATTACCTGAAGGAGCCGATCCTATGGACGTGAGGTATAACCTCATCCAGTGGGTACACAGATCTACCAGGGGATGGTCTTACGGTTCTTCAGTCACTGATCCACGAACAGGCGAGATCATAAAGGGACATGTTAGCCTTGGTTCACTGCGTGTCAGGCAGGATTTTCTAATTGCAGAAGGGTTAATTGGTCCATATGATGGAGAAGAAGTCCCTGATGATATGTTAGAAATGTCTTTGGCTAGACTTAGACAACTTTCAGCTCACGAAGTTGGTCATACGCTTGGCATCATACACAATTTTGCAGCAAGTTATAGCAACAGAGCTTCTGTTATGGACTATCCCCATCCATATGTTAAAATGACTGATAATGGTGAGATTGATCTTTCAGAAGCTTATGATGTTAATATTGGTGAATGGGATAAACAAGTTATCAAATATGGGTATACACAATTTGCAAATGGAGCGAGTGAAGATGAGGAATTGGAAAAGATTATCAATGAAAGCCTTGATTTAGGTTTACTGCACATTTCTGATGCTGATGCAAGACCTCAAGGGGGGCGCATCCTCTTGTCCATTTATGGGATAATGGCGCTGATCCGGCCGATGAATTAAACAGGATGATGAATGTGAGAAAAAAGATCATTTCAGAGTTCTCTGATAAACACATACGGAATGACGCTCCCATGTCAAGTATTGAAGAAGTATTTGTGCCCATGTATCTATTTCACAGATATCAAATTGAAGGAGCAGCGAAGGTTTTGGGTGGTTTGAATTATTCATTTGCAGTAAAAGGAGATGGTCAAGTAGTTACTGCAATGATCAGCCCAGAAAAGCAATCGAAAGCGCTCAATGCTTTGTTAAATACTATTAAACCTGAAGCATTGGCTGTTCCCGAAGATCTTTTAAGGCAAATCCCGCCAAGGGCTTTCGGATATCCCAGGACCAGGGAAACGTTTAAAGTCCGTACTGGTGTGACATTTGACGCCTTGAGCATCGCTGAAACTGCAGCCAATATGACAGTCAGTTTTATACTTCACCCGGAGAGAGCCAGTCGATTAATAGAATATAACAGTCGGGATAGCAGTCAACCAGGATTAACAATCGTAATTGATAGGCTAATTACTTCTACCTGGAAAGCATCAAGGTTGACCGGATACCCCGGAGAAATTCAACGAGTGGTAGAAAAAGTTGTGATGTACAATTTGCTAGCCTTGGCCGCTGACAATAGGGCTTCAGAACAAGCGAGGGCGATTGCAATTTTAAAACTCGACGAACTTAATAATTGGATATTTTCTAGAGTTAAGGCTGAAAAAGGTGCAAATCGAAAAGCACATTTGACCTATAGTAGAATGCAAATAGAGAAATTTTTGTCCAACCCGGAGGGTACAGAAATTAATAAGCCTGCTGCACCTCCCGATGGCTCTCCTATCGGTCAGGATATTTCAATACTTGGGGAACTTTGTTCCTGGAATTAGAATATTAATGCAGTGAGGCGGGGATTTTTTTTGGTTCTTGCACTGGTTGGAACCGGTGGCTTTACATCTGCGATCGATCTGACTTCCGTAAATTTTAGATATAAGTATGATGAAAACGTACCAGTATCGATCAATAGTAGATTGCGTCGATTGGACGACACCCTACGGCTCATTTTCGAACTCATATTGACTGAGAATCGTGACAGTTTACCGGAAGTAAAACTCTACCTACAAACCGATTACACCGATGATTCAGAAAGGGCCAATTCTCCTAAGCAATTGAGTGCACCTCTCAAAGCGAAACAAGGTGTTTATAGGTATTTGTATCAATTTGTACCGGATACTACATCAAACCTCATAGTCATTGCAATAACGCATTCAGATTTGAGGACATATTATTTTGACATTCCTTTTTCGGAAGATGTCAATTTTACGCCTCCTGATTTTGGCCTTCTGACATTAGATTCAATTGATGTCACACTTTCATTTGCTCTGGAGAATGAGACCTATTTATTTTCAGATAGTGCACTAGTGATTTTTCAGTATGATGAAGATTTTCCTGCCGCTTCTCCTCCGATGATAGAGAGTAAAATCAGTTCAAAAAATATTTCGATTGACTCCGCAATGAGCTACGCAGATTCTTTCAAGCCAGCTAGGGATAAATTGTATTTTGTTCAGAGCGATACGAATTCCTTGGCTGGGATCGCCATATTGGGCGTTCCGCTCCTATACCCCAAACTCATTGCGATACGCGATTTAGTTAAACCTCTTATTTATATCAGTACAACGAACGAACTCGAGAAGTTAAAATCTACTAATAACCTGAAATCTGTTCTGGATCGGTTTTGGCTTGACGTAACTGGCCTGGAAAGCCGAGCAATTGACACAATAAAGAAATATTATAGAAGAGTATCTGAGTCTAACAAATATTTCACCACTTATAAGCAGGGATGGATGACGGATATGGGGATGATTTATGTTCTTTTTGGCACACCTACGCACGTATATAAAACTAACCATCGCGAAAGCTGGATATATGAAAATCTTGACGGAAAGGCTGTAGAGTTTAATTTTAATAAAATCAAAAACCTCTTTACTTCACATCATTATGAATTAGTGCGGAGCGGAGATTATAAAGATATTTGGTATAGACAGGTCGACTTATGGAGAAAGGGAAGAATTTAAGGCAGTGGAAACCTACTGCCAAAAAGAAAGTTGATCCTCAGTTAGTCTATGGTAAACGAGCCATAGAGGAGGTGTTTGTTGCCCAAAAAACATTCGAAAAACTATATCTTCAAAAAGATCTGAGAGGTGAATTTGTTGATGAATTGAAGAATAAAGCAAAAGCTACCAGAACGCCTCTTTCATTAGTTCCTGTTGAGAAGTTAAACCGGATTACGAGAAGAAGCCATCAAGGTATTATCGGATTTTTATCGTTAATTGAGTATTCCTCTCTGCATCATATAGTAACCGGGTGTTATGATCAAGGCAAAGTCCCGCTTATTCTAATATTGGATGAATTAACTGACGTAAGAAACATTGGATCGATTGCCAGATCAGCTGAATGTGCGGGTGTTAATGCTATTGTTTTACCCACTAAAGGCAGTGGACAAATAAACAGTGACGCTATGAAGACGTCAGCCGGTGCTCTCAATCATATTGCTATCTGCAAAGAAACTAATCTTTATGATACCTGCAGATACCTTAAGAATAGTGGTTTACAGATATTGGCTTGTAGTGAAAAAGGTAATAAGAACTACTTTGAGGTAGATATGAGGCCACCTACCGCCATCATAATGGGATCAGAAGATGTGGGCATTTCCAATCAATTGTTAAAAATTGCTGATACGCAGGTCAGAATACCAATGAAAGGGAAAATTGCTTCATTAAATGTATCCAATGCTACGTCTGTTCTTTTATTTGAGGCCACCAGGCAGAGATTTTGACGCTATAAATATTGACCTCCTTTTTTGGATTTCACATCTGCTACAAATTCTCGGAATTTCGCCTCTTCATCTTTTTTGCAAATGACAAGGATATCATCAAAATCGGCTACCAGGTAACCTTTCATATCCTGCATTAATATGACTTTATCTTTATGTCCTCTGATAATATTCTCCGAGCAATTATATAATAGCGTATTGGCGCTAACCACGTTATCATTCGAATCCTTATCTCTTATGTCATAGAGTGAGTTCCAGGAACCTAAATCACTCCATTGGAAGTCTCCCAGAATAACGTAAACATTTGAGGCTTTCTCCATTACCCCATAGTCAATAGAAATGTTTTTACTTTGTGAATATGCAGTTCCGATGAAGGAGTCTTCATCTTTGGTGTAATAAATGTCATTGCCTTCGGAAAAAACCTCTGCCAATTCTGGCATATTCTTTTCAAAAGCTTTGAGGATGGATTTTACAGACCAAATGAATATACCGGCGTTCCATACGAAATCCCCACTTTCTAGAAACTTTTCAGCAAGATCCAACTGCGGCTTTTCGGTAAAAGTTTTCACTTTCTTCACCTTCGTATTTTCCTTATCTATGAACTGAATATAGCCGTAGCCTGTTTCCGGTCTTGTGGGCAGTATTCCCAATGTAATTAAACGGTTTTCCTGGAGGGCTGACTCTGCGGCTTCACCGATACAATCGAGGAAAGATTTTTCCCCGAGGATTACGTGATCTGCGGGAGTTACAACTATTATTGCATTGGGGTCTTTCTTGTTGATCTTATAACTGGCGTAAGCGATGCAAGGTGCAGTATTTCGCCGAACAGGCTCCAATAGTATCTGATCTTCTGATAATGTGGGCAATTGTTCTTTAATTATGCTTCCGTATTGTTGATTAGAGACTACATAGATGTTATCTTCGCTTGCTAAATTTTTAAACCGATCATAGGTTAATTGCAGAAGTGACCTACCGGTGTCCAGAATATCCAAAAATTGCTTGGGCATAAAATTGCGGCTGTAGGGCCAGAATCTGCTGCCAATACCACCAGCCATTATTACGACGTGAAGGTTACCAATAGTCATTTTTTTGGATTGCTGTTGAAAGTTGCAAATATATAGATAATTCGATCTTGATGATTTTCGTGTTCAGACATGAAGCTGATTGGCAAAAAAATGGGCTTCAACAATATATCATAGAAGAAAATTTCTTAAATTCAATAGGCCAGAAATAATTTGGTATGTATTTTAAAAAAGACCGTTAACCTAAAGAAGTGTGATTAAATAATATGGAAGTTGTTGTTAACAGGGAATCCGAACTAAAAGAAAAGTTAAAAGAGATTTTCGGCTATAATAGTTTCAGAGGAGGTCAGCAAGTCATCATAAATAACATTATGGATGGCAAAAATACTTTCGTTATAATGCCTACTGGGGCTGGTAAATCACTTTGTTATCAATTGCCGGCTGTCGTACAAGAAGGTACTGCCATAGTTATATCTCCACTTATTGCCCTGATGAAAAATCAGGTTGATCAAATGAATGCTGTTGGTATTAATGCAAAGTTTCTAAATTCAACTTTGTCTAAAAGCGAGAGTAACCGTGTCAAAAGAGAAACTTTGGATGGATCGATCAAACTTCTGTACGTGGCTCCCGAATCGCTCACTAAGGAAGAGAATGTGGCATTTTTAAAGAGTACCAGACTTTCATTTGCGGCGATAGATGAAGCTCATTGTATTTCAGAATGGGGTCACGATTTCCGGCCTGAATACAGGAAAATAAAGTCAATTCTCGATCAGTTCGAAAACATGCCAGTTATCGCATTGACTGCGACGGCTACACCCAAAGTTCAGTTGGATGTCCAAAAGAACCTGCAAATGGAGGACGCCCATGTATTTAAGTCGTCGTTTAATAGGGAAAATCTTTATTATGAGGTCAGGCCAAAAAAACAGGCCAAAAAACAGCTGATAAAGTTTATAAAAGGACAAAAAGGTAAGTCAGGTATTATTTATTGCCTAAGTCGAAAGAAGGTTGAGGAAATAGCGCAGTTTTTAAGCATCAATGATATTAAAGCCGCACCTTATCATGCCGGGCTGGACGCACACGTTAGAATGAAAAATCAGGACGATTTCCTTAATGAAGATACAGATGTTATTGTGGCGACAATAGCTTTTGGCATGGGCATCGACAAGCCGGATGTCAGGTTTGTAATACATTATGATGCGCCAAAGTCTATTGAAGGTTACTACCAGGAAACCGGAAGAGCTGGTAGAGACGGGTTGGAGGGCAATTGCCTCATGTTTTACAGCTATAATGACATTCTCAAGCTGGAGAAGTTCAACAAGGATAAAACAGTTACTGAGCGTGATAATGCCAGGGTCCTTCTTGAGGAAATGACCGCTTATGCGGAATCTGCTGTTTGCAGGAGGATACAACTGCTTCATTACTTTGGCGAGAGTTATGAGCAAAATTGCGGTTTTTGTGATAACTGTGTTAAGCCTCGGGAGCAGTATGAAGGGCAGGAGTATGTTCTGATGGTATTGGAGGCTGCAAAACAAACTAAAGAACGGTTTGGCTTAAATCATTTAGTCGATGTGGTACGAGGTGTTGAGAGTCAATACGTCAAAAGCTATAAACACTTTAATCTTGACATTTTTAGTGAAGGGGGTGATGAGACCGAGCTTTTCTGGAAATCGGTTGTTAGACAAAGTCTATTGTTGGGATTCTTAGCGAAGGACATTGAGAATGTTGGAGTGCTGAAATTATCAGAAAAGGGGAAAAACTTTCTAAAAACCCCCTATCCAGTCAAATTATCAAAAGATCATGAGTATGATGTTGAGGGTGAGGAGGAGGAACCGGAACGAGATACTATAAATACAAAAGCCTACGACACAACCCTGTTTGAAATGCTAAAAGCAATAAGAAAACGGGTTGCAAAGCAGAAGAACTTACCCCCTTATGTCATCTTTCAGGATCCATCACTTGAGGAAATGGCTTCAATCTACCCGATTACCGAAGAAGAGCTGGCTCAGGTTAATGGTGTAGGAATGGGTAAAGTAAGCAAGTTTGGCTTGCCGTTCCTGGATATTATTAATAAGTATGTTGAAGAAAATGATATTGAGACAGTTTCCAATGTGGTGATCAAATCAGCGGTTAATAAATCCAAGATTAAAATATTTATTATTCAACAAATTGATAGAAAAATCGATCTGGATGAGATTGCGGAATCAAAGAGCATGTCATATGATGACTTGCTCACGGAGATTGAAAACATTTGTTACTCCGGCACCAAACTTAATCTCGACTACTATATAGATCATGCCCTCGATGATGAACGACAGGATGATATCTATGATTATTTTATGACTGCTGAATCTGACGATATTGAAGTAGCCATGGAGGAACTTGGGGATGATTATTCAGACGATGAAGTCAGATTGTTAAGAATTAAGTTCATGTCTGAACATGCTAACTAATGAGAAAGCACATGCAAAGTCTAGTAGAAAGCTCCTTCAGGTTGGTGTAATGTATTGATGGAGATAGGCATTACAGCAGCACTTGTCGGAATCTATCTGTCCCTTGCTGTACAATTCACAGATATTCGATCACCTCTCGGGGATCAATTTTGGATTCCCAAAACCTATTGGGGTAATCTGTAATCATTCCGTCAACTCCGCATTCGAATAGCCGCTCCATATCTGACATCTCGTTAACTGTCCAGGGAATAACCAGTAGACCCTTTTCATGAAGGATGTTGATGGTTTCTTTGTCTAATAATTTGTAGTGGCAGCTATAGATTTCAGGTACGAAACCCAACTTATTTAGATTAACTTCTACTCCTTCCTCATTTTTAATTAAGACAGCTAATTTCACATCCTGATAATTGGTATTAAAGTATTGTAATACCCTAAAATCAAAAGATTGAATTGTTACTCTATTCCATTCAAGTAATCCATCTATTGCCTGATAGACCAGGTCAGAAAATTCTTCAGGGCCCGGATGATAGATTCCATCTCCTTGTGGGTGGCTTTTTATCTCAATAGTGTAATTTACCGGGAGCCCTTCCTTCTGAGCAGTGAATTGTTCCGATGAATTAATGACATCCAGGAGTTTGGGCTTGTTGGCCGCCACATTTTCTTGATTTGGGAAGTTAGGATTTAGTAGAGAGCCACAATCAAAGCGAGCTACCTCTTCATAAGTCATCTTGTATATATTATAGTCTTTTGAAGCCTCTTCTGAGATAAGAGCCCCGGTGCTGTCCTTGCAGATCAAATGAGAGAACCAGGGTTCATGTGAAACGACTAGGTGACTATCCTTTGTAACGACGACATCTAATTCTAAGGAAGAAACCCCCAGGCTAAGGGCTTTCCAAAATCCAGGTATGGAGTTTTCAGGCGCCAGACCTCGTGCTCCACGGTGTCCTTGCAAATCAAATTTGACAATTGCACTGCCTTGTTTTCGTTCCTCTCTCTTATATGATTGATCACATGAAAACATAACCGCCAGACCAATAAATACTATGTAAATTCTCATTTTTTTATCGCATCAACTATTGTTAGCAGGAAGATAACTATTATCAGAAAAGAAATGATTAAAAACAAATAAGTCACATTTCCTCTAAAAAAGGCATCATAGGTTAATGCACCTTGAATCCCCCCTAATATTGGTCCGATCACCGGTATCCAGGCATAGATCCAATTGGAATCGCCTTTTCCCTTAATGGGTAAAATAAAATGTGCAATGCGAGGCCCCAGGTCCCTGGCTGGATTGATTGCATATCCTGTTGTACCGCCCATTGAAACACCAATGGCAACAATCAATGCACCGATTGCAATAGGATTGAAGCCTGAAGTGAACTTATTCGCTCCAATGAGCTGGATAACAAATACTAATGCAAAAGTCCCGATTATCTCGGAGACCAAATTTGGCAGAGGATTATTAATAGCCGGTGATGTACTAAAAACGCCCAACTTTGTGTCTTTGTCCTCTGTTTGACCCCAGTGTGGGAGGTAATGTATCCAGACAAGTGTTGCACCAAGGATTGCACCAATCATTTGGGCCGCCACATATCCAAGCATTTTGTCTGCAGGAAAATCACCAGAGGTCATTAATCCAATGGTGACGGCAGGGTTGATATGCGCTCCACTAATGCTACCAACGGCGTAGATGGCCATAGTTACCGCAAGCCCCCAACCAAAGGCAATGGTTAGCCAACCAGCGTTTTGTGAATATGATTTGGTCAAACTCACCCCGGCATTGACTCCACAGCCAAAAAGTATCAAAAGCATTGTTCCAAAAAGTTCTGCTAAATATTCGCTCATTGTTTTTTTTTCTAAAGATGGGAATTTGTAAGTTCAAGTAATAAGTGCAATTTTCCTTTGTAGCACTTGCTTTGCGTTTAGGTAATTAAATTTTCTAACAGGGCGTTCATTGATTTTGTTTTGTAAAAGTTTTTAATTTATTCCAGGATGAAAATACTCAGTGTAGCACAGATTAGGCGGGCCGATCAATATACCATTGAAAATGAGCCCATTAGTTCGATTGATCTGATGGAACGAGCATCAGAGTCTTTTGTAAATTGGTTTCGGGAGAAATTCAATGCTGATCAGAAGGTTTTAATCCTATGTGGTACTGGTAATAACGGTGGAGACGGCCTGGCAATAGCAAGGATTCTGGGAAGTTCGGGATATGAGGTTGATGTGATCATTGTTGGTGATTGGGAAAGGGGCTCACCTGATTTTAAAATCAACCTTGACAGGCTGAAGAAATCTGCAATTATTCCTCAAGTGTCCACCAGTGCAGATGAGCTTAGGGCTGGAATAATTGTTGATGGACTTTTTGGATCAGGTCTTTCAAGGCCTGTTTCCGGTCAATATGTGGAAGTGATAAAAAAAGTAAATGATTCTAGGTCAATTGTCACCTCAATTGATGTTCCTAGCGGGCTATTTTGTGATGAACCGGTAGAAGATGGTGCTATTGTGAAAGCAGATTATGTTATCTCGTTCCAGTTTCCGAAACTTTCGTTTTTTCTTCCTCAGAATGGTGATTATGTTAAAAATTGGAAAGTAGTAAATATTGGGCTTGATGAAAGGTTTATTGCCTCCACTGATACTCACTACCAAACAATTGAGATTGGTTTAATCAAGTCTTTTCTGAAGGCGAGACCAAAATTTTATCACAAAGGAAGTGCAGGAAGAGCCTTGTTGGTGACTGGGAGTCTGGGAAAATTTGGGGCTTCAATATTATGTGCAAAAGCGTGTCTGCGCAGTGGAATTGGCTTATTAGAGCTGCATATTCCAAGAGAAGCTAATGCCATTCTGCAAACTGCGGTTCCTGAAGCGATGGTCAACCTTGATCAAGATTCTAATTACTTGACATTAGCCTTTGATACTGAAGTTTACGATGTAATTGGCCTTGGTCCTGGCATTGGCAGAGAAGAATCTACGGTCAATGCTATTAAGAGTTATCTTGAAAAATTTGACAAACCAGTAGTTCTCGATGCTGATGCATTGAATATTTTGAGTGACAATCCGGAACTAATCGGTTTAATCCCCGCCAATTCAATCTTGACCCCACATCCTGGTGAGTTAAAAAGGTTAGTTGGTAGTTGGTCTAATGACTACCAGAGATTGGATATGCAAAAGGATTTTTCATCTAAGAATAATGTGATAGTTGTACTTAAGAACGCTCATAGTAGTATAACACTGCCGGATGGCCCTGTTTATTTTAACACTACAGGAAATCCCGGGATGGCTACCGCAGGTAGTGGTGATGTTTTGACCGGAATAATTACTGGCTTTTTGGGGCAGGGTTATCAACCTTGGAAGGCAGCTCTTTTGTCAGTTTATCTTCATGGGCTGTCCGGGGACATCGGTAAAGAAAATCTAGGTGCTGAAGAATCACTTATTGCAACTGATCTAATCGACAACTTACCCGAAGCTATTCGTAAAACAAGGGAACTATAAGTGACTGATTATCAATCGAATACAACTATTTCTTCTTAGAATACTATAGCGGTTAACAATCTTTCAAGAAGTCTCATCTTGAAAGATTTCAATAAAATCTAAAAACTTTAGTGTCATTTCGGCGTAATTGTTATATATTGATTATGTAGACAAACAATTCAGTGCGTAATGTATTGGTGACCATATTGATTCTGACTTTCACACTTAGCAGTTTTAATCTAAGTGCACAGACTGATTTGACCACACAACAAACCACTGAAACCCCCTTTGCTAACGATCCTCAACTACAGACAAAGAATACTGTTGAACTGTTTCCCAATCCAGTGGGAGACTACCTTCAGATCAAAATATTAAATTCCGAACTTCAGGATGTTAAATTTGAGATGCACAGCATTATTGGTAATGTTGTTCAAATTGATACTGAAGAAATCGGACAAGACGCTTACAGGATAGCCGTGGAATCATTCGCCAGTGGTTACTACTTCCTGATTGTTAAAGACGATTTGACCAGATTCAGTAAGGCCTTCAAATTTCTGAAGAAAGATTAGTAGTCGGATTTTAGTCATTTTATGACTGCAATTCATACCCTGAAATTGCATTTTATCATTATAGTTATGGAAGTATTATATTTGCATGAAGCCACAATTAGATGCAAATACAGGTTTGAAAAAAGTTATTAATCCATTAATAATTCTATTTTTGCTATAAATGAGCCAAGTTCCTTTCCGACAGAGGTTTAAATATGCTTTCGACAATTTTTTCTCAAAGGGAACTCTAGCACTTATTTACTGGCTTGGCATATTCACCCTTATTATTGTTCTGTTTTTTACAATAGGCTTTCTTATAATAGGTATTGTTCCGGAAGATATGGAGAAGTTCGGATTTATTGAAGCCTTCTGGATTAGCCTGATTCACACCCTCGATCCCGGGGCTATGGGTGAGAACGACCTGGGTTGGTCCCTTAAAGCTTATCAATTTTTCATTACGGTATGTGGTATCGTAGTACTCAGTACGCTTATTGGTCTTGCGTCTAACGGTATACTGGATAAAATTCAGAAACTCCGTAAGGGCCGCTCTTTTGTGATTGAGAAGGACCATACACTGATTCTTGGTTGGTCATCCAAAATATTTACCATCGTTCCCGAATTAGTTATTGCTAATGAGAATGCAAGGAAACCGGTGATTGTTATCCTGGCTGATAAAGATAAAGTAGATATGGAGGATGAATTGAGGGATAAGGTTGGGAACACGGGAAACACAAAGGTTATTTGTAGAACTGGTGATCCTATTGATGTTAGTGACCTGTATATAGCAAACCCTTTTGAAGCAAGGGCGATTATAATCCTCGATAAGGACAACGAAAATTCAGATTCTCAAATCATTAAAACCATATTAGCAATAGTTACCAATCCGGGTAGACGAAAGGAGCCATATCATATAACAGCGGAAATCGAGAACAGCCGTAATTATGAGGTAGCGAAAATGGTTGGCGGAGATGAGGTAGAACTTATATTATCTGATGAATTCATCTCAAGGATAATGGTTCAAACCAGTAGACAGTCTGGTCTGAGTGTGGTGTATATCGAGTTGATGGATTTCGGGGGTGACGAAATATACTTCTTGGAAGAACCAAAAACTGTGGGCAAGACATTTCGTGAAGTGCTGTTCATGTATGAAGAATCTGCGATTATTGGGCTGCAATTTGCGGATAATTCTGTTGTGTTGAACCCGCGAATGGATACTGTAATGCGTAAAGGTGATAAGGTAATTGGGGTTACAGAAGATGACGATACCCTCATTGTAAGGGAGGAATCCAAAATCAAGATTGATGATCAATGGATAACCGGCATCGAGCGGCCAAAATCTGAATCGGAGAGGATATTGGTATTAGGTTGGAATGTTCGTGCCAAGAACATTATCAAAGAACTTGATAACTATGTAGCCTCAGACTCCATAGTTCATATTGTTTCGAGATTTGACGTTCCTGATGACGTTAAAGAGAATCACTTGAGTAATTTTAATAACATAACTATTAGCTATGAAAAAAATGACACGACTGACCGAATCTTGTTAGAGAGTCTGGATGTGCCGAGTTACGATTACGTTATGCTTTTGTGTTACCAGGAGCACTATCCCCTGCAGGAGGCCGATGCTCAATCGCTGATTACATTACTACATTTGAGAAATATTTCCGACGCCACGGGCAAACATGTCAACCTGGTCAGTGAGATGCTGGATATGAAAAATCGTCAGCTAGCAGATATCACGAGCGCTGACGACTTTATTGTAAGTGATAAGCTGCTGAGTTTGTTAATGAGTCAAGTAGCAGAGAATAAGTACCTGATGAGGGTTTTTGAAGACCTTTTTGATGCTGAGGGTTCGGAAATATATATAAAGCCTGCCAGGGAATATATCAAGCTTGGCCAGCCAGTGGATTTCTACACCATCCTTGAATCGGCAGCCCAGAAAAATGAAGTGGCCATGGGGTACCGGGTTCTGGCAGATGCCAAGAATCCTGACAAGGGTTACGGTGTTGTTGTAAATCCGAAAAAATCCCATCAATTTGAATTAACTGATGAGGACATGATCATCGTTCTTTCTGAGGACTAGAAATCTATTAAGTTGCATTTAAAAGATGACTCATACCTCACTAAAAATCTTAGTTCAACTAATATGAATCGTACAATACTGGAAAAAGTGATATATTTCCTTAACACATTTCTATGTTGATGAGTTGTTCGACATTAACCCAAGGATTCTTATGGCCTCAGTAATAAACTTTGACAAAAAGATTAAGGCCTTCATGGCCGAAATCAAGAGAAAGAATCGTAATGAGTCAGAATTCATTCAGGCTGTTTTTGAAGTAGCTCAAACCATCGTTCCATATATCGAGGAGAATAAGCAGTATAAGGAAGCGGCGGTTCTCGAACGGATAGTTGAACCCGAGAGGACATTCATTTTTCGGGTGCCATGGATTGACGATGAAGGAAATTATAAGATAAATCGTGGTTTCAGGGTTCAAATGAATTCAGCGATTGGTCCCTATAAAGGTGGACTAAGATTTCACCCTTCTGTCAATCTTAGTATCCTTAAATTTCTGGCATTTGAACAAGTTTTTAAGAACAGTCTAACTACGCTGCCTATGGGTGGCGGTAAGGGCGGATCAGATTTTGACCCAAAAGGGAAAAGTGATAATGAAGTGATGCGTTTTTGTCAGAGCTACATGACCGAACTATGTAAGTACATTGGTGCGGATAGTGACATACCGGCCGGTGATATTGGAGTTGGAGGCAGAGAGATTGGATATCTTTTTGGCCAGTACAAGAGGATTAAGAATGAATTTCGGGGTGTCTTGACCGGTAAGCATATCAATTTCGGAGGTAGTCTGATCAGGCCGGAAGCCACCGGATATGGGTGTGTCTATTTTAGCCAGGAAATGCTGATGGCGGTCGATGATAGTCTCACGGATAAAAAATGTTCAATATCAGGAAGTGGTAATGTTGCACAATATGCAGCTGAAAAAATAATCGAGTTGGGAGGAACAGTTCTTACATTATCAGATTCCTCGGGATTTATATATGATAAGGATGGAATCAACATGGAGAAGTTAGAGTACATAAAAGACCTGAAAAATAAGCGAAGAGGTGGAATTAGTGAATATGCAAAAAAGTATAAAGCTGAATTCCATGAGCATCTTCGACCTTGGAATGTTCCCTGCGATTTAGCCTACCCATGTGCAACTCAAAATGAGTTATACGAACTGGATGCAAAGCACCTGATTAAAAATGGTTGCAAGGGTGTTTTTGAAGGTGCGAATATGCCTTGTCTTCCGGAAGCAGTAGATCATTTTCATAATAATAGGATACTGTTTGCTCCCGGAAAGGCATCTAATGCCGGGGGTGTAGCTACTTCGGGTCTTGAAATGTCTCAAAATTCCTTACGTATTGCCTGGACACGTGAAGAAGTTGATACAAAGCTGAAAGCTATTATGAAAGGAATTCATAATAGCTGCCAAAAATATGGAAAGGTTGATGACAATTACATTGATTACGTTAAGGGTGCCAACATTGCAGGTTTCGTTAAGGTAGCGGATGCCATGCTTGCACAAGGGCATGTATAAACTTCGTTGACTGGTTTGATCTGAATTTTTCTAATCTTTACGGTCACAGTATCTTTGGTTTAGGGTTTAAATGAGGTTATTATTTCTAATTATTGCAACATCCCTGGTATGGTCTTGTTCCAACAAGAATAGTGACGAATCTGAGTCACTCTTAATAGGTACCTGGAACGCCCAATGGATTACTGACCCTGCATCTTTCCCGGGAGTGTCTGATATCAAAAGTTATTCGATGGATGGAGAGATTACATTTTATCCTGATTCTGTTGAGATTAGCGCTTATGGATTTCCTGGATGTATTTTCAGTAGTGATACGTTGAGACATTCTTTGAAATGGGTCATTAGTAATGATACTCTGAGTTTTCTCAATGAGGATGATGTATATGGAATGTCATATACAATAAAGGGAATCAAGGAAAATGCAGTCGAGTTACAACTAATGGACGATATTTTCCTTAACCTCAAAAAATAATACAAACAGTTTTGAGGGTAATGTTTTCTGCCCTTACTTTGTTAATCCAAGTCAATTATGTAGTGATTGATTTATAAAGAAGAGTGGAGAGACGAGGCTCTATGAAACTCTGGCAACCAGCCTCCAATAGGAAAAGGTGCCAAATCCTCCTCCTGAAGTTTTCGGGAGAAATATAAATTGATTACGTGAATAACCTTCAGGGGTCGTCTACGTGATCGAAAAGATGAAGAATCTGACGTAGACTAAGAATGTCTCTAAATAATTACTTTAATTATCCGCATGAATTTGCGCTTGAGCAGGGAGGAGTTCTTGAGGGATTTCGTTTGTGTTACTCAACTATTGGCAAATTAAATGCTGACAAAAGTAATGTCATCTGGGTTTGTCATGCGCTTACTGCTAATTCTAATGTCTTGGATTGGTGGGGAGGGTTATTTAAAAAAGGCAGATATTTCGATCCTGATGAGTATTTTATAATCTGTGCTAACATGCTTGGTGGCTGTTACGGCTCTACCGGGCCATTGTCAATCAATCCTGAAAGCGGAACACCCTATTATCATAGTTTTCCTAAATTAACCAACCTTGATATCGTTTGCTCATTTGATTTGTTGCGTCAGCATTTGGGGATAACGGAAGTTCATTCAATAATTGGGGGCAGTATGGGCGGTCAGCAGGCTTTGGAATGGTGTATTCATCAACCGGATGTTTTTAAAAATTTGGTTGGATTGGCGACCAACGCAAAACATTCACCCTGGGGCATCGCTTTTAATGAATCTCAGCGGATGGCTATCGCCCAGGATCCAAGTTGGTCCGGAGGTGGTGCAGAAGCCGGACTCAATGGCATGAAAACCGCAAGAACAATAGCCCTTCTATCCTACAGAGCATATGAAGTTTATCAAAAGAAACAGTCGGATAGTGACGACGTGTTAGATGAGTTTAGAGCATCTTCATATCAACGATATCAGGGAGAAAAATTGCAATTGAGATTTAACGCTTATTCCTATTGGAATCTATCAAAGGCAATGGACGCCCACAATGTAGGCAGAAATAGAAACAGTATTAATAGCGCTTTGAAATTGATTAAGACCAGATGTCATTTCATCGGGATCAGTTCAGATATTTTATTTCCTATTGAAGAACAAAGATTCCTTGCTGAGAATATTCCAGAGGCAGAATTAACGATAATTGATTCCATCTATGGTCATGATGGATTTTTGGTGGAGACGGAAAGAATTAATCAGGTCTTAAGAAATCAAGTATTGCCTTTTCGGAATCAGGACCCTGTGAGATGGTAACGCGCTTCTATTTTGATTTCAACGGTTTCCGCAACAGGATGGAATAAAAGTCTGGGAGTGCTTATCGAGAAATCTTCGATGTCGATCGAAAACCTAGAAATAAGATGTATTTCACCAGATTCATTAATTATCATTCGGCCTGTTGATTTAACCACATTGGTGACACCATGAACCGTAAGTTCTCCCATGGCTGTCACTTCCTGAACTCCTTGAACCATTGGATCGAACCCCAAAACTTTTCCGAAAAACTCAGCCTTAGGATAGTCCGCCGATTCTAGATATCGGTCATTAAAATGCTGCTCCATCAAGCCTTGCCCAAACTCGAAATCCTCAATCATTACATCAAAAAGCACATAATTAATTAGTAGAAAGATCGAAATAACTCAAAGCCTCGTGATTGGAAGCTCCAATGTCCTGAAAAGGCGCTTCAGAAAAAAAAGAAACATTAGTATTTAATGATTCATATACTTGACCGTAACTAAGTAAGGGTAAGACAATGACCAATATGTAGGTTAGTCTTTTCAATAATTTTCGAACAACTACAAATTAAACACCTGAATATATAAATACCCTGATTTAATATCACCTTAATTGGAGGTCAATTTGGGTTAAACGGTTTAAAAATACAGCCAATGGTGATCTTTTTTTTCACATTTGCAGGCAACCGGCAAAATTCTGATACTTGTATTGAGTTTATGTCTTTGATCTAATCGAAATCTTTAACGTTTAAAAAAAGCTATGTTAAGAGTTTCCCCAATCTTAAAACTGTTCTTTTTAATATTTTTTGTCTGCTTGAAATCTGGTCTTAAGGCTCAGTCCGAGCAAGAACTAGAAGCCCAGGTGATCAACATCTTTGTGTCCACATGTGCTAAAGCTGGATGTCATATTGGTCCAAACTCCCAAATGGGGATGGAATTGTCTCGTGAAAATTTCTATGCATCCATAGTAGACGAACCTAGTACGGAAAACCCCAATTTAAAAAGAGTAAATCCTGGTAACCCCGAGCTCAGCTATATGATAAAAAAAGTTAAGAGGTGCAGTGGATATAATTGGTATGCAAATGCCAATGACGGGAGAAATCTCAGAGCAAGAAATTTCAACTATAGAAAGCTGGATAAGAAGTATTGAGGAAGTTGATCAGAGCAGAAAACAGGTTGTCGTAGAAAATACAGTGCGGCCATTCGATGGTTGGCAGGTGATTAATCTTCCGACTACTCAAACATCTCCTAAAGGAACCGGGTTATTCAGGATAAGTCATCGCTTCAACCCGCCTCTCAGTGACGGATTCAATGCTTTATACGGACTTGATGGAAGTGCTATCATTTTCCTTGCAATGGGTTATGCTTTTTCGGACAATTTTCATCTGTCCCTAGGCAGAACGAATGCTTCTGACAATTTTGAATTACAGGGTAGATATCCTTTGTTTGATCAAACAAAGGATATCAAGTATCCTTTCTCTCTAAGCATTCAGTCGGGACTAAATTGGATTTCAGATGAACCAGCTGACCCGGATGATAAGAGATTTCGAAGTGAAGCTTTAAAAATCAGCGCCCAGGTCAGTATGACAAAACAACTTTTTGAAAAATTCGGTGTTGCTTTTGTTCCTGGTATTTTGATCAATCCGGCCGAAGAACAAGATGATGAGGGAGCGATGATCACCCTTGGTCTTGGAGCCAGATGGAATTTTAATAAGAGGCTTTCCTGGTTGATCGAATGGGTACCGATTGTCTCTGGTTATACCTTGACCGATACCTTTGGGAATTTTAATCGCTTTGACAGCTGGGGAACGGCGTTTGAAGTGGCCACCGGTGGCATAGTTTTCAAATAGCGTTGAGTAATTCAGTTGGATTAGCCAGTGATCAATATTTCCGTGGCGGTGATCTTGATCCTGTCGATTTTTTTAAAGGTGATATTAGACTAGGCTTTAATATTTATCGTGTGTTGTAAGTTACAGGAAATTAAAAAATGCAATAATGGAATCAAGATTGTAGCACATACTCTTGCGTTTAGGTAATTAAATTTTCTAACAGGGAGTTCATTGATTGTGTTTTCAAGTAGCTGTGAACGAGCTCCTCTGTAGGACGATATCTAATATCCTGATGTTGAACTTAGGATACCAATACCTTACTGAGTACCCCAGAGTAATATATTCAACTTGAATTGTACATTTATCCAGGCTAGCCATACGGACGAGTCGAAATAGGCATCCACATCAAGGGAATGAGCAATCAACTTAAGTTTAGAAAAGGCCATATCCTTATGCTAATATTGTGAGTGTTGTCCAGTATGGAGGTCCCTTCATCCTGAGATGCGTTAAACCTCCGGACAATCCGAATCAAAGTTATTTATATCGGCAAAATTACTGGGCGATCCTTCCATGAATCGGTGTTAGAATGCCTTGCTTGGACTGTACATCACTCTTAGTAGCGAAGAGCCTTTGAAGTTATCAAACAGTGGATTGAAATGGGCGCATTAGATAATTAGTGTGTATTTCTACAAACGTTCCAAAACTATTTATCAATGATCTAGTTATTGCTGTTAACATTTTGATACCCTAGTTCAAGATAATAAGTGCTACGATCTTTCCTGTTGTAGCACTTGCTTTGCGCCTTAGGTAATTGCCATGTTTCTAGACATGTGTATAGTTCATTGTATTCTTGGTTTTCAACTGGCGGTTGATTTGCTCCTACATGTAACAAATCTAATATCTGTAAATTCATTCATGGATAAGTGGACATTCTCTCGATTACTTTCCCTGATGGCTGATCAATTCAGGACTGTCCCTTTATCCTGACTAGTATAGGAGACGAGTGAAATAGGCATCCAGTCTTTCAAGGGATTGGAGAAAATCAACTCATGTTTAGAAAATGCCATATCATTGATGACGAAAAGTGAGTGTTTCCAGTTTGTGCATTATCCTGAGAGAGTTCGATCCACAATAGCTTCGGCCTACCTCTTGAATCGGCATTTCGCTTAAGCTCACGTGAGATCTTTCTGATTCTGGTGAAAAAGAACTTGCTACAGGTCTGTCATCACCAACAAAGTAGCCTTTGTGGTTTTTACCCATGCATTCAAATCGATACCTTCTGATCAATACTCCCAGATCGTGTGTAGTTTTGTTGACATGATCTGGGGTCGCAAAGATTGCAATTGATCACCCTATTCGAAGGATGAAATAGCCTCTTACGATCTTTTCTGTTTCCTTCGTTTGCGCCTTCGTAGTTGATCTCAGCTGTGTTGAATTACAGGATATGTGTATAGTTGAATAATGTATTCTTGATTTAACATCCTGGCGGTTGGTGTGCTTACATTCCCATATCCATTGAGTAAATGTGTTTCAGTGGCTAAGTGAACGAGCATTCGAGGACGATTTTCTTTCCCTGATGTTGAACTTGAATCAATACTTACCAGGACTCCAGAGTAATATCTTCAACTTGGAGCCGGTTAACATATCCAGTCTTTCATACGGGTTTGGTGAAAATCCACTCTTTTTGGAATAAATCTTGAGTGACGAAGACTGGTCCTCCTTTGCTAATATTGTGAGTGTTCGATAAGTACACCAGCTCCCTTCATTACCTGCGTATGAACCCACGGATTTCGCTTAAGCTCAACGTGAGATCGTAGATGGGTGAAAATGAACGATACAGGCAATCTCCTTTTGAGTAGCTCCTGTTTTCAATAATGCCTTCAATTTGACGTACACCTTTGATCAATAGCTGAAGATGTGTGTAGTTTTTTGACAGTGGATTGCAATGGGCAAAGCATTAGCACTAATTCAGTGCTGTATTGAAGGATGAAAAAGCCCTTAAAAGCTTTTTCATCCTTCAATTGCACTTATTAGTTGATCTCAGCTTTGATTCTATGGGTACTTTAGAACGTAAGATAGTTTTTTGAATGAACGATGTTAATGAATTCCGTCAGTCAGCACATAAATTGGTGGATTGGATGGCGGACTATCTTCAACACATTGAAGATTATCCTGTAAAATCGCAGGTCAAGCCAGGGGAAATATTTAATCAGCTTCCTGCATTGGCCCCGGAAAAAGGTGAACCCTTTGACAAGATTTTCAAGGATTTTGAAGAAATAGTACTGCCGGGAATTACCCATTGGCAGAGCCCTTCTTTTCATGCTTACTTCCCCGGCAACTCCAGTTTTCCTTCTCTTTTAGGAGAGATGCTTACTTCGACCCTTGCAGCGCAGTGCATGATTTGGGAAACTTCGCCATCAGCGGCCGAGTTGGAGGAACGGGTTCTTGACTGGCTGAAAGTCGCTATGAGATTGCCTCAACACTTCAAAGGTGTTATTCAGGATACTGCTTCGACTGCTACTCTAACTGCGATTCTCACTGCCAGGGAAAAGGCCAGTAACTATGAGATTAACGATCATGGTTTCGGTTATTCGAATTATCGGGTTTATTGTTCGGAGGAGACTCATTCCTCTATTGAAAAGGCAGTAAAGATTGCCGGCATGGGCCAATCCAACCTGGTTAAAATTAGGGTGGATGAACAATTAAAGATAGACCCCAATGATCTTGAAAGAGCTATAAAAGATGATAAAGTGGCTGGTAAGATACCAATTTGTGTCGTTGCTACTATTGGAACAACCGGAACATGCGCTATTGATCTATTGAAACAAATTGCTCTAATTACTTCTTCCAATGATGTCTGGCTTCATGTGGATGCCGCTTTTGCGGGTACTGCGATGCTACTGGAAGAATATTCCTGGATGCTTGAAGGATTGGAATATGCGGATAGTTATGTTTTTAATCCTCATAAATGGATGTTTACCAATTTTGATTGTACAGCATATTATGTAAGGGATGAGGAAGCGTTGATTCGAACCTTTGAAGTATTACCTGAATATTTAAAAACAAAAACGCGAGGACAAGTAAACGATTACCGGGACTGGGGTATCCCTTTAGGAAGAAGGTTCAGGGCGCTGAAACTTTGGTTCGTAATAAGAAGTTTTGGTCTAGAAGGCATTCGAGAGAAATTAAGGACCCATATCGGGTTAGCCCGGCAATTAGAGCAAAGTATCAATGATTCTACTGATTTTGAAGTTTTGATACCTCATTCCCTTAACCTGGTATGCTTCAGATATCATCCGGGCGAAGAAAATAATGATGAGGTCTTGAACGAGTTGAATCATCAGCTCCTGGAACAACTCAATTCGTCAGGCAAAATTTATCTTACCCACACAAAGATTAATGGCAAGTATGCGATTAGGATGGTAATTGGGCAGACTCATGTTACAAAAGATCATCTTAAAAGTGGCTGGTCTCTAATTCAGAATACTGCCAGACAAATCTCTTCGCACTAAAATCCCATTGTTTTTAGTTCCAGTAGACTAGTTATTTCAAAGGTAACTTCCTCGTCATGTCTGATCTCTTTGGGGTTAAAGAAAACCTGATCCATGGGTACATTCTTTGCGCCCCTAATATCACTCTCGAGATTATCTCCAATCATTATTGAAGATTTGGAATGCGCCCTGGCTTTTTCCAGAGCATGTAAAAAGATTTCACGATCCGGTTTTCGAAAATTCGTATGGCTTGATATGATAATCTCATCAAAATATTTATCAAGACCGGAAGCACTCAGCTTGGTATGTTGAATCTCGGCAAAACCATTTGTGATAATGCTTAATTGGTAATTTTCAATGAGG
>CAXXNX010000089.1:0-48639 GCA_963664285.2 Cyclobacteriaceae bacterium
GTTTGTATTCTTGGTTCTCCTGGCGGTTGGTGTGCTTACATTCCCATATCCATTGGTAAATCCATTCATGGCTAAGTGGACATTCTCTCGTTTTCTTTCCCTGATGGCTGATCAATTCAGGACTCCATCTATCTTCTTGGAGCCGGTTAACTATCCAGTCTTTCATGGGTTTGGTGAAAATCACTCTTTTTGGCTTTTCTTGATGACGAAGATTGGTCCTCCTTTGTGCATTTGCTGTTCGATAGACACCAGCTCCCCTACCTCTTGAACCCACATTTCGCTTAAGCTCACGTGAGATCGTAGACGGGTGAAAATGAACGATACAGGCAATCTCCTTTTGAGTAGCTCCTGTTTTCAATAATGCTTCAATTTGATACCTTTGATCAATACTGAGATGTGTGTAGTTTTTTGACATTTTGCAATCCAAAGATTGCACTGCTCAGGCTTTTGAAGGATGAAAAAGCCCTTAAAAGCTTTTTCATCCTTCAATTGCACTTATTAGTTGATCTCAGCCTACCTTCAATTTTCTTAAAATATACTGATCATGGCATACATTCATTCCATTTCTAGATTACTATTATCACTTGGTTTAATAATCTTAATATTCAATTCATCAATTCACGCACAGGAAAATTTTGACAATTTTATTGAGGGTGGTTCTTCCGATGCCACGGCAATTTATCAAAGTTATAGTTCACCTTTATTTAGCGCATTGAATTTCGCCTTTAGCCGTGGTTGGTATAAAACCGCCAAAGCGCACAAGCCGCTGGGGTTTGATTTTAGCGTAAATGTATCGATAGCTTTCGTACCTGATAAAGATCTGTTCTTTCCTGCTTCCGAAGTAACCAACAGATGGATTGCTAATGGAGATAACACAAGATTTACTGGCAATGCAACAGAATATCCTACAATGGTTGGTCCACAAGACCCAAAACCGATAATTGAAGTTCGCAATCCTACAACTGGCCAATTTGAAACAACGGGGGTTTTTGTAGGCCCAGTAGGATTCGACTATGCGAACGATCTTATTCCAAAAGCTGCACCTGTAGCAGTGCCTCAATTTGGTATTGGCCTGATCAAAAATACCGATCTCAAATTCAGGTTCCTCCCCAGTGTGGGCAGCAATGATGTCAAACTGAAAATGTTCGGAATTGGTCTAATGCATGATATAAAACAATGGATACCTGGCAATTCATTAATCCCAATCGATATTTCACTAATGGTTGCCTATTCTAATATAGACTTTGAGGTTCTTAATATTGATAATGTTCCGGGCAATGAGGCGATTTTTGACCTTACTGGCTGGACTTACAATTTATTGGTATCAAAAGAACTGCACATAATTACCTTCTATGGTGGCCTTTCCTATATTAACAGTACAAATACGATTGATGTAGTTGGTGAGTATGATGTTGAGGCGAGCATAGTCCCTATTACAGACCCTGTTAATATAGAATTCTCGAATTCAGGCTTTGGAGGTACGTTGGGTTTTAGAATTAAACTTGCAGTGCTCACCATCAATACGGAGTATACCTTACGGGAATATAATACATTAAGCTTCGGACTGGGAATTTCACTGAGGTAACTAATGTTCAGAGCTGTAATTTGAATCCCTCATGGGAGGCTTCAAAACCCAGTGATTCATAGAATCTGCGGGTATCGGTGCGTTTTTTATTGGAAGTGAGTTGAACCATATGTGCTCCTTTCTTCTTTGATTGGTCAATAATATAATTAATTAAATATAGCTAAGTTCTAATTATAACAGCATTTTGTTTAAATAGCTCATACAGATGATAGGCTTGATCCGTTAATAGCATAGTCAGAAACCATTGTTTCAAAGTTGTTTTACTCTCTCTTATTCGGTCAGCATAAGCATACCAATTCAGGTAGTTTTGCAAATATTTGGAACTGACACCATTGAATGGGCGTAAGAATGTCCTAAGTTGAGTGTGAACATTGTTTACTTTTTGCAGATGGATTGTTTTATCATCTCTATCCACATGATCTTTGGCCAATAGCGCTTTGTGCTTTATGGAGGGGTTGTCTTTGGCAAAAGCCTTATAAGAAGGGTGCTTATCTGTAATCAAGGTTGCACCGTAGGCCAACTTCCCATCCAATGCCTTTGAAATTTCTTCTTTGCTCAGCCGTTTTGATGCAACAGCTTTAAGGTACTTCTCCCCCTTGCGTTCAACCGCTGTTACTACCTGGACAACTGTGACCTCTTCCTTTCCCATATTCCGTATGAAATCGTTTCCCCTCTTTCTTGCTGCCCTATCTAAATTTCGACTGCCCTTGTTGTTAAGTGCCAGTTCCAATTCATCACATTCTACTTCCGAGGATAACTGTTCGGGAACAAGCTCATTTAGTGAACTCAATATCTTATGCCGCCAGTCGAAGCTTGTCTGGATGCTTATTCCGATTTGTTTTGCTATCTTTTTTATCGGCATGCCCTGCTCCATGCAGCGCAGATAAGATTGCCATTTTGATTTAAGCTTGATATCATACAAAGGTGTCCCTGTTGTTTCACTGTACCATCTTTTACATTCATTGCACTGATACATCTGCACACCTTTTTGTCTGCCCCTCTTATATACCTTCTCGCTTGTGCAATTTGGACAGGGTTTCTTCTTTCTTTTCTCTGCTATTTGTTGTTGAGCGGCAATCAATACTTTGCCTTGTAATTCCTGCTCCTGGAGCAACTCATCCAACAATTCGATTTGGGAACTTATCGGCAATTGTGCAAATAAATTTTTGATCTCTTGACTTGATATCATATAGCGAAGATAATAATTGCTGTGTTATTTAGAACTTAGCCTTAAATATTAACCGACCCAGTCCTTTGCCCCGGTCGGAATCCTTGACCCTAACCGCTTCAACCTGTACCCGCAACCCACCCTGATAGGTCAAATATTGAAGATATGATAATTGAAATGTCCCTACAATTTCGTTGCCCAATTCTACGACAATTAATTCTTGGTTAGAATCTTTGCTAATAATATGGTAAGCATTTACATAGGATACCGGGAGCGGTAATTCGAATCGCTCCCTGGTTTTACCCAATTGATCGTTGACAATCATTGCCAGGATCTCAACCAAATCGTCCTCATTAGCCAGACGAAATGATAACTTGGTTGTTAGTTTATTCAATATCTAAACCGAAAGTTTTATACTGTAAGTATTGCTAACTCTTTTTGAATAATCTTAGGCATTCGAACTGGAGCAACCTAGAAAGACCTTTCCGGCCTAAATGTTGCTATCTTCCAGCTATGTACCCCCGCTTTTTGTTGGTATTGTAACCAACAACAACTGGTGTAGTTCATATCTCAATTGGTTACAAGACGAACTAAAGCAATTACTTCATTACAACTACTCGTTCGGTGGTGCTAAAATTTTCACCTCTAAATTGAATAAGATATAAGCCATTTCTAAGGTTTACAGTGTCAAATGTCAATGTCTGATTTAGGACATTGTCGAATTCCTGTTCCAAAACTTGGTTACCCATCATGTCTATCAACCGTACATTGACTCTTTCTTTTTCGAAGAGATTAAAAGTGACATTAAATTGCTCCGGTGATGGATTCGGGAAGATTCGAACAACTTCCTCATTCAAATCAATTAAACTGGGTTCCGACGAAACAAAGAAGTCCAGGTTATCCAGGTAAATATTATTTCCGTTAGCATTGGTGAATACGATGGCGACCAGCACATCGGAGCTGCCGGCAAAAGCATTCAAGTCAATTGTCTCGGTTATCCAGTCATCTTCCGTTTCCGGCACCCAAGCAACATTGGAGCTGGTCACTGCTAGTTCGGATTCTTTCTTTTCAAAATACAATATTTTCGAAATTTCGACCACAATCAGTCGATACAAGCACTTGCAATTGGTCCTCAAAATTTAATCTGTTAGCATATGACACGTCGAATGTCATGCTTGCTTCCGTGAGGTCAAAAAGGTCAAGTTTTGGACTTACAAGCCAATTTTGTGTACCCACTTCAGTATTATCAAAAGCATTTATCCCAATCGATTGATCTTCACCTAATACCGTTGACAACGTGGTGAAGGTCAGTTGTGGTCCCCCGTGATAGAAAGGGGAAACCAGACCAGCTCATCGAAGCTTCGTTGCTCAAACCGCTCTCGTAAAGGCAATATATCTTCTCGTTCGGTTATTCTAAATTTTTCGATTATGGTATTGTCATCAGGGTCGTCGTCCTGTTCATCATTGATGGAAACTACTTCAAAATTAAATTCAAACTCTCCTTCAAATAAGTCTGAGACACCCACAGCAATACTTTGAGATTGCCCGGGTTCCATTGTTAGTCCTTCTAAACGACCTTCATTTGTAGAATTATTAGCTCCAAACACATAGTCGATGGAGTTAATTGTTTTGGTGCCAAAGTTTTTAATTTCTACTATTGGCGCCTGGAATGTGCGACAACTTATTACCGGTAAACCCTTTACTTCAGTCGTCTTGACATCAAGAATGAATTGATTATTGGCAAACAATTCAACCTCATCTACGAAAATGTTATTGCCCCCTCCATTCTGAGCGATAATTGCTACTTGCACATTCTTTAGTCCTAAAAATTTATTCAAACTGATAGTGGCGTCTCCCCACTCCGCAGCACCTGCTGGTGTAAAGGCTGAACTTTTAGTGGTAGTAGTTCCCAGGTTATTGCCATAGCGTTCAAAATCTGGCAGAATGTTATCAGGATCAAAATCAGTTCCACATTCGGTCAGTACCGCCACCGCCAGGCCATCAATAAAATTTTCATTCACAGGTAAAGGTGCATAAGCATATTTGAACTGTAATTCTGCGGAAGTTACTTTTTCGAGGTCTAAAACCGGGCTTAAAAGCATTTCCAGGTGGCCAAATTCATTACTTGTGGAGTTAAAAATATCGATCTTGTACGCCTGGTTATCAGATGTATTTAAGGGTGCATTACTAATCTGCCAGGTAGAGGCTTCTCCGGTAAATCTCCTGGTCATCCAATTATCATTACCACTTTCGAAGTCTGCCACCAATGGGAATCCAAGTTGGAAAGGAACCTGTGCAAAAATGTTCTTGACGTCATTTTCGGGATTTTCATCTGGTACGCCATTGACCTCAATTACCTTGAAAGAGAAATTCATTTCTTCACCTTGTCCAACATCTATAGATTGGAACGTGACAGGAAGTAAATCAAGGGGTTGTAAGGTCAGCGTTTGCTCTACGGTCTGGATTAACAGACCATTGATTTTGAGAGTGACCTTAAATGAAGTGACGTCATTAGTACCGTAGTTTCGGACCTGAATCTCAGGAAAGAAAGCATCATTACAGATGCTGACTTCAGGGCTAATTATCTGCCTGATACCCATGTCATTAGTTGTAATAATTGGAGATATACCTCCCATCGAGGTTAGTAATGTCCGTCTTCGGGGACTTTCGGCTATTACCGTTTGCATTCGATTGGCCTGACATATGGTAAATAAATTCATACAGACATCATCAGAGAAATCCATATAGTTTTGAAACATGTCCTGAAATGGATCCAATTCACCAAATTCATCCAAATCACACGTATCTTGTAATCCGGGACAACCAGACGTATTATCACCCTGTGGGGGTGTATCATCACAAAAATCACTAGCACTGCAACCGCCATCGCCCCAAACATGTCTTAGCCCCAGGAAATGACCGATTTCATGAGTGGCAGTTCTTCCTTTACTAAACGGATCGTTATTGGGGAAATCTTTTCCGAAATACTCAAAATCAACTACTATACCATCCGTTAGGCGATTATTCTCTCTGTCAACCGTTAGCCCTGTCAGGTTGGAAACGGGGAATTGGGCATAGCCCAACAAATCGTTATTTAAGTCGGTGACCCAGATGTTGAGATAGTCTTCTGTAGACCAGAAACTTTCACTTTTTAGCAATTCATCGTTGAACAGACTATAATCTGGCTGTGAGCCTTGAACACGTACAATACCAGTAGTAGGCAGCCCCTCCGGATCTCGTTTGGCTAATACAAAATCAATTTCAACATCTGCAGCTACCGGAAGAAACTCTGAAGGTGTTTCACTTGCATCCGGATTCAACCTCCTGTAATCCTGGTTGAGGATGGTTATTTGCGAGAAGATCTGATCATCAGGAATGTTATCCCCTACTCCAACCGCCTGTCCATTATGGATGACATGAACGACTACAGGAATAGTTATAACTTGTTTTTCACCACTGAGACTGAAGGATAGATTTTGCCGCCGTTCCAGCATTCTTTCATATAACCATTTTTCAAATTGTTTCTCGTCCTCACGATAATCTGTGGAACCCAGATGAAGTTGTTGAAGTGCTACAGTCCCACACCGTGATTGGGCTTGTATGTTAATACTGTGAATCAGACAGATAATTAAAGCAGAAAAAAAAAGACTATAACGCATTCCCAAATTCCAACAAATCTTTAAACGACTGTCCTGACAACACATTATCTTATACAAAAAAATATTTCACCTTAGATGCGCCAAACTGCTAATGGTTTAAGTTGCAGACGGCAATTTGGCACCGGGGTCATCAAAGGATGTGATGTTAATGGCCTCAACTCTGGTAATCTCGGGGACAGTTCTCTTTATGGATTCCTCCACTCCGGCTTTCAAGGTCATGGTAGACATAGGACATGAACCACAAGCGCCAAGAAGTTCCAGGGTGACTACCTTATCCTCGTTGATATTCTTAACTTTGATATTCCCACCATCTGCCTCCAGGTAAGGCCTTATGTTATTAAGCGCTTCTTCAACTTGCTTATATAATGAACTTTGCACCATAGGATAGAACAAAGTTAACTTTTTACTTCTACAATAGAAGTTTTTTCCTGGGTTGCGTTTCTTATAGCAACCTGACGGGCCAACTCCTCAGATAGCTTCATAAAAGCCTCTGAAGTGACATCATCTTTCATTACAGCCGGGTATCCTAGGTCTCCTGATTCCCTGATAGATTGGACCAGTGGAATTTCACCCAAAAAAGGTACATCATTTTTGGCTGCAAAATCCTTTCCACCTTCTTTTCCGAAGATATGATACTTATTTTCTGGCAGCTCTTCCGGGGTGAAATAGGCCATATTTTCAACAACGCCAAGCAGGGGAACATTGATTTGTGGTTGTTTGAACATTTCGAGCCCCTTACGAGCATCCGAAAGAGCCACCTTTTGGGGTGTAGTCACGATAATTGCGCCTGTGACTGGTAATGTTTGCACCAATGTCAAGTGTATATCACTGGTTCCGGGTGGTAAATCGATTAAGAGATAATCCATCGGCTTCCATTCTACATCACCAATGAATTGTTTAAGCGCTGAACTAGCCATCGGGCCCCGCCAGACTACTGCTTTTTCGGGTGGGGTTAAAAACCCAATGGACATTAATTGTACACCATATTGTTCTAAAGGGATGATATAATTTTTCCCTTCTTTTTGTATGATTTTAGGTTGTTCAAATTCGCAATTGAACATAGTGGGAATAGAGGGGCCGAAGATATCAGCATCAATTATCCCCACACTCGCACCGGATTTCGTTAAAGCCACCGCAATATTAACCGTAACGGTTGATTTGCCTACCCCCCCCTTGCCAGACGCAATAGCCACAATGTTCTTCACATTAGGAAGCAAGATGGCATTTTTGCGGGCTGTAGTTACGTCTGAAGTAATATCAATATCAATATTAAGATCGGGTGCCAGTCCGTTTACCGCTTCTAAGCAATCTTTTCGTATAACTTCCTTTAGAGGGCATGCCGGTGTAGTGAGGACAACCGTAAAAGAGATGCTCTTTCCGTTCACCTTTACATCCTGGATCATATTTAAGGAAACCAGGTCCTTTTTTAAATCAGGATCAATAACGGTACTTAAGGCCTTAAGAACGCTCTCTTTTTGAAATTGACATGATTTATATTTTTAAGGCACACACCCAAACCCAAATTTCACACCCACACTCAATTATCTGTACATCACAGCATTTACAGCTTCAATTGCTTTCTTTTTATTAGGTAGAATAACATCAATTAGCGTCGGTGCATAGGGAACAGGGGACATCGAGGCTGTTTACACGTTGTATAGGAGCATCCAGGTAATCGAATGCATATTTCTGAATATGGTAAGTAATCTCTGTTGAGATGGATGAAAGTGGCCACGCTTCTTCAACAATTACCAATCGATTGGTCTTTTTTACCGAATTAACGATAGTTTCATAGTCCAAAGGCCTAACACTTCTCAAATCAATAATTTCAGCAAAAACACCCTCTTTAGCTAATTCATCAGCAGTCTCATTTGCTACCTTCATCATTTTACCAAATGATACAAGTGTAGCATCATCACCTTCTCGCGTAACTTCAGCTGAGCCGATAGGAATCAAGTATTCCCCTTCAGGAACTTCACCTTTATCTCCATACATTAATTCCGATTCCATGAAAATTACTGGATCTTCATCTCGGATTGCGGTCTTTAACAATCCTTTAGCGTCATGCGGGTTTGACGGAACCACTACTTTGAGTCCGGGAGTATTGGCGAACCAACTTTCAAAGTTTTGAGAGTGCTGAGAGCCCAACATACCGGCGTTACCCGTGGGCCCTCTGAATACAATCGGCACGTTAAATTGTCCACCGGACATGGACATCATTTTGGCTGCTGCGTTAATTATTTGATCAATTGCAACAAGTGAGAAGTTAAAGGTCATAAACTCAATTATCGGCCGGATCCCATTCATTGCAGCGCCAACACCAATACCAGCAAAACCAAGTTCGGCGATGGGAGTATCGATCACTCTTTTTGGACCAAACTCATCCAACATTCCCTGGGAGACCTTGTACGCCCCATTATATTCTGCCACCTCCTCCCCCATGAGAAACACATTCTCATCTCTCCTCATTTCTTCAACCAAGGCTTCTCTTAGGGCCTCCCTAAATTGGATTTCTCTCATACTTTATGTTTTGAACGAGGTGGCTAAATTAAACAATAAGGCTTTATTTTCATAGGTGATATAGCTGACACCAAAATCGAGTAGGAGACAAAACTAATCTATATGATTAGTTTTGTCGACCTCTCACACCACCGTATGTACTTACGTGTACGGCGGTTTCCTTAGATTGATTTCCCTCGTAGCTTTTCATATTCCAGACTTAGACTAAAGAAGCCTTGTTCTGCAAACCAGCGATTGTTCATCCCTATGCTGATGGCAGGGCTGTTACTCAACCGCCACCAGCCTTTCCCACTTAATGCGGTTCTCCAGCTTAGCTGCTTTTCTACTCCTAGTTTAATCAGAAAGCGTACTGTACTTATCTTCCGTTTGCATTGTTTGATACGAAAACATTTCAATCGCCTACGCAACCAGCCCTCGATCTTTAACAGCTTCTTCTTCATACTTGCGTATCGGAAGTACTGTAGACAACCTCTCAGCATTCGGGACAATTGTTGCAGCACAACTGCCAATGAGTCCCCTCGATTGCGTTGGGTGATCTGTTTCAGCTTCATACGAAAACGCTTTTCACTCTCTTTGCTCAGACCTAACCCTCCCCCTGGGAGAAGACTGTGACCTAAGAAGTTTGTCTCATAGCATTGACGTATACCGCTCTTGTTTTCATTCACTTTCAACTTCATACGCTCTCTAATGAAGACGGTAACGCTCGATTGGATACGGCGGGTACTTTGTTCACTGCTCGTAAATATTTGCATATCATCAGCATAACGTACAAAGCTTATCCCTCGACGGTGCAGCTCCTGATCCAATTCGTCCAGTACGATATTCGATAACAGCGGACTGAGCGGACTGCCTTGTGGTGTCCCTTTTACCCGTTGTGATATCAAACCCCCTGATAGAATACCGCTTTG
This sequence comes from Cyclobacteriaceae bacterium, assembly GCA_963664285.2. Classification (GTDB taxonomy): domain Bacteria; phylum Bacteroidota; class Bacteroidia; order Cytophagales; family Cyclobacteriaceae; genus JAJCYL01. The sequence continues at coordinate 9,841 of CAXXNX010000089.1, forward strand.
TAAGAATCTATTGATTAACTGTATGACCCTTTGGTCTCCTATTCGGGTGCCTAATAGCCATAGCAACCGATGGTGGTGTACTTCGTCAAAGAATTTCTCTAAGTCTATATTTACCACTATACGCTTGCCTTCTCCTACATACCTGGCCGCTTGTTTTAGGCCATCATGGGCACTAAGCCCAGGACGAAATCCATAACTGTAAGCTGAAAAACTTTTGTCATAGATCAACTGTAATTGTCGATTGATGGCCTGTTGCACCAATCTGTCACGCACCGTGGGAATACCTAATTGACGATACCCTCCTTTCGGTTTGGGTATCTGTACCCCCCGCACTGCTTCCGGATGATAACTGCCCATCAACAATTCGGTTTGCAATGACGCTAAGTTAGTTTGAAACCACGTCCTTAATTCCTGGACATTCATTCCGTCTACTCCGCCACTACCTCCGTTCTTGATTACCTGCCGACAGGCTTTCGACAGGTTGACTGGATCGACTATGCGCTCCATCAACCTGCTGGTCTGGATTCGTTCTGATTCGCATGCAGAAAGCCACTTCGGACTCACCTTCCCATCGCTTCCATACCATACGGGTATTTCTTCGGTAAACAAGGTGTTGATTTGATCACATTCTCCTAATTGGTTCATCTGTAACTTTTTTTTTCTGCCCTAATGCATGACTTTTACTACTTCAAAAAAAGAACTCCCCAGTTCTAAGGATTCAGCCCTTCCTTCCGGTATGTTTCCATACTTTTCTCTGGTACTATGGCTTCTGCTGACTTCTCAATCAATAACTCGTAGAGACTGAGACCTCCTCTACGGTAAACTCATATACCTTCCTCTATAACCTGCATGATTTACTACCCTCGGTTTACGTCCAGTTGTTGGGGTTTGCGGTCCAATGCCCACTCGCCCACAAGGTAAGCCTTATATCATGTTTCTGTTCGTCAGGTCACAAATTTGCCTCGGGCTTCCTTCAGATTCCACTTCACAATGGACACCCTTGCCTCTGGCTACAGTTCCTACTGGCTGGCCTGTCAGGGACTTTAACCCTTTAGATATATGGTAATTGCGTAGCGCACAAAGAAAAGCCCCGTTGGTGGACGGGGCCTTGGGTTAGTGATTAGATATTCTTAAAGTGCTTGCCTTACTGCATTGGCAAACTTGTTAAATTCCAGGTCGCTTACTGCTTTCTCCTTCAAATCAGGATTAGCAGCTACAGCTGCTTTGAGGCTGGTCATCATTTCAGTTTCACTACTTTGTCTTGCATAAGAAATGGCTTTACCATAATGTGCCATAGCGTAATTTTCATCTTTGTCAAGTGCATCATCGAATGCACTCTGAGCATTTTCATTCTCGTTCTTTAGAAGAAGCGCAAGACCTCTATTGAACAGGAGATCAGCAGTTTCGTTTGCTCCCGCCATAGTTTGAATAGCTTTGTCATAATCTCCTTGAAGGATCTCAAGGCCACCTTTCATAGCCTTCACTTTAGAAGCTACTTCTCTTGGGGGGCTAGCGCCTTCAGCAGCTGTCAAAGTTTCATAAGCTTTGTCATTGTTGCCCTGCATTAAGTAAGCAGAAGCCTGGTTAGTTAATACTTCACTGCCTTGCTTCTTGTTTGCAGCAATGTCAAGTTGTGTGATGGCCTGATCTACATATTTGTTCCTGTCACTGTCACTTGAGGCAGCTTTTGCCATTTCCAAATATGTTGCACCTAAATTGTTATGCGCAGCGTATGAAGGATTCTTCTTTGTAGCGGCTTTGTAAATGGCTTCCTTTTCAGAAAGTGAAGGTGTCAGAGTTCCCGCGAACAATAACTCTTCTTCGGACAGGGAGTCAGCCGAAATACTACCCTCGGCAATTTGCTTGGCTAAAACAGCTATCTCCGCATTGGTTTTCTTCTCTTTTACAGTAAGGATCTCCGACTTAGCAGTTCTCAATGGAGGATAAACATCTCTCATCAGTTTGCTGTAAGATGCTAATTTCTGCAGATTTTTCTCTTTATCTCCAAATGAACCACCGCCATTTACAATTCTTAGTATTTCAGACTTCTCATCATCGGAAACCCCGTCGAAATCATCAAGAGCAGCTTTGAACATACCCCAATCTTCAACCACAGGCTTTAATACAAAGTTTATTGAGTCGGCCATTCCTTTATAGTCATACCTTCTCATATTGTCTCTGTACCATTTTTCTATCCTTTCAGCCCTGTTTTGAGAAAGACTGCTGTTGATTCTTTCTGGACCTTCCGGTGAGTGTGTACCAGTGATGCTTACAGTTCGGGTTACGTTCTTTTCAGCAATAAATGCAGTGAATTGCCTACCCCTGTCACTTCTTTGTTCTGAACGCTTTAATTCAGATCTTCCCTTGTCGAAGTAGAATTCAATATTTGTAGCAATCAATCCTTCTCCCTCGCTATATCCATGATCTGCGGGAGCAGTTTCAGAAATACTCTGAGCCAACCTTGCTGTCATGATCAACCCAACGGCGATAGTAGGAGTATCAGGCGTTTCAAGTGTTTTGCCACTTCTTGGATCAGAAGCAACCCCTTTGATTTTAAGTTCACCACTCTCCATGCCATCAACATACTGGAAACTGTATTCCTTGCTTAGACGGGATGTTGTAGTTGAGCTGTTGGGGTAATCATCGGCGTTGAAAGATAAATCTTCCAAATCTGCCTGAGCTGTGCCATATTGGTAGAAAGTCTTTAAAGTATAAGCCATACCACTGGACAACATTTTTTGAGGTAGAACAGCTGACATTTCGAATTTCACCTCATTACCGTGTAATTCTAATGGACTTGGTGTTACAGTCAGATCCTGTTCTTTAGCCAGATCGACCATTTTCTGCAACTTGTTACAGCCAGAGAAGACAATAGTACCGGCCAGTAACACTATTAATAAGTCTAGTTTTCTCATTTGGATCATCTTTTCATTTTTTAGATTGGTTCTCTCAGATCAAATTTTACACTTTACAGGATTGCAATAATACTTAAAAAAATATGATATAATCAACGGTATCGAACAAAATGAGACTAAATGTGTTAAATTTGTTAAATTCGTATGGTATTAGATAGGTATGAAGCACGTACAACAATTCTTCGAAAAATATGCTTTTGGGGTGTGTACCCGATTAGGGGAAAAGTTAAATATTCCCACCTCAAGCATCAGGCTTTTTTTCATCTACTCTTCTTTTTTAACCTTCGGTTCCCCGGTGCTCATTTATTTAGCGCTCGCCTATGTCATGAATTTCAGAAAATGGCTGAGGAGGAGGAATAATCCTGTTTGGTATTACTAAAGGGCACCTCTTTAAACCCTGTACGGATCTCAGAGAGATTAGAAGTCTAATCTCCTCCCAAAGGGCATTACAAAGAAACACTCACTCTTCGTTAAATAACCTTCACCTTAGCTCAGATTGAAGCCAGAATAAAATTTCTCCATAAAGGATTTGAGGATCTAAATCACAGGAATTATGAATTTTACAAGTTCATTGAATCCAACTACTACGATCTGGAGGATTATCAACCAGCATCATTCTGAACGAAGTGAAGAATCCTAAGATATAAGGTACACAATCGCCATTCGAGTTGCCTCATTTCAAGGAATTTTTGGGTTAGGCTTTTAGATCATAGGTAAGCTGACACAATCCACTTTTATATGACTGTGTTCCGATTAACGTGAATTTGTGTACTCCCGAGTGATTGGGAAAAAGCAATATCCCATCTCCTAAAGTAATAGGAATAAGCGTCAGAATTAGTCGGTCAATTAAACTATGCTCAATAAATAAAGAGTTGATCTCGCCTCCGCCAATCAGCCAAATATCCTTGTCTGAAGTAAAGGGCATATCTCTCACAAATGCGATAATATCTCCATTAATGAACTTCACATCTTCGTTGTCTGATTTATTTGATCGCGTGAAAACGTAGTTGGCCTTGCCTTGATAAGGAAAAGGTATGTCATATCCTAAAATCTCATTGTAGGTCTTAGAACCCATCAGCGTTGTATCTATAGATTGGTAAAAATCATTGTATCCATAGTCTTCATCGGGTATGGAAAAGTCCCGATCATGAAGCCAATCAACTTTTCCATCAGGCATTGCAATGTATCCATCTAAGCTTGCGGCTATATATAAAATCACCTTTCTCATAATATCAAATCTATTATGGGCACCTTTAAAAACCTTATGCGGCCTTAGCGTATACGGTTTACTGAGGTGCCCTTAAGTAGCCAGAGGCTACCACCCTATTCTGTTTGTTTTTTAATAACTTGCTTACCCGTATCTGACTCATTTTTTAATGCGCATTGGGATATTTTTTGGCGGGCAATCCAGAGAACGGGAAATTTCTTTTGCCGGTGGCCGCACGGTTTATGATAACCTCAATAAATCAATATTTGAAGCCGTACCAATTTTTATTGACAGTCTGGGCAATTTCATACTCTTAGACTGGCAGTATATTTATAAAGGGACTATCCGTGATTTTTACCCACCCACAGAATTTATACCACCCAGCCCACACGGCTTCCAGGTTTATATCGAGTCACTAGAAGGGCTTAGCGACAAAAAATTGAATGAACTTATAGATCGAGTTGGCAAAAAAATTCAACCTTATCAGTTTGAAGAGTTTTTTGATTTCGCCTTTTTAGCCATACATGGACCTTATGGTGAAGATGGAAGCATCCAGGGGTTGTTGGAATGGTATGGTATTCCTTATTCAGGTTCCGGCATTCTTCCATCGGCCATTGGTATAAACAAGGTAATTCAAAAAGATTATTTCAAGAAAAATCACTTTCCGGACCCTGATTACCAGGTAATAACCAGAGATGATTGGACCCAAGCCGAAAACCAGGTAGGACATTATGAAAAATTAAAAGAGACCGTCGGACTACCTATGGTGATCAAGGCGTCCAGTCAGGGTTCATCTATAGGAGTTGGCATTCTTGAAAAGGATTCTTTCGACGAATTCAGCAGGTTGATTAATCAAGCTTTGTTCATAACTCGCATTAACCAAAAATTCTGGGCCAATCTCGCAGAGGCAGATAAGAGAGGTTTTCTTGTTAGGATGACTGACATTAGGGATGGACTTGGTTTTCCTATATTTCACGATGAAAACCTAATTTATCATCCGGAAGAACTATGGCAATACCTTGATCAATTTTTTGAAAAGGGAAATGACTTCATTGAATTGACCTGTGTCAACTCAGAGGAAGAAGTTATAATTGAATCATTCATCAAGGGAAAGGAATTTTCATGCATTGTCATTGAAGGGCCTCATGGTCCAATTGCCCTCCCTCCTACAGAAATCGTCAAAACCAAAGACCTGTTTGATTACCGTTCGAAATACTTGCCCGGTGTCGTTCGAAAAGTTACTCCTATCAACTTGCCAGAAGACATCATAGAGAAGATCCGTCAAGAAAGCGCAAGATTGAATAATAGTCTATATTGTCATGTTTACGCCCGGATCGATGGATTCTATTCCGATGATGGAAAAATTTATCTCATTGATCCCAACACTACATCCGGCATGATGCCGTCATCTTTCTTTTTCCACCAAGCAGCTGAAATTGGTCTTAATCCTTCCCAGTTCCTAACCTATATTGTCAGAACTTCTCTTCAAGCCAGGATATTAACAGGCAAAAACAACCAGGTACTACGAAGAATGTTAGCGGACCTGGACCAAAAAATTGAAACGCTCCATGAGAAATCAGAAAACCAGATAAAAGTGGGTGTCATACTTGGTGGTTTTAGTACTGAAAGGCACATTTCAGTTGAAAGTGGGAGAAATATTTACCAAAAGCTTTCCAGTTCGGAGAAATACAAACCAATCCCCATATTCCTAACCGGCGATGAAGATCAGCATCAGATGTACATTTTACCAGTCAACATTCTATTAAAAGATAATGCTGACGACATTAAAGACAAGGTTATTCATTACAACGAGTCTCCAATCATTGAACGCATCAAAAACGAGTCTACAGAGATCACATCCAAGTATGTTGGCGGTCACATAGACAAACCACGGATAATTACCTATGAGGAACTAAAAGACCACATTGATGTGGCGTTTATAGCATTACACGGACGACCCGGAGAAGATGGGGCTGCTCAAATGAAACTGGAAGAACAAGGTATACCATACAATGGTTCAGGTGTTGAAAGCTCTCAGATCACAATAGATAAGTTCCGCACTAAAGAAATTTTGAAAGCGAATGGGTTTACGGTGGCCAATCAAATAATGGTTCAAAAAGACCAGTTCCTGAACCATAAAGAAGCGCTCTTCGAAAAAATTGAAAGCCAATTCCAATATCCACTAATTGCCAAGCCATCGGATGATGGTTGTAGTTCGGGCGTAAAGAAGATAAAAAACCGGAATGAACTTGTTGCTTTTTGTGAATTGATGTTCCGGAGTGCTATAGAATTAATGCCCAAACAAGAGGAAATATTGCAACTCAAGAACAACGAGGAATTCCCATTGAAATCCTATTTCATGATTGAAGACCGCATTCAATCCAATGGGGCAAAACATTTTCTTGAGATTACTGGTGCCTTATTGACTACCGGGAATGAACATGGAGAAATATCCTATGAAGTTTTCGAACCTTCTGAAACTTTGGCCTCTGGTGAGGTTCTTTCATTAGAGGAAAAATTTCTGGCAGGTGAGGGTCAAAACATTACTCCAGCCCGATTTGCTTCTGATAAAGAAGAGCAGAAGCGTATTTCTGCGAAAGTCAAATCAGACTTGGAAAAAATTGCTCGTATTTTAAAAATTGAAGGATATGCCAGAATCGATGCATTCGTCAGGATATTTGAAAATGAATCCATTGAAACAGTGGTTATTGAAGCTAATTCTCTCCCGGGGATGACACCCGCTACATGTATTTTCCATCAAACAGCAATCAATGGGTACAAACCATATGATTTTATAGATGCTATTCTTCAATACGGCATTAGTTCAAAGAAACAGAAGACTGAAATTGAAACTTAGTTTTATCTTTGATTTCTGACCATGCCAAAGAACATCCTAAGATTATTGATACACCTGTCTGTAATGATAGGAATTGGAACAGTACTCATCCTATTCTTTTTCTACATCTATCTGCCAACAACAACCAACCATGGGGAATCAATTACTGTTCCCAACCTCGAAGGAGTCAATTTTGATGATTTGGATGATTTCCTCATAAAAAGAGATCTTAGGTATGAGGTTCTACCTGATTCGGGTTTTTCTACCAATTATCCACCCAAAACCGTACTGAAGCAATTTCCTTTACCAAATTCAAAAGTTAAGGAAAACAGAAAGATATATATCACTCTAAATTCCAGTGAGCCACCCACAGTCAGAATGCCAAATTTAGTTGACGGCTCAGTAAAAAATGCCCAGTTGGTATTGAGTAGCAAAGATCTATTTCTTGGGAACATCCGATATGTGCCCGATCTGGCAGCAAATGCTGTAATCGAGCAAAGGCTAAACGGTAAGAAAATAACTCCCGATGAAATGGTTCCAAAAGGAGCTAAAATTGACCTAATAGTCGGCGATGGATTGGGAAGACAGAATTTTGAAGCTCCAGACCTAATTGGATTGAATTATGAAGATGCCAAATTTGCTGTTATTGCATCTGGATTAAAAATGGGCAACATTAGGTTTGAAAAAGAAGGATGGGTATCCGATTTGGAAATTACTGAAGATGGTGACTCCATTTATCACCGCACTCAGTATCCTCCGGGAGCAATATTTCGTCAAAGACCACGGGCTGAAGACAAGATTCGCATAGGTCAGAACGTTGATTTATGGGTAGTGGAGCAAACTGAAGAAGATACTTTAGTGAATAAACAACGAGCTTCACTGGATTTTGATTAATCAAAATGCGAAGGCAGGTAATTTTTGTTAGTTTATTAGTGTTGATTGCTCAATGTCAAGCTTTCAGTCAGTTGATTGTTAGACATCTGAGCAGACCGTCCATTTCAGCTAACAACCAAAGAATATTAAGAATCAAACAGATACCGGGCACCCTACCAATTCCCTTTTGGGATGATTTTTCGCAGTCCAATGGTCAACCTAATGTTGAATTGTGGGAAAACAGTGAAAATGTCAATATCAATCCAACACTAGGAGCCAATCCGCCTACACTTAATGTAGCTACTTTTGATGGTACAGACGCTTTTGGGGTTCCCTATGATATAAATTCTCAATTTGTCGGTAATACCGATAATCTTACTTCAGGGGCTATCGATCTATCAAAAATTCCAGCCAATAAGCTGAATACAGTATTTATTAGTTTTTTCTGGCAAGCCAAGGGGAATGGCGAAATACCCAACGATAATGATTCACTGCGACTTCAATTCCTTACGAGTGACTCATTGTGGGTAACGCAATTCAATGTAACAGGTGGTGAATCCGCAATAGAAAAAGACAATGAGGGCAATGAGATTTTTAGTCAGGAAATACTCAAGGTGGACGGTTCAGAATTTTTTCACAACAAATTTCGCTTTCGTTTTCAGAGTTTTGGGCGCTTAACCGGTGGATTTGATACCTGGCACATTGACTATATCTTTCTTAATCAAGACCGTGATTTTGCTGATTTATCCTATTTCGATCGTGGTATTACTAAACCGCCAAGCTCACTTTTTGGCCAATACTCAGCAATCCCGGCAGATCAATTCTTTAGCGCTCCTGAACAGTTCGTTACCAACCTGCAATTTGAACTTTTCAACCTTGATGCGCTCCCACACCCGGTTGAATTCACATTAAATGTGTATGATCTTGTTAATAATATCCTGGTAGATAAGACGAATGAACCAACTACGGCCCCCATTTTGAGCGGTTTAGAACGACGATTAGTTGAGACTAATCTCCCGAATCTCAATGCCCTTTCTTTTGCTGATTCTTTGGTGATAGAAACAGAGATAATCTATAATACCGGTGATCAAAAACTTATCCAGTTCATCAACCCTGTATCTGGCGATACCACTTTCTACAACAATGTTGACTACAAAGTCAATGACACGCTAAGGCGACAGTTTAATATTCAGAATTACCTGGCTTACGATGACGGTACCGCAGAATTTGCGGCGGGAATCAATCAAATTAGAGGGCGGCTGGCTTATAAATATTTTATCTCAGCCTCTGACATGCTTACCGATATTGATATTTATTTTCCACGAATTGCTCCATCAGCTGACGGATTGCCCATAGAAATTATCGTTTGGAGAAAGCTCTCCAATGAACCAGGGAGTATTCTGGCCAAACAACAATATACAATACAGCAGCAGGATCAGCCAAATCAATTCACGCGATATACACTGGAATTCCCGGTGGCTGTTCAAGACACTATTTTTATAGGTTGGGAACAATTCAGCGACAATTTTATTGGAGTAGGATTGGACAAGAACACCGACTCTGGCGATAAGATCTTCATTAATGTTGACGGGGAATGGCGAGAAAATGTCGGGATTGAGGGTAGCCTAATGTTGAGACCTGTTTTTCGAACTACTGAATCTGCTGTTATTACTGCAGTTGATGATTTTACTCCTTCCACGTTTAAAATTTATCCCAATCCAAACAACGGGGTTTTCAAAATCGAGGGTGACTTTGACAAACTACAGATTTTTGATCTTACTGGTAAGGCAGTACCATTCTTAATGGAATCGAACCAGGTGACTATCATGTCGAGCCGTAAAGGAATTTTTCTATTAGAATTCGAGACTCAAAGTCAGTCATTTGTCAAAAGAATAGTTCTTAGATGAGCCTAACGATCGAAAGTCAACCTTTCACCCTTTTTAGTTTCATCAAACTTGCCGTTTTCATAGGCCAGGTGGCCTGAAACAATAGTATGGGTTACAGACGATTGGAACTCATGCCCTTCGAAGGGTGACCAACCACATTTGGCCATAATATTTTCACGGCTTACAGTCCAACCTTTATTTGGGTTGACAAGTACCAAATCTGCGTAGTATCCTTCCCGGATGAAGCCTCGCCCTTTTACCTCGAATAAAACAGCTGGATTATGACACATTTTTGCTACTATCCTTTCAAGGCTGATTTTTCCCGAATGATAAAAATCCATCATAGCAACCAATGAATGCTGGATCAGCGGGCCACCGGAGGGTGCTTTCAAATACTTGTTGTTCTTCTCATCTACCGTGTGAGGTGCATGGTCCGTAGCAATTACATCAATGCGATCATCCAATACTGCTGCTAAAATGGCCGCCCTGTCGCTAGCAGTTTTAACTGCCGGATTCCACTTGATCAGACTTCCTTTGTCGTTATATCTTGTATCGTCAAACCACAAATGATGAATGCAGGCTTCAGTGGTGATCTTCTTTTCGGTCAATGGTATATCGTTTTGAAATAACTCTGTTTCCTTAGCGGTAGAAATGTGTAAAATATGAAGTCTGGTTCCATGTTTGCGAGCCAGACCAACAGCATATGAAGATGATTTGTAACAGGCCTCCACACTGCGAATCAATGGATGACAACTCATAGGAATATCTTCACCAAACTTCTCGATATATTTTTCGGTATTTGATCTGATTATTTCTTCGTCTTCACAATGTGTGGCGATAAGCATATCCGTCGAAGAAAATATTCTCTCCAAGACCTCCTCCTTATCCACTAACATATTACCGGTTGAAGAACCCATGAAGATTTTTAGTCCACAAACACTCTTCCTGTCAGTTCCCAGAACCTCCTCAATATTATCATTGGACACACCCATATAGAATGAATAGTTGGCCATTGAATCTCCTTTGGCAATTTCATATTTCTCTTCCAAGAGTTTCTGTGTCAACGTTTGAGGAATAGTATTGGGCATCTCCATAAAAGATGTTACGCCACCGGCTACGGCGGCTTTTGACTCCGTGTAAATAGTTGCCTTATGGGTTAAACCAGGCTCTCGGAAATGAACCTGATCATCGATTACTCCCGGCAGCAGATAATTTCCCTGTGCGTCTAACACATGATCAGCTTTTCTGCCAGAAAGATTATCTGATATTAAACTTATCCTGTCCCCTTCAACTAAAACATCCGATTCTTTAATTACATCTTCATTTACCACCCTGGCATTCAAAATCAGTACAGAACCCATTTCAATAGTTTTTTAAAACTTAGAAAATTTTAATCATAATTTAGACCAATAAATTGAATGAACTGAAGTGGCCATTGAAATTCAGACTTTTTCAGACTTCAAACTTAATAAGCAATTACTTTCAGCCATTGCGGAGTTGGGGTTTCAGATGCCTACTGAAATTCAGCAAAGAGCTATTCCGCTGATACAAGCCGGACATGATCTTATAGGCATAGCCCAAACCGGTACTGGAAAAACAGCTGCATTCCTTCTACCTCTTCTGATGAAACTCAAGTATCACCAGGGAATAGACCCTAGAGCCCTCATTTTAGCCCCAACCCGTGAACTCGCTATTCAAATTGATGAGGAAGTAAACAATTTTGGAGTAAATCTCGACTTAGGACATACTGCTATTTTCGGAGGAACAGGAACAAAACTGCAAAAAGAAGTTCTTGAAAATGGAATTGATCTTTTGGTAGCAACGCCAGGCCGATTCCTCGATTTGTACTATAAAGGCTTTATCCGCACAAAATTTATTAAGACCATGATATTGGATGAGGCTGATAAGATGATGGACATGGGTTTTATGCCTCAGATCAGAAAGATCCTGGAAGTTATTCCGGTTAAAAGACAAAACCTTTTGTTTTCAGCTACTATGCCGGATCGTGTACTGGATTTATGCCATGAATTTCTTGAGTTTCCCAAAAGGGTAGAAATAGCGCCCCAGGCAACCACAGCAAGTAGTGTTAAACAAGTACTCTATGAAGCCCCCAACTTTAAGACCAAAATCAATTTGTTAGATCACCTTTTATCAGAAAAAGAAGTATTAAACAGAGTGATCGTTTTTGTTAAGACAAAGAAAAATGCCAACAACCTCTACAAATTCATTATCAGAAAAATCACTGAGAATGTCAGAGTAATCCACGGCAATAAAGATCAAAATACTCGATTAAATGCCTTTAATGACTTCAAATCAGGGAAAATAAGAATATTAGTAGCTACCGATGTTGTAGCTCGAGGGATCGATGTTAGTATGGTCAGTCATGTAATTAATTTTGATGTACCATTAGTCTATGAGGATTATGTTCATCGCATTGGTCGAACGGGCAGGGCAAATCAGCAGGGAGTAGCCATAACCTTTGCCAATGACGCTGAAATGCACCACGTACAAATGATCGAAAAGCTTATCCGGCAACCGATCAAAAGGAAAGCAATACCACAAGATGTGGGTATTGAAACGATACTATTTGAGGAATCACAGGAAATAGCAAGAGCAATTGATTTTCAAAAAAGAAAGGAAGATCCCAGTTTCAAGGGTGCATTCCATGACAAAAAAAAGCAGAAAGTGAATAGAAAGTAATATTTCATATGTATATACATATATATACATATGAAATATTCGTCGAAGAAAATAGGTGGTTCATCGAAGATTTTACTATTTTCATCTAAAATAATAGCAGGTTAGTCGAAAGCGATTTATTTTAGTGAAGAAAGATGGATATTAAGTCTTTCTTTCCATAGCTGGTTGAAAAGATTTTGTGGGGAGTTTTATCCCCACAAGTATCTCCCCCTATCCAATCCCTCAATTAATCCACTTTTTAATCCACCTTTTTACTTCTAATTGGGTCCAAATATTTGAGACTTATAAGCTAATTTTGTGGGCTCCTTTCCAGGGTGTTCTTTTCACTTAATTACTAGTATCTTATAAATGACAGTAGATGTAAACCAGAGAGTTTCATTCGAAACTCGACACAATAGCCCAACCCAACCAGAGATTGAACAAATGCTCTCTTATTTAGGCTGCGACTCACTCGATGATTTGATTGATGAAACTGTGCCTGAATCGATTAGATTAAAAAAGAAATTAAGTCTGCCCGCGCCTTACAATGAATTTCAATTCCTCAAAGAGTTTAAGAAATTATCAGCGGAGAATAAGGTTCTGAAATCATGCATCGGTCTCGGCTATTACAATTGTATAGTACCCGCTGTAATTCAAAGAAATGTTCTTGAAAATCCTGGTTGGTATACAGCATACACACCCTATCAAGCTGAAATTGCTCAGGGAAGGCTTGAGGCGCTGATTAATTTCCAGACCATGATTTCGGACCTGACGGGAATGGAATTGACAAATGCTTCTTTACTTGATGAAGGAACCGCAGCTGCCGAGGCCATGTCAATGCTTTTCAGTACAAAACCTCGTGAAAAGAAACAGGCCTGCAAGTTTTTGGTCGATACTAACATATTTCCACAAACACTATCGGTATTGAAAACCAGGTCCCAGCCGCTGGGGATTGAATTAGTAATTCAAGACGTTTCTGAAACCGACCTCAGCGATCAAGATATATTTGGTATGCTGGTACAATATCCCGACTCAAATGGTGAAATTAAAGATCACAGTTTACTATTTGAATCTGCCAAGGCAAATAACATATCTATTGCTGTGGCTAGCGACCTGTTAAGTCTGACACTGCTGAAATCCCCGGGTGAATTGGGAGCCGATGTTGTTGTGGGTAACTCGCAAAGGTTTGGGGTTCCTCTGGGGTATGGTGGACCACATGCCGCCTTTTTTGCCACCAGGGAAGCATACAAAAGACAAATTCCTGGTAGAATCATCGGCGCTTCCGTTGATAAAGAAGGGCATACGGCCTACAGAATGGCCCTGCAAACCAGGGAACAGCATATCAAACGAGAACGAGCCACCTCGAATATTTGTACTGCACAGGTATTGTTAGCAGTAATGGCAGGAATGTATGCTGTTTATCACGGTCCCGAAGGTTTGAAGAGGATTGCAAGAAGAATCACCGGATTGGCCAGGATCCTTGAAAAAGAACTGACAGCTATTGGTCTGGAGCAATCCAATACTGCCTATTTCGACACGTTAAAATTACCATCACAGAACAACCTCGATCCACTAATCCTTAGACAAAATGCAGAATCAAGTGGCTACAACTTCCGGTATTTTAATGATGGCAACATTGGAATTTCGATTGATGAAACTACGACACCCGAAGACGTCGGATCGATCCTGGGAATATTCCAGGATACACTTTCTCTTGAGAAAACTTTACTGAAAAGCAACAAAATTGAGATCACATTTGATTCTAAACTTTCAAGAACATCAGATTTTCTCACTCATCCTGTGTTCAATGTTTACCACTCAGAACATGAGATGTTAAGGTACATCAAAAGGCTAGAAAATAAAGATCTGTCTCTCGTTCATTCCATGATATCCCTCGGGTCATGTACTATGAAGCTCAATGCCACGGCTGAAATGATTCCCCTAAGCTGGCCTGAATTTTCTCAAATGCATCCTTTTGTGCCAAAAGACCAGGCTCAAGGTTATACTGAACTTTTTGAAAAACTGGAATCAGCGCTTTGTGAGATTACTGGTTTTGCAGCAGTTTCTCTCCAACCGAACAGCGGAGCCCAGGGAGAGTTTGCAGGACTCATGGTAATCAGAGCCTATCATCAAAGCAGAGGCGATCACAATAGAAAAGTAGTATTGATCCCATCTTCCGCTCATGGCACAAACCCCGCAAGTGCGGTGATGGCCGGAATGCAGGTTATTATTGTAGCATGTGACGAAAAGGGCAACATTGATATCAATGATCTTAGTGACAAAGCCGAAGCAAATAAAGAAAGTCTTGCTGCACTCATGGTTACCTACCCTTCCACTCATGGTGTTTTTGAGGAAGGTATTATAGAAATCTGCGAAATAATCCATCAGAATGGCGGACAGGTTTATATGGATGGGGCTAACATGAATGCCCAGGTTGGTCTTACTAGCCCTGCAATGATCGGTGCCGACCTCTGTCACCTCAATCTTCACAAAACCTTCTGCATACCTCATGGAGGGGGTGGGCCAGGTATGGGACCAATTAGTGTTGTCGAACACCTGCAGCCGTTTTTACCAGGTAATCCCTTTGTGCCCATCGGAGGAGATAAAGCAATTGATGCCATTTCAAGCGGACCCTGGGGTAGCGCTAGCATTTTGACCATTTCTTACGCTTACATTGCTATGTTGGGATCGAGTGGCTTGACAAATGCATCAAGATTAGCCATCCTTAATGCCAACTATATAAAAGAAAAACTCTCCAAACATTATGGAATTCTTTATTGCGGCAAAAATGGAAGATGTGCGCATGAGATGATCGTTGACTGCCGTGAGTTCAAGCAGATCGGTGTAGAGGTGGAAGACATAGCTAAGAGGCTTATAGATTATGGTTATCATGCTCCATCAGTATCTTTTCCGGTGGCAGGAACATTAATGATAGAACCTACGGAAAGTGAGTCAATTGTCGAATTAGATCGCTTTTGTAATGCTTTGATTTCAATCAGAGAAGAAATCAGGGAGATTGAAAAGGACATCTATGACAGAGAGAATAATGTATTGAAGAATGCACCTCACACCCAGCGAGTGGTTATTAGTGATGCTTGGAATTACCCTTATTCTAGGGAAAAAGCTGCCTTCCCGGTACCAGAGTTAAGAACAAACAAGTTCTGGCCAGCAGTAAGTAGAATTGATGGCGCATATGGAGACAGGAACCTTTTCTGTAGTTGTATACCGGTGGAGTCTTTCGCGGAATTAAATGAAGCTGAAGTTGGATAAGATTGATAAAACATCAATTGCCAATTCATTTAAAGCACTTCAGGATTCTATTTGCTCTTCTCTTGAATCACTGGATGGGCAAGCAAAATTTTTTGAAGATCAATGGGACCGTGATGGAGGAGGCGGAGGAAGGACCCGGGTCACTTCTAATGGCTATATCATAGAAAAGGGGGGGGTCAATTTTTCGGCGGTATATGGCGAAACACCTCCAAAAATACGCAAGGCGCTCAACCTCAATGAAGCACAATTTTATGCCACAGGGGTATCAATCGTCCTACACCCAAATAATCCACATATACCAATAATACATATGAATATCAGGTATTTTGAAATGTCTGATGGGACGTGGTGGTTCGGTGGTGGGATTGATCTCACACCACACTATGTCATACCAAGTGATGCTGCATACTTTCACCAACAAATCAAAAACGTCTGTGAAAAACATCATCCACAGTACTACGATGAATTTAAAAAATGGGCTGATGACTATTTTTACATAAAACACCGTAACGAAACCCGGGGTATAGGTGGCATCTTTTTTGACCGTTTAAATGAAAAAGGTGGGTTTACCAAAAGTCAACGGTTTGTATTTGTACACGACATTGGTAAGATTTTCGCTCCTACTTATGTAGAGTTGGTGCAAAGAAATCAACAAAAAAAATTTACAGAAGATCAAAAAAATTGGCAACTGCTGAGACGGGGTAGATATGTTGAATTTAACCTTGTGTATGACAAGGGAACAAAATTTGGTTTAGATACTGACGGAAGGACAGAATCTATCCTGATGAGCTTGCCATCCCAAGCCAGTTGGCAATATGATCATCAACCTGAAAGTAATTCACCGGAAGCGAAAACCTTAAATTTTTTGAGGAAAGGGATCAACTGGATTACATAATACTCATGGAAATACTGATTACTTTCGACCAGGAATTGTTCCTGACACTTAATTCATTTCATAATCAAGTTTTTGATTTTATTATGTACTGGGTTACCAATAAATATATTTGGATACCTTTTTACCTCTTCCTGATCATATTAATCATACAAAAATTCAAATATCGAAGCATAACTATCCTGCTCTCAATAAGTGTTCTTGTTCTATTGGTTGATCAAACGACGTCCGGGCTCATAAAACCATATATCGGACGATTACGACCATGCCATGATATTATTATTTCGCCATTCGTTCATCTTGTTTCCTCCTGTGGGGGGAAGTACAGTTTTGTATCTGGTCATGCAGCCAACACCTTCTCTATAGCTACTTTCCTTTATCTTATTTTCAAGACCCAAAAGTGGGGATGGTTGTTTCTTTGGGCTGGCATAGTCGCCTATAGTCGAATTTATGTCGGTGTTCACTACCCGTTGGATATATTGGCTGGAGCATTGTACGGCATGCTGATAGGTACAATAATCTACGCTTTGAATCAGAAGAGTACTTACAAGATATTCAAACCCTTATAAAGGTTCTCTTTGTAAGAGGCCCCAATAGGTACGCTTTTCTCGGCTATCGCAATGGCCATGTCTTCTACATTCTCAATTTTTGTTTTGTTTACGATGTAAGAGCGATGAACACGGGCAAAGAGGCTGGTAGGCAGTCTCTTCTCAATACCCTTCATAGTATAGTGTACAATAAATTTACCTTTTTCAGTATTGAAGATCACATAATCGGCCAGCGCTTCGACATAGTTTATTTCATCAA
The DNA here is from genome assembly GCA_963664285.2 of Cyclobacteriaceae bacterium. Classification (GTDB taxonomy): domain Bacteria; phylum Bacteroidota; class Bacteroidia; order Cytophagales; family Cyclobacteriaceae; genus JAJCYL01. The sequence goes on from CAXXNX010000089.1 coordinate 27,206, forward strand.
CCCTAACTCGCACAAGCTTGGATTCGGACTTGATGAATATGTCCTTTTGACTTTCTATATTCTGTTTTAAGACTTCAAGATTCTCTTTTGATTTAACTGCCGCTTTCAGAAACCTGGAATACTCAATTGGCTTAATCAGGTAGTCAACGACTCTGTGTTCAAATGCTTCAACCGCATATCTTTCTGCTGATGTAGTTAGCACTATTTGGTATGAATTGTCCAACGATTGCATCAGTTCCATGCCACTCATTTCGGGCATTTCTACGTCAAGGAATATTAAATCGATGTCAGCATCTTCTTTCAGTAGAATATTCGCTGCCTCTACCCCGTTGGTTACCTCGTGACTTAAAGTGAGAAACTCGGTTTTTTCCACGTAACGATTGAGGATCTTCCGGGAGATCGTTTCATCGTCAACAATCATACATTTTACATTCATCTACCGTAAGAGTTAAATATTCGGTTATGTATCGACTAAAATTATGGCGTTAAAGTAGAACCTAAAAGCTTTTGAACATATTTACCAACAATATCAAATTCTAGATTCACCTCGTCCCCTACCGCCAATTGTCTCATATTAGTATGTTCGTAAGTGTAAGGAATAATGGCGACACTAAAGTTATTTATACCTGAATTAAAACAAGTCAGGCTAATGCCATTTACACAAATCGATCCTTTTTCAACAGTAACGTTACTTAGTGAGCTGTCAAAACTAAAAGTAATTTGCCAACTCCCATCCAAAGGCCTGATTTCCTCACACACCCCAACCTGATCTACATGACCTTGAACAATGTGTCCGTCAAATCTCCCATCAAATTTCATGCAGCGTTCTAAATTGACGATATCCCCCATGCGAAGTTTGTTCAAATTGGATTTTTTTAATGTCTCTTCTATAGCTGTAACAATATGTCCTCCTTCAAAAAGTTCAACAACTGTGAGACAAACACCATTGTGACTCACACTCTGATCTACATTAAGCTCCGCACTGATTGCACTGCCAATTTTGAGGTTCAGATTACTCCCACCTTCCTCCAAATGCCGGATTTCCCCAATAGATTCTATTATACCTGTAAACATGTTGGCCTGAAATTAAGTTGAAGGTCCCAACAATCCAATGCTATTCACCTAACTTTGGCTATTCATGGAGGATAATTATAAGCAACGGGGCCTTCGGAAAAGGTTGGTAAATACTCTACGTATTAAGGGTATTAATGATGAAAAACTGCTTAGCGCTTTGAATGTTGTGCCTCGTCACCTTTTTTTTTCACCTGAGTTCCTGATTCATGCATACCAGGATAAGGCTTTCCCCATTGGTGAAGGTCAGACAATTTCGCAGCCCTACACAGTGGCATTTCAAACGCAACTACTTGATGTTAAGCTTGGCGACAAAATCTTAGAGATTGGAACCGGATCGGGTTATCAGTGCTGTATTCTGAAAGTTCTTGGGGCAGATGTCTATACTATAGAATTCAACAAAAAGTTATTCGATAAAGCTAAAGTTATGCTTCGGAAAATGGGTTACATAGCTCATTTCTTTTGTGGGGATGGTTCAAAGGGATTAAAGAGTTTTGCTCCTTATACAGGCATTTTAGTGACAGCTGGAGCTCCAAACGTTCCAAAAGCGCTAATTGACCAGCTGGCACTTGGTGGTCGTCTGGTAATCCCTGTTGGTAATAAGAAAACACAACAAATGATCCGAATTACTAAAACTACGGGGAACAAATTAATCAAGGAAGAATTTACAAATTTCTGTTTCGTTCCGTTGGTCGGAGAAGAGGGATGGCATCAAAAATAATCAGAATATTATTCTGAAGTGTATTTGCTTATGCTACCTGAGCCATACTTATTCTTATAACTACACACATTTACAATATTATCATCTAAATTTGGCGCCTAAATCGCTAATAGAAATGGCCAAGAAGAAACCCGCTAACCAATCATGTGTAACAATGACGGAATTGGTGTTGCCTAATGACACCAATACCTTGCACAACCTGATGGGAGGCCGTTTGCTACACTGGATGGACGTGGTATCTGCCATAGCTGCCCAAAAACACTCAAATCGTATAGTGGTGACTGCGTCAGTGGACAATGTCTCCTTTTCTAAACCCATTCCCTTAGGAAGTGTCGTAACTCTAAAAGCCCAGGTAACACGTTCTTTTAACTCATCGATTGAGGTCCATATTGAAGTTTGGGCAGAAAATATTCCTAGTGGAGAAAAGATTTATAGCAACACCGCATTCTTCACCTTTGTAGCAGTTGATCAATCTGGAAAACCAATCGATGTAAATGAAGTAACTCCGGAAACAGATAAAGAAAAGGAACTCTACGATGGAGCCCTCAGAAGGAGACAGTTAAGACTAGTACTTGCAAAGCGAATGAAACCTGAAGATGCTGCTGAACTTAAATCCCTCTTCAAATTAGATTAACATTTAAAAGTTCTATGTGGGATGCTGTAGGTTTAAAATAACAAATTTCAAAAAGCTAAGTCACAAACAATATCCAAAATTAAAAGGAACGCCTAAGCCAATCGAGTCCACCATCCCAACCATCATACTCGTGAATCCTGGATTTTTATTCGCCGGGTATCGGCCAAATCCAAATTAATCGATCGGAATGGGCATTTGGCGAAATACTGGCAGCGCAATCAGCCAGGAGTTGTGGGGTATATCTCCTTACAATATCGAAAGAAGCCAAAGTGAGATTTTTGAAGAAATAGTTATGCCTTAGCTAAATTCACACAAAATTATCAAAATGTATCAGTCATTCCTCTTTATACATTCCTGGCTACGATGGATAGTCTTAATCCTCATGGTGATTGTGATTATTAAGTCACTGCTGGGAGTGGTTAACAAATCACCTTATAAAAAGTTGGATAAAACCTTTGTGGCATCAATGGTTGGCACTTTGCGACTTCAACTAATAATTGGTCTGGTACTTTATATTTTTTTGAGCCCTATCACGCAAACGGCGTTTTCTGATTTCGGTGCTGCAATGAAAGAAGCTACTCTCAGGTATTGGGCGGTCGAACACATTTTTGCCATGATTGTGGGCGTGGCCCTGGCTGAGATAGGTCGATCGAAGGCCAAAAAAGCGAATGAGGACTTAAAAAAATTCAAAATGCAATTGATATTTTTTACAATTTCGTTACTTATTATGTTGAGTAGAATCCCGTTTACAGATTTAGACCGATTATTTAGATAGCATCCAAATGCCACTTGCAAAAAGTGGAAAACAATATTTAATAGACCTGCAGTTTCTTCCCAGCATTGAATATTTCATTGCCTTGAGGACATATAATAATGTTCTGTTTGATCAGCACGAATATTTTGTCAAACAAACTTATCGCAATCGCTGCCATATCCTGGGCGCGAATGGGATCGTAAGATTAATTGTACCCGTAACCAAAGGAAGCCAAAGAATATCCATGCAGCATGTTGAAATTGATTATGCACATCGGTGGTTAAATCCGCTATGGAGGTCAATACTCTCAGCATACGGCAAATCCCCTTTTTTCGAATTCTATTCCGATGAAATTCGCCAAATTCTGTACAACAAACCTCAACATCTTTTATCCCTTAATAGTCAACTCCTGTCATTTTGTCTGAAATGTCTGGGTATGGACAATGAATTGTCATTTAGTAAAAAATATCTCAACCCCAAAGAATCGTCCATAGTTGATGTGAGAAGCCTCATTCATCCTAAAGTCCACTATGAAGCAAATCAGCTTTATACCCCATTTAATTATTCTCAAATTTTTGGCAACAAATTTGTTTCTAACCTAAGTATCATCGATCTGCTATTTTGTGAAGGACCAAATGCGGTTGAAATGTTAAAAGGGTCACATGTATAGGGGCTACAACATTCAACCTAGGGTTACGTTCGTAGTCTAAGAGATATTAATATATATTCATAGTCCGGACTATGTAATTACCATCACAGTTTAGTGGTTATGAAACTATTAAAATCTATTTTTACTTTATACATTAAGGCTGCATATGGAAGCTAAATTTTCAAACCGCGTAAAAGAGGTGATTTCCTTAAGTCGAGAAGAAGCCCTTCGTCTGGGACACGACTATATTGGCACAGAGCATCTTTTACTCGGTATGATCAGAGAAGGAGAGGGAGTGGCTGTGGTTGTTCTAAAAAAACTGGGCGTAACTATGGAGGAGCTACGCACTGCTGTTGAAAAAGCAACAAAAGGTACTGCGACCAGTAACGTTAAGAATCTGGCCAATATTCCACTGACCAGGCAATCAGAAAAAGTACTGAAGATAACTTATTTGGAAGCGAAGATCTTCAAGAGTCAGTTGATAGGAACAGAGCATTTGCTTTTGTCTATACTGAGAGATGAGGACAATATTGCAACCCAAATACTAGATAAGTTTGATGTCAACTATGAGGTAGTTAAAGAGATGCTTGAATATCAGACTGAAAATCCGATGGCCGCATCTGATACTGATGATCCGGACGATGATTCGTCTAGAATGTTTGGCAGTTCATCGTCTTCATCCTCATCCGGTCGGGAATCGTCCGGCAAAGGAGCTGAAAAGTCACGGACTCCCGTATTAGATAATTTTGGCCGTGACCTAACGAAATATGCAGAAGATGATAAACTAGACCCCATTGTTGGCAGAGAAAAAGAAATTGAAAGGGTGGCCCAAATATTAAGCCGAAGAAAGAAAAACAATCCAATCCTCATTGGAGAACCTGGTGTTGGTAAAACAGCGATCGCTGAAGGATTGGCACTAAGAATTGTTCAGAAAAAAGTATCTCGTGTGCTTTTTGGGAAAAGAGTAGTTACACTTGATCTGGCTTCACTAGTTGCAGGGACGAAGTATCGTGGGCAATTTGAAGAGCGAATGAAGGCGGTAATGAATGAGATCGAAAAATCTCCTGATGTGATCCTTTTCATTGATGAGCTTCATACAATAGTAGGTGCAGGCGGCGCTTCAGGGTCACTAGACGCATCAAATATGTTCAAACCAGCGCTGTCGAGAGGTGAAATACAATGTATTGGCGCTACAACCCTGGACGAATACCGGCAATATATTGAAAAAGATGGAGCCCTGGCCAGGAGGTTCCAGGTGGTAATGGTTGATGCCACTACTCCTGAAGAAACTATCCAAATACTTGCTAACATTAAGGATCGGTATGAGAGTCATCATCATGTGTCATACACTGATGAGGCCATCCAAAATTGCGTCACATTGTCTGACAGGTACATTAGTGATCGATTCTTACCAGACAAGGCTATTGATGTTATGGATGAGGCTGGCGCTCGTGTTCATATTAACAACATTTTCGTTCCTGATGAGATAGTAAAGCTGGAAGACGCAATTGAGGATATTAAAAAGGAGAAAAACCAGGTTGTTAAGAGTCAAAAATATGAAGAAGCGGCACAGCTTCGAGATAAGGAAAAGAAGCTTATTGAACAGCTTGAACAAGCCAAAGCTAAATGGGAAGATGAATCAAAAGGTAAACGATATACTGTAGACGAAGAAAATATCGCCGAGGTCGTCGGGATGATGACGGGTATACCGACTAACAGAATAGCTCAAAACGAAAGCAACAAATTACTTAGCATGGCCGAGGAGCTGGAAAGCAGGGTAATTGGGCAAGAAGAAGCAATAAAGAAGTTGGTGAAGGCGGTTCAACGTACGCGTGTTGGCCTAAAAGATCCTAAGAAACCTATCGGAAGTTTTGTATTCCTAGGGCCAACTGGTGTTGGTAAAACGGAAATGGCCAAAGTGTTGGCCAACTATCTATTTGACAAAGACGATTCACTCATTAGGATAGATATGAGCGAATACATGGAGAAATTCTCTGTTTCAAGATTGGTTGGTGCGCCTCCAGGTTATGTAGGATATGAAGAAGGTGGTCAACTCACTGAGAAGGTGAGAAGGAAACCCTATAGTGTAGTATTATTGGATGAAATCGAGAAAGCTCACCCAGATGTTTTTAATATCCTCCTCCAGGTTCTTGATGATGGAACACTAACTGATGGTTTGGGTCGGAGAGTTGATTTCAGGAATACTATTATCATCATGACTTCAAATATTGGAGTTCGCGATCTCAAAGATTTTGGTGCAGGTATTGGTTTTGCTACACAGTCCAAGCAGCAGAACATGGATGAGGTCATGAGGTCTACAATACAAAGTGCCCTGAAGAAAACATTTAGCCCGGAATTCCTCAATCGCCTGGATGATGTGATCGTCTTCAACTCACTGGATAGAAAGCACATTCATAAGATTATTGAACTTACATTAAAGATACTTTTCAACAGGATTACGGATTTAGGCTACCAGGTTAAGTTGACTGGGAAAGCCAAAGACTTTCTGGCCGAAAAAGGATATGATCCACAATTTGGTGCCAGGCCTCTTAACAGGGCAATTCAAAAATATCTGGAAGATGCAGTGGCCGAAGAAATCCTGAAGGGGGATGCTGAAGAGGGTGATACCATAATTGCTGACCATAAGGAAGGAGCTGAAGAACTCATCGTCAAGCTGAAGAAAAAGAAAAAAGAAAAAAAGGGAGAAAAGGAAGAAAAATAGGAGAGGCAATTGACTCCTTTTTTCTTGGTCTACAATTATTTTATTGAAGTGTAATACAAAGTATCCAATCTACAAATTGCAAACTTCAAACAAATCCAATTTTTTCAATAGTTCCAATTCATAGAGCTATTACTAAAATGGCGTTAAATCTAGCATGTATTAATAAACTCTTTGTCACAACAGACTTATTTTTAAGCACTATTAAAAGTATTCTGATGTCTTTGGCGAAAAGCTTAAACGATTTTCCTTAAAAATATTCCATAGAACTTTATTTAGCATCCAACGATTAACGTTCAGTCAGTAAATGGAATCACAAACTAATCTAAGAAGTGACAAAAAATGAAATCATAATAGCGATGCTGTTCAATGGCAGGCAAGATCCAGAAGTCATGAACAGGCTGAAAAGCTAAGTCTAAAGCATCTAATCATATTTTTTGAGAAACCTCAATTCATGGTAGAGCTTTTCTTTTATCTCAAAAATCCCATTAATGATTCCACTAAGCATTTCGCTGTATCCTCATTTATTTTACCTTAGATAAATGCAGCAAATTCTGCAGTCATACTTACGTCGTCTTACTAACCTAAGCAGCAATAATCGTTCTCTTTTGCTGCTGAAAACTGGTACGGAACAGTTCATGGATATACATGACTTTGATTTCGCCGTCAAAGAACCTTCATTTTCTATATTAGAAGGCCTGATTGGCCAAAAATCCCAAATACATCTCTGTTCCGTCCTTGATAGCCGGGACGGAGAAGCCAATGCTTTAAGTCAAAGATTAAAAAAACTTCATCGCCTTGAGAAATTCATTTTCGAAGAAAGAGGTGGGAAAGATCTCTACGTGGGATGGCCATTCGTGAGAGGAAAATTTTCAAATGACACCGTGGTCAGGTGCCCACTGATGTTCTTTCCGGTTAATCTTGATATTTCAGGAAACATGTGGAACCTTGAATTGAGAAATAATGTCAATGTAACGCTCAATAAGTCATTCCTCCTGGCTTATGCCCATTTTAATGAAATAAAGATTGATGAAGATCTTTTAGAGAGAGTCTTTGATGATTTTGATAAAGACAGTCGGCTGTATCGGACTTCACTGTATGAGTTATTCAAAGAGAGTAATATCGAACTGAATTTTAACCAGGAAAATTTTGTCGACAGATTCACAAGATTTGAGCATTTCAAAAAAACAGACCTTGACAATCTCTGTAAAAAAGGAGAACTGAAACTCTACCCCGAAGCAGTATTAGGAATTTTTCCCCAAGCTGGCTCTTATCTTGTTTCTGACTATTTACAACTGATTGAAAACAATCCTGTCAATAGTCTTGAAGAATTTTTTATAAAGAAAACGGCAGAAGTGGATAAGGATGAGATTGACCTAACCAAACATTCAGAAAGCTTTCGTTTTCTCAAGCGCATAAAGGAGGAGCAAACTTTTACGCCTTTCGAGATGGACGCTTTCCAGGAAAATGCCATAAAAGCTGTAAAAAGTGGTAATTCGATTGTGGTGCAAGGCCCTCCAGGAACGGGCAAGTCACAAATGATCTGTAATCTCATCTCAGATTATATCGCCAGGGGGCTCAACGTCCTACTAGTTTGTCAAAAAAGAGCCGCATTAGATGTTGTCTATTCCAGGTTAAAAGAAAAAGATGTAATAGATTTTGTTGGATTAGTTCATGATTTCAAAAATGACAGGAAGGAAATCTATGAGCAGATAGCAAGTCAAATCGAACGACTAAGTGAATATCGGCAAAAAAACAATTCACTGGATGCGATCCAACTTGAAAGGCAATTTCATCAGGTTAGCAGAAGAATTGATCAGCTTACTGAAGAATTGGAAGAGTACAAAAGTGCGCTTTTTGACGAGAAAGAGTGTGGCAAATCTGCCAAAGAATTATACCTAACTTCCGATCTGTCTCTGCCAACAATCAACATTAAACAGGAGTACAAAGACTTCATATTCGACTCAACCTATGATGATTTTCTTAGAAAATTAAAGTTTCTAGCTGCTTACGCTGCGAAATTCGAAAAAGAGAATTACCCCTGGTTATCTCGAAAAGAGTTCGGAAAATTCAGTATTTCTGATCTAAAAAAAATAAAGGAATTTGTAATTAAAATCCCACAAATCCGATCGGAAATTGGCCAGTCAACGCTGGAAATAGTTGGAAACGAAATTGATATCGAGGATGGCGCTACCATATATCAGAATAAGGAAAACATCCTTGAAATGCTGTCTTTATTAAAAGATTCCATTGTTTTTGAGCATTTCAGGCGCATCATTCTATTTTCTAATAAGGAAACAGATAGTCTTTGGTTATCTAACACAGAAAGAACGTTAATGGACTGCTTTAAAGGTGTTGGTCCTGAAATCAGTCAGAATATTAAAGAATTGGGTCGGCTACAAGAAGCACTGCACAAAAGCATGCAGACCAGGAAAAGTGTTTTTAAATGGATTCACTGGAAAATTTTTTCCAAAGATAAAATATTAATATCAAGAGTATTGGTTACTAATGGTCTACGCAGCAACAAAAAAGGCCTCAAAATCCTTGTTGAAAAAGTTGATAATCGCCTAAACCTGGAACGCAATATTACTAAGCTCAAAAGCAAGGAATGGCTCAAAGAATTCCCTTCGTCACTGTTGAAAATAGATCATCAAAACTGGTTTTATTATCAGCGCAGAGCTTTGAATGCAAAACTTATTTTCAGTTCACTAAGGAGTTTCCACCGTTACTTTAATCTTCAAAAACTTTCTTTTAGCGAATTCAAGAAAAAAGTTGATGGTTTGCTTGAAATAATGCGCATGGTCTATGAGAGAAAAAGTGAGTGGTCAGAATACCTGACAGACAAACAGATCAATCGTATAGCAGTTGATGATCAATTCGCAGTGGAAGCTGGAAAAACTTTGACCCGTGACTTTGATTCTCTGGTGGATTATGATTCAATACAATCTTCTCTGGCGCCATATGAGAAATCCGTATTTGAAAAGCTTAAAGACGAAGTGGATGAAATCAATGAAGAATCGATTGAAAAAGTATTTCAAAATAGTTTGCGCCTTGCCTGGATAGATCACATTGAAACAAAATACCCCATAGTCACTTCGGTTTCATCTTTGAAATTTGAAAAGCTTGAAGAGGAATTACAGGAATCCGTTCGTGATAAGTTGCAAATAAGCAATGACATTCTACTACTTAAATCCAGGGAACGTACCTATCATGATTTAGAGTTTAACAGGCTGAATAACTTGGTAACATTTCGTGATTTGAACCACCAGGTAACCAAGAAAAGGCGCATTTGGCCGGTAAGGAAACTGATCAATCATTTTCATTATGAAGTATTTGATTTGGTGCCATGTTGGATGGTTTCGCCAGAAGCAGCATCGGCAATCTTTCCAATGAATGAAGTTTTCGATCTCGTCATTTTTGATGAAGCATCACAATGTTTTGCGGAGCGAGGACTACCGGCTATGTATCGCGGTAAACAAGTTGTTGTTACCGGAGATGACAAACAACTTAAACCCAACGATCTCTACCGTGTAAGATGGGAAGATGAGAACGATGATGATCTGCCGGAACTTGAAGTTGATTCCCTTTTAAACCTAGCCAAGCAACACCTCATGCAAGTTCAATTAAGGGGTCACTACCGAAGTAAATCGGTTGATCTAATTAATTTTTCCAACAGTCATTTTTATAACAACAAGCTCAGTCTTCTGCCTGACTTTAATGATATTAATATCAGTGATCCCGCAATAAAGTACCTTAAAGTAGATGGCATCTGGGAGCGAAGCACTAATTCGGAAGAGGCAGATACAATCGTCAATTTGATATTCGAAATATTAAAACAAGACCCCAACAAAGAAATTGGAGTAGTTGCTTTTAACACGTTCCAACAATCTCTGATTATGGACAAAATTGAGGATTACGCAGTTAGCAAGTCACTGCTGATACCTGATAGCCTGTTTATTAAAAACATTGAGAATGTCCAGGGAGATGAGAAAGATGTAATTATCTTCTCCATAGGTTACGCTCCTGACCGTAACAATAAAATGAATATGCAATTCGGTAGTCTTAATGTTGAAGGGGGAGAAAATAGGTTGAATGTTGCTATCACCAGAGCACGGGAAAAAATATATGTTGTTAGCAGCATTCATCCTACCCAATTAAAAGTTGACGACAGCAAAAATCAGGGGCCAAAGCTCCTTAAGAAATACCTGGAGTATGCACTGGCCATTTCGGAAAGTAGCCATCAAACTTTACCTGAAAAAGAAAGATCATTTCACTATGATTGGTACTTAAAGAGTCGATTAACAGCATGGGAAATTCCTGAGTTATCTGAATTTATTCTAAATGAAGGATTACCTTTTGCAGACCTGACTGTAAAGGAGTTCGATGAATACAAAGGTCTTATAATGACAGATGACGATCTGTATTTTGAGAGTGTTTCCGCTAAACAGGCTCATGCATTTTGGCCATTTATTATTACTAAAAAGAACTGGCCTTATACCAATTTCCATAGCCGGGAATACTGGCTTGACAAGGAGGTGTCCCGGGAAAAATTAGTAAAATTCCTGAACCGAGGAGCCGGTGTAGAAGCAATTAAAAAGTGAGAAAATTATTCTTTCTGGGACATTTGGTCTAACAGAGACCTTAGAGTCCATATATCATAGATAGGTTTACCACTATGCTAAACTCTCGATGATGCCACTCCATTCTCCAATGTGCACTCGAATTCAAGGGCTGCTCCAATTAGATCGGTATTACTATACGTAGGTATTCAGCATTACCGGCATTACGAGCATCAGAATGTCTTCATTTTCTACTTTGCTCTTAGGTAATATAAGACCGGCTTTGTTTGGAGCATCTAACTTAATATCTATTTCTTCTGAGTCAAGATTGGACAAAACCTCCATCATAAATTTGGCATTGAAACCGATCTCAATATCGTCACCATCATGCTCACAGGCAAGGCGTTCATTGGCCTCATTTGAAAAGTCAAGATCTTCAGCAGATATAACTAATTCACTGCCAGTAATTTTTAGCCTTATTTGATGCGTTGATTTATTGGCATAAATAGATATCCTTCGGAGTGAGCTCAGAATATCGTCTTTAGCGATCGACATGACATTCGTATTATTAAGGGGAATGACATTGTCATAATCGGGAAATCTCTCGTCAATCAGTCGAGAGATCATTTTGATATTGTTAAACTCAAAAAAGATATTCGAGGGATTAAATTCAACATTCACTGAAGTCGAATCCGGGGGAAGCGTAGCTTTTAAAAGTGTCAAAGCTTTCCTGGGAATTATCATTGAATTGGAAACTTCCCCTGCCACATCTATCCTTCTGTACCTCACCAATCGATGCCCATCCGTGGCTACAAAAGTGGCGCTAGTTTCGTCCAGCTTAAAATAAACACCGGTCATTGCCGGTCTCAGTTCATCATTGCTAGTAGCAAAAATGGTATTGGCTATAGCCGATCCAAGGACATCTGACGTAAATGTGACCGAATAACCATCTGTGACGGCAGGAACCTTAGGGAAGTCAGTGGCATTTTCTCCAGCTAACTTATATCGGCCATTATCAGAACTTATTTCCACACTATAGGACTCTTCCTCTACTGAGAAAGTCACCGGTTGTTCAGGAAGATTTTTTAATGTATCAATCAAGATTCTTGCTGGAACAGCAATACTTCCATTTTCATTGGCTTCAACTTCAATCTCCGTAATCATCGAAGTCTGCAAATCGGAAGCCGTAATTTTCAATGTTCCATCGCTGATTTCGAATAGAAAATTTTCAAGAATAGGCACTACCGGATTGGTAGTAATTACACCGTTGACGGAAGACAGTTGTTTTAAAAGTGCAGCTGACGAAACAATAAATCTCATAAAAATTGATTGATGAATACAGTTAAAAAATGCTTGGTAAAATTAAAAATAAATTAGTGAAATCATAGACCTCTTCTTCTCCCTGCAGCTAATTAGGTGTACGTCAAATGAGGTTATATAATCAAACCAGGACTTCTTCGTTTTCTTTCCGAACCTTTCGAATTGGATCATCTGGCAAACAAACCCCCGGAGGTAGATCAATTTGAGGAGGCCCACTAACAGAAATACCGCCGTCATTGTCATCGTCACTATCTGTACTTTTTCTTCTTTTCTTCAGGAGTGTGATCATGAAATAGATAAGTACCAGGTAAACCAGACCGCTCAAAACCAAATCAAAGGTGACTATATTCATTAAGACAGGTGATATTGACTACTATTATTATAATTAATATTAGTCATTTATTAGATGATTTTCAAGACCATCAATGTTAAATCTTCATTGTAAACCCAATCAGATTCAAATATTGTTATCCTCTTCGGACTTTTTGGGATAGTAATTATTTTTTTCCTTGTTCGATCTGAGGTTATTGCAAAAGACACCAAAAAAGAACGGGACTGCAATAAGAATGATGGGTAACCGAACTCATAATTCACTATACTGGCCGTCGCTTGTGAGATTCTTGCAGGGATATCTCCACCCATATTTGTCTCCTTCAATTAATTGGTCAACATGTTCCGGGCCCCAGGTTCCGGCGGGATAACCAAATATAGTTTCATTAGGATGTGCGTCCCAATAGCTAAGAATTGGATCAATAAACTCCCAGGCAGCCTCAACACTATCTCCCCTTGCGTATAAGGTGGAGTCACCGTGCATCGCATCGAGGAGTAAGCGCTCATAAGCATCAGGTAAGTGATGATCAGTCAAGCTATCATACTGGAAATCCATACTCACTGATTTTACTTCAAACCCTGATCCAGGAACTTTCATACCAAGCTTGAGTAGCATACCTTCACTTGGCTGTATTCTTAACACCAATTGGTTATGCTTGTTTAATAAATTCCCCTTTGAGAAGAGGTGGTGTGGCGAATGCTTGAAATGTATGACAACTTCGGTTACCCTGGTTGGTAAACTTTTTCCCGTACGAATATAAAATGGCACACCGGCCCAACGCCAGTTGTCAACATAAAATTTCATGGCTATATAAGTTTCGGTTCTGGAATTGGGATTTACACCCTCTTCTTCTCTATAACCCAAGATCTGATTCCCGCCCATACTCGAACCAACATATTGACCTCTAATAACATGAGTAGGAATCTGTTCTTCCCGGTATGGGCTGATTGATTGAAACAGTTTCAGTTTTTCATTCCGTATGTGATACGAATCAGATTTTGTGGGAGGTTCCATCCCAACGAATGCAGCAATCTGGAGCAGGTGATTCTGGACCATATCCCTTAATGCACCAGATGTATCATAATAACCTCCGCGTTTTTCAACTCCCACACTCTCGGCGGCGGTTATTTCAATGTGATGTACATAGTTGCGATTCCACAGTGGTTCGAAAATACTGTTTGAAAAACGAGTTACCAGAACATTCTGTACCGTTTCTTTGCCCAAATAATGATCAATCCGATAAAGCTGCCGTTCACTAAAACACTTCTTTAATTGGATATTAAGTTGTCTAGCCGTAGATAAATTATACCCGAAAGGTTTTTCAATAATAAGTCGTTTCCAACCCTTCGACTCGTTACTCAAACCGATTGCTGACAGGTGTTCAGGAATTATGGGATAAAGTAACGGCGGTGTAGATAAATAGAAAATACAATTCCCCAGGGTATCGCATTGATCATCTAGCGCTGAGAGTCTTCCTTTTAAAATTTCGAATTGATCTTTGTCCGCAGGATCAATTGACTGATAATAAAGCTTAGCAGCAAATTCTTTCAGTTCAGATTCTTTTACATCAGATTTACTTTTAAGAAAAGGGCTATCAGTTACGACCTTTCCCCTAAACCGGTCATCACTCAGTGAAGACCTACTGACACCAAGTACGGCGAAACAGTCCGGCAAAAAGTTTCTTCTATATAAGTCAAATATAGCCGGAATTAGCTTTCTGGTGGTCAAATCTCCGGAAGCGCCAAAAATGACTAAAATATGGTTTTCAGGTTTGCTCATAGCTATCCATCTTGCTTGATAATCCCTTCTTCAAGACAATGCCGAAGTTATACAAAGGTTATATTTAGTGAAACTAATTACTCAGGTATTATACATTTTAGGCAATGTTAGCGCTCAAATCAACTGATATATTTATTCAAGGTTCTTACGATACCTGAGAGGTAAGAAGTACCAAAAAGATTTACGTGAACTAATAACGGGTAGAGATTATGGATATCAATTCTGTGTTCAAAACCTGATCCTAAAGGTAAAAGTTCGTTGTACTGATCATAAAATTCCCGATCAAATCCCCCAAATAATCTGGTAAAAGCGATCTCTATCTCACGATTACCATAGTAGACTGCGGGGTCAATCAGGCAAACAAAACCGTCAGCGCCGGTTATTACATTGCCACTCCATAGATCGCCATGAAGTAAGGAAGCGCTTTCGTTTGGAATGAGCTCCGAAAGTTTCTTAAAAAACTCATTAAACTGGTTCATTAACTTATTAGATATAAAACCATTGCGCTGACCGATTTTTAACTGAGGGAGCAAGCGCTTTTCTATTAAAAAATCGATCCAGCCTTCATGCCACTCATTCAACTGTGGCAAGCTTCCGATATAATTATTGTGATCTAAACCAAAATGATCTGTGCTTATTTTGTGTAATGATGCTAGTTTTTCACCAAAATTTCGCCAAAAGTCCGGTGATCTTCGACCGCTTTCTACATATTCCAGTATGAGGTAAGAAACACCTGGAATATTTCCAGTAAAGTATGGTTCTGGAATTGGTATTACTCGTTGTTCTCTTAAAATTTTAAGCCCTTGAAATTCTTTATCGAACATATCGGCTACATCATCACTGTTCCATTTGAGAAAATACGACCCTTGACTAGTTCCCAGCATTACACCGTTATTTATACAACCACCTGATACAGGCTCTGCACGGACCAAAACACAGCTACTACCGAATTCTTTATAGAGGATTTGTTGATAACCTAATGCTTGGTCGTCAATGCTCATTTAGATTATGATGGGTTTCGATGTACTTAAGAAGTCCTTCACACGATCTACTAAGAATATCAAAGACATTATCGAATCCGGACTGTCCACCATAGTAAGGATCCGGTACTTCACTATTTCTATCGGAAGGATCAAAGTATCTCATCAAAAAAACATTCTTTCCCCGTTCTCCACCTTTGTAAAGCACGTCCCTCAAATTGCTACTATCCATAACTATGACATAATGAAAATTATTAAAATCCCCGGAAGCGAACTGCCTGCCTTTATGGTTGATAGGAATGCTATTTTTTCTTGCGGTATCAATCGTTCTGGGGTTGGGGTTTTCACCAATATGATATCCGGCTGTACCAGCAGAATTACAACTTACAAGCTTGTTCAAACCCTTTTCACGCAATAAATCACTAAAAATCGCCTCAGCCAGTGGTGATCGGCAGATATTACCCAAGCAAACAAACAAAACTTGAATCATTACAATAAATTCTTTGTAAAAGAATATTTTACGTTATATTTGGTATTAATTCTTGATTATATTTGATTTTTTTAATAGAAAACATGGAATTTCCACAACATCAACATAATAATTACAAGCGATTACCAGGTGATTTGTCTATGAATAAATTTTTTTCGACAAGTGGTTACCTTTTTAAGTTAAAGGGTATATAGAATAACATAACACAAATTTTATTCATACACCTGTTTAACATTTTAAAGAAAGCTTCTCATAGAGAAGCTTTCTTTTTTTATGCCCTTACTTTACCTATTTTATGCCCTTACCTAATAGTTATACCAATCCCAGCAGTAAGCGTATTGTACTCTTGAATAGTGTAGTCGGCATGAATACTAATAATTAGTGTCTCTAAGAAAACACACCTAAATTAAAAATTATTCTTATGGTCGATCTTTCCATTTTTTCTAATCGATTGATACTCAGGTATTAACTCATAGAAAGAAAATGAAAATCTCATCCATAATAATTCATTTTATAAAAAAAGGGCTGTTTTCTTAGAGACACTAATTAGCAACTTAATTCGTACCCCAACAGTTAACCTAGGCCCAAAGGTATTGAAATTCAGGTCAATCGGATCTTTTTTCAATTCGCGAGAGGCAGACACGGTTCGAGTAGTACCATCGGGCAACGCTATGTCTGATTCTCCTTCAATGACATAAGTTCCCGTCATCTTCAAGCTTGATTTAGTGCTATAGATTCCAAATCCAGTATACACTGTTAGAATTGATAACTTTTTTGATGCCACCACCTGCAAGGTCAGCGATTTGATTTCATATCCTGCCGCTTGATTCTCACCGCCAACGCTACTACTAATAGATTCAGTTGCAAACTTGGTTTGAGCTGTAAGTTTGGTATAACCGATAAATCCGGATACGTCAAATGGAAGATGACTAATTCCTGGTGTCCATTGCTTGAAATCATGCATAATTCCCACTCCAAAAAACTTGAATTCAAAGTCATCTGTAGAAACCGATGGGAAGAATCTTAACTTTAACTCAGTATTTTTTATTAAGCCAACACCCAATTGCACCATAGGCACCGGAATAAAAGAGCTGCCAATTGCCTTCTCCAAATCAACACCGTCGGCGGCCGGAAACTCACCCGTCAATGCTTCTTCCGTAGTAACAAGCTGTCCGAAAGTAGAAGAAGATGGATCAGGGTCAATATATGTTACCCCAGCGATTGAGCTGAACGTTAAATCAGTTGATGCTTCAGGGCCAAAGACTGTGGGTAATTGCTCAGAACCATTATTAATAGAGCTAAGTTCTAATTATAACAGCATTTTGTTTAAATAGCTCATACAGATGATAGGCTTGATCCGTTAATAGCATAGTCAGAAACCATTGTTTCAAAGTTGTTTTACTCTCTCTTATTCGGTCAGCATAAGCATACCAATTCAGGTAGTTTTGCAAATATTTGGAACTGACACCATTGAATGGGCGTAAGAATGTCCTAAGTTGAGTGTGAACATTGTTTACTTTTTGCAGATGGATTGTTTTATCATCTCTATCCACATGATCTTTGGCCAATAGCGCTTTGTGCTTTATGGAGGGGTTGTCTTTGGCAAAAGCCTTATAAGAAGGGTGCTTATCTGTAATCAAGGTTGCACCGTAGGCCAACTTCCCATCCAATGGCCTTTGAAATTTCTTCTTTGCTCAGCCGTTTTGATGCAACAGCTTTAAGGTACTTCTCCCCCTTGCGTTCAACCGCTGTTACTACCTGGACAACTGTGACCTCTTCCTTTCCCATATTCCGTATGAAATCGTTTCCCCTCTTTCTTGCTGCCCTATCTAAATTTCGACTGCCCTTGTTGTTAAGTGCCAGTTCCAATTCATCACATTCTACTTCCGAGGATAACTGTTCGGGAACAAACTCATTTAGTGAACTCAATATCTTATGCCGCCAGTCGAAGCTTGTCTGGATGCTTATTCCGATTTGTTTTGCTATCTTTTTTATCGGCATGCCCTGCTCCATGCAGCGCAGATAAGATTGCCATTTTGATTTAAGCTTGATGTCATACAAAGGTGTCCCTGTTGTTTCCACTGTACCATCTTTTACATTCATTGCACTGATACATCTGCACACCTTTTTGTCTGCCCCTCTTATATACCTTCTCGCTTGTGCAATTTGGACAGGGTTTCTTCTTTCTTTTCTCTGCTATTTGTTGTTGAGCGGCAATCAATACTTTGCCTTGTAATTCCTGCTCCTGGAGCAACTCATCCAACAATTCGGTTTGGGAACTTATCGGCAATTGTGCAAATAAATTTTTGATCTCTTGACTTGATATCATATAGCGAAGATAATAATAATTGCTGTGTTATTTAGAACTTAGCCATTAATAGTTAATGAATTGAAATTCTCGAAATCAAAAAATAGATCCTTGTTTGGAACGTAAGCAAGGTTCGCAGTTACGGTAAGATCCAGGCCTAGAAGCTTATGAGGTTTGGCTGTATTATACCACCCATTGGTCATACCAAAACCAAAGCCCTTCATAAATGGATCGATATAGTTCTCCAGGTATAAGGAGGCATCTTCAACACCGGCACTTAGGACATCGGTGAAATCCAAGTCTTGAGCTTGTGACTTGATTGAAAAATAATTTATTGATACAACCAGCATTACCAGTTGTATAAATTTCAATTTCATTGAGAAAATTTTTACTCCAAAGAGATTCCTAGGGCGAAAGATAACTGCAGTTCACCAATATAAAAAAATACCGTTGACCTTAGAACTTAAGAAGTTTAACTTCAGTAATCAGTTTTTTTGAGTATACCCTAAGTAAGTAAGTACCTGGCACTAGGTTGGCATCTGTCCTAAACTCAATGATACCTTGATTTGCTGTGCTTGAAAATGATTTCTTGGCAATGAGGTTCCCTAAAAGATCATACAACTGAATTTCCAAACCATCTCCTACATATTTACTATTTAAGTCTATGAAGAATTTATCACCTCTGAATGGGTTAGGATAGACTTTAATCTTCTTCTCTAGAATATCATCTACTGAAAGCACCGGATTTCCAGCGGCAGATAAAAAATCGGGAATACCATAGCCAAAACTGTTATCCGGTGATTGCGCTTTACTTCCAGACATTCTAATCGCATCAATTACCTCCTGATTGGTCAAGGTCGGGTTGGCTTGCCATATGCCCGTTGCAAGACCTGCAACCAGCGGAGAGGCAAAACTAGTTCCGCTACTAGTGACCACGTTGCCACTGGACCCAATGAGTGATACTGAACTACCTAAGGCCACAACATCTGGCTTTATCCGTTCATCTGTTGAGGGACCTGTCGAACTAAAACTGGAAACTTCCGCATCTTGATTGACACTTCCAACAGCAAGCACATATTGAGAATCAGCTGGTGGTGTAATGGTTCCCCATGAATTATTACCTTCATTCCCCACACTGGCTACTAAAAGCATACCCTTTTCACCAGCCATATTCGAAGCACGCGTAATGACTGCAGTCTTTCCGTCGAGGTCATCAAAATCATAATCCATTGACTCATCATCAAAGAGATTAAATCCCAATGAAGTATTTATTACATCTACACCGATACTATCAGCAAATTCTGCCGCAAACAACCAATTGTACTCTTCAATTCGATATTCAGAGGAGACATCTTCCGTAACGCACAATATAAATGATGCTTCATAAGCAGTTCCAATGAAGTTAGATGCATCAAAAGCGCCGATTGCTGAAAACACCCGAGTTCCGTGATCATCAAATTGATACACGCTACCAGAGTTGGTCACAAAATCATATGTAGCAAGCATTCTCTCCTCCTCGAAAATATGGCTAAAAGCTTCTGCCTCATCAACACTTTCAAATCCACCATCAAATACAGCCACTACCATTCCCTGGCCCTTATAATTGAGGCCATGCATCTCATCAATTGAAAGCATTTCATTTTGGGCGCTCGTTTCCTTTGCGGTTTTTAACCGACTCAGAAATGGTCTGATACGCCCGGATTTACTTAGTTCCTGCAATTTTTTATCGGGCGCTACATATTCCACTTTTGAAACGTATGATAAAGATTGGACATCAAAAATCCTGGACTGATCTTCCTGGATCAAAACACCATTGAACCATTTTGAAGTATGATAAACTTGAATATCCAATTCTGCCAAACCTGAAACATATTCCGGGTTGACTGGGAGATCAGTTTCGTCAATGATTATACTTTGCTTTTCACGTCGAGCTATCGCTGTTTCAGACAGATACTCCTCAGGATTGGTTAATGAGTATGGCGAATCGTTTTTATCCGTGAAAAAGACCATGTAGCGGTTCACTTGAGCTTCCGCAAATGAGCCGAATAGCATTAAAAAAATGGCAATCAAGGCTAGTTTATTCCTTACCATGGTCAATCAGATCAAGCCTCTTTATTTGTCCCGATTCAATGATTCCTTGACCAAGACAATCGTCCCTGGCACAGAAATTTAAAACTACAAAATTTTTATGCGCCAGTCCTATCCCTTTAACATAAATTTCTTTTCTCTCATCCTGTATGATCAGGTTATCTTCAATATCACTTTGAATAACGGTAGCCGTGTCATTATAGATAGTATCCGAAATGGCCAGAGGCACAGAAATATCCGTAATCCTAAAGATTTGCGTAGGCTTATTGTTAAAACTATTGCCATCCCATTCTTTCGAATCATTGACCGGAAAAACGAGCTTAATTATAGGAATGTTATTTTCGACAACCACAACCAAAGTACTGGTCATTCTTGCTGTCCACACGGAATCGAGTTCCCATTCAAAATTCTCATTGTCACGGGTAAATCGATGTAAAATATAAGTGTACTCATTCTCCACATTGAGAAAAGAATCGACAACTACCTCCTTCAGTTGAAAATGATTAGTATCGCTACTAATAACTGTGAAATCAATCTGTTTAACACTATAAGTTCTAAATAATCCTTGCTGCAGAGGAAAGAATTCAAAGCCTGCCCGGTCCGTTTGTGGGGGTAATATCTTTTCACTGCATCCCAGCACAATCAGAATACTACAGCAGTATAAAAGATATTTCGATTTCATCTTGACTATTAACGAACTCCTAAGCAAGCAATTACCCTAACCGCAAAAATACTTCAAACTGAGTCGACGTATCAAACAACAAAAAATGGTCCCTGAGTAACGAGCAGGCTATTCAAAGGCTTAATCTTTTTGCAAAACACACAAATTGAGATGAACTTAACTGATCATCCTCTGATAAATAATTCCCGCCCTCGGCTGTGTCTTCACAGTTGAACTAGATGGTTGAGCAACACAAACCATGGCGTAATTTCATTGATATGTACGGATGATCAACTAACATCATCGGCAACCTAGTGTGTCAATTACTAAATTCATTCACTATTTTTATCACTCTTTTTCCTTTCTACTC
>CAXXNX010000090.1:0-17559 GCA_963664285.2 Cyclobacteriaceae bacterium
AGGATAGTCCTGCCACCTTCAATAAAAATTAAGTTTGGCCCTTCGGGCTGACCTTGAAATTCATTGACCACAAATCCACCTTCTTCATTGTATTCCAAACCAGTTGCACTACTGGCTATGCCTGGACTTACACTTGTAGGTTGCCCACCCCCACCAAAAAAGGGAAGCTTGCCACAAGAGCTGAAGAACATGACAGAAAGGGACAGGGAATAAAACACAAATTTCTTCATAACCTGTTCTGTTTTCAAAAGTCTAATATACAAAGATAACTTTATTTCAAAAATTGCCGTCTCCGGTAGTTCTGAAACACTTTTAACTCCTAATTATAATTCATTTTCTTGCAATTTATTGTGTATTGCTGAGAGTTTTTTTGGCGCTGTATAATTTTAGTGTGGGTAAGAGCAATTTTAATGAGCAGCTAATATTCGCATACTTATGTTCACAAATTCCAACTTTCAAGTTTGTATAAATTTCAATTTTCAGTATCAAAACAATATCACCCCTGACTGGGTTTACTATTCTCCAATATATTCAACCATTGCGTTCAACTTTGCCAAAGCTTCATCAACGCTCAATGTAGTACCCGACGAAATGATCAGTTTTCCGTTTTTTTCTCTCAATTGGAACATTTTAGGATGGAGTTGAATATAGGACATGAATTTTCCGAAAACGTTTGATTTATAATATGTTTCAACATCGGAGGACGGCAAATAGCATGTCATTTTCTCATTCTTAAGGATTAATTTCTGAATTCCTATTTTTAATGCCATCCATCTTAGTCTAACAGTTTTTATCAATTCCATTGTCACATCAGGAAGCGGGCCAAATCTATCTTCTAATGATTTAGTGAATGATTCGAGCTCTGTTTTATTTTTGATATTGTCAAGGTCGGAATAAAGGCTAAGTCTTTCACTTATATTGGAAACGTAATCTTCAGGAATAATCAGTTCAAGGTCAGTCTCAATAATACAGTCCTGGATAAGGGCCTTGACGCTTTTTTTGAGGTCTTCCTCAAATAGCTCCTTGAATTCGGTCTCTTTCATTTCCTGAATAGTTTCGTCAAGGATTTTATGATACATGTCAAAACCCAAATCACTGATGAAACCACTCTGTTCTTTACCCAGTAAATTGCCAGCTCCTCTGATATCAAGATCTCGCATAGCTACTTTGAATCCATCTCCCAATTCTGAAAATTCTTCCAATGCAATTAGTCTTTTTCGCGCTTCAGCGGTTAATCCGGAGGTAGGAGGAGAGAGTAAGTAACAAAAGGCTTTTTTATTTGATCTTCCCACCCGACCTCTCATTTGATGGAGGTCAGACAAACCAAACATATGTGCATGGTTAATAATAATGGTATTTGCGTTGGGAATATCGAGACCGGATTCAATAATGTTAGTTGAAACCAGCACGTCGTATTCGCCTTCAATAAATCTCAACATTACTTTTTCTAATCTATTACCTTCCATTTGCCCATGGACAACACCTACCTGAGCATCAGGCACCAATCTTAAAATGATGTTAGCTACTTCTTCAATATCGTTAATCCGGTTATGGACAAAAAATACCTGTCCTCCTCTTCTCAGTTCAAAACTGATGGCATCTCGAATGCTCGTTTCATTGAAGATTTGTAGTTCGGTGGTGACTGGTTGCCTGTTTGGAGGCGCTGTGGAAATTATGCTGAGATCCCTCGCACCCATCAACGAAAAATGAAGTGTTCTTGGTATTGGTGTTGCGGTTAGGGTTAGAACATCAACGTTCACCCTCATTTCTTTTAACTTTTCTTTGACCTTAACTCCAAACTTTTGTTCTTCATCAATAACCAAAAGGCCAAGGTCTTTAAATTGGATATCGTTACTAATTATCCGGTGAGTGCCAATAAGAATATCAATTAGCCCGTCCTTTAATTTCTCTGCGGTTTTCTTAATATCCGCTGTGGATTTAAACCGATTGATATAGTCAACTTCTACCGGAAATCCATTAAGTCTTTCCCGGAATGTTCGCACATGTTGCAATGCCAAAATTGTGGTAGGTACTAAAATCGCTGTTTGTTTACCACTATTTACGGCTTTGAATGCCGCTCTGATAGCCACTTCGGTTTTACCGAAGCCTACATCGCCACAGACCAACCGATCCATGGGATGGGGTTGTTCCATATCCTTTTTTACATCTTCAGTCGCAGTTGCCTGATCAGGTGTGTCTTCGTAGAGAAATGAAGTTTCTAATTCAATCTGCATATAATCATCCCTTGGATAGGCAAAGCCTGGAGCAGCTTTTCTCTTGGCATAAAGATTAATGAGATCCTTCGCAATGTCCTTTACCTGTTTTTTGACTTTCCTCTTCTTGTTCTCCCATTCCGGACTTCCAAGTTTGCTAATAGAGGGAGGAACTCCTTCTTTACTGGAAAATTTGGAAATTTTATGTAGAGAGTGAATACTGATATATAGAAGATCATCATCTTTATAAATCAGTCTTAGCGCTTCTTGTAAATGACCGCCGACATCGACTTTGTCAAGTCCGGCAAAGCGTCCCACTCCATAATCAATATGAACCACAAAATCCCCGGGCTGAAGTGTTTTTAGTTCCTTAAGGGTAAGGGCTTTTGATTTTGAAGATTTGTCCTTGGTCCTGTATTTATGAAATCTATCGAAAAGCTGGTGATCAGTATAGCAAGTTATTTTTAGCTCTTTGTCGATGAATCCGGCTCTTAAGCTGGCCACCAGCCCATTAAATTTTAGAGTGGGATCAATTTCAGAAAAAATCTCCTTCAACCTTTCGATTTGTTTGTAGTTCTCTGCGCAAATCACACTTTCATGCCCTTTGTTCTGCCACTTATCCAGATCTTTAGCTATGAGATCAAAGTTTTTATGAAATGGAGGTTGTGCCTCTGCATGGAAATGGAAATCATGAGCGGCATCTGAATAGAATCTATTTCCGAATTCTATCAGCGTCAAAGCATTGAGTTGAGGCTTAAATTCATGAGGTTCAACAAATAATTGGTTGGGTGAGAGAACTACATGCGTTTGATTGGATTGCTCTAAAATATTGCTGAATTCTGATTGGGCTTTCTCAAAGTAATTCTCAATGATCGCTGATGCATGTTCTATGTCTTTAATCCAGATCTTGCTGTTTTTGGGGATATATTCCAGGAACGATTGCCTCTCTTCATCCAATAATTTAGTTTGTACGTTGGGGATTATGCTGAGATTTTTGATCTTTTCTATTGATAGCTGTGTATTGGGATCAAAGGATCTGATACTCTCTACTTCGTCGCCAAAGAATTCGATTCTAAAAGGCATATCTCCTGAAAAAGAAAAAACATCGACAATTCCTCCTCTAATTGCGAACTGGCCCGGTTCATAAACAAAATCGGTACGTTCAAAATCATAATTGGTTAATAGTTCTGATAAAAAATCAATGCCAACACTTTCATTAATGTGAAGAGTGAAAGTATTTTTTGTCAGTGAACGCTTGTTAATTACTTTTTCTGTGAGTGCATCCGGATAGGTTACAATTAATTCTCCACTTGACGAGCGTTGATTGATGCGATTCAAAATCTCTGATCGCATGAGAATATTGGCATTCTCTATCTCCTCGAATTGATAAGGTCTTTTGTAGGAGGTAGGAAAAAAGAGGATTTCCTTTCCCGGATGCAGACTTTGAAGGTCGTTATAAAAGTACGCTGCCTCTTCTTTGTCATGCAGGATTAATACCTGAAACTGATGGTTCAAAAACTGGACTGTGGAGGCCACGATAGCATCTAAGCTTCCGATCAATCCACGCAGTTGAACTTTTTGACCTTCGTTCGGTTTTATTGCTTCGGCAATTGTTTGTATATATCCATCGCTACGATAGGATTTCAAAAACTCTTTTAATTCCAATATCCTGCATTAATTAAGAGCACAAATGTAATCATTAGGAAGGCACATTAATTCGAGGCAAAAAGTTGACTTCATCAAGTTGACTTCATCAAACTGTAAAAATATCTGGCAAATGGTATTCATCGTTCTTAAATTGTATCCGTATGGTGTTTATTAAAGGCAGCGGTCAATCAACATCAAAAAAATCCCCAGGCAAAAAACTGGTCGAGACCCATCCCTATCAGATGATCCTGTACCTGGCGATTCTTGCCAGTTCAATGCTTTTTCTGTTCATTTTGATAGCCTACACCGCCACTGATTCGGTTTTTGCTTCAAATAAATTCAGTATTCCAAAACCATTCATTCTCGGATCATTCTTTATTGTATTCTCGAGTTTTTCAATTGCACCATGCGTGGAGTATTTTAGAAAAGAGGATGTGATCAGGATACAAAAATCGCTGAGAGTAACCATTATCCTGGCTATGGCATTTATCATTTGTCAATACCTCGGGTGGAGAGAAATGTTGAGCGTGTGGGGTGACCTTGGAGACAATCGTTCGGCTACCTATTTGTACATATTATCTGGTTTGCATGGATTACACTATTTAGGCGGCACTATAGCCCTTATTTGGATCAATTTGCAGTGGTACAAATGGGGCAAAGACGATGTGAAGACTTTAATAGCAATAACTAATCCGTTTGAAGAATTGAAAATTCAGTTGATGACTATTTATTGGCACTTCCTCGATATCCTCTGGTTATTTGTGTTTTTGTTTTTTCTCTTCTTTATCTATTGACGTGGGGTAGTTCATGTTGAGTTTGTATCAATTAATACAAGCCATCTGATTGATAGTAATCTTATAAAATTTTTTCAATAATGATTAAATGTAAGTTCAAGTAATAAGTGCAATTTTCCTTTGTAGCACTTGCTTTGCGTTTAGGTAATTAAATTTTCTAACAGGGCGTTCATTGATTTTGTTTTCAACAACTTTGATTTGCTCCTCTGTAACAAATCTAATATCTGTTTTCTTAGGATAAAACCTTCTGATTACCCCAATCCTATTTTCAACTGTCCCTTTATCCTGACTAGTATAGGGACGAGTGAAATAGGCATCCGCATCAAGGGATTGAGCAATCAACTCATGTTTAGAAAATGCCATATCATTATCAAAAGTGAGTGTTTCCAGTTTGTGTTTATCCTGAGAGAGTTCCTCCACAATAGCTTCGGCCATTTGATCGGCATTTTTACTGTGCATCTTTCTGATTCTGGTAAAAAGACTTGCTCGGTCTGTCATCACCAACAAAGAGCCTTTGTGGTTTTTACCCATCATTAAATCGACTTCTATATCTCCCAATCGTTCCCTTTTGTTAATGATCTGGGGTCGCTGTTCAATTGATACCCTATTCGGGATAATACCTCTACGATCTTTTCTGTTTCCTCGTTTGTGCCTTCGTTTGCCATGTTTTAGATATGTGTATAGTTGTTTGTATTCTTGGTTCTCCTGGTGGTTGGTGTGCTTACATTCCCATATCCATTGGTAAATCCATTCATGGCTAAGTGGACATTCTCTCGTTTTCTTTCCCTGATGGCTGATCAATTCAGGACTCCATCTATCTTCTTGGAGCCGGTTAACTATCCAGTCTTTCATGGGTTTGGTGAAAATCACTCTTTTTGGCTTTTCTTGATGACGAAGATTGGTCCTCCTTTGTGCATTTGCTGTTCGATAGACACCAGCTCCCCTACCTCTTGAACCCACATTTCGCTTAAGCTCACGTGAGATCGTAGATGGGTGAAAATGAACGATACAGGCAATCTCCTTTTGAGTAGCTCCTGTTTTCAATAATGCTTCAATTTGATACCTTTGATCAATACTGAGATGTGTGTAGTTTTTTGACATTTTGCAATCCAAAGATTGCACTGTTCAGGCTTTTGAAGGTGAAAAAGCCTTAAAAGCTTTTTCATCCTTCAATTGCACTTATTAGTTGATCTCAGCTATTCCTTTGATGAAAAAACTTAAATAGTGTCTCTAAGAAAACACACCTAAATTAAAAATTATTCTTATGATCGATCTTTCCATTTTTTCTAATCGATTGATACTCAGGTATTAACTCATAGAAAGAAAATGAAAATCTCATCCATAATAATTCATTTTATAAAAAAAGGGCTGTTTTCTTAGAGACACTAAATAGCGATTGGTAGGCATTGTCAATTTTGCTTTAGGATCAGTTAGAAGTGAAAATCTCGGTGAGATCAATCCCTTAGTCACAAATAATGACGGTGATCAGGTGCTGCCTTTTACTACATTTGACGGTACTAAACCCTATGTTGAATTGGGAGGGGGAATTGAAAATATATTTAAGTTTTTCTATGTGGGTGCAGTACGGCGTATTACTTATCTCGACCGACCGGGAGTCAGAAAAACAGGTCTAATCTTCGGTATCCAATTCATTCTCTGATCGGGTGTCTTTCTATAATAGTTGAACGTTGATCATTAATGTTATTTTGCGGCCAGATTAATACATGGTATGACCCAAAGTAAGCAATCCGCCGTTTATCGATTTCTGGCAATAATTGAGAGAGAGGGCAATATGCTGCCGCATCCGGCTACCTGATTTGCCTCATTTGCTCTGTTAATTGTCTTTCTCTCCTGGTTTTTTGGCCTGTTTAACCTTGAAGCAGTACATCCCGGAACCGGCGAAACCGTGACGCCTTTTAACCTCCTGTCTGTCGATGGATTACATATGATCCTGACAAGAATGATGAAGAATATTACAGGATTTGCTCCCCTGGGTACAGTTCTGGTCTACTTGCTGGGTATTGGAATTGCTGAGGGGTCAGGATTGATTGGCACGGTATTACGGCAGATCGTCTTGAAGGCGCCGGATCGACTTCTCACGTTTGTCATAGTGTTTGCCGGGGTTCTTTCCAACACGGCAAGTGAAGTGGGCTATGTACTGCTGGTGCCACTGGGAGCCATAATTTTCCTGGCCGCGGGGAGGCAACCTCTAGCCGGACTGGCTGCTGCTTTTGCCGGAGTATCCGGTGGATACAGCGCAAACCTTTTATTAGGGACCGTAGATCCATTATTGGATGGTTTGTCCACGGAAGCAGCTCACATCATTGATGGCTAGTATGATGTGAGTCCGGCCGCCAATTACTACTTCATGGAGTGATAAATAATTGAGGACATATATAGTAATAAATTGTATTAATTTGAGTTATTATTATACTATTGTAGTAGAGTTTCTCGAATAAAAGAAAGAAGCGTCAATTTTGGCTTTAAGGTTAAAGCGCAAGCCTGCTTTGGATAATTCCGTTATTTGATTTGCTTTTTCTCAGGGAAATAGGGTAAATTACAAATTCCGACTACTTTTAATTTTTTAAGAGAAATAGATTTTTTGGGTTATTTTAGATCATATTGCCTATTCCTGATAGGTGTATCCTTGAGCGTAGGAGTTGTTACCGATTCCTATGGAGCTGAATTCTTCAGGAAGCAGAGCGGTACGGTTATACTTCCCCCATCTGGCAGTGCGGCTTCTGTAACCGTAACTATTGAGGCGGTCTGCATGACTCAGTCATTTCTTGTTTTTTCATCCACCGCAGATGATACCGACCCTGGTGATTTCCAGGTTGGTGGGCAGATTACCAACAGTACTACACTCACCTTTACCAGGTTTAACAACAGTACTGCTCAAATTTCTATTAAATGGCAAGTATTTGAGTTTGAAGGAAATGTTTCCGTACAGCGTGGAATTACTATACTGACTGCCAGTCCTACAAATGTCCCTATTACTGCGGTTGATCTCACCAAAAGTTTTGTCATAGCTACTATGAGTAATGATGGCACCACATTGGACGTCAATGACAGTTTTACTCCGAATCTCACTACTTCCACCAATTTGCAGTTATCTGCCGCAACCGGCAATGTCAATTTTGCCATTTACTGGCAGGTCGTGGAATACCAGGATGTGGTGGTCAAAAAGTTTACCACCACATTAACTGCAGGAACTGCCTCAACCACCACCACCATTACACCGCCTATTACTACACTTTCCAAAGCGTTCGTATTATCTTATCATACTTTGAGTGGTAATGCCTTCGCGGATGACCTCCCACGTACAAAACTCACTGATGTAAACACGGTAACTTATACGCGTGTTGGTACGGCTCAAAATTTGGATTTTGTGACCTACGTGATTGAATTCACCGATTTGAGTACATCTACTCGTAATACACAAGCTTTTGCCTCCGGATCCATCGCAGAAAATGTGGCTATTACTGCTTCGGAATCAAGTGGCGTATTCGGTCCGGGCAACGGTGGCCGGCAGGGTAGCACCAGCCACAGTACAGATGACAATACAGGTCATGTCTGGTTTACCTACGAGATCACCAGTGATACCAATTTACTCATTGAGCGGGATGTCGGGACTGGTTCTACCGCCGATGCCCCCTGGCAGATCGTTACCTTTGAAGACCAGGATACTTCACCCACCACCTACTATTCATTCGCTACCGGAGATTGGGAATCCAACCTCTCATGGACTTTCACATCTGATGGTTCGTTTCTGGTGCCGTGGGTGCCGGATTGTTCCCCAGAAGGATCGATAACGTTGTCATTCGCAGTGGTCATGACATCACCATAGATGCAGTTTCTGACAATGGTGTTTGTTCGCTGTCAGCTGATGACCTGGCCCGCTCCAATGTAGGCCCCTTTGCCGGTTCCGGAGATCAAACATTCTATCAGACAGGTGATATCATTGTATCCAATGGCGGGGAATTGACAGTTGATGAGGAGCTGATGCTGGAAGGTTACACCCTCATCGAAGATGGGGGTACACTGGACCTGTCTGAGGATCTGATCAATCTTGGATACTTGGATGTAGCTCCTACTGCGGTCATCAGTACACCTAACGAACCACTAAATCTTATTTTATCGGGGAATAGTGTTACCCTTATTGATAACACGACCGACGTGGATGATGACCTGATTATTGATCATACTAACGCTACCCTCTGTGGGGACGGAAGCGTAGATATCGGTAATGGTGGGGCAGATCCCGCTTTGATATTCTCCAATTCAGCTACAATTGCCCAAATCTGCCTAAATTTCGACATTACATGCGCTTCCAGTTGTACCGGAGCCCCTGATACTGGCACCGGTGGTTTCATCAGTGGAAATATCGGACCAGGTGGGGTAGGCGATCAAAATAGCAACCAGTTGTGGCTCAAGGCTAATGATCTCAGTCTTTCTGATGGTGCGTCTGTTACCAGTTGGTCGGACGTGTCTGGAAATGGATTAACAGCAACGTCTAGTGGAGGAGGAGGAACCGAACCAACCTTTAACACCAACACGGTCAATACCTCGCTTCCGTCTATGAGCTTCGATGAAGGTGACTACCTTGATTTGGGTCAGCCGGCAGGATTGGATTTCGTTCCTGGGACGGACAGTTGGTCCTTTTTCATTGTTTACAGCATGTCTGTCGCAACCGAACAGGGAACACTATTTTCCAAGGCAGATGGCACAGGTGGCAATAGAACCTATCAATATACTATCGATGATTCGGGCGGAGCAGAACGCTATTTTAGCTCTTTTATTGGAGGTAATAACACAACAGGCACGGGAGCGGATGTGAGTGCGGTAGGGACGTGGTTTGTCAGCTCCCATATCAACCAATACAACAACGAGGGATTCATGGACTAATGAAGGAGCCAACATCACTAGTGATGCCATCGGAACAAATACAACAGGTGCTGTGGATGTTTTGATTGGGGCAAGAAGACAAACTGCTCCATCTACCGGATTTGGGTTTCCACTAACTGGTAGTATAGCTGAAATAGCCATGTATGATTCTGAGGTCAATGAAGCACAGCGCATCATTATCACCAACTATCTGGCTGCCAAATACGCCATTACCTTAACGGCAAACGATGTCTACACCGAGGATGACAGTGGTTATGACTTTGAAGTAATAGGCATTGGTCAGGCCTCTGATGGAACTAATCACCTGGATAGCCGGGGACCCGGTGTGACAAGGATTTGGAACTCGGATGACCTGGATAACAGCGAGTACCTGATGGTTGGTCATGACAACACTGTGATCACCAGTACAACCACTGGGGATGTTGATGGAACAATCATTGAGGAACGTCTCACTAGAGTTTGGGGAGCAAGTAAATTGAATGACCTGGGGACGGTAAGTGTGTCCATCGATTTCAATCCGGTTGGCGGAAACCCGTTGGGGTCAAACTTGAGATTACTGATTGACAGAGATGGCGATGGTTTTGCAGATAATGATGTAACTCCGATACCTGGATCAGTATCCAACGATATTGCTGTCTTTTCCAATGTCAATTTCATGGATGGCGATCTGTTCACCCTTGGAAATGCAGACATCACGCAAGCATTGCCCATTGAGTTAATTTCATTTAGCGCTGAACCTGTAGGAGATGCTGTGGTCATTGACTGGACTACAGGTTCGGAATTAAATAATGATTTTTTCACAATCGAGCGATCTCAGAACGCCCTTCAGTGGACTGATTTGGAGTATGTTTCTGGGGCCGGAACATCAAATGAAGAATTATCCTACCAGGTTATTGATGATGATCCGATAGTGGGCACTTCTTATTATCGCCTTAAACAAACGGACTACGACGGCAAATTTTCATATTCAAAAATTGCATTTGTTCAGTTCGATTACACCTCGAATAAGTTTACTGTTGTACCAAATCCATCCAGTGATTTCTTTTATGTACAGACTCCGGAGGAAATTGAGTTTCATCAGGTTTCAATCTTTGATAATGCTGGTCATATAATAGCCGGTCGTGTTAACCTTAACCGGTCAGGCATTACTGTAGATTTAACCGGTTTGCCGGAGGGAATCTATCTTTTAAAGATAGTTGAGAGCCAGGGGTTAACCTCAGTTACCAGGCTAATTAAAAATTAGTTGAGCAATCTTCCTCTTCATCAAAGTCAGTACCGGATGAAGCACAATGATTACCACTAATTACTCGCCACATTCGTTTTTTTTCTTTCCTTACCAACCTTGTTAAAATTTACTGCGTGTAGAACCACTTCCTGGTCTTGGATATCCAATGCTTTGCATCATTTGGGTGAGCTGACCGGTGAGAAAAAATTTCCAAGCTTCCTTTTTTTTGGCTAGGAGTATTTTTAGGTGCTTATTAGGGTTCCAGTTAAAATTGTTAAGAGGTATCAGATTTCATCTCAACAACTAAGGCGTTACCCTGAAGCATCCTCAATGTTTAACTGACTCAACATGCCTAACCTCTATTATCATTTCATTGTCAACAACTCCCATAACCCTTGACATCTTGGGTTTAAAAAACTCCATAGTCTTTAGAAACAATACTGCCGCCTTCAACTTGTCATGCTTATCGCCTTCCCAAAGCTCATCCATGAACTGATTGAAGTTATCAGCATGCCATTTAATGAATTTGAGCTTTTCTTCTCACCTCACCAACATCTAAAACATTCGCATGGTTACCCGAACCAATACTTGAAAACTCTTGACCATATAGAGCGATAAAACGTCCATCTTGAGATATACGGTTAGCAACTGATATAAGCGAAAATCTACTATCGCCGCTGTAGAGTTCAGGATTATCTTCCAATTGGCTTGGTGCGTTACGGTGATTGTGTTCCGTAATTGCCAAAAAGTCAAGACCTGCTCTGTCCCTGGCGTGCGCATAGGCCTCAGCCGGTATTCCACTGCCATCACTCAATGATGTATGACTATGTAAATTCCCAAAGAATACTTGGAGGTTTTGACTGACTACTTTTTGGTTTAAGACACTAATAATCAAAATTGCTATAAATGAAGTTTTCATGGTTTTGAGATTTGTTTGCTAAATGAAATTAGACATTTATCTCATATAACTCAATCATTTTTTATATTGGAAGTTGCTCCATTATAGGTAGTATTTATCAACCGTTTGACGACCATTCTTGAGATACTAAGTTATTCGAGGCCCTGGTCTTTTTCTTTTATTGTTATCTCGGTCTTTATAGCTTTCGTGAAGCAACCATATTTGATTGATATTCCGGTTACCTAAGAATAGAGCTACCACATTCGCATCCAATCCATTTTGTAGGTTCGACTACTTCTTTATTATAAACCAAGATTACCGCTTCTAAAGGCTTCAGCCATCGCTTTGGGCACTTCTGCTTCAGCCTCAATTACTTTGGCTCTTGCTTCCTGTGCTTTAGCAAGGCATTTCCTGCTCTTCAGCTACAGCCATAGCCCTTCGCTCTTCTGCCTTGGCTTCGGCAACCTTCAGATCTGCTGCGGCCTGATCAGTTTGTAGTTTGGCACCGATGTTTACTCCCACATCAACATCTGCTATATCGATGGAGAGAATTTCGAATGCTATACCAGCATCAAGACCACGTTTTAATACCAACTTTGATATTTTATCGGGATTCGATAACATCTCTTTATGGGTAGAAGATGAACCAACCGATGTTACAATTCCTTCGCCAACCCTGGCCACAATAGTTTCTTCTCCTGCACCTCCAACCAGTTGCTGGATATTCGCCCTGATGGTAACCCGTGCCTTGCATATCAATTGGATGCCGTCAAGTGCTACAGCAGCCACAGGTGGAGTATTGATTACTTTGGGGGTTACTGAACATTTGAACCGCCTCAAATACATCCCTCCCAGCCAAATCAATGGCTGTGGCTTGTCTAAAAGTGAGGTTAATGTTAGCCTTGTCTGCTGAGATCAACGCCCGAATCACCTGCGGAACATTTCCTCCTGCTAAATAGTGTGTTTCCAACTCCTGTGTGCGCAGTGGGCTTCTTGTTCCATCCTCCTCACCTCTTGTGAGACCTGCCTTTGTAGCGGTAATCAATGAGTTTACAATTAGCGAGGGAGGAACTTTTCTGATCCGCATAAAAACCAGTTCGAGTAATCCGACACGAACACCACTAAAAATAGCAGTGATCCAGATGTTAATAGGAACGAAGTAGAGAAAAATGAAAAAGCCGACTATTCCAGCGAGTATGAGTAAGATCAAAGAAATTCCAGCCATAAAATTATGCGTTTAGTGCTTTGACAAATGCTCTTATTTTTGATGAAATGAGTTCATACGAATTAATAGAGGCTGACATAAAAAAGCCGGAGTTTCCCTCCGGTATTTTACAATAGTTGGTCTTGGGGTTATTCCACCCGCTCCCAGACTTCTTCTAACTTTAAGTCTCCATCCATCACCCGGTATGGTTCCGGAGTGGAGCCATTTACTCTCTTCCAATCTAATATCAAATTTTATAGACTGGCCTACGAGACTGGGGACGGTGAAATACTCGATGTTTTCGGTGTAAGTCTGGCCATCATATTCATAGGTGCCACCCCCAGCGGTTAGGGTAGAATCGGTATCCTGGTTTCCGATGGCAAAACAGCCACCCACCAGTATTTTAACCGAACGGGAGTCAGTAACTTCGGCTAAGTTCTAAATAACACAGCAATTATTATTATCTTCGCTATATGATATCAAGTCAAGAGATCAAAAATTTATTTGCACAATTGCCGATAAGTTCCCAAACCGAATTGTTGGATGAGTTGCTCCAGGAGCAGGAATTACAAGGCAAAGTATTGATTGCCGCTCAACAACAAATAGCAGAGAAAAGAAAGAAGAAACCCTGTCCAAATTGCACAAGCGAGAAGGTATATAAGAGGGGCAGACAAAAAGGTGTGCAGATGTATCAGTGCAATGAATGTAAAAGATGGTACAGTGAAACAACAGGGACACCTTTGTATGACATCAAGCTTAAATCAAAATGGCAATCTTATCTGCGCTGCATGGAGCAGGGCATGCCGATAAAAAAGATAGCAAAACAAATCGGAATAAGCATCCAGACAAGCTTCGACTGGCGGCATAAGATATTGAGTTCACTAAATGAGTTTGTTCCCGAACAGTTATCCTCGGAAGTAGAATGTGATGAATTGGAACTGGCACTTAACAACAAGGGCAGTCGAAATTTAGATAGGGCAGCAAGAAAGAGGGGAAACGATTTCATACGGAATATGGGAAAGGAAGAGGTCACAGTTGTCCAGGTAGTAACAGCGGTTGAACGCAAGGGGGAGAAGTACCTTAAAGCTGTTGCATCAAAACGGCTGAGCAAAGAAGAAATTTCAAAGGCATTGGATGGGAAGTTGGCCTACGGTGCAACCTTGATTACAGATAAGCACCCTTCTTATAAGGCTTTTGCCAAAGACAACCCCTCCATAAAGCACAAAGCGCTATTGGCCAAAGATCATGTGGATAGAGATGATAAAACAATCCATCTGCAAAAAGTAAACAATGTTCACACTCAACTTAGGACATTCTTACGCCCATTCAATGGTGTCAGTTCCAAATATTTGCAAAACTACCTGAATTGGTATGCTTATGCTGACCGAATAAGAGAGTAAAACAACTTTGAAACAATGGTTTCTGACTATGCTATTAACGGATCAAGCCTATCATCTGTATGAGCTATTTAAACAAAATGCTGTTATAATTAGAACTTAGCTGTAACTTCTATCACCGTATCGGGGTAGGTGAATATTCCATAGGTCATTTCCACACACCCTCCAATTCCTGAGCGGGTGTCTTCATCTCCACAGGCGCAGGAGCAGAACAACTGGCAATCATTGCTACCAGCACGATGAAAATAGCTTGAAATGTTTTCATAATGACTTTTTTTGGTTGAGACTTATCAAGTTAGGGAAAACCTGTATAAAGTCAAATTCAGCTCATATAGGCCCGGGACGTCTGGAAACCGATTACTTTATTACCTATACATGGATGTCATCGGGTGAAGTGTTTAATGGAAAATTACCCAAAGGTCAATTTGACAATGGAAAACGCAGAAAGTTCAACCTTGGTAAATTGGCTCTTGAACTTTTAAAATAAATAAGTATAGAGAGACTTATTCGCAATATCATGAGGCGGAAACTCAAGCCGAGACAATGAAAAAAAGTTGGGAAGGTTTTTGGTGAATTTTGGGGAGAAGTTGAGTAATTTGGATAACTGTGATGAGGATAGTTGAACAAAGAATAATGGACGTGAAGGGTAGTCCGGTAAATGTATTGGTTGAAGATCCAGGTGATACCAGCAACCATTACTTTGTTACGTATACATGGCGTTCAGGTAAAGTACTGAATGGAAGTTTAATTAAAGGTCAATTTGATAACGGCAAACGTAACCATTTATATCTTCGAAGGTTGGCGATTAAACTTTTGGATAAATGACGCCAGAGAAACTTTTTAGGAATCAAATTGAATCACTTGGCATCGCTGATGAGATTGACTACTCAGAAAATGAGGATCAAATAGTCATTGTGAGAAGTTGAGTAACTTGGAAGAGAAAATTGAGTTGGAGTAATGAAGATTAGGGATAAATTAAGTATTTCGTTTAGGCAAGAATCGGTTAATGTACTCGTCGAAGATCCCGATCCTAATTTAACATATTATCAAATCACCTATACGTGGGTTAATTCTGGTGAAGTAAAAGGTTGGAAAGATGTTTAAGGGTCAATATGATGACGAGAGATTCAGGACAGACAACTTGCGTTCATTGGCAGATCAATTATTAAATCCGTGAAAAGTGGGACACAATTTGGGACACGGCTACCGTACCATATAACAACAAAAAGAGCTACCTGAGAGGCAACTCTTTTTCAATTTAACAACCAAAATATTAACCCTCCGACAGAAGGGCCAACTCTTGGTTGGTACGAAATCAATAACATGAAGTTAACAAATTAATCTCATAACTGTGTTGAGATTCTTACCCAATCCACCGCCACCACAGAAGGAGCGTAAGAAGCACACCCCAAGAAAGAAGTATTAAATAAGGAAATACCAGTTTGACCTAATGAGGAAAATCAATTAACTTAGCTATGATGGAGTAGGAGCACTAGAGATGTTAATCCAATAGCATCTCATTAGAAAAGACCACGAAGCTATTTGTGGTCTTTCCTTTTTTGCTCTTCTTAGGTGTGTATTGTAGTTGCTACTAGCTGAAACAAAACATCCTCACTTGGTTGATTTTCTAACCTGGTGAAAGTTCTTTCAATTGGAGTCTCCCACTCTTCAAAATACCTGGTTTATGAATCTCCTTGCTGATGCGCACCAACTCTAATGCCTTGTCAGAGTCCTTACCCATCAAGGTTGTATAGCCGACAATGTCGGTAAAACATGATTGCTGCTAATTGGCGGGAAGTGGCCATGGGTTAAAGATAATGGGTGAAGGGGAATAGGCAACCGGTTATCTGGGGAGTGGTGAAGAAACTGGCGCAAGTTTGATACCCGCCAAATAGTTGACTTGAAAAAGCTCTTAACAATTTATGAAGTGTTGGATTGAAAGCTTGCTTAAATGAGGGCTTAGAATGATTTTAAATACCCGTATTTCTCAAATATATCTGATTAATACCTATAATTCATATGGAATACCTATTTTTCATTTATATTTGAAATACCTTAATTTCATAGATAATGAATAAGAATACCCGTTTTTCACAAAAAATACCTGCTTTGCACGGAAGGCCGCTCCCCGAAGCCGGTTCGGTAGTTGGTTATGCCGCAATAATTGATGGGCTTGCATTACCGGTCCCCATCCCAGAAACGGTTGCCATGATCAGTGAAAAAAACAAGAAGTATGAAGTGAATGGGTGGAAGGTATTTACCCCCAAGCATCAACCGGAAGAAACCTTGTACAAACAATTGGTATTTGCCATAAAGTATGAAGGGATCAATCTGCTGGTATTTAAGAAGTTGTTTGAGAAACTCACGAAGGAGGAAATTACAGATTTATTAAAAAAAGAGCCAACGGGCCAGTATAGCAGAAAAATATGGTTTTTGTACGAATGGTTGATGAACGAAAATCTGGCTATTCCTGATTTAAAGATAAAAGAGGCCATTCCATTACTGGATGAAAAACTGCAGTATGCCATACAAGGCAAGAGTTCTCCACGGCATCGCATTATTAATAATTTGCCTGGCACACCCGATTTCTGTCCATTAATAAGAAGAACGGCCAAACTCGATCATTATATCTCGCTAGATTTTGCAAAGCAAAAAAGCAAGTTGTTAAAAAGTATCCAAAAGGTATACTGCAACGAGCAGCCGCTTTTTTGTTACTAAAAGACTCGAAGGCTTCTTTTACTATTGAAGGTGAAAGTCCAAAAAGCAAAAGGGCCGCACGTTGGGGAAGGGCCATTGGCCAAGCCGGCTCAAAGTTTTAACAAAAGAAGAGTTAATTCGATTGCAGCAATTAGTAATTGAAAACGCTCGCTTTGTAGCTATGGGTTTTCGTCAAAAAGGTGGTTTTGTGGGTGAGTATGACCGCACAACCGGAGAGCCCATTCCAGATCATATTTCAGCCAAATGGCAAGATTTAGATCTACTAGTAGAAGGATTTCTGAAAACCAATGAATTGCTCTTGCAAAGTGAAGTTGACGGTGTAATAGCAGCTACAATTATAGCTTTTGGTTTTGTATTTATACACCCTTTTGAAGATGGCAATGGTCGTATACACCGATATTTGATTCACCATGTGTTGGCAAAAAAACAATTTACCCAACAAGGAATTATTTTTCCTGTTTCAGCTTCCATTTTAGACCATATTAAAGATTACGGTAAAATATTGGAGTCTTTTTCATTGCCCCTACTAGATTTTATCAGCTGGAAAGAAACCAAAGA
>CAXXNX010000091.1:0-14806 GCA_963664285.2 Cyclobacteriaceae bacterium
TACCTAAATTGGTATGCTTATGCTGACCGAATAAGAGAGTAAAACAACTTTGAAACAATGGTTTCTGACTATGCTATTAACGGATCAAGCCTATCATCTGTATGAGCTATTTAAACAAATGCTGTTATAATTAGAACTTAGCTGTATATTCTAACCAATGTAGATACCAGTCTGGCTGCTACGGATGTTAAAATTATGAAGTTATATGCTTCATTAGTTGAAAATAATGAAGTGCGGGAATCAATACTAGGCAGATTCTTAGATGAATTTGAAAAGACACAAGAGATGCTGAATTTATTATTAGATAAATCGCTTAAGGAAAGGAGAAGAAATCATTATTTCTCGAATCAGCTCCGGGCAATTGGCATGGATGAGATTCACCAATACCAGGTAGAAACCATTAAGAAATGGCGTAAGGTCAAGAAAAGTAGTACTGATAGCGAGGAACTACTAGTTAGCATTTTGTTATCAGTGAATGTGCTGGCCGGTGCAATGAGGAATACCGGATAAACCTGATCCTATTATTATTGAAGTTCATCTCTGGCTGTGCCGTTTGACAGATAATTTATAACAATGTCAATATGTACTATATTTTATTATTGATTCCACATTTTCACTTTTGGTGACGGGCTTCATATTAAATATTTTCCAATATATCATTAAACCATAATCACTGAAATTAGTCTACGCTGAGATCAACTAATAAGTGCAATTGAAGGATGAAAAAGCTTTTAAGGGCTTTTTCATCCTTCAAAAGCCTGAGCAGTGCAATCTTTGGATTGCAAAATGTCAAAAAACTACACATATCTCAGTATTGATCAAAGGTATCAAATTGAAGCATTATTGAAAACAGGAGCTACTCAAAAGGAGATTGCCTGTATCGTTCATTTTCACCCGTCTACGATCTCACGTGAGCTTAAGCGAAATTGTGGGTTCAAGAGGTAGGGAGCTGGTGTCTATCGAACAGCAAATGCACAAAGGAGGACCAATCTTCGTCATCAAGAAAAGCCAAAAAGAGTGATTTTCACCAAACCCATGAAAGACTGGATAGTTAACCGGCTCCAAGAAGATAGATGGAGTCCTGAATTGATCAGCCATCAGGGAAAGAAAACGAGAGAATGTCCACTTAGCCATGAATGGATTTACCAATGGATATGGGAATGTAAGCACACCAACCACCAGGAGAACCAAGAATACAAACAACTATACACATATCTAAAACATGGCAAACGAAGGCGCAAACGAGGAAACAGAAAAGATCGTAGAGGTATTATCCCGAATAGGGTATCAATTGAACAGCGACCCCAGATCATTAACAAAAGGGAACGATTGGGAGATATAGAAGTCGATTTAATGATGGGTAAAACCACAAAGGCTCTTTGTTGGTGATGACAGACCGAGCAAGTCTTTTTACCAGAATCAGAAAGATGCACAGTAAAAATGCCGATCAAATGGCCGAAGCTATTGTGGAGGAACTCTCTCAGGATAAACACAAACTGGAAACGAAGGCGCAAACACTCACTTTTGATAATAATATGGCATTTTCTAAACATGAGTTGATTGCTCAATCCCTTGATGTGGATGCCTATTTCACTCGTCCCTATACTAGTCAGGATAAAGGGACAGTTGAAAATAGGATTGGGGTAATTAGAAGGTTTTATCCTAAGAAAACAGATATTAGATTTGTTACAGAGGAGCAAATCAAAGTTGTTGAAAACAAAATCAATGAACGCCCTGTTAGAAAATTTAATTACCTAAACGCAAAGCAAGTGCTACAAAGGAAAATTGCACTTATTACTTGAACTTACATACTACTAAAAACAATTTTGAGAATATTGAAAATTTAGTGTTCCTTTGGACTCTCAAAAAATGAAACTATCTGCGTACATAGCACCCATTGCATCTGCAGCCCTTAGGGCAGCAGCAGGTAGGTTCCCCGCCAGGCCTCTGGCCTGATTGATACTCCGATTACCTACGTGGTAGTCATATACCCCAAGTTTTCTAACCAAATTTCAAATTAAGTTTTAAGAACTAAACGACATTCGATGTCTAATTTTAGCATTACAGTGGCCAATCAGTCACACCTTAATTATGTAGAATTGATTTGTCTCACTATTACAGAAAGTGCAGCTCAACGTGGAACTGGTATTGCGAAACGTAGCCCGGAATATGTTACTAACAAAATACAAGAGGGTAAAGCGATCATTGCCTTGGATAAAAAAGGAACCTTCGGTGGTTTCTGCTATATAGAAACCTGGGGGCATGGCAAGTACGTGGCTAATTCAGGTCTGATAGTCAGTCCCAAATTTCGCCACTTAGGTTTAGCCAAAAAGATCAAAGAAAAAGCTTTTAAACTATCAAAAAAGAAGTTTCCCCAATCAAAAATATTTGGCTTGACTACCAGCTTAGCTGTAATGAAAATTAATTCCGATCTGGGCTACTATCCAGTACCTTTCTCGGAATTGACCACCGATGACGCCTTTTGGAAGGGGTGCCAAAGCTGCGTGAACTATGAAATCCTCAAAGGCAAGGACTTTAAAAACTGTCTTTGCACCGGCATGCTTTATGATCACCGAAACAATCGCAGCACTCGTAAATGGAATTTTCTGAAAAAATCGAAGATCTATGAGCGTATGGTTCGGATCAAAAGAGCTGTTTTCGCTAAAAGCAAGAAAGTCTCGGTTTTAAACTTATTTTCGATATGAGCAAGAAAGTCGTACTCGCCTTTAGCGGTGGCCTGGATACCTCCTTCTGTGTCAAATACCTTGCTGAAGACAAAAACCTGGAGGTGCATGCAGTCCTGGTAAACACTGGTGGGTTTGATGAAGAGGAACTGGTTAATGTGGAGAAGAGAGCTTTCTCACTTGGGGTTAGTTCTTTTAAAGCGCTGGATGTCCAGGAAAAGTTCTACAATCAATGTGTTAAATACCTGATTTTTGGTAACGTCCTGAAAAACAACACTTATCCCCTCTCAGTAAGTGCGGAAAGAGTTTTTCAAGCTATGGCTATTGCATCAGAGGCCAAAAAGATTGGAGCCGATTACGTAGCTCATGGAAGCACAGGAGCGGGAAACGATCAGGTAAGATTCGATCTGATCTTCCAAACTATTTGTCCGGGTATTAAGATACTGACGCCGATCAGGGATCAAAAAATCTCCCGAGAGAAGGAGATAGAGTTCTTACATCAACATGGTGTGGAAATGAATAGGGAAAAGGCAAAATACTCCATTAACCAGGGCCTTTGGGGCACCTCGGTTGGCGGGGCTGAAACATTGACATCTGATCAATATCTGCCCGAAGAAGCATTTCCATCACAACTGGTAAAAAATGATGCCTCCGAAATTGAGATTACTTTTGAAAAAGGTGAACCTATGGCTCTTAATGGCACCTCACGCACCCCTGTTGAGCTTATCCAACAATTAAATAACATCGCTGCCAAACATGCCATT
The DNA here is from genome assembly GCA_963664285.2 of Cyclobacteriaceae bacterium. Classification (GTDB taxonomy): domain Bacteria; phylum Bacteroidota; class Bacteroidia; order Cytophagales; family Cyclobacteriaceae; genus JAJCYL01. The sequence continues at coordinate 3,449 of CAXXNX010000091.1, forward strand.
GGTAGAGATATCCATGTAGGTGATACCATCATTGGGATCAAGGGTCGCGTGGGATTCGAAGCTGCCGCACCGCTCATTTTGATCAAGGCACATCATGCGCTTGAAAAACATGTACTGTCGAAGTGGCAATTGCAACTTAAGGAACAATTGGCATCGTGGTATGGTAACCTTGTCCACGAGGGCCAATTCCTTGAGCCTGCTCTGCGGGATATTGAAAGCTTCTTACAGAATAGTCAGAGAAACGTGAGCGGCACAGTCAAAATCGAATTGAATCCATATCGGTTTCACATAATAGGAATTGAATCACCTCATGACCTGATGAGTAGTAAATTCGGGGCCTACGGTGAAATGAACAAAGGATGGAGCGGTGAAGATGTGAAGGGTTTTTCTAAAATATTCGGTAATCAAAATCAAATCTATTACCAAGTTAATCATCATGAGCTCAAACAATAAAATATCGGTTGGCATTATTGGCGGAGCTGGCTACACAGCCGGCGAATTGCTACGCATCCTGGTTAATCATCCTCAGGTTGAGATTACATTTGTGCAAAGCGAAAGCCAAACAAATAGTCCAGTCACATCCATACATCAAGATCTGCTGGGAGATCTTGATGTACAGTTCACCGACCAACTATATGAAGTAGAGGTGGTTTTTCTGTGTCGCGGTCATGGCGCTTCCAAAGCATTTCTGGAATCAAATATACTCCCGGGGAACCCCAAAATAATTGACCTCAGTGATGATTATCGACTAAAGTCAAATGGAAATGATTTTGCCTATGGATTACCGGAAGCTTTCAGAGATCAGGTCAAAAATTCACATCATGTGGCAAATCCCGGGTGTTTTGCCACCTGTATACAATTGGGTTTGATTCCTTTGGCGGTGAGCAACCAATTGAATGAAAGTGTCCAGGTTACGGCTATAACAGGGTCGACCGGAGCAGGCCAATCATTGACAGAAACCAGTCATTTCAGTTGGCGAAATAACAACCTCTCAGTTTATAAACCATTCAAGCACCAGCACATGGGAGAGATCAGACAAACCCTTGAAGAATTACAGGAAGGATCAATTCCCGCTCTCAATTTTGTACCTATTCGAGGTGATTTTACACGTGGCATTTTTGCCTCTATATACATGAATTCGGACCTGACTTTGAAACAGGCAAAAGAGCTATTCCAAACATTTTATCAAGATCATCCCTTTACATACGTGGCGCCTGATAACCCCAACTTAAAACAGGTGACAGGAACGAACAAGGGATTAGTCTTTATGGATAAGATTGAAGATAAATTATTGATTATCAGTGTAATAGATAATTTAATTAAAGGAGCATCCGGTCAAGCTGTTCAAAATATGAACCTAATGTTCGGATTTGATGAGACGGCTGGATTGAAATTGAAATCAATTGCTTTTTAATAGAGCTTATGAGACTTAATCAAGAAATAACCGATATTAATACTCCCCTCCTTGGAGGGGCCAGGGGTGGGTTTGAGTATTCATCAGTTGAACGGAAACCCACCCCTAAATCCCCTCCCAAGAGGGGACTAATATTACTTGTATAAAAAATCATTACAATGAAACGATTTGACGTTTACCCCCTATTCGATGTAGAGCCCGTAAAAGGCAAAGGCGCTTATGTCTATGACAGAAACGGCACCCGATTCATGGATTTCTACGGTGGTCATGGTGTGATCTCAATTGGTCACTCTCATCCGCACTACATTGAAATGATTACAAAGCAACTCAATGAGTTGCCATTTTACTCCAATTCGGTGGTCAATGCACCTCAGAATCAATTAGCAGCAAGACTGGGAGAAGTATCAGGACTTGCAGGCTACCAATTATACATGGTCAATTCAGGTGCCGAGGCCATCGAAGCAGCGCTCAAAATTGCTGCGGGTAGAACCGGTAGAAAGAAGATCATCAGCTTGGAAAGAGGGTTTCATGGGCGAACTGCTTTGGCAGTGGCAGTTACTGATAACATTAATTATTATACTGCTATGAATGACCTGAGTATCATCGAGCGTGTGCCTATTAATGATATTGAAGCCGTCAGGGTTGTACTGGATGAACAAGTTGCAGCCGTGCTGGTAGAGGGTATCCAGGGAATAGCCGGTATTTACGAGGCCGACCCTTCCTATCTGGAAGAACTGGCTCATATAACTCAGGATAATGGTTCACTCATGATCTTGGATGAAGTTCAATCCGGCTATGGCCGATCCGGTCGATTCTTTGCCCATCAATCTACCAGCATTCAACCCGATCTGATATGTATGGCGAAGGGAATGGGCAATGGTTTTCCTATTGGAGGTGTCGCTGTAGCTCCTCATATTGAACCACCGAAGAATCTGCTTGGAACTACATTCGGAGGTAACCACATAGGCTGCGCTGCCGGAATCGCCGTCCTCGATGTGATTGAGAAAGAAGGGCTCGTAGAAAATGCTGCAATTATGGGTGAGACATTGAAAAATGAGCTCAAAGAGATTGAAGGAATCAAAGAGATCCGGGGAAAAGGATTGATGATTGGCATCGAGTTCGATTTTCCAATCAAAGAAATGCGCATTGAATTGCTTAACGAGCATAAAATATTTACAGGCAATGCTTTTCAATCTAACACCTTAAGGCTTTTGCCACCCTTGTCAATTGGGCAGGATGAAATTGACACCTTCATTAACTCATTAAAAGCAGTATTGGTATCCAAAAATGAAACAGTTTATCTCAGTTGACGACGTCAGCGACCCTATAGGGTTGGTAAGAGAAGCATTAAATATTAAAAAACAACCAATGGTTGAAAACGACTTAGGTAAAGGGCTCACTTTGGGGTTGATCTTCATGAATCCCAGCCTGCGTACGCGTTTAAGTACCCAAAAGGCTGCTCAAAACCTGGGCATGGAGGTGATGGTAATGAATGTTGGTACTGAAGGTTGGCATCTTGAAACTGGAGAAGGTGTTGTCATGGAAGGAGACAAATCAGAACATGTCAAAGAAGCGGCTGCGGTGATTGGGCAATACTGCGATATCATCGGTCTTCGGTCTTTTCCAGGTTTACAGAATCGTGAGAAGGATTATTCAGATATAATGATGAAGTCATTCGCCGAATACTCAGGCCAACCGGTAATCAGCCTGGAGTCAGCGGTCCTTCATCCCCTGCAAAGTCTCGCCGACCTGATGACCATTGAGGAGCTTAAACAAAATGAGCAACCAAAGGTAGTATTGACCTGGGCCCCCCATGTGAAGACCCTGCCTCAATCAGTACCAAATTCATTTGTTCAGTGGGTAAATCTAACAGATTATGAATTTGTAATAACTCATCCGGAGGGGTATGAACTTTCAGAGGATATAGTTCAAGGTGCCAGAATTGAGAACGACCAGAACAAAGCTTTTGAGGGAGCTGACTTTATATACGCAAAAAACTGGTCTTCATACTTGAGTTATGGACAGATGCTAAGTGATGACCGGTCATGGACCATTGATGAGACAAAAATGGATTTGACCAATCATGCGAAATTTATGCATTGCCTGCCAGTAAGAAGAAATCTAGTGGTCACTGATGGTGTACTGGATAACGATCAGTCTGTGGTCATTCAACAAGCGGCTAACCGGGAGTTTAGTGCGCAGGCAGTTTTGAAGAGAATGATTATGGCAATGAGTAAGTAAAAATAGTTACGTCATTGCGAATGAAATGAAGCAATCTTATTAATACAGATTGCGTCGTCGCCCCTTGGGGTTCCTCGCAATGACGATAAATTAATATGAAAGAGAAGCTCTACATAGTAAAAATTGGCGGCAACGTCATTGATCAGGAATCAGAACTGAACTCATTTCTGAGTGATTTTTCCCAAATCAAGGAGAAGAAGATCCTGGTCCATGGTGGAAGCAAAATTGCCACTCAAATTGGGAACAAACTAGGCATTGAGCCTAACTACCACGAGGGCCGGCGAATAACTGATGACGAGACTATTGATCTGGTAACAATGGTCTATGGTGGGCTGGTAAATAAGAAAATTGTGGCTTACCTAAATGCGTTGGGATGTGATGCACTTGGTCTAACCGGAGCAGATGCCAACCTGTTACTTGCTCATCGCAGACCAATTAAAAATGGAATCGATTTCGGCTGGGTGGGTGATATTGATAAAGTGAACGATAGTGCATTGCATCGATTTTTAAACAATGATATCCTCCCCGTCATAGCGCCATTAACTTATGATGGGAAGAGCCAAATGCTCAACACCAACGCAGATACGATTGCATCTGAAATAGCATCAGCCATGGCAAATCAATTCGACACGCATCTAATCTACTGTTTTGAAAAAGCGGGTGTGCTACAAGATGTTGAAGATGCAGAATCGGTTATTTCAAAAATAAACAGTCAGATTTATACTGAATTGAAGGAGTCGGGTTCCATCCATACAGGCATGCTACCTAAACTGTCGAACGCCTTCGATGCCCTGGAAAGGGGTGTCTCTGAAGTGGTCATTGGCTATTCTCATAAAGTTCAGGCATTAACTCAAAAAGACTTTAATCACTGTACTCGAATTAGTCTTTAATGAAAATAGAAACTCAAATATTAGACCTTCTCAAAAATCTTATCAGGACTTCCTCCTTCAGTAGGGAAGAAGAACAAACTGCTGAACTTATTTCAAAATTTCTCGGTAAAAATGGAGTCGCTTGGGAACGTTCAGGTAACAATGTCTGGGCCAGAAATCAACACTTTGCTGGGAACAAACCCACATTACTTCTAAATTCTCATCATGATACTGTAAAACCGAACCCTAATTATACATTAGATCCTTTTAGTCCAATTGAAAAAGATGGTAAACTGTTCGGGCTTGGAAGCAATGATGCCGGGGGGTGTCTTGTCTCCCTGATTGGAACATTCATCCATTATTATTCCCAGCCGGATTTAGATTTCAATTTAGTTTTAGCAGCTACAGCAGAAGAGGAAATCTCTGGAGAAAATGGTTTTGAGGCGCTGCTTCACGAATTGGGGAATCTTGATTGTGCCATTGTTGGTGAGCCCACGGGTATGCAAATGGCCGTAGCCGAAAAGGGTCTTATGGTGATTGATGCTAAAGTGACCGGTAAATCAGGCCATGCGGCGAGAGATGCGGGGATCAATTCGATATATCTTGCAATGGATGATCTGCATAAGATTAGGAATTATAAATTCGACAAAGCCTCCCAATGGCTGGGACTGGTAAAAATGACAGTAACCCTTATCAATGCCGGAAGTCAGCATAACGTGGTACCAGGAACTTGTCAATATGTGATCGATGTACGCACCAATGATGTTTATAGTAACGAGGAAGTTTTTGATATTCTGCAAAACGAGTTGAATGCTGAACTGAAGGCTCGCTCATTTAGAATGAAGCCATCATTTATCGATTTGGATCATCCATTAGTCAAGGCCGGGCAAAGTATTGGCTGCGAATTGTTCGGCTCACCTACTTCATCCGATCAGACTTTATTGAGTATTTCATCAGTTAAAATTGGTCCGGGGATGTCTGAACGGTCTCACACTGCTGATGAATTTATTTATTCAGACGAAATTAAGGATGGATTGGAAAAGTACATCAAGCTGGTTGAGGAGTTTGGGAAGGAATTGTAAAATGATTTAAAGGGACCCAATAAAAATCAAACGTCACTTCGAGTGCAACGAGAAGTCCCACCTAATTGAGAAGATTTCTCACTTTGTTCGAAATGACGATAATTATCGAGATATGAAAATCTGGCAAAAAGGTGGAACTATAGACCAACAAATTGAAGCTTTCACTATAGGAAAGGATGCAGATTTGGATCTTCTCCTCGCACCCTATGACGTAGAAGGCACTATAGCACATGTGACTATGCTCGAAACGGTCGACCTGCTCACTAGTGTAGAGCTGAAACGGCTCATTCCTGAACTCAAGGCCATCCACCAAATAGCGATTGATGGTAAATTAATTATCGATGAGGGTGTGGAGGATATACATTCCCAGGTAGAGTTCTTACTCACTGAAAAGTTAGGTGAAGTAGGTAAGAAAATTCATAGTGGTCGCTCCCGTAATGACCAGGTAATCCTGGATATCAAGTTGTTCAGCCGAGACAAAATAAAAGAGGTGGTCTTAGAGGTTAAATCTCTATTCGATCAACTAATTTCATTAAGTGAAGAACATAAAGAGGTATTGATACCCGGATACACGCATATGCAGGTAGCTATGCCCTCTTCTTTTGGCTTATGGTTCGCGGCTTATGCTGAAAGTCTGATTGATGACCTTACACAATTACAGGCGGCTTACAAGATTGTCAATCGTAATCCCTTAGGGTCTGCAGCAGGGTACGGCTCTTCATTTCCTTTAGATCGTGAGATGACAACCGAGTTATTGGGCTTTGATTCCATGAACAACAATGTGGTCTATGCACTGATGACCCGTGGCAAAACCGAGAAAGTGGTCAGCCAGGCTTTGAGTTCCATTGCTTCTACCCTCTCAAGACTCTCCATGGACGTTTGTTTGTACATGAGTCAAAACTTTGGCTTCCTCACTTTCCCTGATCATTTAACCACAGGCAGCAGCATAATGCCTCACAAGAAGAACCCTGATGTGTTTGAACTGGTGAGAGCGAAGTGCAACAAGATCAAAGCGCAGCCTAATGAGATTGATCATATACTGGGCAATTTGCCTTCGGGCTATCATCGGGACCTGCAATTGATCAAGGAGAGTTACTTACCGGTATTCGGCGAGCTCCTCTCCTGCTTATCCATCACCCAGGTAATGTTTAATGAAGTCCAAATCAAAAAGGATCTCCTTGACAATCCGATTTATGATTATCTCTTCAGTGTAGAAGTGGTCAATGAATTGGTTTTACGCGGTAAATCATTCCGTGAGGCCTATTTGGAAGTGGGTAAGATGATTGAGGAGGGAAATTTCAAACCCAAGAAAAATATCAACCATACTTCAAAGGGTACTTTGGGAAATTTGAATAATCAGTATTTGGTGGAGATGATGAATGAACTAAGCTCCTCTTTCTAATCCATACGAACCTTCAACAAAGATTTCAGCGCTCTCAGCTCTAACTATAGTTGAGTTTCGACTATGGTGATTACTTTCACTCTATGAGAATATTAACCATTCCATTCATTGCTTTGCTCATCATTGCTTGTTCGCCCCAAACGCAAGAAAACAAAGATCAACCAATAAAAAACAAAGTATTGGTAATGGGAATGATCCACAGCGGGCACCTTACCAGTAAACGCTATGGAATTCCTCAACTCGAAGCCATCTTCAAAGCCATCACTCCAGATGTAGTGCTTACAGAAATTCCACCAGATCGGTTTGAAGCGGCTGCAGCAGAGTTCAAAACCACTGACTCTATAGCTGAACCACGAGTTAGACGTTTCCCTGAATATGTAGATGTGATGTTTCCACTCACCAAGGAAATGGATTTCGATATTGTGCCAACTGCCGGTTGGACCAAACCAATGGCTGATGCGAGGAGTAAAAGACTTAACCCGAAAAATTCATAGTAGACAATAAAAAACAGGCATAAATTGCTTATATTGAGATAGTTAGACAACAAAATAAGCAATTAATTTATGCCTAAATATAAGGAAAAAGATACCGTATTTTATCGAGGAAAACAAGCTTTTAAATTTGATTTTTCAGCATCAGCGATTAGCTCAGACGGAGCGATATTGTTAAGTGAAAAAGTAGAGAGAAAGACTGGTCTATTAAAAAGCTTCGCCGCACTGATTCCTGACTATCGAAACCCCTTTTTTATCGAATACACTTATGAAGAAATGCTTCGCCAACGGGTGTTTTTAATGATGCAGGGCTATCAGGATTGCAATGACGAACAAAAACTCCGAGAGGATCCGGTGATCCGTAAAGTACTAGATAGCGGATTATGTTCCCAGCCTACTTTAAGTCGATTTGAAAACAAGGCCGATCGGAGTCTGATCTACCAGATGAGTCAATGGTTTGTAGACCGTTATGTAGAGGAGTTGAAAGAGAAGACTGGTCAAATCATCATTGATGTAGATGGTACCGATGACCCTACTCATGGATCCCAACAACTCAGTTTGTATAATGGCTATTATGGACAGACTATGTACCATGAGTTGTTCTTTAAGGACGGGAACACCGGTCAGGTCATTTTACCAGTACTACGTCCGGGCAATTGTCACTCCAACAAATGGTTTGTGGCCTTATTGAAAAGGATTGTCATTAAAATCAGAAAAAAACTGCCCTCAGTAAAGATCCTTATTCGAGCGGATAGTGGCTTTTCAGGAGCATCTTTTTATCGGATAGCTAAGCAGTTTGACCTTCAATTTTGTTTAGGTATTAGTAGTAATGAAGTTTTAAAGACTTTTACCAAACAGACTATCATTGAAGTAAAAAAGGAATATGCTTCAAAAATCATCAAACATCAAGAGTTTGTTGGCCCGTTTACTTACCAGGCCAAAAGCTGGGATCGTTCTGAAAAGCTGTACGCCAAAGTGGAGTCTACCGGAAAAGGAATGAATGTCCGTTACTTTGTGAGCAACTTTGAAGCGATGACCGCTCAACAGATTTACTTTGATTTTTATGTCAAGCGAGGTGATGCCAGTGAAAATCGAATAAAGGAACTCAAAAACATGACTTATTCCGACCGGCTTTCCTGTCATCGCTACTGGCCAATTTCATGCGTTTAATCATCGCTACCCTCTGTTATGAAATGTTCCGGCAGATTAAATTATTAATTGCCAAAACAAAACACCACTTTGCTAAACGATGGCAAGTGGACAATATCCGGCTTTACCTGATGAAGGTTGGGGCGTGCCTGAAAGAAAGGAAAAGATCATTGACAATACAATTCTCAAGAGCCTTTAGATATCAATACCTGCTGGGCGATTTGCTTACGGTGAACTGACCGATCAGTTAAACAGTTTGGTTTAATCAAAAAAATGTTCTTCCATAAGAACACAATAGAGCTTTGACTGAAAATTGAAAAATTCTAACAAAAAAACGCTCTAATGTCCTTTGAAATCCAGAAACCTGGTTGATCTTCAAATTAATACATACACTCCAATCAAAAATAGTTAGCAACCCATTATTAATCCCAAAATTGGTGGCCTATGAATAATGCGGGTTTAATCTTTATTTGGCTAATGGTTTTATTAATTAGATTGGCAGACTCTTTTCCTACACCACATTCACTGACATATTTAGCCCATCCCAAAACGACATCCTGAACGCTCTCAATAATCTGATTAGGATTTTTTATACTAAACTCTTTAGCCAACTCCAACAGGTGCTTTTTGCCCGGCGCTTGACTTTCTCCAGCAACCATTGTGCTGTGCATCCCATGAAAGGAGGAAAAAGTCAAATCATATGCCGGAGCCAGCTGCCATTTACCCAGGGTGATCCATTAAAAATGAAAAGTTTTTGCTGTGATCATCCCTATTATGCCCAAAGACATTATAAGCTGCAAGCCTTAAGATCTTTTCATAAGCTCTCACGTGATTTTCAAGCTTAAAAGCACAATCCATCAAATGACCATAATCCATAGTGCTTAACCTGAAGTTATCACGCATCAATCCACTGGCCGAATGCATATGCAATCGCTGACCATCAACACGATCAAAACGCCTGGTTCCAAAATATTGCTTACCAGAACTACCGGTGAAAAGCTGACACTGACTCATCTCAATACCGGCATCTAAAGCCATTAAATAATAGGAATACTCGATATGGGCTATATCAATTGGATCTGAAGAAGAAGGAAACTTTATGATCCAATGCTCATAGCCATCCGGCAACTCTTCCGATCCATGAATAAGATGATCAGTATCTGGATTATAGCCCACAAAAATTTTTGGTCTGGCTCCTCCGGATGATCCTCCAAGATGAAAAAGCTCTTCTATCACATCAGAACTTGTTCCTTCTCGGACATGTTTCATTTGGCTGGCAATATGATCTAATTCGAGTTTGTTTTTACTGTCGTACTCCGAACTCATCTCCGGACGATAAATCAAGGCCCCCATACCTTGAAAACCAACATAAGCTAACCTATCCAGGGGAGTTGTCTGGTTGAGCGAAATACCCCTGGAAGCGAATGTTCTATCTAACAATAGCTGTCCCCATCCATCGGGTAAAGAATCGTTAAATACCCCAAACAATCCATTAAAAGGATTAGGATCTGCTGATAGCACCTTATCAGATAATCGCATCCTGATAGGGGATATCTGAATGCCACGGTCAATAAAATCCGGGTAATATTTGAAATAGATCTTCCTTTCCGCACTGACCAGTTCTCCCAGGTCAATCTCCTGTCCACCCAGGCTAATTGATACTGTTAACTTTTCCACTCCCGTCATTATCTTCTTGTTTTACCACTGAATAGATGCTCCACACTATCCTTATTATCCCCGGGCTGCAAAATCGTATCAAATTTCTCTAACCTGTCCAGTATAGCTAATAATTTCAAAAAAGACTCCAATGAGATTTGCCCGGTGCTTTCAAATCGCTTTATACTACCCAATGAAACTCCCGAACGTTCCGCTAATTCAGCTTGAGATAATTTCTCTTTCTTTCTCAAAGTGCGGTGCCTTGAAGCAGTATCTGTTAAGATTTCCGCCGGTAACTTATTTATACTGTATTTTCCCATTATGAACAATATTTTAGCTATATACACGAATATAATCTTTATATAGCTTATATGTTAGCTATTTTTCTACTATAACTCAGGATATTTCTGCGAGCAAATGACTGCATTTCAAAACGTAAAGCATCACAAAACCAAGTCAATAAATGGTGACGCCGGATTGCTTGGAGCAAAATCGATAAAGTTTGGATTACCTTAAGCACCACATCGAAACACTCGATACTTAAGACTGTATCTAGTCTCAGAAAACGTCTCGTGAATTGTTACAACCAAACCGACACTGATGAAACATGACGTAACCCATTGAGTAAAAGAAAACAAATCGTCGTTTTGTACAACAGTCAGATTCAGGTAAGGGTAGGGGAGTTAAATAAGCCCAGGAATTATTGTAAAAAGGGTCTCTCCCCAATTTTTCAATAGACTTATCTATTGCCTGGCTAGAGATCGTGGCTTAGAGGCCATTTATGAAAGCCGTTTTTTACATTACTTAATGAAATTGGCTGAAAAGCAGAGTTTTATCTGAATTTTACAAAAGATCTATTATTTCAATGACCTATATAAGGGTGGTAATGGAAAATAGAAGCAGCAATTTGAGGAAAACATTTTGTGACCTCAACCAAGTATCGCAAATTCCCAATTATAGCAGGAAAAGCGTTTTAAAGATTTTCATTTTATTTTTGTTAGCTATTTGATAATCGACAATGCTGCTCCTGTGAGATGTGAAAACACATAAAAGG
>CAXXNX010000092.1:0-12188 GCA_963664285.2 Cyclobacteriaceae bacterium
CATTGAAGCAAAGTCTAAATTAGAAAAATTAGGAATTGAAGAGAACATTCAAGCCGAGTTATCTTGGGTTGTAGGAAGCTACAACTACGATAAGAACCCGGTTGGCCTGTACGAAATTGGATCTAAAGCACTAGGTGCTTTGAAAGTGTACAAGAATGAAAAACCTCGATTGGTTTCTAAGAAATTGATCGAAGACTTAGAAAAAGCATTTAAGAACAACTAATAAAAAAACCGGGTCTTCCCGGTTTTTTTATTCCAATTATTACCTTTCTATTTGACCAAAAAGAATTGGAATTCATTGCAGGGATTGAATAATCTAAAATTTCTAATCCATTTGCGGGAAAATCATAGGCATAGATTTCACTACCTACAAACATTAAATCCGTGATTATTCGCAATGCCTCTTCTGTTCCATCAGGAATTGGAGAACCTTCCGGTACCGTTCGATAGAAATATTTATCTAGTAAATTGATTGAAACTCTGTTAATATCTGTGACTGAAGGTAAGAACTCTCTAAAATATAGGTCGCCATTGTTCATTATGAATCCCAGTGAATATATTGGAATAGCAGGATCATTCAATTCCACTCCGTACAAAAATGCAAACCCACTTACACCAGGAAAGTTTTCAATGATAATTCCAGTTCCTTCTTCATCATCAGCCAATGAATTACCCTCCTCATCGAAAATGAAAAATGAGTCTACTGTATATACATCAGGCGTGAATCCTAAACCACTGCTGCTTAGTACCGTATTTTGGATGGTGATGTTACCAAGACCGGGGCTTTGACCGGTGAATATTGGATTGTTACTAGGACCTGTATTACAAAGACTTGGACCAGTAGATTCAAATTGCCCCAATGTTATTGCCGCAATGTCATTACTGAACCCATTTAGGATAAAACTCACATCTTCTGCCAGTACCAATGCATCTCCTTCGAATGAGTAACTTGTACTGTGGTCTATAAGTACAATTTGATTGGTTATGATTTCATCTGCAGTTTTTCCTATTCCTGCAAACTCTATATTGATATTTCTCTTTTCAAGATCCAAAGACCAAAATATCGAAATGTTTCTGTCTGATAAGATCAATTGTTGCCGTGTAGAGCCATCATTTAAACCTATCTCTGAAAAGGTTTCAAGGTTTTGAGCGATCTCAACACCGAAAAGATCGTCGTCATTTGCACCAGCCAGTTCAAATATCAATGTACTGACATCAGATACATCAGTTTTGCTTTTGAAAAGAAGGTTATCTCCCTCCATGCCGGTATAAATAAATTCGAATTCCGCACCAAAAGTGCTTTGGTTTAATTCAAATAAATAATGAAAAACACCAAATGTTTCGAACACCAATTCTAGTCCAAGTGAATTGTCAATCCTATAGGTAATAGTTTGGTTTCTAAATTCTCCGTCATTGGCGGGTATATCAGATTGAATATTGACAGTGCCGTCTTCATCAAAATCAAGCAGAATAAAAAATACGCCCGAATCATCGGTTGGCTTATATTCAACTTTCCATCCATTAGGCGGCGCAACTAGTTTATCTTGCAACTCCTGCTTGGCAGCTGCAACTCGTTCAGAAGGAGGAGCCAGATTGGGTTCATCATCGCCACATCCCCACATGAGCCAACTCATAATCAAAACTAAAAAAGAGAAATTTCTATTCATTGCACGGCTTTCAATCGGGTTTGTATTGCCTCTCTTACTTCACTCAAGTCTATGTCTACAACTTTTTTATAATGTTGTGAAATTGCGGTTAACTTCTGCCGAATCCTTTCTCGGCCTTCATTCCGGTTTTCACATTCCTGAGTATCGCAATCTGTTTCATCCTCCATAAAATTAGATTCAAAGTCAGGATCGAATAAGAAAAATGAGACCAATTCAGCAAAATCTTCATTAGGTGAGCTTGTTCCGTAAGGAGAGGTGAACCCTCGTTCCAGGGCTTCTTCGTCATTCAAAGTGAACCAAGACCCAGAGCTTGTGTAACCAATTGGTGAGATTGTCTCAAATGAACCTGGCAGCTTATAACGTTGGTGAATAATATGAGCAAATTCGTGGTAGACGGTCTGCAACTGCAGTGTTCTCCAGTCTTCATCACTTGGATCAACCGAATTAACGTTGGTAAACGTTATTTGAGCGCCGGCATCCGCTGTACCCAAAGTAACGGTACCATCTCCATTGAAAATAAGGCCTCCCAGAAGAACGATCTCCGCGGGAACGTGTTCTTTAAAAAATTTTATACCACCCTCAATGTCCATATATGGCTCAATCCAGAAATCCTCGATGAAATCTAACATTGGTCTTACTGATTCCAATCGAGGTGGGGTTACTCGTTGAGTGGGAGCGATAAATCGATCAACGAACCGATATCTAATCGCCATGCCATATTTTTGAGTGAAATTCTCATCAATAAACTGATCAATCTCCGATTCAAGATTAACCTCAGTCTGCTGTACCGGAACGTTAATGTTTTCATCCGGATAACACGAAAATAGACCAATTGTCAGGCCAAATGCTGCAATACGTATTGAACTCATTCTAATCCCAAATATTTTCATAGCCAAAATCGTTTTTATCCCGGATTCGGTTCCAATCCACCCACTACAATAGCCGAACTTGGTATCTGTAGCACCTTTCTTGGATCTTTCTCACGAAGAGTTATTGTAGTTGTTTCATCCACTAATTCATGTACTACCTCTATTTCAAAACGTTTTATATCGTACCAACGCATACCCTGTGAAATAAATTCCTTACGTCTTTCAAGTTGAAGAAAGCGCATTAAAAGTGAAGATTCCTGAATGAAAGGATTATTGCCCACACCAAAAAAGGTCCGAAGTGCATCAATGGTCAACAAAGACTCTCCTCCACTATAACGTTTATCGATTAAGACCTGCAAGTCATCAATCGCATCATTTAATCTCCTTTCCTCAATATAAGATTCTGCTCTATTGAGTAATACTTCCTCTCCCCAAAAGGCAATTCCAATATGGTATGGTAATCCTACATTGGAATTAAGGCTGCTACGTTCAAAGAGACTTTCGTGTCTCACTGGAAATAATCCGTTTTCACCTTTAACGAAAGCAGGATTTTCTCTTTCGTCGGTTGTTCCAAAAAAGACATTTTCATCAAACAAATCATTATACGTGGTCCTGGTAGGGCCATGGCCGAAATCGTTTCGCTGAATAAGAGAAATTTTACGCATCAACAGCAAATTACTGGGCAGATTAGGTGAGGCATAGAGTTGAGGGTATCCTGTAATCGATGAACTGGCAATTTGAAATTCATCTGATGTCAGATCTCTTACAAATGAGGATGGATTTTGACCGAGCATTTCTGTACTGAACTCTATACACTCGTCATACTCACCTTTGAATAGGTAGAATCTCGATGCAAATGCCATTGCTGCATTGTTGTTGAAATGAAACTTGCCGGAATTTGCGAAAAAATTATCATCTACCAACTCAATTCCCCGGAGCATATCTTCTTCCACCCTGTCATACACTTCCTGAACTGTATTACGTGTGTATTGTTGAATAAATACGGTTTCCGGAGTATCTACGTATGGAACTCCTAAATCATTGTCTGCTGACCGCTGGTCATAATGCTCAGAAAATAAATTAACCAACATAAAATGACCATAAGCCCTTGTTAATAAGGCTTCTGACTCAACAGATATTTTTAGCGCCTTCTCTTCTTCGGTAACTGCCGGGAGCGACTCCAAGACGGCCAGAACTTCATTGGCATGGGCAATCGCATTGTAGGTTTCGAACCAGAAAAAAGTAGGAGAATCTTGTTCGTTGGGGTCATCAAAAAAATCCTCCCATGCATAAGCTTGGGTGTGTACTGGCCTTAGCGTTGTGCCACGGATAAAACCAACGTCATCTGTCATCCAATCGGTAAAAGCCGGGCTGGATACGGAATAAGCAGCTGTCAACAATTGAGCGGCTTTATCCAAATCATCCAAAGCCACTCGATTATCCGGTACTTCTTCTAAAAAATCATTGCAAGCTGTGCCAAACAATAAACTGGCTAACAAGATATTCCTGACGATTAGTTGCGTTTGAAAGTTATTATTGTTTTCCATTGCTTTAAAGTCCTATGTTCAATGAAAATGTTATCAGTTTTGGTTGCGGGAGGGCCACACCTCCGGACAAAAAGAACTCCGGATCCTGACCATTCAGAGCGCTATCTGAATACAGCAATGCAAGGTTCTGGCCTTCAGCTGAAACACTCGCACTGGAAATTCCAAAACGTTCTAGCCATGAGGTTGGTAGTTTGTACGATAGACGTACTGACTTTAACCTGATGTAGTCCCCGTCAGCCACTCTCTGATCACTTAAGTTATAAAGTGCATAAGCTTGAAATACTTCGCTATTACCGACCGTTGCCTGTGTGTCTAGTATAACAGGAATGTTAGTGAGTTCTTCGTCTCCGGGCACTACCCAACGATTTTTGAGTTCGCCGGGAAGTGCATCAAAGTCATTATAAAAACCGAAAATATTACTATTCAGGCGTATTTTGTAATCATACTTGAATGACAAGAGAGCAGTTAGTGTTATGTTTTTGTAGGTAAACGTGTTAGTAAATCCCCCGGCCCCTCTTGGTTCCGTCGATCCTTCAAATACAAGTAGATCTTCTATGTCCTCTCTATCCTGAAGATCTAGTTGAAAAATTATTTCATCTCCTGCACCAAGGAAGGTGGGTATACCCCTGGTATTCAAACCTGCAGAACGAGTAGAGAACAAACTGGCTCGTGGCCTACCAATGACCGCATCACCCCCCTGGCTTACCACATCTGTTAATCTTGGTCCGAAATCAAGTTTGGTGATTTCATCACGAGTGTATCCAAAATTGAAGTTTGTCCGCCAGGTGAAATTATTGGTCTTCAGATTAGTGGAAGAAAGGGAAATTTCATAACCATTAGCCTTCATATCCGCAAAATTCCCTGTTTTTAAGCCCTGACCACCGATAGCGCTGGTCTGGACAGTTCCGATAAGATCGAAAGAATTTCTCCTGTAATAGTCAAGTGTTCCGCTCAATCGACCATTTTTGAGGCTGAAGTCTATTCCGAAATTCAGCTCTCGCAATTTTTCCCAGGTTAATTCGGTGTTTGTAAGATCCTTGATACTTAGAACCGGTTCGACATCGGATGGCCGGATGGTAACATCAGCCTCCAGGTTTAAGAGTGCACTGGCTTCAGGTGGCAAATTTCCGGATATGCCGTAAGTCCCTCGGATTTTCAGGTAATCCAATGGATTAAAAACAGAAATTTCTTTAAAAAAAGATTCATTATAGACATTCCATGCCCCACTTACATTCCATGTGGGTAAAAAGCGGGCTGAATTGCTTTCACCTAGCTGGTTTGATCCATCATACCGTGCAGTGAAGTTTACTACATATCGTGAATCGTAAGCATATCCACCATTGAAAAATACGCCAAAAAACCTGTCTCGCTCCCGGCCAATGGTGAAGTAGTCAATATTTTGTGAGTTGAAGAACTTGATGATATTCGGGTCGGTCACTACGACACCTCCGGTTTCATAAACAACACCAAGGCCTGACGAACTTGTTTCAGACCTGTTGGTGAAACGAATTTCTTCGCCGGCTAAAATATTGAAGTCGTGAATCTGATTTAAATTGGTAGACCACTCAATGCTCACCCTATTGAATAAATTAAGAAGATCACTTTGATCAATATATTTAAATCCTCCTTCAGGGAGTACGACTTCAGGATTCAAGCCAGGGTTATCCGGATCTCTAAACAACAGGTTATTTGCGTCCTGGATAAATTGCGTGTCGTTGGCTCTGAATGCCTCTGCTTGATTGGAATTTTCGTGGACCGTATGATCCCGTTCAGTGTTTGCATATCGACCCTGAATTACCCCCTTAACTTTTAGATTGGGTAGGGGACTTACTTCGAAATCTGTCTGGGCGGAGACGTCTACAACTTGAATATCAATGAAATTCTGATCTAATTCTTCTAAAATATTGAAGGGAGCATAATTTCTCCTGAAAAACTCTAATTCACCATTTTCATCATATGGTCTTATCGAACGGGCGGTGTTAAGTGCATAACTAAATGGGTTTATATCAAAATTCCGACTGAATCTGCCCGTAATTGGATCGAATTCCCGACTCCTGGTTCCCGGGACTTTCTGGTCTCTATAACTACCGGTAAGTTTTAAACCAAAAGTAAACTTGTCGGACAGAAAGTAGGTATTACGGGCCGTACCGGTAAATCTTTGAACTTTATCAGCTATCGTTTGACCCTGATCATTGAGGTAACTTATTGAATAGTAATTATTTGACTTTTCGTTGCCCGCTGAAAAACTTAGCGAATGTTGTTGTTGCAAACCAAAATTCCTGAAAAGAACGTCAAACCAATCGGTGTTTGCATTTTCGTATTGGTTGAGGAACTCCTCATTAAGTGAACCTCCGGGTCCCCAATTGATCTCCTTATTATTTATAAGATCGAACATCTTACCCATTGCACCAAAATTCTGGGCTCTAACCGAGGTGCTTATATCTAGAAGGCCCTTTTCAACTAATTCCCGATAAATGGACATCTCTTCGGCTGAATTCAATAGGTCGAACTGATTGTAGGTGGGTCGTAGTTTACCCGAAAAGTTAGAGGTATAATTAACACTCAGTTTCCCACTCTTCCCTCTCTTAGTAGTAATTACGATAACTCCATTTGCAGCCCTGGCACCATATATCGCAGTTGCGGATGCGTCCTTCAATATCTGAAAGGACTCAATATCGTTGGGATTGATGTTAGCTATTGAAGAGCTTATCAGTGTACTGGCATCTCCTGATATTAAGTCGTCAGGATTGAAATTGGCAATGTCTTCCAGAATAACACCATCTACTACAAAAAGTGGTTGATTATTACCATTAATGGAAGCATTTCCCCTAATTCTGATTTTAGGTGAGGTGCCAAATGTTCCGGATACATTGTCTACAGTCACACCGGCTACCCGACCTTCCAGTGCTCTACTGGCATCAGTGAGACCAGTCAGCATAACTTCTGACATTTTTACATTTTGGGATGAACCGGTAAAAAGTCTCCTGTCCAACTCCTGGAACCCTGTGACAATTACCTCATCTAGGAGCTCAGTTGATTCCTTAAGAACAATGTCTATGACGCCAGAGCCATTAACCGTTCGTTTCTCGCTCTCGAGACCCACCATGTTGAAGATAAGTACTTGTCCACTTTCTGCTTCCAAAGTGAATTTCCCATCAAGATCAGTTACGGTTCCGGTGGTAGTATTTTCTATAATTATGCTTACACCGGGTAGGGGGCTATTACTTTCATCAGAAACGACACCGGTAATTGTATGTGTCCCCTGGCCTTTGGAGACAATAGTGTTTAAAAATAGAAGTATGATAAATAGCGAAATGTACCGGTTGATCCTAATCCAATTGATCTTTAATAGCTTTCCCATCAACAGCTTTATATACAGAGTCAAAAGACTTTGAAAAGTACGAAAAAAGTAGTTTTGGCTAAAATGTTTCCCCAATGGAGGGGTAAATTACCTCTCCCATTTTATTATAATAATCAGCTAAGTTCTAATTATAACAGTATTTTGTTTAAGTAGCTCATACAGATGATAGGCTTGATCCGTTAATAGCATAGTCAGAAACCATTGTTTCAAAGTTGTTTTACTCTCTCTTATTCGGTCAGCATAAGCATACCAATTCAGGTAGTTTTGCAAATATTTGGAACTGACACCATTGAATGGGCGTAAGAATGTCCTAAGTTGAGTGTGAACATTGTTTACTTTTTGCAGATGGATTGTTTTATCATCTCTATCCACATGATCTTTGGCCAATAGCGCTTTGTGCTTTATGGAGGGGTTGTCTTTGGCAAAAGCCTTATAAGAAGGGTGCTTATCTGTAATCAAGGTTGCACCGTAGGCCAACTTCCCATCCAATGCCTTTGAAATTTCTTCTTTGCTCAGCCGTTTTGATGCAACAGCTTTAAGGTACTTCTCCCCCTTGCGTTCAACCGCTGTTACTACCTGGACAACTGTGACCTCTTCCTTTCCCATATTCCGTATGAAATCGTTTCCCCTCTTTCTTGCTGCCCTATCTAAATTTCGACTGCCCTTGTTGTTAAGTGCCAGTTCCAATTCATCACATTCTACTTCCGAGGATAACTGTTCGGGAACAAACTCATTTAGTGAACTCAATATCTTATGCCGCCAGTCGAAGCTTGTCTGGATGCTTATTCCGATTTGTTTTGCTATCTTTTTTATCGGCATGCCCTGCTCCATGCAGCGCAGATAAGATTGCCATTTTGATTTAAGCTTGATGTCATACAAAGGTGTCCCTGTTGTTTCCACTGTACCATCTTTTACATTCATTGCACTGATACATCTGCACACCTTTTTGTCTGCCCCTCTTATATACCTTCTCGCTTGTGCAATTTGGACAGGGTTTCTTCTTTCTTTTCTCTGCTATTTGTTGTTGAGCGGCAATCAATACTTTGCCTTGTAATTCCTGCTCCTGGAGCAACTCATCCAACAATTCGGTTTGGGAACTTATCGGCAATTGTGCAAATAAATTTTTGATCTCTTGACTTGATATCATATAGCGAAGATAATAATAATTGCTGTGTTATTTAGAACTTAGCCTAATAATCTAACTTTTGGAACATTCAAACAGTCAGGCACCCTAACCCAGATAAACTGGAAAAACAAATCATAAGAGACAAATTTCAAATCTAACAATATGAAAGATTCATATCACAAACACTCAATTTGGAATTTTGATATTGGATTTTTGGATTTATCTGGTATTTGATTTTTTGTAGTTTGTGATTTCTTGCCAAGAAATAGGGCGTTTTTAGAAATAAGACTCTAATTTGTTCAAACCCTAAATTAATTATGACTGACTATATAACTTTGCACCGGCAAATCAGTACGACCAGCTCCCATTGAATCCCCCAGGACCGGAAGGTAGCAAGGGTAGGTGGTTGTAGCGGTGCGATACTTGATTTGCCATTTTTTTATTTCAGGATGAGGGCTCTCAAATTACTTTTCAAATTCTTATTTTTGAGCATTCCATTTTCATACTTAATCAACTTTTGATATGCAATTTTTTATAGATACAGCAAGTTTATCGGAAATTAAAGAAGCCTACGACCTGGGCGTCTTAGATGGTGTCACCACTAATCCATCGTTAATGGCAAAAGAAGGCATTACCGGTTATGACAATATTTGTGCACATTATAAAGCTATTTGTGACCTGGTGGATAATAATGTCAGTGCCGAGGTGATCGCAACGGACTATGAGACTATTTTAAAGGAAGGGAGAGAACTGGCCAAAATTGATGATAAGATAGTTGTTAAAGTTCCAATGATCCGAGATGGTGTCAAAGCTATTAAAACTTTAAGTAGTGAAGGTATTAGAATTAACTGCACCCTAATATTTAACGCGGGACAGGCAATGCTTGCTGCTAAGGCTGGAGCTAGTTACATTTCGCCCTTCCTAGGTCGGTTAGATGATATTTCCACAGATGGTCTTCAATTAATTGGTCAGTTAGTGCACATTTTTGATAACTACGGTTTTGAAGCTGAAGTTTTGGCTGCCTCAATAAGACATAATATGCATTTAATTCAATGTGCTGAATTAGGCGCTGATGTGGCAACTTGCCCTTTAAGTGTAATAACCGGCTTGCTAAAACATCCGTTGACGGATAGTGGGCTTGAAAAGTTTATAGCGGATTATAAGAAGGGTAACGGGTAAATTTTTAACTGTATAGATGTACATAATTAAAGTTAAAGGAAAAGCTAAGATTCCCGATTACATCCAATTACGCGACGATAATTTCGTTTTGATCGCTTATTTCAGAGTTGATCGTCCATTAGTCAAAATGGAGAAATACGGTCTCGAGGGAAAAGAAGAACAAATGAAAACTTTAATGGAAGAATTGCCTTTTGGTAAATTGAAAAAACTAGAGCTTTAGCTGATGTCATTCTCAACTGATCCGGTTGTAAATATTCACAATGCTTCAATTTTTCAGGAAAATGACACTGTACTTCATGAAATAAACTGTCAGATTAGCAAAGGTGAGTTTGTTTATATAATTGGCAGAACAGGCAGCGGTAAGACCTCTTTATTGAAGACGCTTTATGCCGATTTACCCCTCAGATTAGGTGATATTACCGTTTCCGGATACCAGATAAGGGGAATCAAGCGTAAGGAAATTCCTTTCTTAAGACGGAAAATTGGCATAATATTCCAGGACTTTCAACTTTTTCCGGACCGTTCGGTCGCCGATAACTTAAATTTTGTAATGAAAGCGACTGGTTGGAGGGACCGGCCGAAAATGAAAAACAGGTTAGCTGAGGTGCTGATGAGGGTAGGTTTAGGAATAGTTTCTAATAAAATGCCACATCAATTGTCAGGAGGAGAACAACAACGAGTAGTAATTGCAAGAGCGCTCATCAATGAACCACAGATACTGGTTGCTGATGAACCAACCGGCAATCTTGATCCGGAGGTTTCCGATGGGATATTTAAGCTATTTCTGGAAATCAATAATAGCGGTACAGCCATACTAATGGCCACGCACAATTACAATTTCATTGATAAGTATCCGGCAAGGATAATTAAATGCACCAAAGGAGGATTACTGGATTCTGAAGTTGAAGAATTTGACCTCAAGGACGAGTCATTTTAATATTATATTGTAAGGGTCTCACCATCTTGACAGACTTCTAATTCTAATTCATTCTGGCGCTCAATCATATCATTTCCCAAGTGAGTGAGCATGATTCTTTTGGCTGTTAGTCTGTATAAGTTTCTTAGAAGCAATTCATAGTTCATATGAAACTTGAGCTCACCTTTGTAGTTGTAACACTCGACAATAAATAAGTCTGCATCCTCTGCAAGAGGAATAAGGGTTTCTGTCCACTCCGTATCACCTGAATAAGCCAATACCTTACCATTCATACTGACTCTCAACCCATGTGGATTGCTTTCCGGTGAATGAATAACGGGAAAATACGCCACGTCGATGCTATTTATCTTTTTAATTTCCATATCTGGAACTTCTTCATAGTTAATATCAAAATCGTATGAAACGGAAGATGATCCTTTGAATAGCGCTTCCATCACTTCGATAACACGCTCCTTCAGTCCAATCGGCCCAACGATAGTAATTGGATCTCTCCTTTTTTGAACAAGTTGTGCATCAAGGATAAAGAATGGTATTCCGCCGAAGTGGTCACCATGAAAGTGCGAGATAAAGATGGTACTTACGATGTTTGGATTGATTTGAGCCTTTTTCAAGGCCAATAGAGATGAAGCGCCACAATCTATGAGAAAATGATTTGAGTCTGAACTTACATAAAAGCAAGTATTGAATTTGCCATCACTGCCGAAGGCATCTCCACTACCGATAAATTGGATTTTCATTTCTATGAATTGAAGTTGCTAATAAAAAACATCAAATTGAGTTAATTCAGAACTTTTATGCACAGAAAATCCTTATTAATCTATGAAGAGTTGGAGGTTAGGTATTATCTTTTTCATTTCTACCAGAGTATTTGGACAGGGCTGTAGCGATGCCGGCCTGTGCTCCATAGGAGGACTTGAATCTTTACAAAATCGAATCAGCAAAACATCAATAATTTCATTTGCCCACAATATAGGAATGGGTGAACATTTTGAAAGAGGTGAACGGAAGACCATAATTAACTCATTTATTGTGGGTGGCAAGGTCTTTTTACGTCAGGGTACCATGGTAGATATGAAACTACCATATACTGTGGTTACTGGAGATTTGGCTACGACTAGTGGTATAGGCGATATTTCGATAAGTGTGTCACAACAGCTTCATTCATCCCAGGATCAAAGCCTATTGCTAACACTGGGTACACGTTTAAAGACAAATAATGCCAATCGCACTAAGAATGGAAGACCACTGCCCATGCCTTTCCAGACATCTTTAGGAACTAATGATCTGTTGCTTGGGTTAACAGCTAATCGACGGGACTGGCAATTCTCAATTGGTTATCAACATCCTTTCGGACGTAATAAAAATGCGTTTCTGAAAAGTGCCTGGCCGGACGATCAGGAAGCCCAGGAATATTTTGAATCTAGTGGTTTAAAAAGAGGCGATGATCTAGCGATAAGGGTGGAGAAGAGATTCGAGAAGCAACGATTCGATCTGTTTGTAGG